>DFMV01000016.1:48518-68322 GCA_002375765.1 Rhizobiales bacterium UBA3584 | reverse complement strand
GGCGAAATGGTGCCATCGCCGATCTCACGCAGGGCGACGACGGGGTTCTTGTCGTTGTCGCGATCCACGGTGATCTGGCCGCCAGAGGAGATCATGCGGGCGCGATGGGCGGCCGCAAGAACCAGCTCGAAGCGGTTCGGAATCTTTTCAATGCAATCTTCTACGGTGACGCGTGCCACAGCCGGTCTCCATTGCTTTAGGGGAGTTGCCCGTTCTCTTACACGAGGGCTATGGCGATGACAAGCGGGCGTTTGCCCTGCCGGGCGATGTTAATTTGCGCCCCGGGTGAACTTCTTTCGCCCCTGCGGCGTTGAGCCAGATACGTGCTTGCAAATTTTTCCGCCCGTTTTTTGTTTTGGAGCTTTTGTCCATATGTTCGATTCCAGGGAAAAGGTCGTGCTGTTCATAGACGGCGCCAACCTTTACGCCACGTCCCGAGCGCTTGGCGTTGATATCGACTACAAGCGATTGCTGAGCGAGTTTCAGGACACCGCCTATCTGTTGCGCGCCTATTATTACACCGCGCTTGTGGAGGATCAGGAGTACTCCTCGATCCGCCCGCTGATCGACTGGCTCGACTACAATGGCTACACGGTGGTGACCAAGCCCGCCAAGGAATTTATCGACGCGCAGGGGCGGCGCAAGATCAAGGGCAATATGGATATCGAACTGGCCATCGATGCGCTCGAGATGTCCACCCATTACGATCATCTGGTTCTGTTTTCGGGCGACGGCGATTTCACGGCCCTCGTCGCGGCCCTACAGCGGCGCGGCAAGAAAGTCACCGTCGCTTCGACGCTGACGACGCCAACCCCGATGATTTCGGACGACCTGCGGCGGCAGGCCGATTATTTCCTCGAGATCGCCACCCTGGCCAAGACCGTGGGACGCCCGCAGGTTGACCGCCAGCAGGCGGCCAGAGAGGATGTTTCGCCCTGATTCTTGAGCGAGACGACCTTGGCGCTTCAGACCAACCCACCATCCGATTGCCCGCTCTGTCCGCGGCTGGCCGAGTTCCGGCATATCAACCGGCAACAGTTTCCTGATTGGCACAACGCGCCGGTGGACAATTGGGGCGATGTTGCCCCGCGCCTGCTGATTGTGGGGCTGGCGCCGGGACTGCGCGGGGCGAACAGGACCGGGCGCCCGTTTACCGGCGATTACGCCGGGGACCTGCTTTATGCGACGCTCAAGAAATTCGGCCTGGCGACCGGCGAGTTCGAGGCCGATCCCAATGACAGTCTGCAGCTCGTCGATACGCTGATCGTCAATTCCGTGCGTTGCGTCCCGCCGCAGAACAAGCCAACGGGAGCGGAAATCGCCACCTGTCGCCAATTTCTTTCTGCGACAATCGCGGCCAACCCGCAGGCAAAAGCGTTCTTTGCGCTGGGCCGCATCGCCCATGAATCGCTGCTCAGTGCGTTGGGAGAACGCCGGGCCGCCTTCCCGTTCGGCCATGGACGCGAGCATCAGTTGAGCGACGGGCGGACGCTGATCGATAGCTTCCATTGCTCGCGCTACAACACCAATACGGGGAGGCTGACGACGGAAATGTTCGAGGACGCGATGGGCAAGGCGAAGGCGGCGATAACGGCAGAAGGCTGAGCACCCATTTCCGACGTTGGGGGTACTGGATCCCGGCTCAAGGCCGGGATGACGGTGGTGGGGAGGTTGGGCTCGGGAAAAGCAAGACTGACCAATTGGCAGAAGTCGACGCCATTTTTCTATAGCTCGCCCCTTCTCCTCCGGTCATCCCGGACTTGATCCGGGATCCAGTACACTCGGCAATCGAGAAGGCCCGCCCCTCTCAAGCGGGATCAGCCCTGCTTCAATATTCGCTGCTTGTCGCGGGCCCAGTCGCGATCTTTCTGGACGTCGCGTTTGTCGTGGGACTTGCGGCCCTTGGCAAGCCCGATCAGCAGTTTGGCCATGCCGCGCTCGTTGAAATAGAGCTTCAAGGGCACGATGGTGTTGCCCTGCCGCTCGACGCCCTTGGCGAGTTTTTCGAGTTCGCGATGCGAGACCAGCAGCTTGCGGCGGCGCTTTTCGTCGTGGTTGAAGCGGTTGGCCTGCACGTATTCGGGGATGTTGGCGTTGATGAGCCAAAGTTCCCCACCCTCGGGCGACACGTAGGATTCGGCGATCTGGGCCTTGCCGTTGCGCAGAGATTTCACTTCTGTCCCGCGCAGCACGATGCCGGCCTCGATGGTGTCGAGAACCTCATAGTCGAACCGGGCCCGGCGGTTTTCAGCCACCATGCCGGTTTCGAGCAGACCTTTTTCTTTCTTTGGTGCCATTCTCTATCGATCAGTTGATGAGCCCGGCGTGGACCAGGGCGGCGTCGATCGCGGCGCGCGTGGTCTCGGTCACCGGGACGAGGGGCAGCCGGATTTCGTCGCCGAACAGACCCAGCTTTGATGCGGCGTATTTGACGCCCTGGGGGTTGGGCTCGATAAACAGTGCCTTATGGAGCGGCGCAAGCCGGTCCTGAATGGTGAGTGCCGTGCCGAAATCGCCGGCCTGACAGGCGGCCTGAAACGCCGAGCAGAGCCGGGGCGCGACATTGGAGGTGACCGAAATGCACCCCCTGCCCCCATGGGCATTGAACCCGAGCGCGGTGATATCCTCGCCCGAGAGCATGATGAAGTCCGAGCCGAGCGCAGCGCGCGTCATGGTCGCCTTGCTCATATCCGCGGTCGCGTCCTTGACCCCAACGATATTGGGGCAGGCATCGCGCAGACGCTTCATGGTCTCGACGTTGATATCGACAACGGTGCGACCGGGCACCGAATAGAGAATGACCGGCAGGCTAGTTGCCTTGGCGATGGCCGAAAAATGCTGAAACAGGCCCTCCTGATTGGGCTTGTTGTAATAGGGCACGATGGTGAGGATGCCATCTGCCCCGGCCTGTTCGGCAAATTCGGCCAGATGAATGGCCTCGCGCGTGGAATTGGAACCCGCACCGGCAATGACGGGAACACGCTTGTCGGCCACTTCAATGGCAATCTCGATGACGCGGCGATGTTCCTCGTGGCTGACCGTCGGGCTCTCGCCCGTGGTACCCACCGGAACCAGGCCGTTGGTGCCTTCCTCGATCTGCCATTTGACGAAGCGCGCCATGGCGTCTTCATCAACAGCACCCTTATGGAACGGCGTTACCAACGCCGTGATCGACCCGGAAAACATGTGAGACAGTCCTTGATTTTCGACAGATGGCGCGCCTGGCAGCCGCCCTTAACGAGATTATCGCGCTTGATCCCTAACGGGGTGTTTCTTGATGGCGCGGGATGACGGTTTTGTCACCCCCAAAACTGGCGCACCATAGTGGCACTTGCGTGGCGCGACAAGACGGGGCCAGGGCCTGATGTTACCACGATTGTCTGCGCCGCCGGGCGTGGTATGAAGCATCATGTTCAAGCGCGCAACTCCCCTGCCTCAAACACCGCTTTTTTCCGATCTGCCGGTCCGGACGATCGTTTGCGGAGCGGCCCACACCAGGATCGCCGTTCACATTCACGGCGAGATCGCCGACGATGTGCCCCCGATCGTCTGCCTGCCGGGCTATGTGCGCAACATGTCCGATTTCGCCGCGCTGCCGCGCGCCATCAACCGCCTGCCCGATACCGGTTTCGCCTTTATCCTGATCGACCTGCCCGGCCGGGGGCGCTCGTCCTATCTGGGCAAGGGAGCCCGCTATTCCACGCTGGCCGATGCCGATTGCGTGCTCGATGTGATGGCGGCGCTCGATGTGCCGCGCGCCGTTGTGGCCGGCGAAGGCCATGGCGGTCAGGTGGCGATGGTCATTGCCGGCCGCCGGCCGCTCGCGGTTGCCGGGACGATCCTGATCGATGCGGGCCCGGTGACCGATCCGCGCGGCCTGGTGCGCACGCGCAACAATTTTCGTCATCTGGCGGCGCTCAAATCGCCTGCGGCGGTCAGTGCCGCCCTGCGCAAGATCTTGAGCACCGACTATCCGGGCGAATCCGAAGTGCGGCTCGATGGGTTCGCGCAGCGCATTTATGCCCAGGATGAACGCGGGAAGCTGCGCGCGCTTTTCGACAGCCAGTTGATCGAGCAGCTCGAACAGTTCGAGTTCGACGATGTTCTCGAACCGCAATGGCGATTGTTCGACACGCTCTCGCACGCGCCGCTGATGATCGTGCGCTCGCAACTGACCGACCAGGTGCGGCGGGCCACATACGATGAAATGACGCATCGTCGGCGCGATGCGGCCACTCTGGTCATCTCCGACCGGGGATCACCGGCGCTGCTCGACGATTCCGAGGAGCATGAGGCCATAGCGGCGTTCTTGCGCGATATCTGCCGGGCAGACGACGAGCAAAGCTGACGCGCAAGCCGCCTACGACTTATTGGCCTTGACCAGCGCCTTGGCCTGAGACACCCATTTTTCGCGTTCGATGCGTCCCTTGAAGGACAGGCGGGCGTTCATCATGGTGATGGATTTGGCGTTCCAGGCGGCAATCTGGCTGAAATGATAGACGCCGTTGTCGTGCAGAACCGATTCAAGTTTGGGGCCGATGCCCTTGATTTTCTTGAGGTCATCGGCTTGCCCACCAATGGGACCGTCGAGCAGGCCGAGGGCTGGATCGCCGAGGTCGCGGGTGGCCGAGGACCCGGCCGCTTGCTGTTGATCGGGCTGCGGGGCCGACGCTGTCTGCCGGCGCGGGCCGAGCATGCGTTTAAGCATGAAGCCTACAAGGCAGCCGATGAAAAAGGCGGCGAGCAGCAGCAGGGCGTTGGGAATGATGTGGGGCGTGGGATCCATGGGTGTTGCCTTCAGCCGCGATCTTCGGGTGCGCCATACCAGCCGGTCGCGATGCCGATCAGCACGGCCAGCACCAGAAACGGCCAGTTGATAGCAATCAGATACGCAATGTCACTCACTGCCAAGCCCCTCTTCCCCAATCGGTGCGCGTCGATAGCGGGTGCGCACAACCCATTATGCTATTGCGCAATATCCTCGAAGCTGAAGACGATGCGCCGGTTTTTAGCCTTGCCAGCCGCCGTATCGTTGGATGCGACGGGAAGGCTTGCCCCATAACCGACGGCGAAAAGGCGCTGCGGGTCGATCCCCTGCTCCACCAGCCGGTCGACCACGGCCTCGGCACGGCTGAGGGACAGGACGAGATTGGTTTCGGCGCGCCCATCGGCGTCGGTATGTCCTTCTACATAAACAGGCAGCGAAGGGCAAACGGCCAGTATGCCGGCGATTTCGGCGATCACGCCTTCCGAAGCCGCGGTCGGCGCCGTACGGCCCGAAGCAAATGATATCGGGTTGTTCGCGGTGAGCGCTGTGACCTGCTCGCGGCACTGAGCTGCCTGGGCCGACAGGTCGGTGTTTGTGTTTGTGGTTGCAGTATCGGCCGGGGCGACAGGCGGTTTTGCCGATGCATCGTTCTGGACGATTGGATTGTCGGCGGGTGCGGGCTCAGGGTCTTGCTGGAGCTGTGCCGCATCGTCGGCCGGCTCGCTGGCCTCCGCAGTCAATTGGGGGGCGGCGTCCGTCTCATTTTCGAGCGGTTCGGGCTCAGGCGCACCGGCGTCGCCGTTTTCTGTTGTATCTCCAGTCTCAACGGTATTTTCCTCAAGCAGATTTTCAACCGACTCCACGATGTCCTGCGCAAGCGGATCGGCGGGTTGAGCGGCTTGCTCCTGGTTCGGGCCGGATGTTTCGACCGCGACGACCCATTCGGGTCCGGTGCCGACTGAAGAACCAAGCACGTCGGTCAGTGCCGCGATATCCTGATCGGGCGCCAGAGTACCCGAAACGCTCCATTCCCCTTCATCATAGGCGATCGAACCGTCAACCATCATTTCGCTCGCTGCGATGGCCTTCATGGCGTCGCGCAAAAAGCCAAGGGGCGCGCCTTCGGCAATCGTCATGCCATCGTCGTCGCTCCCTGCCCGCTCGGCCAGGATGGTGGCAACCGAAGCGTAGGGCACGTTTCCGGTCAGCGTGGGCTCGCCGGCATCGATCCGGATGGCCCAGGCGAAGGGTTCTCCGGATTCAGCGCCGTTCTCCACCGTCTGATCGAGTGACTGATACTGCGCGAGGGCCGCTTGGGTTGGGGTCAGCAAGACGAAAGCTGGTACGGTAAATGACAGAAGGCGGGGAAAAATCATTCAAAGCCAATAAGTTTGCGCCGCGAGGCGGCAATGTCGGTCGACTCGGTAATCGGGCCATGAGTGTAAAGCATTTCGGGCTGTAGCGAAGCCATTGCACGCCCTGATTTCCTGGGCAAATGGGCCGAACGCAAAAAAGAAAGGCCCGGCAAATGCCGGGCCTTTCCAAAAATCGCCTCGAGGCGAAGAGTTCTTAGAACTCTTTGGAAGCTTCGAAGGTCAGCTTGTAGTGGTCGTCGGTGTCGGCGAACACGTTCAGGCTGGTTTCGAAACCGCCGCCGGGAGCGTAGGTCAGGCCAGCAGCGCCGTAGATGTAGTCAGCGCCACCGTTGTCGGTGTAGCCGAGTTCAGCGTTGGCAGTGATGGTTTCGGTGACGTCAGCGTCAACACCACCGTAAACGGTGAAGATGTCAACGGCTGCTACTTCCTGGTAGCCGGCGCCGATGTAAACAGCAACGGTTTCAGTGGCGTCGAACGAACCTTCGCCAGCAATGCCCCAGTCGCTGTTGTCGCGGAAGTAGGCATCAGCGTCGAGAGTGAACATGTCGAGGGTTGCCGTGGCACCGAGCGAAGCGATGTAATCGCCGGTGTCATCGAAGATCACGCTAGCGCGAGCCTCAAACGAGTCGAACTCTGCAGAAACAGCAGCGTAGAAGTTGACCGGATCAGTGGCACCATAGAGGTCGCCAAGGAGAACGGCAGCTTCAGCCGAGAACATGCCGCCGTCATATTCGACGCCGAGCAGTGCAGTGCCGCCATCGCCGGGGTCGCCGGCGCCTGCGTCATTCAGGTCTTCAAGACCTGCGATGACAGTGAACCCATCTGCAACCAGCGATTCGATGGTGATGACATGACCGCCCTGAGCGACTTCGTTCGTCAGGTCGTTTTCATCGAAGT
This sequence comes from Rhizobiales bacterium UBA3584, assembly GCA_002375765.1. Classification (GTDB taxonomy): domain Bacteria; phylum Pseudomonadota; class Alphaproteobacteria; order Rhizobiales; family Devosiaceae; genus Pelagibacterium; species Pelagibacterium flavum. Next base: position 61,281 of record DFMV01000016.1, on the reverse strand, counting down.
CCCAATCGAAATCTTCGTGCGCATCGCCACCATAAGTGCGGTCGAGCACTTCGGTGTCGAGGATCGAATCCTTCAGGCCAGCCGAAAGAACGGTGGTGTCACCGAACTGAACATAGGCCTGATCGACAACGACGGCATCGCCATCAGCATTGTCATCAACGAATGAAATGAAGGCAACGGCAGCGCCGGAATCCGTCTGGGTGGTAGCCTCGAAGGCCAGTTCCCAATCGACGTCAGAGATAATGTCGGGATCAACAGCAGCGTTCACAACAGGATTGTACACACCATCGAAATCCTGGTGCGTATATTCGTAGGACACTTCACCCGAGATCGACAGGCAGGTGTCGTCGGATTCAATGGTCAGGCCCGAGATGCCGTAGGCATCGCAGACGCCGAGCGACACAAAAGTCGCCGGAATCGGATCAGCGGCCTGGGCACCCGTCGACAGGGCCAGAACAGCTGCAGAACCCAGAAGAAGGCTCTTAAGTTTCATAATTGACCTCCAAAGTCAGTCATTCAGTTTGTTTGTGCCGGGCTATCCGGCAGTTTGTCGAAACGCGACCACATTATTGTTGGTGTCGTGTGTTGCCGTCGCGTTGCGACCGACAAACGATCCCATGCATGGATTCGCAAGACCCACTCTAGCGATGCCGGTTGAGCGCGCAACAGCCGTTAGCCCTGTTCAACAGCCGTTCGGGCGGGTTGCAAAGGCATTGTTGCAAAATGTCCACACATACGGAAACCACTCGTTAATATTTGAGGCAATTAGCCTTTACGACTCCTTTATGTATCGCCTGCGAAAGACTGTGACGCGCGCCGGTTTCGCAAAACAGCCACATTGGTGATGTGCTTGAGTTCGGACCGCCGCCTGGTCCTATAGAGGTTTTGTTATTGTCCCACTGGCCCCCATTATCGTCACGCGCGTGCAGCGCGGCACTGGTTATCTCGATGCTGATGGCCGGCAGCGTGGTGGCCCAGGACGACGCCGCCGATGTCGAGCAGATGATGACCGATGCCGAAGCGCTGGTGGTGGGAATCGATGTGACCACCCGATGCGCGCTCTTTGATACCGCGATCGACTATCTTTCACCGCTCGAACAGGTTGCGGCCCAGATCCGGCTTCGCGAAATCGTCGCCGCGGCATCCGAGGAGATCGAGGACACACCCGATCGGGTTGCGCAGATGCGTGCCGGGGCGGCGGCGCGGGTCTGCGGCGATCCGGACCTGGCACCCTATATGAGTTTCAGCCGGCAGATCGCGCGCGACGTTATCGACATCGCCCTTGTCGCCTGGAAAACCATTGACGTGCCGGGCTGCAATTATTTCGCAGATGACGGTTTCATGCAGGCGGCCGAACGGGCCAGCGCCGCAGCGCAACAGGCGACTCTGGAGGGAGAGGCAAACCGCATCGCCTATATAGAGCAGCGCGGCGCGGCCTGGGCCGAGGTCTTTGCCGCCAATTGCACGAATCTTCGCTTTGAGCCGGTCGAGACATTGCCGGGACAGATCGCCCTGGCGCTGCCGACCGAATAGGTCCTGGAGCACTTCTGCCTTTCACTTGCTCGGCCCTGCGGGTCCGAGCCGGATAGGCAGCATCAACTTGTCCAGGAAATGCTCCAATTCCCCCCTTCCAGCCTGCGCGATATTGCGCTAAACCCCTCTTCGAATGGGGCTGTAGCTCAGTTGGGAGAGCGCGTCGTTCGCAATGACGAGGTCGTCGGTTCGATCCCGATCAGCTCCACCATTTATTCTGTCTCACGGCGCGTACCACTGCGGGCATGACGGCGCTAAAACCGCGCCTATGCCCTACGTTGCGCCTGCGACGGCGCGGCGAAAACGTTCGCCGGGGTCCTCGGTTTTACCTCGTCCATTTCCTTCTCTCATGGGCCGTAATGCTCACGGCATGACGCGCTAAAACCGCGCTATGCCGTTCACTGGCCCTCCGAGGGGCGCGCGAAACGTCGCGCGGGGTCCTCGGTTTTGCCTCGTCCATCTGTCTCACGACGCGCACCGCAGCGGGCATGACGGCGCTAAAATTGCGCCTATGCCCTACGTTGCGCCTGCGACGGCGCGGCGAAAACGTTCGCCGGGGTCCTCGGCTGTGCCTCGTCCATTTCCTTCTCTCACGGGCCATACCGCTCACGGCATGACGCGCTAAGACCGTGCTATGCCGTTCACTGGCCCTCCGAGGGGCGCGCGAAACGTCGCGCGGGGTCCTCGGCTGCGCCTCGTCCGACTGTCTGTCCTTATGGCGGTCAGCCGGGAAGCTGGGCTAACAGACGCTTTGCTGCGAGGAGATGCGGGCGGTCGATCATGCGGCCCTCGAGCCTGAGGGTTCCGGCCCCCGGATTATCGGCAAAGGCGGCGATGACGGCCCTTGCGTGGGCGATTTCGGCTTCGGTGGGGGAGAAGGCGGCGTTGATGACGGCGATCTGGGTGGGATGGATGGCCATCATGCCCGAAAAGCCGTCGCGGCGGGCGCGCGCCGCATATGCCCTGAGCCCTTCGGTATCGATGAAATCGGGATAGACCGTCTCGATGGCCAGGACGCCCGCCGCGTGGGCGCCGAACAGGGTGAGACTGCGCACCATTTCGTAGGGCGGCGTATAACTGCCACCGGGGCGGCGAGCCGTGGTGGCGCCGACGGCGGCGGGGAGGTCCTCGGCGCCCCAGGTCAACCCGCACAAGCGGCTGGCGACGGCACCATAGGTGCCAAGCCCGAACACCGCCCTGGGGGTTTCGGTGGCGATGGGCAGGATCGGGATGTGCGACAGGCCCAGCATGGCGGCCAGTTCGGCGACGGAGCTTCCCGATTCCGATTTGGGCAGCACCAGCGCGTCGGGCTTGGCAGAAAGGATCGACTCCAGGTCGGCTGCGAGATCGGGGGAGCCGAGCGGATTGACGCGGACCATCAGCGTCACCTCGCGGCTGGCGCTCGAAAGGAACTGCGCCACATCCTTGCGCGCCCAGGGTTTTCGCTCGGGCAGCACCGAATCCTCAAGATCGAGGATCACGGCATCGGCGTCGCTTTTCAGCGCCTTTTCCATGCGGTCCGGGCGGTCTCCGGGGACAAAGAGCAGTGAGCGCAGCCTCATTTTGGCCTCCGCCGGATCAGTGCGGTGCGCGTGCAGGTGCAGACGATTTCGTCGTGCTGGTTGATGGCGCGATGGGCGAAGGTGACGATGCCCGCTTCGGGGCGGCTGCCGGAAGCGCGCAGGTCGATCACCTCGGATTCGATCCTCAGCGTGTCGCCAATGAATACGGGTTTGGGCATTCTGACCGCGTCATAGCCCAAATTGGCGATCAATGTTCCGAGGGTCGTTTCAGCGACCGATATGCCCACCATCAGCGAGAAGGTGAACGTGCCGTTGACGACGATCCGGCCGAACTCTGTGCCCTTTGCGTATTCGGCATCGAGGTGGAGGGGCTGGGGGTTGTGGGTCAATGTGGTGATGAGAAGATTGTCCGCCTCGGTGACCGTGCGGCGGATGGGATGGGCGATGGTATCGCCGATCGACCAATCGTCGAAATAGCGCCCGCTCATTGATTTTCCTCCGCAATTTCCACCAGAACCGTGCCTTCGGTGACTTGCTCGCCGCTCGATGCATTGATCGCGGCGACGGTGCCGTCAAAGGGTGCTGACAGAGTGTATTCCATTTTCATCGCTTCGAGGACGATGAGCGTTTCGCCCTTTGCGACCCGCTGGCCGACGGCAATGGGAATGGCGGTGACCTTGCCGGGGATGGGGGCGAGAACTGCCCCATCGGCTGCCGCGCCGCCATGGGTGGCGTCGGTGCGGTCGGGGGAGAAGGCGAAGATTTCGCCTGCCTCGGCGATGAGGGTGCGGTGAGGCGATTTGTGGACGATGCGCGGTGCTTGTGTGCTGGGGTGGGGTCTCTCTGAGGGGAGCGAAACCGTGATTGGCGCTGACGCCAGGCGCATGCGGATTGTGCGGTTCGGTTCGGCATTCATGCGGAATCCGACGAGATCGCTCCAAGCCCCCTGCCCTTGCGGCAGCATGGATTGCGCTGCAAGTTCAAGGGCTTGTGCGGACGGTTCGACAGGTTGATTTAGCGTATCGCCGTGGCGTTCGATGAAACCGGTGTCGATGTTTCCGGCGCTAAAATCGGGTTCGGACAGCGCGCGGGCGAGGAAGGCGGCGTTGGTTTTGACCGGGTGGATGGCGATGGATCGGCAGGCTGTTTCAAGCCGGTCGATGGCCTCCTGGCGCGTGTCGCCGTGGGCGATGAGTTTGGCGATCATAGGATCGTAGAACGGGGTGATGGCATCGCCGGTTTGAACGCCGGTTTCGATGCGGACGCCCTCGGGCAGATCGAAGATTTCGAGCGTGCCGGTCGAGGGCATGAAGGCGTTGGCAGGGTCTTCGGCGTAGAGTCGGGCTTCGACGGACCAGCCGGAAAAGCCCAATTGATTCTGTGACTTGGGAAGGGTTTCTCCCGAAGCGATTCTGAGTTGCCATTCGACGAGATCGACGCCGGTGATCGCTTCGGTGACCGGGTGTTCGACCTGCAAACGGGTGTTCATTTCCATGAACCAGATGTGGTCGGCGCGCAGGCCTTCCGAGGCGTCGGCGATGAATTCTATGGTGCCCGCCCCGACGTAATTGACCGCATGGGCGGCCTTTATGGCGGCAGCACAGATGGCGGCGCGGGTCGGCTCATCCATTCCGGGCGCCGGGGCTTCCTCGATCACCTTCTGGTGGCGGCGCTGGAGCGAGCAATCACGCTCGAACAGGTGCACGACATTGCCGTGCCGGTCGCCGAACACCTGCACCTCGATATGGCGTGGGCGGGTGACGTATTTTTCGAGCAGCACGCGGTCGTCGCCAAAGGCACTTTTCGCCTCGCGCCGGCACGATTGCAGCGCGGCTGAAAAATCCTCGGGCCTTTCGACCTTGCGCATGCCCTTGCCACCGCCACCGGCAATGGCCTTGATCAAGAGAGGATAGCCTATCTCGTCGGCGGCGGGGATAAGTGTCTGGGGGGACTGGTCCGCGCCCATATAGCCGGGCGTCACAGGCACGCCCGCCTCTGCCATGAGTTTTTTGGCCGCGTCCTTTAAGCCCATCGCCTCGATGGAGGCCGGGTCGGGGCCGACCCAGATCAGCCCGGCATCGATAACACCTTGCGCGAACTGGGCATTTTCCGACAGGAAACCGAAACCGGGATGGACGGCATCGGCCCCGGATTCGCGCGCTGCGGCGATGATCGTGTCCCCGCGCAAATAGCTCTTGCTGACCGGCGACGGCCCGATATGGACGGCTGCGTCGGCCATGCGGACATGGAGCGCGCCAGCATCGGCGTCCGAGAATACCGCAACAGTTTCAACGCCCAGGCGCCGGGCTGTGCGGATGATGCGGCAGGCGATTTCGCCGCGATTGGCGATGAGGAGACGCTTGATCATCATCTACATCCTGAACAGCCCGAATTGCGGGCGCTCGGGGATCGGGGCGTTCAGCGTGACGCGGAAGGCCAGGCCCAGAATTTCGCGGGTTTGGGCTGGATCGATGATGCCGTCATCCCAGAGCCGCGCCGTGGCGAAATAGGGATTGCCCTCGGCCTCGTAGCGGGCGCGAATGGGATGCTTGAAGGCTTCCTCGTCCTCTGCGCTCCAGTTTTCGCCTTTTGATTCAAACCCATCGCGCTTGACGGTGGCGAGGACCGATGCGGCCTGTTCGCCGCCCATCACCGAGATGCGGGCGTTGGGCCAGGTGAATAGGAACCGCGGGGAATAGGCGCGGCCCGCCATGCCGTAGTTTCCGGCGCCGAAACTGCCGCCGATGATGAGGGTGATTTTGGGCACCGTAGCCGTGGCGACGGCGGTGACGAGCTTGGCGCCGTCCTTGGCGATTCCGCCCGCCTCATATTTGCCGCCGACCATGAAGCCGGAGATATTTTGCAGGAAAAGCAAGGGGATACGGCGCTGGCAGCACAACTCGATAAAGTGGGCGCCCTTGAGCGCGCTTTCGGAAAACAACACGCCATTGTTGGCGATGATGCCGATTTTGGTGCCCCAGAGTTCGGCAAAGCCGGTGACCAGCGTCGTGCCGTAGTTCGCCTTGAACTCGTGAAAGCGCGATCCGTCCACGATGCGGGCGATGATTTCGCGCACATCATAGGGGGCTCTGACATCCAAAGGAATTATGCCGTAAAGGTCTGAAATATCGTAATTATTTTTTTCTACGCCCAATGTATCCCCGGTGGACTCCCGCCCCACGCCCAGTGGACTGTCCGCAAGGGTGGAGACGATGTCGCGGATAATGGTCAGCGCGTGCTCGTCATTTTCGGCGATGTGATCGACGACGCCGGACTTCTTGCCGTGGGTTTCGGCGCCGCCCAGTTCCTCGGCCGAGATGATCTCGCCGGTGGCGGCTTTGACCAGCGGCGGGCCGGCGAGGAAGATCGTGCCCTGATTGCGCACGATGACCGTTTCGTCGCTCATGGCGGGAACATATGCCCCGCCAGCCGTACACGAGCCCATGACGCAGGCGATCTGGGGGATCGATTGGGCCGACATCTGCGCCTGATTGAAAAAGATGCGCCCGAAATGGTCGCGGTCGGGGAACACTTCGGCCTGAAAGGGCAGATTGGCGCCGCCGGAATCGACGAGATAGATGCAGGGCAGACGGTTTTCGAGGGCGATTTCCTGGGCGCGGAGGTGCTTTTTGACTGTCAGGGGAAAGTATGCGCCACCTTTGACGGCGGGATCGTTGCACACGATCATCACCAGACGGCCCGAGACCTGCCCGATGCCGCAGATGATGCCGGCGCCCGGTGCTTCGTCTGCATACATTCCGTTGGCGGCGAGCTGGCCGATTTCGAGAAAGGGGGAGCCGGGATCAAGGAGGCGCTCGACGCGGTCGCGGGGGAGAAGTTTGCCGCGCGCCACATGGCGCTGGCGGGAGGTTTCGGGGCCGCCGAGGGCGGTCCTGGCGACGGTATCGCGCAGCTCGGCGGCCAGCGCGCGATTGTGCGCGGCGTTGGTGCGGAAGGTCTCGGACGCCGGGTTGATGGCGGATTGGAGGGTGGGGGCGGTCATGCCATGCGCCTCGCAAGGGCGGCGGTAACCGCGGAGATGCTGCTGGATCCCGGGAATAAATCCCGCGATGACAGGGTGGGACTTTGGGTGCGCTGGTGACCCATCATATCCCGATCACCTCGCGCCCGATGAGGAAGCGGCGGATTTCGTTGGTACCGGCGCCGATATCGTAGAGTTTTGCGTCGCGGACGAAGCGTTCGACCGGCCATTCCTTTGTGTATCCGGCGCCGCCCAGCGCCTGGACGGCTTCGAGCGACACCTTTACAGCGTTTTCCGAGGCCAGGAGGATGGCACCGGCGGCATCAAACCGCGTGGTCTGGCCGGCATCGCAGGCTTTGGCCACCGCATAGACATAGGCGCGGGACGAATTGAGCGCGACATACATGTCGGCGATTTTTGCCTGCATGAGCTGGAATGAGCCGATGGGCGCGCCGAACTGCTTGCGATCGCGGATATAGGGCAGCACGGTATCGAGACACGCCTGCATGATGCCGAGCGGGCCGGCGGCGAGAACGACGCGTTCGTAATCGAGGCCCGACATCAGGATTTTCACCCCCTGCCCTTCGGCGCCCAGGACATTTTCGGCCGGAACCTCGCAATCGGTGAAAACGAGTTCGGCGGTGTCCGAGCCACGCATGCCCATCTTGTCGAGTTTGGGGGAAACGGAAAAGCCTTTCATGGTCTTTTCGATGATGAAGGCGGTAATGCCCTTGGGACCGGCGGCGGGATCTGTCTTGGCGTAAACGATCAACACATCGGCTTTGGGCGCGTTGGTGATCCAGAATTTTGTGCCGTTGAGGACATAGCGATCCCCGCGCTTTTCGGCGCGCAGGGACATCGAGACGACATCGGACCCTGATCCGGCTTCGGACATGGCGAGGGCGCCCAGATGTTCGCCGGAGATCAGTTTGGGCAGGTATTTGCGCTTTTGGGCCCCGGTGCCCCAGCGGCGGGTCTGGTTGACCGCGAGGTTGGAGTGGGCGCCGTAAGACAGGCCCACCGAGGCCGAGGCGCGGGAGACTTCCTCGACGGCAACGCAGTGTTCGAGATAGCCAAGACCCAGGCCGCCAAATTCCTCTTCCACGGTGATGCCGTGCAGACCGAGTGCGCCCATCTCGGGCCAGAGGTCGATGGGAAACGTATTGGTTTGGTCGATCTCGGCGGCACGCGGCGCGATCTTGTCGCTGGCGAAACGGTGGGTGGTCTCGCGGATGGTATCGGCCATGTCGCCGAGGGCGAAATCGAGATGGGTCATTGTGGTCTCCTCAGCTCCATGAGCGCTTCTCGATGAAGATCAGCGCCGGGTTTTCCAGAAGGCGCTTGAGGCGCTGGACGAATTTGGCGGCGTCGTAGCCATCGACGATGCGGTGATCGAAGCTCGAGGAGAGGTTCATCATGGTGCGCACGGTCACCTGATTGTTGATGAACACGGGGCGGCCCATGAGCTTGTTGGGCCCGATGATCGCCACTTCGGGGTGGTTGATGATCGGGGTGGCGGCGACCCCGCCCAAAGCGCCGAGGCTGGTCAGGGTGATGGTGGAGCCCGAAAGCTCGTCTCGGGACGCCCTGCCCTCGCGCGCCGCGTTGGTGACCCGGCTCATCTCGCGGGCGCAATCCCAGATGTCGAGCGCCTCGACGTGGCGGACGACGGGGACCATGAGGCCCTCGGCGGTTTGCGTGGCAATGCCGATATGGATGGGCTCGAACTGGCGCAACACGCCCGCTTCGGCATCGTAATGGGCGTTGACGTGCGGAAACTCAGGCAGCAATTGCGCAAGCGCCCGCATGAAGAAGGGCAAGAGCGTGAGCTTGGGCTGGGCGCCCTGGCGCGAGGCGTTGATCTCCCGGCGCAGCCCTTCGAGAGCGGTCATGTCGCAATCCTCCACATAGGAGAAATGCGGGATGGAGCGGGCGGAGAGTTCCATGCGCTCGGCAATCCTGCGGCGCAGGCCGATGATCTTTTTCTCGTGGACGCCCTGGCGCTCGCGGGCGGCGGGCTCGGGCGCCCTGGACTTGAGATGGGCATCGAGGTCGGCATCGGTGATGCGGCCCTCGGGGCCTGTACCGATGACGTAGTTGAGGTCGATATCGAGATCCTCGGCGCGGCGGCGGGTGGCCGGGGCGATGAGGATTTGGTGGTGGGGAGTGGGTTTGGACTCTGCGCTTGTGGCCCGCTCTGCCTGGACTCCGGGAACAGGCCCCGGAGTGACAGGTTGGGGGTTGGGAGACGCTGAAGACTGGGCCGCGGGCGCTTCTCCATCCCCTGTCATCCCGGCCTTGAGCCGGGCTTCATCAGGCTCGGAGGATGGAGTTCTCTCACCGGCGCCGGGGGTACTGGGTCCCGGGTCTTCGCCCGGGATGACGGGAGTGGGCGGGACGGCGGAGGGGGATGGAGCCGCAGGCGCTTCTTCTTCCCCATCGCTTCCGCGGTCAAGGCCGGGGTCCATGGGTGCTTGCCGTTCGCTCGCCGGTTCGCTTCGGCTCGGGCGGGCACCGGCATTCGCCGGGGAAGCGGGGGGTGGGGCGGCCTCTGCCTCCGCCTCGCCTTCGATCTCAAGTTCGACCAGAACCGAGCCGACGGGCGCCTTGTCGCCTTCGGCGCCGAATAGTTTGAGCACCGTGCCGGCGACCGGCGAGGTCATGTCGATTGTTGCCTTGTCGGTCATCACGTCGACGAGCGTCTGGTCTTCCTCGACGTGGTCGCCGACCTTGACGTGCCAGGCGGTGATTTCGGCTTCGGCGACGCCTTCGCCGATATCGGGCAAGCGGAAGGAATAGGTTTTCATGCCACCGCCTCCACACAGCGCTTGAGCGCTTTGGCGACGCGCACCGGGCCGGGGAAATAATCCCATTCGAAGGCGTGCGGGTATGGGGTGTCCCAGCCGGCGACGCGCTCGATCGGGGCGCGCAGGTGATAAAAACACCGCTCCTGTATGAGCGCGGAAAGTTCACCGCCGAAGCCGCCGAACCGCGAGGCTTCGTGGACGATGACGCAGCGGCCGGTCTTTTTGACCGATTTGACGATGGCGTCGATATCAAGCGGCACGATGGAGCGTAAATCGATCAGTTCGGCGTCGATGCCGGATTCGGCAATCGCCGCGTTGCAGACGTGAACCATGGTGCCATAGGCGAGCACCGTCACCTCCCTGCCTTCGCGCATGACCGAGGCCGAACCGAGCGGCACGGTGTAATGACCGGCGGGGACTTCGCCGAGCTTGTGTTCGGCCCAAGTGGTGAGCGGCTTGTCGTGGTGGCCGTCGAAGGGGCCGTTATAGAGCCGCTTGGGTTCGAGAAAGATCACCGGATCGTCCTCCTCGATGGCGGCGAGCAGCAGACCCTTGGCATCGTAGGGATTGGAGGGGATCACGGTTTTCAGCCCCGTCACATGCGCAAAGATCGCCTCGGGGCTTTGCGAATGGGTCTGGCCGCCGAAAATGCCGCCGCCATAGGGCGAGCGGACGGTGATGGGGCACCAGAATTCGCCATTGGAGCGATAGCGCAGGCGGGCCGCTTCGGACACGAGCTGGTCGTAGGCGGGCAGGATATAGTCGGCGAACTGGATTTCGACGATGGGCCGCAACCCGTAGGCGCCCATGCCGATGGCCGTGGCGACGATGCCGCCTTCGGAAATGGGGGAGTCGAAACAGCGGCTTAGCCCGTGTTTTTTCTGCAGTCCTTCAGTGACGCGGAACACGCCGCCGAAATAGCCCACGTCCTCGCCGAACACCAAGGTGTCGGGGTCGCTGCCGAGCTTGATGTCCAGGGCGGAATTGAGCGCCTGGATCATGTTCATGGCCGGCATGGGAGACCCCTCGTCATTTGCGGCCGTCGCACGACGCCAGCTACGCACACCGTCGTCATCCCGGCCTTGAGCCGGGATCCAGTACGCTCAGAGGATGCGGAACGCGCCGCAGGGGGCAGGTTTCCAATGCCGAGTGTACTGGGTCCCGGGTCTTCGCCCGGGATGACATAGGTTTCTCGTCGCAATGCTGACGATAATAACGCCCTCATACCCCCGCCTCCCGGCGCTGTTCGCGGATGCGCCAGTCGGGGTGGGCGAAGACGTCCTCGAACATTTCGCGCGGATTGGGCTTGGACTGGCCCAGCGTGCCGATGGCTTCGGCCTGCTTGACGGCGGATTTGATGTCGGCGGTCAGCTCGGCGATCAGCGCCTCGTGCTGCTCGTCGGACCATTCGCCGATGGCGATGAGGTGGGCTTTCAGCCGCTCCAGCGGGTCGCCCAGGGGCCATTTGGAGGCTTCGTCCTCGGGGCGGTAGCGGGTGGGATCGTCGGAGGTGGAGTGCCCGGCGGCGCGATAGGTGAAAAACTCGATCAGCGTGGGGCCATGATTGGTGCGGGCGCGGTCGGCGGCCCAAAGGGTCGCGGCATAGACGGCGAGGAAATCATTGCCGTCGACCCTAAGACCGGGAATGCCATAGGCGATGGCCTTGGCGGCAAAGGTGGTCTCCCCGGCTCCGGCAATGCCGGAGAACGAGGAAATCGCCCATTGGTTGTTCTCGACGCAGAGGATAACCGGAGCCTTATAGACGGCGGCGAAGGTCAGGGCTTCGTGGAAATCGCCCTCTGCCGTCGTGCCGTCGCCCACATGACCGATGGCGATCTTGTCGTCGGATTTGAAGGCCGAGGCCATGGCCCAGCCCACGGCATGGCCGAAGCGCGAGCCGACATTGCCCGAAAGGGAATAAAAGCCATAGTCGCGGGCCGAATAGAGAATGGGAAGCTGGCGACCGCGTAACGGATCGCGCTCGTTGGAATAGATCTGGTTGCACAGATCGATCAGCGGATAGTTCCGCGCCATCAGCCAGGACAGCATGCGGTAGGTGGGGAAATTCATGTCCCCAAGGTCAAGCGCCAGCGCCTGGGCCGCGCCAATGGCTTCTTCGCCCAGCGATTTCATGTAAAAGCTGGTCTTGCCCTGCCGGTGGGCGCGGAACATCCGCTCATCGAACAGGCGCGTCTTGAGCATGGCGGTGAGCCCGGCGCGCAACGTATCGGGGTCCAGGCGCGGGTCCCAGGGGCCGACCGCCCTGCCCTTTTCGTCGAGCACGCGGATCAGCCCATAGGGCAGATCGCGCATGTCGCGCTCGGGTTCGGAAATGTCCGGGCAGCGCACAGCGCCGGCCTCGGGCACCTCAATGTGAGAAAAATCGACGGGCTGGCCGGGCCGCGCCGGCGGCTCGGGTACGTAAAACGATAGTGCCGGGCGGTTGGATTTATCGCGTCGTGCGACTGTGTCCATGCTGCTCTCCTCCCCGATTGCAACATTGGGCTTTGATCAATATTACTACCAATCAAAGGGGAGAACTTGACTTCATTCTCCGACTATCCCGTAATGGTTGGATATTTCATCCTATCATTTTACGCATATTGAGGAGACGATCACATGGACGAGATGGATCGCAAGATTCTGGCAGTGGTCCAGAATGACTCGTCCCTGTCCGTCGCCGATATGGCGGAGAAAGTGGGCCTGTCGCACACACCCTTCTGGCGGCGTCTCAAGCGCCTGGAAAAGGACGGGGTCATCAAGGAGCGGGTTTCGATCCTCGACCAGCACAAGCTGGGGCTCGATATCACGGTCTTTGCCCATATTAGACTCAAGCAGCACGATGAGGAAACGCTTGAAGCGTTCGAGCGGGAGGTCGCCGACTATCCGGAGGTCGTGGAATGTTATTCCATGAGCGG
>DFMV01000016.1:0-48394 GCA_002375765.1 Rhizobiales bacterium UBA3584 | reverse complement strand
ACGGGAAACGGCCTCACGTCCCGGATGACTGAATAAGAGGAGACGGCTTTGAAAATTCTAGTCCCGGTCAAGCGGGTGCTCGACGCCAACATCACCGTGCGGGTGAAATCGGACGGCACGGGCGTCGATCTCGCCAACCAGAAGATGAGCATGAACCCGTTCGACGAAATCGCCGTCGAAGAGGCGGTCAAGCTCAGGGAAGCGGGCATCGCCACCGAGATCGTCGCGGTTTCCATCGGGCCGGCGCAGGCGCAGGATACGCTGCGCACCGCCCTGGCCATGGGCGCCGACAGCGCCATTCTGGTCAAGACCGATGAAACGATCGAGCCGCTGGCGGTTGCGAAAATCCTCAAGGTGATCGCCGAACAGCAAGGCCCCGATCTGGTCATCATGGGCAAGCAGGCCATCGATGATGATTCCAACCAGACCGCGCAGATGCTTTCGGCCCTGCTCGGCTGGCCGCAGGCGACGTTTGCCTCCAAGGTTGAAATCGCCGATGGCAAGGCGACCGTGACACGTGAGGTCGATGGGGGACTTGAAACGCTCGAGATGAGCCTGCCGGCGGTTGTTTCGACCGATCTGCGGCTCAACACGCCCCGTTATGCCTCGCTGCCCAATGTGATGAAGGCCAAGAAAAAGCCGCTTGAGGAAGTCGATGCGGCAAGCCTTGGCGTGGCGCTTGCGCCGACGCTGAGCGTGGTATCGACCGCCAAGCCGGCCGAGCGCAAGCCCGGTTCGATGGTGAGCTCGGTGACCGAACTCGTTGAAAAGCTCAAGACGGAGGCTCGGGTGCTATGAGCATTCTCATCCTCGCTGAACACGATAATTCCACCCTTGCCATTGCCACGGCCAAGGCCGTTGCCGCTGCGCAGAAGATCGGTGGCGATATCGATGTGCTGGTGGCCGGGTCCGGTTGCGGCCAAGTCGCCGAGGCTGCGGCAAAGCTCGACGGGGTCGCCAAGGTACTGGTGTCCGACGCTGACGCCTATGCGCACCAGCTTGCCGAACCGGTCTCGGAATTGCTGGTGCATCTGGCGGGCGGGTACAGCCATATCGTTGCCGCCGCGACCACCGCGGGCAAGAACGTGATGCCGCGTGTGGCGGCGTTGCTCGATGTGATGCAGGTTTCCGATATTACCGACGTGCTGTCGGACAAGCGTTTCGAGCGGCCCGTTTATGCGGGTGCGGCGATCCAGACCGTTGAAGCCACGGCGGACAAAATCGTCATCACCGTGCGCGCATCGGCGTTCGACGCCGTGGGCGACGGCGGTTCGGCCCCCCTCGAAGCGGTCGATTTTGCGCCCTCGGCTCCGAAGGTGAAATTTGTCTCGCGCGACACCCCGGTCAGCGCCGGGCCGGAACTTGCCAATGCGCGGATCGTGGTTTCGGGCGGACGGGCGCTGGGCTCGGCGGAAAAGTTCAACGAGATCATCAAGCCGCTGGCCGACAAGCTGGGCGCCGCCATGGGCGCTTCGCGCGCAGCAGTGGACGCGGGCTATGCGCCCAATGACTGGCAGGTGGGCCAGACCGGCAAGGTCGTGGCGCCCGATCTCTATATCGCCGTGGGAATTTCCGGGGCGATCCAGCATCTGGCGGGAATGAAGAATTCCAAGGTCATCGTGGCCATCGACAAGGACCCCGAAGCCCCTATTTTCGGGGTGGCCGATTACGGGCTGGTGGGTGATCTGTTCGAATTGGTGCCCGAGTTGACCGACGCGCTGTAAGCGCAGTCACACGCATCAAAAAGGGCGGCGCAAAAGTGCCGCCTTTATTGTCAAGCCTTCCGGCCTGAACACAAATGTTAACCAATAGTTGACGAGGTTAACCATGCAGGCGTACCATTAAGCGGTACTGGCTAAGCTTTTTGAGCTGACGCTATTCGCCAGCCAAGTATTTCATGAAAGAGAGCCAGTACTCCAGGCTTTGGAGGAGGCCTCTCATGACCAAAACCAGACAATTACTCAGCTTATTGGCAGTCGCCGCATCGTCGGTTTCACTATTGGCCGTACAGGCCGGCGTTGCCCAGGACAGTCCGATCGACGATCTCACGCCGGTCACTGACGAAATGTTGAATAATCCGCCCGACGGCGACTGGCTGATGTGGCGGCGCACCTATAACGGCTGGGGCTACAGCCCGCTGGAAGAAATCAACAAGGACAATGTTGGCGATCTGGAACTGGCCTGGGCCTGGGGCATGTCTCCGGGTGGACGGTCGCAGGAAACGCCCCTCGTTCATGACGGAATTCTGTATCTCCAGAACTCGAGCCATCTCATCCAGGCCCTCGACGGGGCCACGGGCGAGTTGATCTGGGAGTATGAGTACGAACTCCCCGATGAGGTGAATCCCAACGGAGAGCGCAGCAAGGCAATTTACGATGACAAGCTGATCATCGCCACTCGCGATGCGCATCTGATTGCGCTGGACGCCAAGACCGGCCAGCTGATCTGGGACAAGACGGTTGCCAACTACGAGCACGGCTTTGCTTTCTCCAGCGGACCTATCGTTGCGAACGGCGTCGTTGTCCAAGGCATGACATCGTGCAGCAGGGCTCAGCCCGGCGGCTGTTTCTTTACCGGGCACGACGTGGATACCGGCGAGGAATTGTGGCGTGTCCACACCATCGCCCGTGGCGACACACCCGAAGGCAATAGCTGGAACGGTCTGCCGCTGGAGAGCCGCCATGGCGCATCGGCCTGGATCACCGGCTCTTACGACCCCGAGCAGAACCTGATCTTTGCCGGCGTCGGACAGCCTTATCCGTGGAACGTCGAGATCGCGGGGCTGACTCCCCCGAGTTCGGATCCCAACGTCACCAATGAGGCGCTCTACACCAACTCCACACTTGCCATCGATGTGACCACGGGCGATCTCGAATGGTACCACCAGTACCTGGAGACCGACTCTCTGGACCTCGACTATGCCTATGAGCGCATACTCGTGGACCTGCCGTTCAACGGCGAGATGCGGCAACAGGTGGTGACGACCGGAAAGATCGGCATCATCGAGTCGCTCGACCGGACGACGGGTGAATGGCTGTGGGCCAAGGAGACCGCGCCGCAGAATGTGGTGCTTTCTATCGATCAGGAAACCGGCGAGAAGGAGATCAACCCCGAGGTCATTCCGGTGATCGGCGAGACCACCTTCAACTGTCCGGCCGACCCGGGCGCCAAAGCCTGGCAGGCCACGGCATACAGCCCGCGGACCGAAACCCTGTATCTGCCAACGGTGGAGTTCTGCTCCAACACCACGGTCAACCCGCTCGATCCGGGTGAGATTTATACCGGGGGCGGTCTGCAGACCTTCTCACGCGTGCCGCATCCCGATGGCGATGGCAATATCGGCCAGGTCCGTGCCATCAACCTGACAGACCAGTCCGAGGTCTGGGAGTATCGGCAATATGCGCCAATCACCAGTTCAACCCTGCCTACCGGCGGCGGGTTGGTGTTCGTTGGCAGCCTTGATCGCAAGTTCATGGCCTTCGACGACGAAACCGGCGAGAAGCTCTGGGAAAGCGGGCCGTTGAGCAATTCGCTCGAATCCTTCCCGATTTCCTACGAAGCGGGCGGCAAGCAATATGTTGCCGTTGTCGCGAACTGGGCCTCGGGTCTGGGCCGCCTGGCATCGCTGACCCCGGACATCCGCCTGCCGTCGGACAATCCGGCAACACTGTACGTGTTTGCGCTTCCCGACTGATCGGAAGGCGCCATCCGAGAAGCGGGGCGGGCTCGGAATTTCCGGTCCGCCCCGCGTTTTTCGGGAGGGTCGATTTTTCGAGACCGCCTTTCACCCACTGCCACCACGGCCAAGTGGCAACGCCCATGAACCCCGGCTCTTGCCGGGGAAGCGCTGCAAGATACGCCGGCACCAATAGAGGAGACACCAATTGTCCTTTGCCTTGCGCCCGGTCGTCACGCTTCTGGTTTCGGCGCTGGCCATTGCCATAACCGCACTGTCGCCGTGGCCCGCCTCGGCACAGGAGCCTGAATTCTACGACGTGCCCTTTGCCCCGGGGCAATGGAATATCGGCCGGCAGCTCAACGAGTCCCAATTTCGCTATTGCGTGGACGAGCGCGATCCCGACTGGGCGATTGGGGATGCCATCGCCGAGGCCATTGCCACGGGATTGCTGCTCGAACCACAACGATATGTGGTTCCCAGCGACATGGTGAGTGAGGACATCACGAAAATCTACCAGATCCTGCTCGAACATTGCGACGTGCAGATGGGCTTCAAGCTCATTCCCGAAGGGCTGCCCGAATGGGTGATCGCCACCCGCCCCTATTACCAAGCCGGGTATGTTTTCATTACCACCGATCCAGCCATTCAGACGCTGGGCGACCTGCCTCCCTCCAGCCCCATCGGAGCGACGCTGGGCACGTCGGCCCATTTTCAGCTCTTTACCTTTGTCTCAACGATGGCGCCGGAAGACCGCTGGCCGGTGTTTCCAATGGGCACCAACCAGCTGTCCATCGACTCGCTGCTCAACGGCACGGTGGATGTTGCGCTGGTCTGGGCGCCCAGCCTGTGGGCCGCGCAACGCGACAATCCCGACCTTGCGGACATCCACGTCGTGGACCCAAGTCCCTTGCAGCCGTCCAGCCTGGGGGTGGGCGGGCTGTTGCTCGCTGAAAATACCTTTTTGCGCACGGCCATCGACGAGGCGATTGAAGCGCTTACGGCGGATGGCACAATCGGCGCCATCCTCGAAGAGTACGATTTTGCGGCTACGCCTGCCCCGTGACCGCGTGGCCCTTTACTTCTGGACGATCAATTTGTTGAGCGATTCCATGTCGGAGGGCAGCGGATCGCCGGCCGGAAAGCCGTTTTCCTGCAGGATATAGGCCATCAGATCGGCATAGACCTCGGGCGAATAGCGGCCCGGCGCATTGGGCGGCATCAGCAAGCTCATGAACCCGAACATTGCCGAGGCCGGTGCCCCGTTGGCGAATTTCTGCTCGAACGCCAGCCCGCGCAATGGCGGCCCGCCGATCAACCCGCCGCGCAGATCGTCTCCGTGGCAGTCGACGCAGTCTCTTTCAAACCTGTCCTCACCGCGATCGGCCTGCTCGGATGAATAGTGCACCGGGCTCATGGTGCTGTCGTCCTGGGCGAAAACCGGTGCGGAAAGAGAAAAGGTGCCAGCGACCAACCCGGTGAGCATCACCAAGCGAGACGCGGGGCTACCAATGATGGGACCCATAATTTCCTCCCGTTGCGGACCAGCTCTCACAGAAGCCAATCAAGGGAAGGCATCTTGAGGTGAGGCGAGATGGTCCTTGAGCCAACAGCAAAGCCGACGCCAGAGGCAATTGCAAGCACAATATGGGTGGCCGGGGGGATCAGCCCGGCATTGCGGGCGGCGCCTTGGCACCGCCCGCAATGCTTCACTCGACGGTGATCGGGGAGCGGCCGAGCACCGATTGGTTGGCCACGTCGAGAAAGCGGATCTCGTATGTGCCGGGTTCGTCGGGCAGCTTGAACTTGGTGGCCTTTTCGGCACTGGTGGGCTGGGCTTCAAGCCATGCGAAATCGGCCTGATCGGTGCGCGCCAGCGACACCCGCGCGCCCTCGACATCCGCAGTCCAGGTCACAAGGATCGTCTCTCCCGGCGCTGCGGAAGCGGGCACATCGAGACCGGCGCCAAAATCGAGGGCGCTGCCCTCTTCAAGCACTTCGATCGGTGTTGAGGCCATGGTGATCCCGCCCTCATCGAGCACATAGCGAACCTCATAGAGCCCCGGATCGGCCGGTGCCGTGAGTTCCTGCTCGGTGTCGTCCCGGACGCGTTGATAATCGCCATAGCTGCCTTCCTCGGCTCCGGCGGGAACGATCGTCACATAGTCGTTGGAGTTGATGGTGCCGGTGTAGCTCACGGCAAAGCGCGCATTGGCGATCACGATTTCCGGCGCCGAAACGCTCACATCGCCATCCACCACCTCGACCGGGGTCGAAGCCATGGTGCGTGCCCCTTCATCGAGCACGTAACGGACTTCATAGAGTCCAGGCTCGGCGGGGGCCGTCAGCTCCTGTTCGGACGCATCGCGCACACGCTGGTAATCGAGATAGCTGCCCTCATCGGCTCCGGCGGGAACGATGGTGACATAGTCATTGCCATTGACGGCGCCTGTGTAGTTGACGGTAAACCGCGAACCGACGGTCACGGTTTCGGGCGCCGAAACCGTCGTCTCGCCTTCAACAACTTCTATGGGCGCCGACGCGAGGGTCCGCCCGCCTTCGTCAAGCACGTAGCGCACTTCGTAAAGGCCAGGTTCGGCGGGGGCTGTCAGTTCCTGCTCGGACGCATCGCGCACACGCTGGTAGTCGGTGTAACTGCCCTCCTCGGCACCGACCGGAACAATGGTGACATAGTCGTTGCCATTGACCGAACCGGTGTAGCCGACGGTGAAGCGAGCGCCCACTGTCACCGTCTTGGGCGCGGAAACCGTGGTTTGCGGTTCGACCACCTCAATGGGGGTCGATGCCATTGTCCGCCCGCCCTCATCGAGGACGTAACGCACTTCATAGAGCCCCGGATCGGCTGGGGCCGTCAGGTCCTGTTCGGACGCATCGCGCACACGCTGGTAATCGGTGTAACTGCCTTCATCGGCGCCGACCGGAACGATGGTGACATAATCGGTGCCATCGACGGCACCGGTATAGCTCACGGTGAACCGGGCACCGGTGGTGACGGACTCCGGGGCTGTGACGGTGACTTCGGCATCGACAACCTCAACCGGGGTCGAGCCGGCTGTTTCTCCAGTTTCCTCAAAGACGTAGCGGACTTCGTAAAGTCCGGTTTCGGCCGGGGCCCTCAATTCCTGCTCGGAATCGTCGCGTACGCGCTGATAGTCGCCAAAGCTGCCCTCATCGGCGCCGACCGGAACGATCGTCACATAATCGCTTGGCTCGAGCGTTGGCGCCCAGCTGACCGGGAAGCGCATGCCGACGGTTACGCTGGCCGGTGCCTTGATATCGACCTGGGAGACTTCGGGTTCGGGCTCTGGTTGGGGCTGGGGCTCGGGTTCGGGCGCCTCCTCGATCACCTGCTTGACCTCATCGAGCGCATCGGCCAGTTCGCTGGCGTTGGAGGCCGGCACGAAGACGCCGCCGGTGTTTTCGGCGATGCAGGAAAGCTGGGCGTATTCCTCGGACGCCACGTCAAAACCGATGACGTGGGTGGTGAACGCGATGCCGCGCTCTTCGAGATGGCTGGCCAGCGCGCACGGATCGGCCTCGCAGTTCTCGATGCCGTCCGAGATCAGGACCACGGTTGCGGGGTTTTCGAGATAGACCAGTTCTTCGGCGGCATGTTCGACTGCAGCCGACAGCGGTGTGCGGCCCAGCGGATTGATGGCGTTGACCGCATCAATGAATGTGGCGGGCGAAATGGGCTGGGGCGCAATGACCGTTTCGATATCGCCGCAATCGCCCTCACGGCGATGGCCATAGGCCACAAGACCCAGATTGGTCTCGGCAGACCATTGATTCACGAGGTCGCCCAGCACCTCGCGGGCAATCTCGATCTTGGTGACCCCGTCAATCTGGCCCCACATGGAGCCCGAAGCGTCATAGACCACCATCACGTCCTGTGCGGCTGCCTGAGTGGTGCCAAGGCCAGTGGCCAATATTGCCGCCATAGCCAATGTCTGGATGCGTTTCATCGTCGTCCCCTACCCGTTTTGCGGCGCAGCGCCAGGAGGATCCAAATACAAAGACACGCCAGGCCGCGGGCGCAGTAAACGCAATTTTAGAACGTCTGGCAATCACCCCCAGCGGTACTGAAGTCCTTGCAAAACGTCACAAATAATTCATAGCGCCAACGGCTGCGCCCCCAGCCTCGTCACGGCGCGCGCGCCGGCGGCGATGGCGGAAGCCAGGGCAGCTTCGGGGGTTTCTCCGCGCAGCTCGGCAGCCAGAAAGCCTGCCAGAAATGCGTCGCCGGCGCCGGTGGTATCGACCACTTCGACAGCTTCGGCGGGAACCGCGCGCGACTCCGTGCCTCGCGCGGCGAAGATGGCGCCCTGATTGCCGCGCTTGAGGACCGCGCGGGGGAAAACCTCGAGCAGGGCCGCGATCTGGCGGTGGGGATCGGTCTGCCCGGTCAGAAGCTCGGCCTCGTCGGCGTTGGGGAAAATGATTTCGGCGTCCGCCGCCCAGCCGAGGAAATTGTCGTGGCCGACAGCGGCCAGAAAGCCCGTTGAAGCCGGATCGATGCTGACGGGGATGTGTCTTGCCTTGGCGTGGGCAGCCAGCGCCATGACCGCGGCGCGGGGCCTGGGCTCGAACAGGGCGTAGCCCGAGATGTGCAGCCGGTCCATGCCGTCGAGCAGCTCGAAAGGGAGATCGGTTTCACCCAGATGTGCGTTGGCGCCGCGATCGGTGAGAAAGCTGCGCTCTCCGTCGGGATCGACAAGGCAGATCAGCGTGCCGGTGGGATTGGCCACGTCGCCGCTCAGATGGGCGGTGACGCCCTGCCCTTCGAAATGGCGACGAAGGCGAACCACATCGGGGGCGCCCACGCGGGCGGCGAAATGGGCGTCGACGCCCATGGCCGCCAGCCACACGGCCTGATTGGCGCCCGAACCGCCGGGCATCTGGCGGATGGTGGCCGGTGTATCGGTGCCGCGCGCAACGGGCCCTTCGGGCACGACGAGAATATCGGTGATGACGTCGCCAACGACGAGGATACGGCCAGTCACGGTCAGTGCGTCTTGACGAGGGCGGCCGCGATCCGGGCTGCCACGGCGGCGTTGTTCTTGACCAGTGCGATGTTTGCGACCAGCGACTTGCCGTCGGTCAGCTCAAAGATGCGGTTGAGCAGATAGGGTGTGAGATCCTTGCGGGTCACGCCTTGCCGCTCGGCATCGGCGATGGCGGCGGCGATGCGGCCGTTGATTTCGTCGGCGTCGAGGGCGTCGGCCTCGGGGATCGGGTTGGCGACCAGAACGCCGCCGGCCATGTTCAGCGCCGCCTGCGTGGCGATGAGGGCCGCGACCTCCTGGGGCGTGTCGAGGCGGTAATCGACCCCATATCCGCTTTCGCGCGCGAAGAAGGCCGGGAAGGCGTCTGTGCCATAACCAATGACCGGAACACCATTGGATTCAAGCACTTCGAGGGTTTTCGGAATGTCGAGAATCGACTTGGCGCCTGCGCAAACCACGGCGACAGGGGTTTGGGACAGCTCGGTGAGATCGGCGGAAATATCGAAGGTGGATTCGGCCCCGCGATGCACGCCGCCGATGCCGCCGGTGGCAAAGACCCTGATGCCGGCCATGGCAGCGATCTGCATGGTGGTGGCGACGGTGGTTCCGGCGGTGAGGCCCTTGACGAGGATGGCTGCGAGGTCGCGCCGGGAGGCCTTGGCGGCTTCAAGCCCGGTCCTGGCCAGGTCCTCGAGTGTTTCGCCGGCCACGCCCACATGGCATTTGCCGCCCATGACCGCGATGGTGGCGGGCACCGCGCCATTGTCGCGCACGACCTGCTCCACCGCCAGCGCGGTCTCGAGGTTCTGCGGATAGGGCATGCCGTGGGTGATGATCGTGGATTCGAGGGCCACGACAGGCTGGCCGTCGGCCAGGGCGTATTTGATCTCGGGGGAGATCTCGAGGTAATCAGACATGAAAGGACCTTGTGCGTTTGGGCGATGCAAACCACAGGTACAACGCAAGCGCAAGCAGCGATCTTTAGCCTTTCCTGCCTCTTTCTTCCGGCGTCATACCGGGCCGGGGATCCGGAATCCGGTAACCGGCAGCGCTGGTGCCGGTATCGCTGGCACGGAGCGTACTGGACCCCGGCTCAAGGCCGGGGTGACAAGGGAATAGAGTCGCAAGAAAGCGGTAGCCGCTATGCCGTGATGGCGCCCTTGATCCGGATCACGTCATCGGCGAGCTCGGCATCGATCCGGTACACTTGGGCCAGCCTTTGGGCCGTCAGGACCTCCGCCAGTGTCCCCGAGGCCGCCAGTCTGCCGTGGTCGAGCAAAAATGCCCGGTCGCAAAAGCGGGTGGCGAGGGTGAGATCGTGGAACGAGGCGAGAACCGTCCTGCCCCGGCGTTTGACCGCTTCGAGCAATACATATTGGTAGTGCAGGTCGAGATGGTTGTGGGGCTCGTCGAGAATGTAGATTTCCGGGTCGAGCGCCAGAATTTGCGCGAAAAACAGGCGCTGTTGTTCGCCGCCGGAGAGATGGGCGGCATCCTCTCCTGCCCGCCCGGCGAGACCGACGAGGGACAGGGCTTCGTTGCACCGGGCCGCAGCCTCCTGGCGGGGCAGCGCCAGCGGCAGCAGACCGAGCGCCACGACCTCGTAAAGCGTCAACCCGGCCAGCGACACGGACTCCTGGACCAGTGCCCCGACCCGCGCCGCATAGGCCTTGCGGGGCCAGTCCTTGAGGGGCTTTCCATCCAGAAGGACCGTTCCGGTATTGTCGGCCTCGGCGCGATAGAGGACGCGCATGAGGCTCGATTTTCCGGCGCCGTTGGGGCCGAGCAGCGCGTGGAATTTTCCGCGCTCGAGCGCAAACGAGACGCCGTCGAGCAATTGCGCCTCGCCCTTTTTGAGCGAGACCGCTTCAAGAGTGACAATCGGGTCAGAAGCCACGGCGCACCCTCCGCAGGATGAAGACAAAGGGGGGCGCCGCAAACAGCGCCAGCAGCACGCTGAGCGGCAGTTCTTCGGGGGCCAGCACGATGCGGCACAGCAGATCGACCACCACCAGCACGATCATGCCGAGCACCACGGCCAGCGGGATCAGCTTTTTGTGGGGCGCGCCGACCAGAAGCCGGGCCATGTGCGGCACGATGAGCCCGACAAAGCCCACGATGCCCGCTCCGGCCACCGACAGCCCGGTCAGAAGGGCGGCGAGACTGAGCAGAGCCAATCGCAGCACCGGCAGCGGCACGCCAAGGGCCACGGCCCGCTCGTCGCCGAGCAGCACGGCGTCGAGCATGGTGGCGCACAGCCACGTGGCAAGCAGGCCAAGCGGCAGGGCGATGGCCAGCGGCGGAAGGTCTGCCCAGCGCGCGCCGGCGGCGGAGCCCATCAGGAAGGACAATGCCTCGCGGGTGACCTGGGGATCGGCGAGATGGATGAAAAAGGCGGAAACCGAGGAAAAAAACAGCGATATGGCAACGCCAGCCAATATAAGAACCAGCTTATCCATACCCCTGCCCGGCTGGAAGGCCAGCCCGAGAGTGAGAATAAAGGCAAGCATCGCGCCCAGAAAGGCCAGCAGGTCGAGCCCGAAACTGGCAACGAACGTGGCGGGCAGCCAGACGATGGCGGCGGTCGCCGCAGCGGACGCCCCGGAGGACAGGCCCAGAAGGTAGGGATCGGCCAGCGGATTGCGCAGCAGGGCCTGCATGATGACGCCCGACAGCGCCAACCCGCCCCCGACCAGCGCCACCATGATGACGCGCGGCAGGCGCCATTCCCAGACGATCAATTGCAGATTGGGCTGCGCATCGGGCAGGCGCAGCAGCGCGCTGATACGCGCATCCCACGGCAGATCGGCGGTGCCCCAGAAGGCACCGGCCAGCATGGCGAGCACGAGAAAGATCAGCGCCAGCCCGAGGGTGACGCCGTAGGGAGCGCGGTTCATGTTCTAGTTCAGGTCCAACTGTTGGAGGCCAGCTGCGAGGCGTTCGACCCCATCGACGAAGCGCAGCCCAAGTATGGTTTCGGAGAACGGGACGACGACATAGTTCCGTTGCCGGACCGCACGGAGCTGGGAGAGCACCGGGTCACTTTCGAGCTGTGCGCGCTTTTCCTCGGCGGTCGACCATTCGGCTTCGATCAGAATGATGACGTCGGGATCCGCCGTCGCCACCGTTTCCCAGGCCAGATCGGCCCAGCGGCCCTCGATATCGCCCGCGATGTTTTCAAGACCGACCGACTCCATGAGCAGGCCCGGCGCACCGCAGCAGGCCGCGGAAAATGCGGTGTCGGTGCCCGAGTCAAAGAGAAAGGCCGTCAGCCCGGCGCCCGACGCGCCGGTTGCCGCGGCGTCGAGCCGCGTGCGGATATTGCCGGCAAGCGCGTCCGCCTTATCCTCGACGCCAAAGAGCGCGCCAATGCTTTCAAGGTCGATGAAGATGGGATCGGTGGTCATGCGTATATCGGCGGGGTGCTGATTGCGGCATTCGGCATTGACCACATAGGTTCCGATGCCGATGTCGTGCCATTCGGCTTCGGCGCCCAGGTTGGTGTCGTTGAAGGCCGAGGCAAAGCCGGCAAAAAGAAAGTCGGGGTTTTCGGCCAACACCACTTCCCTTGCCGGATAGCGGTCCGAGAGCACCGGGACGGAATTGTAGGCTTCGAGCCACTGGTCGGGGATCGTGTCGTCGAGATAGGCGGTGCCGATCATTCTGTCTTCGAGCCCCAGCGCCAGCATGACCTCTGTTGGCTGCTGGTTGAGCGTAATGGCGCGCGCTGGCGGGGAGTCATAGGCAAAGCTGGTGTCGCAGCTCTCAATTGTCTGGGCGAAGGCCGAGTTGGTCAACAGCGACAGGGCGACGGCGAGTGCCGGGCGCAGCAGGTTCATTGCGATACCTCATGGATCATCAATTGGGGGAGCGTTTTGCCGTCTTTCAAAACGGTCGAAACGAAGCGGGCGATATCATCGGCGTTCGCCAGCCGATACCAGTGTCCGGCCGGATAATGGGCCACGACAGGGCCGTTGTTGCAGGGGAACAGGCAGCCGGTGGTGGCCACCAGGCAATCGCGCGCCACACCCTGGCGCGTCAGTTCCTCGGCAAGAATGGCGCTGAGCGGGCCGGATTCGCGGAAATTGCAGCGCGGCCCGGTGCATACGAGAAGGTGGTGCCGATGCGCCGGCACCTTGTCCCAGCCCGCGCCGTCTATCGAACCGCGATCGGCCTCCACAGGCGTCGCTTCGGCGGCATTGTCGAGGCTGGATCGGGCGATTGCCGCCAGTACGGCTTCGTCGCCGACCTGATCGGACGCCAGGGCCAGTTCGCCAGCAAACCCGCGCTCACGCTGCCAATGGGCGAGCGCGCCGGGCAGCCAGGCGAAAAGACTGTCGGAAAACGGGATGCCGACCGGCTGAACGAGGATATTTCGTGCGCCCTCGCCCACCAGCGCGTCGAGCGCCGACATCGGCCCGGCCTCGCGGCCTTCCATGCGAACGATGGCGCACGGGATCGGGCACGCGCGGGTCAGCGATGCCTGAAGCGCCTTCAAACGCCTGCCCTTCAGATAGGGCTGAGAAATCAGAAAGAGAATTGCGTCAGGTGTCATGAGCCCACCTTCTCTTGCGAGAAGGCGGTGGGCTTTGTGTCAGCGGACGCGCTGCGTAAAAATCCATACCTGCCCCCTGCCGGCACACCTCGTCCGGCTTGTTGGTCTGTTGCAGGCGGCAGGTCTCCTGACTCGCGGCATAGTCTTCATCTCGAAGACGGTGCAACACCCCTTCCCGACTTTCGTCAGTGGTCTGGCGTTGCGATTCGCCGCTTACAGTTGCGAGGGCAGCTCCGGAATTGGCCCCTTATGGGTAATCCGCACCGGTATTCCCTTTTCATCCGCGCTCTACTTGGCGGAACCGTCAGCGGAGCAAGACATAGCCCTGTGCGAGGGTGGGAGCAAGGGGGTTCAGCGCCGAGGCAGCGTCGCGACGAAATCGGCATAGTCGCCGACGCGGATCTTTTCGAGCAGGGTGGAAAGGTCGTCGAGGGGGTTCAGCGAATAGTCCACGCGCGCATCGATGGCCGGATAGGGCTGGTCAGAATAGGTCTTTATCGCTGCAGACTGGATGCCGCGCGCATCGCCGCCCGCCACGTCGCCTGCCGTCAGGGCGGCCAGAAGGCGGAGTTCCAGCGGCCCGCCGGCGCGCAAAAAGCCTTCGGCCATGGCAGGGACAACATCGGAGTTGGCGAGAAGATTTCCGGCGATGGCGATATCGGTCTGCAACTGCATGCCCACACTCTCGGTGAGGTCCGAGCCGCTCCAGCCCGCGGTTGCACCCGTGCGGTCCATGACGATCAATTGCCGCCGTTCGCGCTCGGGGTCGGCAATTGTCAGGGCATAGACGATTGCCTCGGCCCCCTGCCCGGCTTCGAGCGCCGCCAGCCCGTCAAAGGCATAGAGCGGATTGGTGTAGCCCTGTGTTGCCAGCGCCCCCACCCCTGCGCGCGCGTGGGGCACCAGCGAGCCGACGGCGGGTCCGCCCGTGGCTGTCGCGACGCCGAAAGCACCGGTTGCGCGGTCGTGGGCGAGGATCGAAAACGTCATGGGCAAAACTCTCCCTGCCGCCTTTAAGGCGGATCTTCTTTTTCGCTCGGACTTTCGAGATGAGAAAGTGGGGACCACTTTTTCTGAAAGTCCTTGTGTAATTTATAGCGATAAATGTATTGCCATGTCCATTTATGCTGATAAATTTAATTTCAGACCAGCGCCTCCAAGGCAAGCTCTGGGGGGGCCAAGTCAGAACCGCAAAGGTTCGTTCACTGGTTTACCGCGCACCCAATGCGCCAAAGGAGAGGTTGTCATGAAAAAGCTTTTAGCCGGGGCCGCCATAGCCGCGCTGATGGCCGCATCGCCGGTCGTCGCCCAGACCCCACCCAATGTCCTGATCGTCGGCCAGATCGCCGAGCCGCAGTCGCTCGACCCGCAGGTTTCCACCGCGGTCAACGACTTTCGCATCCTGGTCAACATCTATGACGGGCTGGTCCGCTATGCCGATGGCACGCTGGAAGTCGAACCGGCTCTGGCCACGGACTGGACGATTTCCGACGATGGGCTGACCTATACCTTCAATCTGCGCGAAGGTGTCACGTTCCACGACGGCACGCCGTTCAACGCCGAGGCGGTGAAGTTCAATTTCGATCGCATGCTGGACGAGGACCATCCCTATTACGATACGGGTCCGTTCCCGCTGTCGTTCAACTTTTCGGCCGTCGACAGCGTCAACGTGATCGACGAGCACACCGTCGAGTTTGTTCTGACCGAACCGTTCGCGCCGTTTCTGTCCAACCTCGCCTATCCCACGGGGCTCATCGTGTCGCCACAAGGCGTGATGGACAACGTGGACGATTACGGGCGCAATCCGTCGGGGACCGGTCCGTACCGGTTTGTCGAATGGCAGTCGAACACGCGTGTCGTGGTCGAAGCCAATCCCGACTATTGGGACGGCGCGCCGGCGCTCGAGGCCGTGGTCTTCCGGCCGATCACCGATGCCAACACGCGGGTTGCCGAAATGCTTTCAGGCGGCATCGACGTCATGGTCGAAGTTCCGCCCGACAATGTCAGCCAGTTCGAGGAGGATTCCGCATTTGAGGTCTATGAGCAGGCAGGGCCGCACGTCTGGTATGTGATGCTGAACGCCCAGTACGGTCCTTTCGCCGACAAGCTGGTTCGCCAGGCCGCGAACTACGCGGTCAACAAGGACGCTCTGGTCAACGATATTTTGCAGGGTACGGCCACGGTCTCGGACAGCCCGATCGCTCCGGCGTTCAACTGGGCCTATAACGAAGATCTCGAGCCCTATCCGTACGACCCTGACATGGCCGAGCAATTGCTGAGCGAAGCCGGGGTCGATAACCCCGAGGTCACCTTCTATGTCACCGAAGGTGGTTCGGGCATGCTCGATCCGATCACCATGGGCACGGCCATCCAGGCCGATCTTGAGGCCGTTGGGTTCGATGTGACGATCGAGACCTATGAATGGAACACCTTCCTGGGGATCGTGAATCCTGGTCTCGGCGAGGATGTCGACATGGCGGAAATGGCATGGATGACCAACGATCCGGACGTTCTGCCCTTCCTGACGCTTCGCACCAATGCCTGGCCGGAGGCCGGGGGCTTCAATTCGTCGTACTATTCCAATGAAGAGGTCGATGAATTGCTCGAGGCGGCGCGGGTGGAAACCGACATCGAAGCGCGCGGCGATCTCTACAAGCAGATGCAGGAAATCGTCTATGAAGACGCACCCTGGATCTTCGTCGCCAACTGGCAGCAGAATGCGGTGACGACCGAAGCGGTGGAGGGCTTCTCGCTGCAGCCGAGCTTCCTGCTGCAACTGGGCGACGTCTCCAAGCAATAGGGCGCCTGACGGGCTACCAGCGACTACCGGGATCGGCGGGAGAACCGCCGGTCTCCACCGGAGGGACAGAGGAGGCCGCCCATGCTGGCCTATATCGCCAAGCGGCTCGTTGCCGCCATACCCGTATTGTTCGGGCTTTCGATCATTGTGTTCGGGATCATGGCCATGATCCCCGGCGATCCGGCCACGGCCATTCTGGGTGCCTACGCCACGCCGGAAAATGTCGAGCGCGTCAATCGCGATCTCGGGCTCGACCGCTCGCTTCCCGAGCAGTACATCGCCTGGATCACCAATGTCCTTCAGGGCGATTTCGGCCGGTCGTTCAGACTCAACCGTCCGGTGCTCGATGAAATTCTCGAGCGTTTCAGCGCAACGCTGATCCTTGCCGGCGCCTCGATGATCCTGTGTTCGATCCTTGGCCTTTTGGCCGGAGTTGTTTCGGCGGTCCGCCAGTTCGGCTGGACCGACCGGATCGTCACGTTCTTTGTGCTGATCGGCATTTCCACGCCCGCTTTCTGGCTGGGGCTGATCTTCATCCTCCTGTTCGCCGTGCAATGGCGCGTGCTGCCCGCTTCGGGCATGTATGCCGTCTATGGCGGGGGCGACCTGCCTGACCTTCTGATCCATCTGATCCTGCCCGCCACCACGCTGGCCATTGTCGCGACCGGCGTTATCGCGCGGCTCACCCGCGCGGCCATGCTCGAAGTGCTGCGGCAGGATTTCGTGCGCACGGCGCGGGCCAAGGGGCTCAACGAAGGCGCTGTGATCTACCGGCACGCCTTCAAGGCGGCGCTGGTGTCGATCATTCCCGTGATCGGCATCCAGGCCGGGTTCGTGATGGGTGGTGCGGTCTATATCGAGACCGTGTTCCAGTGGCCAGGCATCGGGGCGATGCTGGTCAACGCCATTTCCACCCGTGACATTCTTCTGGTGCAGGGCGGAGTGCTGGTGGTTGCTGTCACTTACGTCCTCATCAACCTGCTCGCCGATGTGGCGCAGGCCATTCTCGACCCGAGGCTCAAGACATGACCCAGGCGATCGCGACCACCGCGCCTCAGGCGTCCTCGGCACGGCTCTCGAGCTGGAGCCTTTTGCTCAACAACCGGCTGGCGGCCGGGGGGCTTGTCATCCTTGTCCTGATCGGGGCGATGGCATTGCTCGCTCCGTTGCTGCCCATTCCCGACCCCGACATCACCCTGCCCGCCAACCGGCTGCAGCCGATCTTTTCGGACGGGCATTTGCTGGGCACCGACCATTTGGGCCGAGACATTCTGGCCCGGCTGATCTGGGGGTCGCGAGTGTCGATTGCCGTGGGGCTTTCGGCGACGCTGATCGCGGCGCTGATCGGCTCGCTGATCGGGCTGGTTTCGGGTTATGCGCGGGGCACCACCGATACCATATTGATGCGCGGCATCGATATGCTGATGGCGTTTCCCTATATCCTGCTCGCACTGGCCATTGTCGCGGTGCTCGGGCCGGGGCTGCTGAACGCGCTTTACGCCATCGCGGTCGTCAATATCCCGTTCTTTGCCCGCAACGTGCGCGGCATCACGGTGGGGCTGGCCGGCCGGGAATTCGTTGACGCCGCCCGGCTTTCGGGCAAATCGCACACGGCGATCCTGTTTTCCGAAGTGCTGCCCAATGTGTTGCCGGTGATCGTGATCACCATGTCGACCACTGTGGGCTGGATGATCCTTGAAACCGCCGGGCTGTCGTTCCTGGGACTTGGCGCACAGCCGCCGCAATCGGACCTTGGCTCGATGCTGGGCGAAGGGCGCAGCCTTTTGTTCAATGCCCCGCATGTATCGGTCATTCCCGGACTGATGATCTTTGCCATCGTCATGAGCATCAATCTTTTGGGCGATGGCGTGCGCGACGTGCTCGATCCGCGCCTGCGGGCCGGGGATCTAACGCGCCCGCTTTCGGTGACGCGCATCGAGCGCAAGAAGGCCGCCGAGCCCCAAGACAAACCCACTGCCATACTCGACGTGCGCAATCTCGAAACCAGTTTCCAGCGCGGCCGGGCGACCATTCCAGCGGTCAAGGATATTTCCTTCACGCTCAACAAGGGCGAGTGCATGGGGCTGATCGGGGAGTCCGGGTCGGGCAAATCGGTCACCGCCCTGTCGTTGCTCGGGCTTGTCGCCTCCCCGCCGGGCATCATCACCGGCGGGTCGGTGTCCATCGAGGGCGAGGACGTGTTCTCGCGGTCGGAAAGCGGCATCAGGGCGCTGCGCGGCTCGAAAGTCGCCTATGTGTTTCAGGACCCGCTGACGACGCTCCACCCCCTCTACAAGGTGGGCGAGCAGATCGCCGAAGCTATCACAACGCATCAGCCGGTCGGCAAGGCGGAAGCGAGACAGCGGGCTATCGCGCTGATGGAACAGGTGGGCATTCGCGATGCCGCCGAGAGGGTCGACGCCTTCCCGCACCAATTGAGCGGCGGGCAGCGCCAGCGCATCGGCATTGCCATGGCGCTGGCCAACGATCCCGACATCATCATCGCCGACGAGCCGACAACGGCGCTGGACGTGACCGTGCAGGCGAAAATTCTCGACCTGCTGCAAGATCTGCGGCGCGAGCGCGGGTTGGCGCTGTTGCTCATTACCCACGATTTCGGGGTTGTCGCCCAGGTGTGCGACCGGGTTGCGGTGATGAAGGATGGCCTTATCGTCGAAAGCGGGAAGACGCCGGATGTGCTGCGCGATCCCCAGCACGATTACACCAAAAAACTGATCGCCTGCGTGCCGGAGCTGGGCAAGGGCAAGGATTTTCTTGCCACCGTCCGGCCCCTGTTTGCGGAGGGCCAGCCATGAGCAATGCCATCGTCGTAAAAGATCTGGTCAAGACCTTCGGGGGCAATCGGACGCTGTTTGGTGGCAAGAGCCACGAGGTTCAGGCCGTAAAGGGCGTGACGCTTGAACTCAGGCAGGGGGAAACGCTGGCCATTGTGGGCGAGAGCGGATCGGGGAAATCGACCATCGCGCGCATGCTAGTGGGGCTGGAAACGCCAACCTCGGGCTCCATCGAAATCGGGGGCAAGGGATATGACGCGCTGCAGTCGGAAGGCTCGCGGGCGTTCGGGCGGATGATCCAGTACGTGTTTCAGGACCCTGTTGCTTCTCTGAATCCACGCAAGACGATAGACAAGATTCTTGATGTGCCGCTCAACCTTCTGCGCGGCTATGATGCCGGAAAGCGCAAGGCGAGAAAGCGCGATCTGCTCGAAGCCGTGCAGATGCCCAGGGACACGCTGGAGCGCTATCCGCACGAATTTTCCGGTGGGCAGGCGCAGCGTATCGCCATCGCGCGGGCCCTGGCGGCGGAAGCGAAAATCATGGTCCTCGATGAGCCGGTCTCGGCGCTCGACGTCTCGGTACAGGCGCAGGTGCTGTTGCTGCTGGACGATCTCAAGCGCGAATTCGGGCTGTCCTACCTGTTCATCAGCCACGATCTGGCGGTCGTGGAATCGGTATCGGACCGGGTCGGGGTCATGTATCTGGGCGAGATGGTGGAACTGGACACTGCCGAGAAACTGTTTGCGGCGCCGGGCCACGACTATACAAGGGAGTTGATTGCCAGCGCGCCCAGGCTGGCCGCAGCGGCTCAGTAAGATGTTCCCTAAAAACCCCATACCCTCCATCATCCCGTCCGCCCCACAATCGTCATCCCGGGCGGAGACCCGGGAACCAGTAACCGTCAGCGTCGGCGTTTCAACCGCGAGACCTGCGTGTACTGGACCCCGGCTCAAGGCCGGGGTGACAGACTGGTGGGTGGAGCAAAAGATATGAACGCCCTCGACACCCCCGCCCCTCTCCGCCGCAAGCGTACCGACGAAATCGTCGATGCGATCAAGAAAACCATCATCGAGCACGGGTTGCAGCCGGGAGACCGGCTGCCGCAGGAGCGCGAATTGATGGAGCAATACGCGGCGTCCAAGGGGACGATCCGGGAGGCGCTGAAATCGCTCGAAGTGCAGGGATTGATCCGCACCCGCACCGGGCCGGGCGGCGGGGCGTTTATCGACACCATGTCGGAAAGCCGGGCGATGAGCCTGCTGTCCAACTATCTGTTCGCCAAGACGGTGACGATTGGCGACATCTATGCGCTGCGCAAGGTGCTCGAGCCACTGGTCGCGGTCAGCGCTATGGCCAATATGGACGCCGCCGCCTATCAGCGGCTCGATGACATCATCGCAATTTACGATCACGAGCCGGCCGACGCGCAGGAGCGCTGGGACCAGCGCATGGCCGAACTCGATTTCCATGCGGTGGTGGCCGAATATGCCGACAATGCGCTGCTCGCCTTCACCTGCCGGTTCTTGCAGCGGCTTTTGAAAGACCTTGCCGTCTGTCACGATATCTATGTGCAGCCCAAGCCGGTGCTGCGCGCGCAGGGCATCGAATATCAGCGCCAGATGATCGCCGCCATGCAGGCTGGCGATGCGGACGCCGTCCACAGGATCATGGCCGATCACATGGCCTATGCCGAACGGTCCATGCTCGACCTGCAGGCGGAGCTGAACGGGGATTTCCTGCACGATCCCGTGGCCCGAGGGCGAACCGGGAAACGGCGGAAGAGCGCTAAAACAAGCGGCTAGAGCCTGTCATCGCCGAACGCGCGTTGGGTTGGCCGTCCGCCTGACGGAACTCGCGGCGCCTGGGGCCCGTTATCGCCGTATCTGTCATAATGGATGGGCGACCCGTGGCCACGCGCGCGCAATCGAAACAACAGCAGGGCCTGTTTCCAATTGGCCTGCTGCGCGGCGCTGGTGGCGCCCTGATATTTGCGCTGCCCATGCTGATGACCATGGAGATGTGGCAGTTGGGCATGACGCTGGACCGTTGGCGCCTGCTGGTTCTGCTGGTTGTCGGGTTTCACTTCCTGATGCGGCTTTCGCGCGAGATCGGGTTCGAAAGCACACGTGACTGGCGGCAGGATTTGCGGGATGTAACCATCGCCTATGGCATCGGGATCGTCACAAGCTCGGCGATCATGGTGGTGCTGGCCATATTGGGCAGTCCGGGAAGCCTGAGCGAGACGATGGGGAAAATCGCGATCCAGACCTTTCCCGCCGCGCTCGGCGCCATGTTGGGGCGGGCCCAGTTCGGCGGTGATTCCGAGCCGGCCAAAAGGGAAGAAACATTCGGCGGCGAAATGCTGATCATGGCAGCGGGGGCGCTGTTTCTCTCGCTCAACGTGGCACCGACCGAAGAAATGCAGCTCATTTCCTTTCGCATGACAGCCTGGCACGCGCTGGCGCTGATTCCGCTCTCGCTGGCCCTCATGCATGCCTTCGTCTTTGCCGCCTCGTTTGCGGGCGGCAGCGAAATTTCGCCGGAAACGCCTTGGTGGAGCGCGTTCCTGCGCTTCACGGTCTCGGGCTACATGGTGGCGCTGGTGATCAGCCTGGCAAGCCTGTGGGTGCTCGGCCAGATCGACGGCATGGCATTCGAGAGAGCGTTGCGGGTTACGGTCGTACTCGGTTTTCCAGCAGCCATTGGCGCCTCGGCGGCGCGGCTGATCCTTTAGGAGCGCGTGATGGCACCCGGTAAAGGTAAATCAGGTGAGCAGGTCGAGTGGATCGTCGCCGCAGCGAGCGCGGTGCTTGTGCTGGCGCTGGCGGGCTTTATTGCCTTTGAAGCCCTGACCCGAACCGGAGGCGAGCCGCAGATCGGATTTGCCTTGGGCAAGACACTGGCCGTCGCGGACGGTTATGCGGTCGAGGTCACTGTCAGCAATCAGGGTCACGTCACGATTTCGGACGTGGTGCTCGAGGGCACCATTGCGCTGGGCGGCGGCCAAAGCGAAACCGCCAGGGTCACGCTCGACTATCTTCCGGCAGAAAGTGATACCGCGGTTGGACTGGGGTTTTCACAAGAGATCGATCCGGAGCGACTGACGCTCCGGATCGTGGGTTATACCTACCCTTAGAGCCTGTCATGTTGAAATGGAAACACCTGTGCCGGAGCGCCTGCGGTCCAAGGTCGAGTAAGACCGCGCCGCCCGTATCTTGATACGGGCAAGTGGGCTTGCGAAGGATTTGGGGCGCAGCCGCCCGGCCCTTCGGGTTGCCGTCCGCCGGTGCCCCGACGCCCGAACGGGCTTATGAGATGGCTGGCATCGCATGCGCCCGCTCGAACGCCGGATGCATCCGGCGGACGACAACACAGGTGCTTCCATTTCAACATGACAGGCTCTAGCGCGCTGCCCCAACAGGCCGGGCCAGCGCTCCAGGTTCATTGTTGTCGCGCGGTCGAACCGAAAAAGTCTGCAACTTTTTCTGACCGCACTCTAAAGGTCTGCAGGCAGCAGAGCGTCCGGGATGTTCTGGTAGCTGACCGGACGCAGGAAACGGCGGATGGAGAGGGTGCCCACCGAGGTGTGCCCGAAGTTCGTCGAGGCTGGGTACGGGCCGCCATGCACCATGGCATCGGCGACTTCCACGCCGGTGGGGAAGCCGTTGGCCAGCACGCGGCCCGCCTTGCGCTCGAGGATGGGCATGAGCGAACGGCCCAGATCGGTGTCGCCGGCATCCATGTGGATGGTGCAGGTCAACTGGCCCTGCAGCGACTTCGCGATCTGGCGCATCTGGTCTTCGTCCTTGACGGTGACGATCAGCCCGAGCGGGCCGAACACTTCTTCTCCAAGCGCGTGGTTGGCCAGCCAGGTGTCGCCATCTGTTTCGAACAGATACGGCGTGGCGTTGCGGAGATCGCAGGTGGACGTGAGAAGCTCCTGCACGCCCGATGACGCGGCAATCCTGTCGCGGCCATCGCGATAGGCCTTGGCGATGCCGTCGGTCAGCATGGTCTGGGGGCCGACTTCGGAGAGGGCGGCCTTGGCGGTATCGATAAAGCTCCGGGCTTCATCGCCCTCAATCACAACGGCAATGCCGGGATTGGTGCAGAACTGGCCGGCACCCATGGTCAGCGATCCGGCCCAGCCCTTGCCCATTTCCTCGGCCCGCGACTTGAGCGCGCCGGGGAGAACGAACATGGGATTGACCGAACCGAGTTCGCCAAAGAAGGGAATGGGTTCGGGGCGGGCGGCACACAGGTCGAACAGTGCCCTGCCCCCGCCGAGCGATCCGGTAAAGCCCACGGCCTTGATATCGGGGTGCTGGACCAGCGCCTGGCCAACCGAGCGGTCACCGCCCTGCACGAGCGAGAACACGCCGGGGTGCAGGTTCAGCTTTTTCCGCGCGGCATCGATGGCCTGGGCGACAATCTCGCCAGTACCGGGATGGGCGCCATGGCCCTTGACGACGACGGGGCAGCCAGCAGCAAGCGCCGCCGCGGTATCGCCACCGGCGGTGGAGAAGGCCAGCGGGAAGTTGGACGCGCCGAAGACGGCGACCGGGCCGATGGGACGCTGGACCATCTTGAGGTCAGGGCGCGGGGCGGGCTTGCGGTCGGGCAGTGCCGCATCGTGACGGCGGTCGAGATAATCGCCCTTCAAAATGTGATCGGCGAAGAGGCGCAACTGGCCGGTGGTCCGGCCACGCTCGCCTTCGAGGCGCGCCGCAGGAAGCCCGGTTTCCTGAGAGCCGATTTCGGTGATGTCGGCGCCGCGTGCCTCGATTTCGTCGGCGATCAGGTTGAGGAACGCCGCACGGTCTTCGCGCGAGGAGTAGCCGTAGGACCAGAAGGCTTCCTCGGCGGCCTTGGCTGCGCGATCGACGAGTTCGGGCGTGCCGACGGCGAATTCGTGACTCGGGCCGGATGCCGGTTCGGAGGCGAAGGTTCCCGCGCCGGAAACCCACTCGCCCGCGATCAGATGCTTGCCGGAAGGGGTGAAACTCATGGGAAACTCTCCGAAATTGGGGGATGGGGTGGCGGCAAACCCGCCAGGAGGATTAAGTATGACTTATTGTCAGCAAGGTCTTTTTACAACCCCGCAAACTGCGCAACGACAAAAGTTTTCCGCTCAGATGCGGGTGGCGGTCCATTCGACGATCTGGCGCAGGATGGCATCGAGGGCGCTGTTAAGGGCCGCGACTACATTGGCCTGATCGAGGGATGGCGAAGGAACATCGGCGCTGAAGGTCTGGCTGGCGATTACGGTGCGGCTGCGGTCGCTGACCAGTTGGATGGCCAGCGCGACCCGCGCCATGGCGCCACCCTCGGTGGTATCGAGCTCGAAAGCCCGAATATCGGTGGACAGGATGACATCGAGCGCGATCGGGTCGGTCGGCTTGCCGATATTGGTGAGCCCCGCATCGCGGAACGATTGCAGCATGCGCGTCTGGACGAGCATGGGGAGTGTGTCGGACCATTGGGAGTCACTGAGGTAGCTCAGAACGCCACCGGGCTGGCGCACGACAATGCGCTGGGTGTCATAGGTCGAAATGGTCGCGGGTTCGCGGACCACGATGGTGCGGTTGGATCGGCGCGCGACGGGACCGGGTGTGCCCGGTGTCAGATCGTAGGTGACCGGCGCGATGGCGCCCAGGCTGAAGCAGCCGGCCAGCGTCGAGGTGAGACCGATGGCAGACATCGATAGAAAGGCGCGGCGGCCGATTTTGGCAGACATCTGGCTCGTCCTTGGTTCTTGTTCTGTCGGCGTTCCCGAACCGCAAAACCGGTGCCCACTTTTGCTGGGAACGCTTCGCTTTCCTTTGTCGCGTTCCCGAGCCGCAAAACCGGTGCCCACTTTTGCTGGGAACGCTTTTGTTACGGCGTAAACTCTCGCACGGTTTCTCCGCCGAACACCAGCGACTGCGGATTGCGCTCGATTTGTTGCATAACGCGGTTGAACAGCTCAAGGCTCCGTACCGCCTCGTTGGCGAGGGTGGTGTAGGCGCCCAGACCGTTGTTGGTGAATGTGACAAGGCCGTTCGAAATGGCCAGCGTGCGCTCGTCGAGCGCATTGGCAAGGCTTTCGATGGAGTTGGCCGCCGAGGCGATGTCGGCGATGACCCGCTGCCCCTCGGGGGACGCGGCGACGGTGTTGAGCGTATCGGACAGTTCGCGGATCGAAGTGGCAGCAGCGCTGAAATCGGCAAAGAGCGACTGACCATCCTCGGACGCCACCATGCCGTCGACACGGTCGATGAGCTGGCGCAACGCGGTCGCGGTGGCGCCGAACTCCTCGAACAGCATGCGCCCGTCCTCGGTGGTGATCATGCCGTCGATGCGGGCGATGATGGTATCGGCCCGTTCGGTGGCGTTGCCGAGGGTTTCGGTGAAGGTGCGCGTGTTGGTCAATATCTGATCGACATTGACGGCATTGTTGCCCAGCGCCGTCGAGAATGCGTCGATATTATCCATGGCGCGGGCAATGACTTCGGGATCGACGGCGGAGGAA
This sequence comes from Rhizobiales bacterium UBA3584, assembly GCA_002375765.1. Taxonomy (GTDB): domain Bacteria; phylum Pseudomonadota; class Alphaproteobacteria; order Rhizobiales; family Devosiaceae; genus Pelagibacterium; species Pelagibacterium flavum. The sequence goes on along the minus strand of DFMV01000016.1, from coordinate 23,027 downwards.
GCGCGATCGATCAGGTCGAGGGTGCCCTGCAGACCGTCCGAGACACCCGAAAGATTGGTGGCCAGGGAGCGCGCGTCGTCGAAAAAGCCCTGGATGTTCTCGGTATTGTTGGCCAGCGTCTGGGCGAAGGCGCCGATGTCGGAGACGGTGGAGCGCACGTCCTCAGGCGGGATCGCGGCCACGATCTCGCGGACCTGGACGGTCAAATCGCGCAATTCATCGGCCAGCGGGCCGATGCGTTCGCTGGTGGCGGTCATGGAGGAGAGGAAACCGTCGATGCCCTCGGAATTGGACGCAAGGGCGTCGGAAAAGGTCTCCGCGTTGGCGATGGTCGCGGTGAGGCTTTCGCGGTTCTCGGCAACCAGCAGTTCGAGCTCGGACAGCGTCGCCGTGGCGCTTTCAAGCGCCGTGCTGACATTGGAAACCACAGCGTCGAAATCGGACCCGTCGCCGGCGCCGGCCACCAGATTCGCGAGCCCGCTCGATAGCTCATCGATGCTGGTAAGGGTGGAGGTCAGGCGCTCTTCATTGGTGGCAAAGAACGCGTCGATGCGCTCGAAGGTGGTTTCAGCGCTGGCGATAATGTCGCGCGCGCCTTCCATGATCAGCTGGAAATCGGACGCCTCGCCGCGCATGACCGCTATCGTCTGACCCGGTTGCGGCTCAAGCCGGCCCGCTTCGAGCGTGCCGCCCAGAAGCTGGATGTTGGCAAAGCCGGTCAGCCCCTGCACCTCGAGTATGGCGCGGGTATCGTTCATCACGGGCGCATCGGCTTCCACGCCGATACGGGCGAGCACCTGGCTGGGATCTTCGGGATTGATGGACACCGCCTCGACCGTTCCGACCGGCAGACCGTTGAACAGAACGGTGGTGCCGGGTGCCAGGCCGGTCACCGCTCCATCGAAAACGATGCGATAGACGGCGCGCTCGCTGACCTGATCGGCAACCGAGAACCAATAGACAAAGCCCATGAACCCGACGATGACCAGGGACACAAAGGCGCCGACGATGGCGTAATTGGCCTTGTTTTCCATCGCTCAGTGATGCTCCAGATGGTGCTTGGCGCGCGGGCCGTGGAAATAATCGACGAGCCAGGGGTCATCGGAAGCCTGCAGCTCGGCCAGCGTGCCGACCTGCAGCAATTTGCCCTGCCCGATGGCAGCGATACGGTCGCAGACTGTTACAAGACTGTCGAGGTCGTGAGTAACCATATAGACGGTGAGCCCCAGCGCCGTCTTGAGGCTCAACACAAGTTCATCGAACCGGGCGGCGCCGATCGGGTCGAGCCCGGCGGTGGGCTCGTCGAGGAAAATAATGTCGGGATCGAGCGCCAGAGCGCGGGCCAGAGCGGCGCGCTTTATCATGCCGCCCGACAATTCAGCGGGATAGAGGTTTTCCGATTCGGGGCTGAGACCGACGAGATCGATCTTGAAGCGGGCGATTTCGCGACGCAGCTTTCGGGGAATGTCGAAATGCTCGCGCATGGGAAATTCGACGTTTTCCAGGACCGTCAGCGAGGAAAACAGAGCCCCTTGCTGGAACAGCACGCCCCAGCGGCGCTCGACGGCCACGCGGTCCCGCACGGACATGCCGGCATAATCCTGGCCGAAGACCTCTATTGTGCCGGCGCGCTTGGGCAAAAGGCCGATCAGCGCGCGCAAGGTCACCGATTTTCCCGAGCCGGACGGGCCGATGATGCCGAGCACTTCGCCCTTGCGCACATCAAGCGAAAAGCCTTCGATGACATTGCGGTCGCCAAAGCCCACGACGAGGTCGCGGATCGAGATGATGGGATCGGGTGTGGTTGTATCGACCATGCGCTAAACTCCGATGGCCGCAAAGAACATGGCGAACAGACCATCGGCGACGATGACCAGGAAAATCGCGCGCACGACGGACGCCGTGGTGTGGCGGCCAAGAGATTCGGCGCTGCCCTTCACCTTGAACCCCTCGTTGGTGGCGACCAGGCCGATAATGACGGCCATGAAGGGCGCCTTGACCATGCCGACCATGAGCGTCTGCATGTTGAGCGCGTCCTGCAGCCGTTCAAGAAAGATATCGAACGGGATGCCGCCATAGACCAAGGCTACGACAGCCGCGCCCACGAGTCCGGACAGCGCCCCGATGAACGCCAGGAACGGCAGGCCGATCAACAGCGCGATCATGCGCGGCAGGATCAGCACCTGGTAGGGATCTACCCCCATGACCTTGAGCGCGTCGAGTTCCTCGCGCATGCGCATGGAACCCAGCTCGGCGGTAATGGCCGAACCCGACCGGCCGGCGATCATGATAGCAGCGAGCAGGAGCCCGACCTCGCGCAGCATCAGAATGGCGGCCAGATCGACCACATAGATCGCCACGCCGAAATTGTTGAGCTGGAGAATGGATTGCTGGGTGATGATGGCGCCGACCACCACCGAAATGAGCATGACAATGGGCACGGCGCGGAAGGCGATCAGATCGAGTTGGTTGACCAGCGCAGCAAGCCGGAACGGGGCGCGAAAGGTGAGCGTGGCCCCGGCCGCGGCCATCACCCGGCCAAGAACGGCGTGAATGGTGACCACATCGCCCAGCGCATTGGCGGTCATGCGGCCCAGTTCGTCGAATGGGCGCACAAGCCAGGGCAGCTTGTGCCTGGCGACAGGAGCGTGCGGCTCTATGGCATTGACGTGGCTTAAAAGCGCTTCCTGCGCCTGAGTTGTTCCGGTGATCGCGGTCTGAACGCCCTGCCCCATTTCTTCGCGGCGGCGGGCCAGAAGGAAGGCGCCGACCGTGTCGAGCGCAGTCACCCCGCTCAGATCGAACTCAAGGCGGGACGGCACGGTATGAGCGGAAAAGGCCGAATCGATCCGCGCCTGGATCTGCTGCGTCCATTGCGTAGTCCACGCGCCGGAAAGACGCGCAACGAGAACACCGTCTGCGCCGGACATCTCGATCCTGGGCTCATCGAGCTGGGTCATCAAGTCTGAGCTTATACTCCCGTGCGGGACGCCCACCGGAACGGGGCAGTCCTTGGCGATTCCTTAACATGCGGATTGGCGCTTGTCCCGACAGGGTGGCAAGCTTCACCAGGTTGTGGCCGCACTCGGCGCTGCGGGCGCCCGCCTGCCCCCTCAATCGATCCAGGCGTGGGCCGGATTGACCTTTGCACAGTAGTGTTCGGCGGTTGCGCGCGCTCTCCTGACGACCCGCCTGATGAAATCCTGCTGAGTGGATGCCTGATAGCTGGCAATGATCGGCATCGGCGGGAATCGCTTGGCGACCTTGATCGGATTGAGCAGACCTGAACTGAGCTCGCGGCTGATCGTGACGCTGGGGACGGCTCCGACGCCGAACCCGTCGATAAGAAGGTTGATGATCGCGTAGAGCGAATTGCAGCTGGTGAGCTTTGAGGCGAGAACCTGCTCGTCGTGAAAATACGGTGCCACCATCTGGTATGGCGGGGAATCCTTGGGAAAGGAGATGATCGGCATATCGGCCAGCGCCGCGACAGAATAGGTGCGATCGGGATCGATCAGTTTCGGCGAGCCGGCCCAGGTCATCTGAAAGACGCAGGCCGTGTAGTTGCGAAAGCCGTCGTCGAGAACGGGATGGAGGCAGAAGACCAGATCGAAATCGCCCTTGCGCATGCCGGTGAGCAAGGGCTTGGTCCCATCGACCGTCATTTCGATCTTGAGGTTGGGAAAGGTGTGGTGAAGCGAGTCGATCAGCAGCGGCATCCAGGTCGAGGACACGGAATCGATTGCCCCGATGCGGAGCGGACCGGGGGCATGGCCGGCGCCCTCGCCGATTTCACCACGCAGGGTTTCTATGTTTTCGAGAATGGTTTCGAAATGGCGCAGCACATGCTCGCCATCGAGCGTGAGCGCGAAGCGCCCTTCTCCGCGCTCGACCAGCCGGCAGGCAAATTCGCGCTCGATGGCCGCCAGCCGGCTGGAAATGGCCGGCTGGGTCGTGTTGAGCTCTTCCGCCGTCCGGCCGAAATGGCGGTTGCGGGCCAGAACCACGAAGGTCTTCATGTCGAGTATGCGCATGGCTATCTTCTAGAACGCCATCCACCCGAGGGAAAGGGCCCTGCTCAGGACGCGATCATGACGTGGCGAGCCTGGGTGTAGTCGAGCAGCGACTGCATGGACAAATCCGATCCATAGCCCGAATTCTTCATTCCGCCATGGGGCATCTCGGTGGCGAAAACGCCGTGAGTGTTGACCCATGTCACGCCATATTCGAGCGCGTTGGCGATCGACATGGCCGAGGATGCGTCGCGGGACCAGACCGAAGAGGCCAAGCCGTATTCGGATGCGTTGGCCCATTCGAGCGCTTGGTCGGGCGTATCGAAGGGGGTTATGGTCACCACCGGACCGAACACTTCCTTTTGCACGATCTCGCTGGAAATGCCGGCCTGGACGAGGGTCGGCTCGTGGAAGAACCCTTCGCCGTCCGGCGTATTTCCGCCAGACAGGATTTCCGCCCCTTCCGATTTGGCACGAGAGACGAACCCGGCGACACGGTCCTGCTGTGCCCTCGAAATCAGCGGCCCGAATTCGACGTCATCGCGCTCGGGCGCGCCATAGACAAGGCTGCCGACCATTTGGCTCATGCGCGCGTTGAGATCGGGCAGGATGGCGCGGTCGACGAAAATCCGGCACGCCGCCGTGCAATCCTGGCCGGCATTATAATAACTCGCTTCGCGCAGCGTTTCGACCAGGGCGTCGAGATCGGCATCCTTGAGGACGATCACCGGGGCCTTGCCGCCCAGTTCGAGATGGGTGCGCTTGATGGTCTCGCCGGCGGCGGCCTTGAGAACGGCTCGACCTGTCCTCACATCGCCCGTCAGCGAAATCATCCGCACCAAGGGGTGCGATATCAGCTTCTGGCCGACATCGAGCCCGTTACCGCAGATGATGTTGACGACACCCCTGGGCAAGATGTCGTTGAGAAGACCACCGAGGGCCAGAAGGCTGAGGGGGGTATTTTCAGACGGCTTGATGACCACGGTGTTGCCGGCCGCGAGCGCGGGAGCGATTTTCCAGGCTGCCATGAGCAGCGGATAGTTCCAGGGGGCGATCGAGGCCACCACCCCGATCGGGTCGCGCCGGAGCATCGAGACCATATTGTCGGCGCGATAGCCATTGGCGGCAACGCCGGGGATGTTGCGGGCGGCGGTGGCGAAAAAGCGGAACACGTCGGCTACATTGGCCAGTTCGGCGGCTTTGACGAAACGCACGGGCTTGCCGGCATTGCGCGACTCCACATGGGCCAGCGCGTCGGCGTTGGCCTCCACGGCGTCGGCTATGGCCCACAACAGGCGCGAGCGCAGTTTGGGCGTGGTCTTGCGCCATTCGCCAAAGGCGCGATGTGCGGCGGTTACAGCCTGTTCAACCTGGACGGCATCGGCGGATGCCACTTCGGCCAGCACTTTGCCAAGGGCCGGTTCGAACGCTGTTTCACTCGGTCCCTGCCCGGCGACATAGGCGCCATCGATCAAGAGGCGGGTTTCCATGATGCAATTCTCCATAATCGGTGCGCAGCCAGGGGCGACGGGTCAGGCGTTGGACGGGCTTTCGTCGAGCACCCTGATGCGCGCGGGGTCGATCTTGAGGCCGATCTTGTCGCCGCGCTCGTAGATGGTATCGGTGCCAGCCAGGACCCGCAGTTCGGTATCGGCGAGGCGCAGAACGTAGCGGTTCCGGGCGCCCAGAAAGATGCGGGTGCCGACCGTGGCGGTGATCTGGCCTTCATTGGCCGGGCAGATCACCAGATCTTCCTGACGCATGGCCAGAAGGCGTTCTCCTTGGGCTTCTGAACCCAGTTCCAGCGTCTGGCCATCGGCGAGCCTGGCGTTTCGGCCCGCGATGGTGGCGGGGAGAAGATTGGCCGCTCCAAGGAAGTTCGACGCATAGCCGGTGCGCGGCTGGGAATAGATTTCGGCCGGCGCGCCTTCCTGCTCGATCTTGCCCTGATTGAGGAGCACGATCCTGTCGGAAAGGCTCAGCGCCTCTTCCTGATCGTGGGTCACAAAGATCGTGGTCAGCCCAAGGCGCTTGTGGATTTCGATCAGTTCGACCTGCATGTCTTCGCGCAGGCGGGCGTCGAGATTGGACAGCGGTTCGTCAAGCAACAGGACCAATGGCCGGGTAACGATGGCCCGAGCCAGGGCCACGCGCTGCTGCTGGCCGCCCGAAAGCTGGGTCGGCTTGCGGTCGGCCAGGTGCCCGAGCTGGACGGTATCGAGGGCGCCGCGAACCTTGTCCTGCTGTTCGTCCCGGTTGCCGATTCCACGCATCCTGAGGGGAAACCGCACATTTTCGAACACCGAGAGGTGCGGCAGCAGGGCGTAGGACTGGAACATCATGGCGATGTCGCGTTTTTCGGGCGGCAGCCGGGTTACATCTGTGCCGTCGATCTCGACGCTGCCGCTCGTGACGCCTTCGAGCCCGGCGACGATGCGCAGCAAGGTGGTCTTTCCGCACCCCGAAGCGCCGAGCAGACTGAGGAATTCCCCCGATGCGATATCGAGCGAAATGCCATGCAGCACCTGCACGGGACCGAAGGATTTCTTGATCGAAGTCAGACGAACATCAGCCATGGCAAATCAGGAACTCGCGAATTTCTGCACGCCGAGCATGCGGTCGATGATGAGGATCAGGGCAATGGTGATGCCGATCATGATGGTGGAGACGGCGGCCACCGAAGGGTCGGGGCTGAATTCAAGCTGGCCGTAAATCTGCACCGGCAGCGTGGTGAGCCCGGGCGTGCGCAGGAACAGTGCCAGCACCGCCTCGTCAAAGGAGATATTGAAGGCAAAGAACGCTCCGGCGATCAGGCCCGGCCGGCATTGCGGCACGACCACCAGCCAGAGCCGCTGGAGCCGGTTGGCGCCCATGGTCTGGGCGGCCTCTTCGAGGAAAGGATCGGATTCCGAGAGCACGGCCAGAGTGGTCCGCACGACATAAGGGATCGTGATGACGGTATGGCTGATCCAGAGCGTGACCAGCGAGACCGGGCCGAACAGAGCACTCCAGAGCATGAGCATGCCAATGGCGTAGATGATCGTGGGCAGGACGAGTGGCGAGAGGAAGAACGTTGCCAAACCGCCTGAAAAGGGCAGCGCGCGCCGGTGAATAGCGATAGCCGCGGCTCCGCCGATGAGGGTCGCGCTGAGCGTTACCAGAAGCGCCACCTGCAGGCTGAGCCACGCAGCGCCAAGGTAGGCATCCGAGGCGAGCACGTTTTCATACCAGCGCAGCGAGAACCCGGCCGGAGGAAAGGCGATGAACTGGCTTTCCGACACGGACACACCGACCACGACGACCAGCGGCGCGAGCAGGAATAGCGAGGTCAGAACGACGAAGATCGTCGTTGCAACGCGCAAGGGAGTGGAAATGGACTTAACCATTGGATCGCCCTCCTCCAAGTCGCGCATAAGGCACGAGGATGATCAGAATGCCCACAAAGAGGATAACCGCCTGGGCAGCCGCGAAGGGCCAATCCAACGTCTGGGTCACCGAACGGTAGATCGACGCTGCCAGAACCTGAATGCGCGAACCGCCGAGCAGATTGGGGGTAACAAAAGACGAGGCGGAAAGCGTGAAGACCAGCAGAGACCCGGCCACGATGCCCGGCAGAGCCAGCGGCAGGACAACGGTTCTGAGCGATTGCAGGAACGTGCAACCCATGGTGCGGGCGGCTTCTTCCAGGCGCGTATCGATGCGGGTTACGACACCGAGGATCGAAAGGGTCATGAACGGCAGGAGCACCTGGACCATGCCGATGACGATGGCGGTCTCGGTTTGCATGAGCGAAAAGTTCCGGCCCACGAGGCCCAGGCTCTGGAGCGTTTCGGAGATGAGGCCCGAGCGCCCCAGCAGCACCATCCAGCCGAAGGTGCGCACGACAACGCTGGTCATGAGCGGCAGGATGACCAGCACGATGAGCCAGAGCCGCAAGCGCGGGCCGACACGGGCCATGATATAGGCCAGGGGGAAGCCGATGGCCGCGCAGATCACGGTGATCAGCAGCGAAAGCCGAACGGTGCGCCAGAGGACGCCGAGATAATAGCTGTCGGTCAGAAACCGCGTGAAATGATCAAGCGTCGGTCCCTGTTCGCCCGAAACCGACAAGATGAGCATCTGGGCGATGGGGACAAAGAAGGCCAGCGCCAGCAGCAGCACGCCTGGCAGCAGCAACAGCGAATTCTCGGTACGGTCGCTCATTGATTGGCCTCGGAGAACGTGTGCGCCATGCGCGGATGCTATCCGCGCATGGCAGGGTAAGGGTTATCCGCTTACTGCGCGATAGTGCGGTTCCAGGCGTCGACCCAGTCGGCGCGGTTGGCCTCGATCACTGTCGGGTCGAAGCGCAGAAGACCTGTCACCGCGTCGGGACCGTAAACGACGTCCGCCGCCACTTCCTCGCTCAATTCCACCTTCGAATTGGTCGGGGTATAGCGCAGGGCATCGGCAAAGCAAGCCTGAGCTTCCGGCGATATTTCCATGTCGATGAACTTGAGAGCCAACTCGTCATTGTCGCGGCCAGCGACAAGGTTTGCCGTGATGAAGCTGGCCGGGGTGCCCTCTTCGCCCTGCACGAATGCCGTGGGCAGGCCCGCATTGCGCAGGGTGAAGGCATAGTCGGAGGCGTAAGGGGCGACCCAGGCGTCGTTCTGAGCAAACTCCTGCTGGATTTCAGGCGACGTCGAAACGATGATCGCGCCGTTTTCCAGAAGCGAACTGACCGCGTCGAGACCGGGCTGGATATCGTCAAGGCTACCGCCCTGAACCTGGTTGAGCATCAGAAAGCCCAGCATGCCATAGCCGTTGGAAATATCGGTCAGCACGATATGGTCGGCATAGGCCTCATCGAGAATATCGGTCCACGAAGACGGCGCTTCGGGAGCGTTTTCGGTGTTGTAGATCATGCCGATCGCAGCGATCGAATAGGCAGGCCCCTCCCCGGCTTCAAGGTTGGATTTGGCGAAGTCGTAAAGGTCGGCCGCGTTGGAGAGGCTTGCCGGATCGATCGGATCGAGCAGACCTTCCTGGGCGCCGACGATTTCCTGACCACCTGAGAAGTGAATGACGTCGAACTGGGGCGCCTGGGCCTGGGCCCGCAACTGGGCGAAAGCATCGGCCGAATAGGCCGTGACGATCTGCACGGTGGCGCCGGTCTCGGCTTCGAACGGATCGATGACGCATTGGCGGTGCGCTTCTTCATAGGCGCCACCGAAGGAATTGATGGTGATTGTTCCGCCCTGGGCGAAGGCCGTGGTGGCCATCAGGACAGCGACGCCGGAAAGGGCGATTGAAGAGTAGATTTTCATGACTGGTATCCTCTCTTTGGTTCCAAGCTGGTGGTGCTGATGCGCGGCCATCCCCTCTGGCGGCCGCGCATGGTGAGGGCTCAAAGCCGGCCAAATTCGACGGTCTTGATGCCTTCCTTGCGGATAAGCCTGCATTGCTCGGCAATGGCGTCGAGACCTTCAGTCATCCGGGCGAAATATGTGCATGGTATCCAACCGGTGGGACCGAAGGTACGTCCGCCTACTCCGTAGAACATCCCGACTTCCCAGAACTCGTCAGGGTCGATCTTGAAGAAATTCTTGGGCTGATAGAACCACAGCATATCACCGGGTTCGGGCAGGACTGTCTGGTTTTCAGGCGGCAGGCTGGTCGGATCGAAATTGCGGGCGCTTTCGGGCAGGCCCATCATGATTTCGGGGCCCGAAAAGATGGCATGGCTGGCCGGAACCTGGATGGGTTTTTCCAGGGCGCCCCAGATCGCCTTGCACGTTTCGGGTGCGTTGTCCCAATAAAGGGAAATGATCCCTTTAACGTCGGATTCGACAAATTTCAGATAGAGCTTGCGGTCTGTCATTCTGCCTCCAGCAATTCGATATGCCAGCATCACAGGGCATTGGCGCGCATGTGTCCAATCTTAATGCGCGATTGATCCGATAAAACTTTTTTATCGCTTCAGCGCATTGCGGCGCGTGCGGCCTGTCCCAGATAACGCCAGAAGGCCAGATCGTGCTCGCGCTCGGCCGGACGCCATTCCGGATGCCACTGAACGGCGAGAACAGGCGCATTCGTGTCCGAAGCCGAGAGCGCTTCGATAACGCCATCGGAAGCCTGCGCTTCGACCCGCAATCCCTCGCCAAGGCGCGCGACCGTCTGGAAATGCACGCTGTTTATGGCCAACTCGCCCTCCCCCATTATCCTCGACAGAAGCCCGCCGGGGGCAATCGAAGCGCCATGAGAGTGTCCGAACATGGTTTCGAGATCGGCGCCGTCGGCAGCGTGATGGGAAAAGGCGGGCGTGGCCCCCGCGCGTTCGTCGGCCAAGGTTCCCCCAAAGGCAACGTTGATTTCCTGCAGGCCGCGACAAACACCGAAGACCGGTTTGCTCATGGCGATGGCCGCGTGGATCAGATGTTGGCTGAGGCCGTCGCGGGCCGTGTCGAAGGGCGGCGTTCCTTCACCCGAAGCCCCATAGCGGTGGGGCTCGATGTTGGAATTGGAACCTGTCAGCAAGATCGCATCGATCCGTTCGACGATAGCATGGGCGGCCAGCGCATCGCTCCAGGCGGGGACGATGATCGGGACGGCGTCGGCGTGTTTTGCAACGGCCTCGAGATAGCGCTTCTTGACGATGCTGGCCGGCTCGCCCTCCACCTCGCGAACGCAGGAAATGACGGCGACGAGGGGTTTTGATGTCAAACGTCAAGCCCTCCGATCAGGCCATATTTGAGTTCGGTGAATTCGGTGATCCCATGATGCGATCCTTCGCGGGCATTGCCGCTTTGCTTGACACCGCCGAACGGCGCCATTTCGGAAGACAATATGCCAGTGTTGATGCCAACCATACCGTATTCGAGATTTTCGAGCATGCGATAGGTGCGGGCCATGTCTGTTGTAAACACGTAAGCAGCAAGCCCGGTTTCGCTGGCATTGGCCGCGGCGAGCACTTCGGCCTCGTCGGCAAAGGAAAAGACCGGTGCGAGCGGCCCGAAGGTCTCTTCGCGTGCCACGCGCATCTTTGCGCTGGCGCCCTTGAGCACCGTTGGTTCGAAAAACGTGCCGCCCAGGGCGTGCCGGTGACCTCCGGTGACCAGTTCTGCACCATGGGCAAGCGCATCGGCAATGTGGGCCTGGACTTTTTGAAGCGCGGCGGCGTTGATCAGTGGTCCTTGCGTGACCCCCTCATCGCCGCCATGGCCGATCTTTAGCGCTTCGACCGCCTTGGCAAGCCGGGCGGTAAAATCGTCGGCAACGCTCTGGTGCACATAGATGCGGTTGGCGCATACGCAGGTCTGGCCCATGTTGCGGAATTTGGACGCCATGGCACCCGCCACCGCCGCGTCGAGATCGGCATCTTCGAACACGATGAAGGGGGCGTTGCCGCCCAATTCGAGTGCCACGCGCTTCATCGATTCCGCGGCGCGGCCCATGAGATATTTGCCGACCGGTGTCGATCCCGTGAAGCCGATGAGCCGGACATCGGGATGGGTTACGAACGCCTCGCCGATGGCCCTGGCGTCGCCGGTTATGACGTTGAGCACCCCGTCAGGCACGCCGGCGCGCTGAGCCAATGCCGCCAGCGCCAGGGCCGTAAGGGGTGTTTCGGGCGCCGGCTTGAGCACAACCGTGCAGCCGCTGGCCAGGGCGGGGGCGACCTTGCGGGTGATCATCGCCGCCGGAAAGTTCCAGGGGGTGATCAGCGCAACCACCCCGATCGGCTGGCGCAGCACCATGGCGCGGGTTCCCTCGCGGGGCGGCGGCAGGATTTCACCCAGGATGCGCTTGGCCTCCTCGGCGTAGTATTCGATGTAGGAGGCCGCGTAATCGATCTCGCCGCGCGCCTCGGCGATCGGCTTGCCCTGTTCGGCGGTCAGCAGCGCCGCGAGTTCATCGCGGTGTTCGACGATGAGGTCGAACCAGGCCCGGAGTACCCCCGACCGCAATTTGACCGGCTGACGCTTCCAATCGGCAAAGGCTTCCGCAGCGGCATCGAGCGCCCCTCTGGCTTCAGTTTCGCCAAGCAGGGGGACATTGGCGATGACCTCACCGGTGGCAGGGTTGGTGACCGGCGAGTGCGCCTCGCCGACCCATTTGCCATCAACCAGACATCTGGTTTCCATCCAGTCCGCGATGATCATTTCAATTGTCCTTTCCGAGGGCCGTGCCGAGCCGAGAAAGCCCGTCTTCGAGCTGATCGTCCGGCACGGTCAGGGGCACGAGAATGCGGATGGTGTTGCCGAAAATACCGCAGGTGAGAATGACCAGACCCAGCTCAAGCGCTCGCAGGGCGACCGCCTTGGCCGTCACCGCATCCGGGCGGCCTTCGGCATCGATGATGTCAAAGGCAATCATTGCGCCCGGTCCGCGAAGGCCATCGATGCGAACTCCGGTTTCGTTTTTCGCGAAACCTTCAAGCCGCTCGCGAATGCGGGCGCCGATCAGGCTGGCGCGCTCGAGGAGGCCTTCTTCTTCAATGACTTCGAGCACGGCCAGCGCGGCGGCGCACGCGGTGGGGTTACCCGCGTAGGTTCCGCCCAGGCTCCCCGGCGCTGCCTGGTCCATCAGGTCGGCGCGGCCAATCACCCCCGAGAGAGGAAACCCGCCAGCAAGCGATTTCGCAACCGTGATCAGATCGGGCCTTATCGAACTGTGTTCGATGGCGAACATCTTGCCGGTGCGCCCGAACCCGGACTGGATTTCGTCGGCGATCAGGACAATGCCGTGCGTGTCGGCGAGCGCGCGCAACTGGGCCAGCAAGGCGTCCGGTGCAGAATGAAACCCGCCTTCCCCCTGTACCGGTTCGATGATGATGGCGGCAACGTCTGTGGGCGCAATATCGGCCCGGAACAACCGCTCGAGCGCTTTCAGGCTGTCTTCAACGCTCACGCCATCGGCCTGGCAGGGGAACGGTACGTGGAAAATGCCGGCCGGTCCCAGCCCGAGCCGATCCCTGTAGGGGGATATTTTTCCGGTCAAACTCATCGCCAGATGGGTGCGGCCATGAAAGCCGCCGGTAAAGGCGATCACCCCTGCCCGGCCCGTGGCGGCCCGTGCGATCTTTATCGCGTTCTCCACCGCCTCGGCACCGGTGGAAAAGAACACCGACTTTGCCGGGCCGTCGATCGGCGCCAGAGCGTTCAAGCGCTCGGCCAGCGCGATATAGGGCTCGTAGGGCAGGATCTGAAAGGCGGTATGGGTGTAGGCCTCGAGTTGAGCCGTGACGGCAGCCAGAACCTTCGGGTGCCGGTGGCCGGTGTTGAGAACCGCAATGCCGCCGGCGAAGTCGATGAAGGATCTGCCCTCCACATCCCAGATGCGCGCGTTCTCGGCGCGCTCGACGAAGATCGGATAGGCGCTGGCGAGGCCGCGCGCCACTGCTGCATCGCGGCGGGAAATGAGCTTACTGTTTGTCACGATGGTTCCTTGCACAAACGGGTTCAAGGCTCGTGCTAGCATGCGCCGGGCAGCGTGAGAGGCGACATTGTGTTTGCCCTCGTGGTGCTCTAGAGTTTCCACCAATCGCCTTTGGAGACCGAGCTTGACTATCCCTACCCTGCCGCCACTGCACCTGCTGCGGGCCTTTCACGCGGTTGCGCAGACCGGGAGCATCCGCAGAGGTGCTGAAGCGCTGGGACTGACCCATACGGTGGTCAGCAGGCATGTGCGAAATCTCGAGGCCTATCTGGGATCGAAACTTTTCGACCGCCGCACGACCGGCGCCGTGCTGACCGGCGCGGGACGGGAGTTGTTTGCCGCGACCGATGCGGCGCTGGTTCAACTCGAGAGCGCCATCGAAAAACTCATGCCGCGAACGGCGCTGGGCCGCCTGCGGATATGGGCCATGCCGGGCCTTGCGGCGCGCTGGCTGAGCCCCAGGCTCACCGACCTCCAGGCCGTATTGCGCGAGGTGGAGATCGTGCTGCGGGCCTCGGAAACCGCTCCGGATTTTGATGCGAGTGAAGCCGATATCTTTATCGGATTTGCCGCCACAAACGAGATTCCGGCTGACGCGGAGTTGCTGGCAACGCCCAGGATGTTCCCGGTGGCCAGTCCGCAATGGCTCGCTCAGCATGGCGTGCCTGAGGATTTGCCGGCTGTATCACGCCAGCCGCTGATTCATGAGAATGATCACCGCCAATGGACGTCATGGCTGCGAACGGCCGGACTGGAGCCTGTGCCACCGCTCATGGGGCCGAGCCTGTGGAATGCCAGCCTGGGCCTTGATGCCGCGCTTGCTCATCAAGGCATCGCTCTGGCAACCCAACTGAGCGTGGCGGGGGACATCGCCGCCGGCCGGCTTACGGAAATTCTCGATACCAACGTAACAACCGGAAGCTATTATCTGCAGACGGCCGCGGACAAAAAGAACAAGGGGCATGTGACCCGGTTCCGCAAATGGCTGGAGAGCGAGATGGCCTCGGGCATCTCCAGGGGCGATTGATCGCCTAGGATCGTTTGTCCAACGCGGCCTGACGCAATTTATCCAGCGTTGTCCGAGGCGTGATGGCCTGCGGATCGAGCTTGAGTTCGATCACCGCCGCCCGGCGTGATGCCAGCGCGCGCTCCATGGCCGGCGCAAATTCGGCGGTGGTGGCGACCGTCTCACCGTGCGCACCGAATGCCCTGGCGTAGGCGGCGAAATCGGGATTGACCAGATCGGTGGCAGAGATGCGCCCCGGATAATGGTTCTCCTGATGCATGCGGATGGTGCCTAAAATGCCATTGTTGAAGACAATGGTGATCGGTTTGGCGCCTGCCGCCATGGCCGTTGCCAGGTCTTGCGCGCTCATTAGGAAATCGCCATCACCGGCGAAACAGACAACCGGGCTGCCGGGTTTGACGATCGAAGCCGCTACGGCCGCAGGAAACCCGTATCCCATTGACCCCGACGTGGGCGCCAGTTCGGTGCCCAGACGCCGGTAGCGATGGAAGCGGTGGAGCCAGACCGAGAAATTGCCCGCTCCGTTGGTGTATATGGTTTCAACCGGCATGTTGGCCTCGAGCCATGCCATGACCGTACCAAGCTGGATGTCGCCAGGGTTGGCCGGGCAGACCTGCCACTCGGTGTAATCGGCATGCGCGGCCTCGCCCGTGCCCTGCCAGACCGGGTTGGAAACCGGTTCGAGCGCGGAAAGCGACTTTGCAAATTCACGCGGGGTCGCATTGATCGCCAGGACCGGATGATAGACCCGGCCAAGCTCCTCGGGGTCCGGATGAACGTGGATCAGCGTCTGCCTGGGGACCGGTATGTCGAACAGGGTGTACCCTCCGGTCGTCATTTCGGTGAGCCGTGCGCCAATGACGAGCAGAAGATCTGCCGCCTCGATGGTCTTGAGCAGTTTGGGGTTGGGGCCGATGCCAAGATCGCCCGCGTAGAGCGGATGGGCGTTGTCGAACCGGTCGGCGCGGCGGAAAGTGGTTATGACCGGCAAATGGTTGGCTTCGGCGAAAGTCTGCATGGCGGCGACCGATGCCTCATCCCAAGGCGCGCCGCCAAGCAAAAGCATGGGCCGCCGGGCTGCTGCGAGCATTTCGCGCAGTTGCATCAATTGGGCGGGCCCCGGCCAGCTTTCGAGCGGCGCAAAGGGTAAGGCATCGTCCACCTCGGCCATCTCGGTCAGCATATCTTCCGGCAATGCAATGGCGACCGGTCCGGGGCGGCCGCTGGTCGCGACGCGGAAAGCGCGTGCGATCAGTTCGGGCAGCCGGGCCGCATCGTCGATCTGGGCCGTCCACTTTGTGACCTGGCCGAACATGCGGCGATAGTCGATTTCCTGAAACGCTTCGCGCTCGATCTGGTCACGGGCAACCTGGCCGATAAACAGAATCATCGGGGTGGCGTCCTGCATGGCCACGTGCAGCCCGGCACTGGCATTGGTCGCGCCCGGTCCGCGGGTGACCATACAAATGCCCGGGCGATTGGTGAGCTTGCCATGCGCCTCGGCCATCATGGCCGCGTTGCCCTCCTGCCGGCAGGTGATCGTCCTGATCCCGGGCGCGTCATAGAGTGCATCGAGAACCGCCAGGTAGCTTTCACCTGGCACGCAGAACACGTGGTCGGCGCCGTGGATCTTGAGCTGATCGACGAGTATCTGTCCGCCGGTGCGGGTGGTCATGAAGAGGCTCCCGTGCTGTCTGCGGTCACACTGTTCCCGATCGGCGCGGGCCGTGTCGAGATCAATCACACGTTATCCCCTGCCCTCGAGCATAGGAATCGACGAGACAGATGCTACCGGACCCGCGCATGCAGGGGTTCGCTTCCGGCAACTTCAGGAATTTGGGGAAATGGCGGGGCACGCGGGATAGCGATGAGAACTACGTTTACTCTATAGCCCTCCATGACCCTCTAAAATAGCCCGGCGACCTATCCAGATGCCGTGAGCAACACACAAGGATCATCCTCCGGCGTGAGGATTGTGGTGCGTAGCTTTGCGCGTGTAACGCTGACGCGGAAATTCTGTCGAGCCTGCATCATCGGCCCGGCAGCAATATTCTCACGCACGATCCGGTCGAAGTTGGCCACGACCTTGCCTTTTGCACGCCTTGGCCATCCCTCGAAGATGATGACCTCATCGAATTGCTTCCCCTTGGCCTTGTGCATATTCATCACCACCACGCCGGTTTCCGGCTTGTGCGCCGTGGCAAAATGCTCCTGCACAAAGGATTGCCGCGTGATGGCAAGAGCATTGAGATAGCCGCCGGTATCTCGCCAATCTTGAGTTAAGCCCTGCCGAAGCTGGGTGCCGCGCTCGAGCAGGCGGACGTTGCGAACGTCTCCAGCTATCGCCCGCAATCTCGCACAACCGCCGGCCTCCAACGCCGCGCGGATCGCAGCCCAATCGCGGTCAGGATCGCCGGTCAGGCCAACATCTAGGGCGGTCGCATAAACCGCGGCAGTCGCGTTCAGCACGGAGTTTTTGGGAGGTGCCTTCCCCACTGCCAAGCACTGATTCCATTTCCCGAGCGCTGCATTGAGACGCGCCGCTTCCGTCAGATCGCCCGCTGTCGGCGCTGCGCCACCCCGGCCATGGTAGTAACTACAGAGCAGGTCCAAGAATTCGTCGAAATGGCCGGCATGACGCCCCTGTTGAAGCAGGAAGGCTACGATCTCCGCCGCGAGAATCGGCCCATCCATATCAACGGCCGCCGTATGTCCGATTGCTGGCACCTGCCCAAAGGGCTCGCGCAACACATCCGACACCAACCGGGTCATCTTCTTCGTAGGCACAAGGATCGCGAGCGACCAATTAGGTTTGCCGCTGTCTATCAGACGCTTGCGTGCTTGGAGCACATGACCAACCAAGCTAGCAAAGGCTTGGTTCTGGTTCGATTTAAACCCCTGAAAAGCGATGCCACTGTAGTTGCTTTGCCGGAATTTCCCGCTCAGGACATCGTTACCGAACAGGGCGATTTCGGTGCCTTTGCTGCGGTGGTTGTCTCCGGCTAGGTCATGTTCTGAGGGGTGAAACGCGGCGCGAAAATGATCCAAGCGTTCGGGGTCAGCACCGATGAAGTCGAATATCCGCTGCTCGGGATCAGCCAGTGCGATTAGTGTGCTGTTCGCGCCAAGCGCCTGGACTACGCGCCATTGATCCGCGCTAGTGTCCTGAAACTCATCGAGGATGATAAATGGATACATGGTTGAGATCAGTGTCCGAACCTTCGCCGAACCATGCAGCAACGTCGCAACCCGGTCGGCGAAAAGATCGAAACAGACCCGGCCTTCCTCCTTCGCCAGACGGTTCCGTTCAGCCTCTTCGCGCGCTTTCTTTTCGGCCTTCTCCGCGTCACTGAGCTTGGAGTTGGCCTTGTAGCCACTCCGCACCGCCGATAGGGCGATGGCCTCGTTAGGTGGTGTCAGGATCGCCAGCCGGCGCGGAAAGCCTACGAGATAGCCGTGCGTCTTGAGGATGCGCCAGAAGAACGCATGGTAGGTGTCCACCTCAATACGTCGCTTTTCGTCTCGTGAAATCCGGCTTTCCTCATCCATGGCCTCCAGGACGCGGGATACGGTTGCACGGGCGAAGCTGAGAAAAAGGATACGTTGCTCCGGTCGCAATGCCTCACGCGCGATTTTCGCTGCCTTGAGGATAGAAACCGTGGTCTTGCCCGATCCGGGGCCGCCGGTGACGAGTTGATAGCCGTCCGTGGCAAGCACATCCTGTTGGGCCTTCGTCAACTCGACCATAGCAGAGCACTCTAGCCAAAAATGTCAGCGAACAGGTCGCCACCATTAGCGCCCGCCGCCGGCGGCGCCGGCGGAGGATCGCATCGCTTGCGCAGTTCGATGCAGGCATCGCGTATCCATTGCGGAATCTCCGCCTCCGTGCATTGGGCGAGAAACTCCGCAATTCCCCAATTTCCCTTGGACCAGCCAAAATATGCCTTAAGAGCGGCGACAGCTTGAGCTTTGGGGTCAGGATATTGCGCGAGTAGATGCGGCGGCCAATCTAGCATCTCTGCGAACCGCCCAAGCGCGGCCGCCGTTGTGTTGTTCAGCACCAGATCCTCGATACCCTTTTCCTCGTGCATGAAAAGATGCTCAACTTGCGCCTCGATAGCTCCTTTGGCGGCATCGGTCTGCTTATCGCAAACCGCGAAGGTCCGCTTACCAAGACGTCGGTAAAGCAATGCCAGATCGGCAATCTGGCTTTCGCTACCGGCGTCGATGATGCACAGCCCCAACGCTTCCAGAGATGAATAGATTGCCGGGTTCAACTCCGCTAGCCGGCGCGCCGCTGCCGGAAAGGCGGTCGCCTCGGTCGCCCCCTCTGCGATCAGCACCCGCCGGGCGAGCAGCCCTTCGCAGAAACGTGTGCGGAACTCCTGGCGATAGCGCTTGTGTTTCACGCTGTCAGGCAGCGCGATCTTCGCTTGGCTGAGGTCGCCGCCGTCGGAACGCGCCAAAATTACGGTTTGCTCCAGCCCGAACTCCTCCAGCACATAGGGAGAGTGGGAGGTGATGATCGACTGCGCGGAGAGCTTGCGTAGCTCATGCACGATGCGCTTCTGCGCATAGGGCGGGATCGCGGTCTCGACCTCCTCCATAGCGAAGATCACGTTCTGCTTGTCCTCGGCAATTTGCGAAAGCATCGCCAGCACCAGCATGTTGATGGTGCCCGTGCCCTGTCGGTAGAACGGTGCCGCATGGTCGCCGTTGCCCGTGGCTATGAACGCGGTCACGACCTTGCGCAGATGCTCACGGGTGAGGCTGGATACTTTGAGGTGCGGCTTCGCTCCCCATTCTTGCGGGACATATTTTTTCAAAGACGTGTTGATACTTTCCAAGACGCCGGAAATCCCCAGCTCCGGGTCACTCGCCACGTCAAAGCCCGCGAGCGTCGCGATGGTTGCTTCCCACATCTGCGGCCGGATTTCCTTTAGGCGCAGGATAATGTCGAGCAGGCTGCCATGTTCGAGGCTGAGAGCGCGTGATCCGGTCCTGAGCGAGCGCAGATAGAGGAACCCGCAATGCTGCTTGTCCTTCTTTGAGAAGGTCGCTGGGGGATCGTCCTCCGTGAGACTGCGCGTGTAGTAGGTGTTGCCGTCGAAATCATCCTCATCGAAGTTGTATTCGCCAATGAATGTTACACGCAACGCTGCCACGATTGCGGCGGCATCGACACCTGCTGGGTTAGCCTCTGCATAAAGATCGCCGGTCTCGACGTTCAGCCACTCGATATGTCCGCCGAACCGCGCCTGCTGTTCGATGGAGAGATGAACGATAGTGACGTTAATCCTGATCTTGGGAGCATCGCCCTCGACGGCGTTCTCGCCCTCCGGCACGGCGGCGACATAACGACCCTGCCAGAAATCATGCTCATCCACGGGTGGACGACGGTTGAGGCGATCCGGTCCCAGAACTAGGTCGATGGCCTCGATCACCGACGACTTTCCCGTATTGTTGTCACCGATGAGCACCGCATGATCGGGCAACACGATTGTAGCCGTGCGGATGCCACGAAAGTTCTCGATGGCCACAGAGTAGATTTTCATTGCTCGCCCCCAAACATGGCAAAGTCGCTCGCCCCACTCAGGCATTTCTTCCTTGTTTGCCCACGACCCGCCGTATCATTTCGATATTCGATTTCACGGTGCTTAGAAAGGACTGAGCCTAAATCTCAGTTGCAAGGCGAAGCGGACTTGCTGCGCGGACGAGGCACTTCCGCATGGTCACGTGAAGACCTCGCCCGGCATTATGCGGCGATCAGTGTGTCAGGGCCTTCGGCTTTCCGGTTTCCCACATCCTGATCCTGTTCATACACCCGGCCGCCGCTTTGCTCTGGCCGGGCCGGTTGCTTGGGGGCGCTGCCCCCTGGCGCGGCACAAGGGCGGCCGGGCGGTATCCCCGACCTTCCGCGCGGATGCCAGCATCGCACCTTCGTCACGACTTCGATCCGCTTGTGCAGGCCGGGTGATCCCCCTCCGCCCGTCCGCCCTTGCACCTTGCACCCCCCGGTCTCGCCGACGGGCAGGGTTGCAGCGCAGCGCTGCGCTCCAACCCGAGCCCATGAAAGGAAAGACCATGACGACGAAGACACAGACCCCGACCGTTCCCGAACATGGCGAAACGGTCTTCATCCCGCTCAACAAGCTCAAGAAGCACCCGCAGAACGCCCGGAAGACCCCGCACAGCGAGGCGTCCATCGAGGCGAAGGCGGCGAGCATCGCCGCCAAGGGCATCCTGCAAAATCTGGTGGTGGAGCCGGAAACTGATGCGGAGGGCGAGCCGACCGGCTGCTATCTGGTGAGTGTCGGCGAAGGCCGCAGGCTGGCGCAGTTGCTGCGCGCCAAGCGCAAGGAGATCAAGCGGACCGAGCCCGTCCGCTGCGTCATCGACACGGCGAACGATCCCGCCGAGATCAGCCTTGACGAGAACGTGACCCGCGAAGACCTCCACCCCGCCGACCAGTTCGAGCGCTTCCGCGAGCTTGCGGAAACGCGCGGATGGGGCGCGGAGGAAATCGCGGCCCGCTTCGGCTTCACCGCGCATGTGGTGAAACAGCGGCTTCGCCTTGGCGCGATCAGCCCCAAGCTGATGCAGGTCTATCGTGACGGCGATCTGACCTTGGATCAGTTGATGGCCTTCGCCATTACCGAGGACCATGCCCGGCAGGAACAGGTTTACGAAAACCTGTCCTACAACCGCGAGCCGTGGATCATTCGCCGCGACCTGACCGCCAGCAACGTGGCGGCAACCGACCGGCGCGCGATCCTTGTCGGCGCGGAAGCCTATTCGGAGGCGGGCGGCACCATCATCCGCGACCTGTTCACCGAGGATCGCGGCGGCTTCTACGAGGATGCCGCGTTGCTCGACCGACTGGCCCTCGACAAGCTGGAAGGCATCGCGGCGCAGGTTCAGGAAGCCGAGGGATGGAAATGGGTTTCGCCCCATATCGACTGGCCCCACGCCCATGGACTGCGCCGCACCTATCCGCAGCCGGTGGAGCTTTCGGAAGAAGACAAAGCCGCCTACGACGCCGCGCAGGAGGAACTTGAACGCCTGTCGGCGGAATGGGAGGACGCGGACGTGGACCTGCCGCCGGAAGTGGATCAGCGCTTCGCGGAGCTTGAAGCCGAAATCGAGCGGATCGACGGCAAGCGTCATGCCTATGAGGCCGACGAGATCGCGCGCGCTGGCGTGTTCGTGGTTCTGAACCATGACGGAGAAGCCCGGATCGAGCGCGGGTTCATCCGCCCCGAGGACGAAGCCCCGGAACCGGAGGAACCCGACGCGGAGGACGGCAGCACCGTCATCGACGGGGTGCGCGTCAACGCCCATGGCGAAGTCATGGACGATGGCGAGCATGACGAGGACGGGAACCATGTTTCCGCGCTCGAGCCCGAGGACGAGGATGCGGAGGAAGACGGCAAGCCGCTGTCGGACTCGCTCATCCGCGACCTGACTGCGCATTGCACCCTTGCCCTGCGTCTCGCCCTTGGCGAGCAGCCGGACATGGCGCTAATCGCCGTCACCCATGCGCTTGCCGCGCAGACCTTCTATCGCGGTGGCGGGGATGCCCATTGCCTCGAAATCCGCCCGACGAGCAGCTACCTCGCCAGCCACGCGGACGGGATCGAGGACACGGCGGCGGCGAAGGCATTGGAGGATCGCCATGCCGGATGGGCGGCAGACATGCCGCGCGACGTGGCGGACCTTTGGGGCTTCATCGCCGGACTGGATCATGCCAGCGTCATGGCCCTGTTCGCGCATTGCGCTTCGCTGACCGTCAATGCCGTCAAGCAGCCGTGGGAAACCCACAAGCGCCATGCGCTCGCCACCGCCGACAGGCTGGCGACGGCGGTGGCGCTCGACATGACGGCGCACTGGACGCCCACGGTTCGGGCCTATCTCGGGCGTGTCACCAAGGCGCAAATCCTCGCCGCCGTGCGCGATGCCCTTGGCGACGAGGCGGCGGAGCGGATAGCGGACAGGAAGAAGCCGGAAATGGCGGAAGCCGCCGAGCGGCTTCTGGCCGGAACCGGCTGGCTGCCGCCCGTGCTGCGCACTGAACGGCCCGCATGGCTGGCCGACGAGCAGCCGAAGGCTTCCGCCTTGGCCGAGGACATGCCGGACGCCGAGAGCGCCGAGGCCACGGAGGACGAGGCTTTCCCCGTCGCGGCGGAATGAAAGGTGGGCCGGGGTCGCGCAAGCGGTCCCGGTCTTCCGCCCCCAAAAATCGCGGCCGCGCGGCTTCCCCGCGCGGCCGGATGACCTCGACAGTTTGGAACGATAACGGCACCATAAAGATGCGCAGCGACGGTGTTGACGACTGCGCGAAAGGCGGTGCTGCAAAGTCAAAGGAACAAAATCATGGTCGCCGTCATGTTCATGAGCGTTGCGCTGGTCGCGCTTCTCTGCCTTCTCGCCTACACGCTCGCCATTTACGCGCTACCCTTCTTCGTCGGGCTGGCCGCCGCGCAGTTCGCCTACCAGACCGGCTCCGGCCTGATCGGCGCGGGGCTGGTCGGGCTGTTCTCCGCAGGCGTCGCCTTCGGCATCCTGGC
>DFMV01000060.1:8589-9404 GCA_002375765.1 Rhizobiales bacterium UBA3584 | reverse complement strand
AGCAGGTTGATACCGTTGAACGATGCGTCGTCTGCGATCTTGTCGAGCTGGTCGCGCAGTTCGTTGAACTGGTCGGCCAGACCCGCACGAACGGAGTTGCCTTCGATCGAGTTGGCGCCAGAGGACGTACCATCGACGTTGCCGTCAGCGCTGACACCACCCACGTTGAGTTTCTGGGTCGACTGGTTCTCGATGCGCAACTTGCCGTTGTCGTTCGAGGCGCGGATTTTGCCCTCAAGTGCTGAGTTGTTGTTGATCTCAGAAACGAGTTCATCAACTGTCTTGGTGTCGCCGCCGTCGGCACCGCCGGTGCCGCTTGCATTGCCGAGGCCGGTTGTATCCGTCACAGAAGTGGTGTTGCTGTCGACATCGCCATTGAATGTATAGTTGGTGACGGCGACCGACGAACTTGTACCATCCGTATCCGACGCAATTGTGATGGTGCCGCCGTCATTTGTGGCCGTCGCACCCGTAATCTTACTGTTGAGAATGCTTGTTAGTTCGTCAGCATCGTCGATCGTGTTGTCACCGTTGCCAACCGCTGCGGCGTCTGTGGCATCGATGGTGACTGCTTGGGTGGCACCGCCGTCTACGGCAATATCGAAGGACAAGGATGCCGTGTCAGTACCATCATCGAGGTTAATCGCGCTACCAAAGGTGTAGCTGACTTCGCCCGCGGTGCCCTTGGTCAGGTTGACGTCCGCAGCTGTTGCGCCAACCGCGCCGCCGGAGAACGAAACCTTATCGCCGGCAACAGACGAATCTTCCATCGTGTAGGACGCGGTCTGGAACGACTTGTCCTGACGGGCCTGACG
>DFMV01000060.1:6175-8352 GCA_002375765.1 Rhizobiales bacterium UBA3584 | reverse complement strand
GAGCGAACCGCCTTCGAGAGCGTAATATCAGACATTTTTGGCACCTTATTCTGGGGCACGGAAAACTCGGGCTTCTGCCGAGGTGAACGAACTATGCTGGTCAGGCTCTAACAACAGGTAAACAAACGCGTCTGAATTTACATGACTTGCCCGGCAGTGATCCGGGCACGCAGATGTGTAGAGATAGATCAGAACCAATCACCAGCGCATTATTCGCTTTTTACCGCGCTGTTGCACGCGCGATTAACCGTTGCCGTGGGATCGTCCGGATCGCCTTCAGGGGCCCACACGACACCGGAGGATTGGATCGGGCATGATGAACCGCTTTGACAGGGCACGCGAGCTTGGCTGTTCCTTCTGCGGCGCAACAGGAGGCTTGGCAGCCGTCGAGTTCGCCTTGATCGCACCGTTCCTGCTTTTGCTCTTTTTGGGATCGGTCGATATCAGCCAGGCGTTGACCGCAGACCGCAAGCTGAACACTCTGACGAGCTCGCTCAGCGAACTTGTGGCCCGCCGCGCAATCGGGGAGACGTCCCAGTCCGAGATCATCGACTATTTCTCAATCAGTGAAGCTGTGATGCGTCCGTTCGATGTCGAAAGGACTGGAATGCGCCTCACAATAGGCATCCCGGTTTCCGAGGGTCAGGCGGAGGTTATCAGCAGCGCTGCCGCCAACGGTATGGCTGCCCGAGAAGCAGGGGACCTGATCGACGTCCCGAGTGGCCAACTCGTTCTGGCGGCGGGAAGATGCGTCGTGATGGCAGAAGGTCAATATCCCTTTGCGCCCCTGTTTCGTTTCGTCTTCCAGTCTGACGTTCCACTCTCTCAACGCAGCTTCTCGATTCCGCGCCTAACCAGCGAAATTTGTCGAGAAGCCGAAACAATGTGTGCGGGTTACAGTCCCAGCATCACGCCGGGCCGCAACTGCAATGACCGCCACAACAGCTGGGGAACTGGCAATGGCAAAGGTGGCGGCATTACCAACAACAGGTAAGGGTGCTTCCAGGGCGACCAGCCTTCCAGGACGAGGCTGGCTCCACCTGCGATTTGAAGCTAGTGCTATTCCTGCAGCGGCCGGGCGGCCAGTCACAGTCTGGTGCCGGACTAGAAGTGCAGCTCAATGTCGAAAGCCGCGCGCGGTAGTCACCTCCGAGATGCCAAGCTCATCGTTTGCGTGGGCAGCAAGTGCGTCTTTGGCCGCCAGTTGGTCGGCGACTTGCTGCGCAAGCTCATCGGACAGGCCACGCATGACGTAGATGTGCGCGAGCTCCTCCTTCTCAGATTCAGGCTGTGTCTCAAGCTCTATCCGTTCTCGTTCGAGGTCCGCTTGCTCCGTGTCGGACTGCGAGCTGACCGAGACATACTCGCCTGCCGCCATCGACATTGATCCAGCAACCAGTCCGGCAACCCCCGCGACAAGAATCTCGGAAGTCCCCTGTGCTGCCGAGGCAACGCCGACGATGAGGCTGGCTGTCGAAACGATGCCATCATTTGCACCCAGGATTGCTGCCCGCAACCATCCGATACGCGAGACGAGATGCTTCTCCGTGTGCAGCCTACTCATACCTGCCTCCGAATGATGCCGTTTAGTGCCGTCGCCGCAGCGGCAGTATTCGAGATCGTGCCATATTTTCGGATGTTCTTGTGCAGCAATTCCAGCCGCTGGTCTGTCTCCTGCGTGTCGATCGTAAGAACGTAGTCGATGGAGATCATCTTGGGAGGGCTGTCCTGCCGAATGCCGTGGATTTCGACGTAAGCGCCCTTGAACTCAAAGTGCAGCATAGGAGCAACGCGCTCGATGCCTTTGAGAATGCAGGCCGCGACCGAAGCCAGCATCAATTCTGCAGGGTTGAAGGCATCAGTTCGACCAACTGGATCGGTATCGAGATGGATCTGTGCGGCCTTTGCCGTGGCGATGGACCCGTGAGCATCCACCCGGCGGGCTTCGATCTTGTATTCAAGCATTTCTCAATCACTTTCCAGGGCACAACAAGCACGCCGCACGCTTGTGCCCATAGTGTAGCAAAAAGACTGGTCGACGATATTGACCTGAATCACGCCAGAGCAGGCGCGCTCCACCTTGCCACCAAATACGCAGGAGGACGGGCATGTCCTGGGCAGGATCATCGGATCCGCAACTTCTGAGAAGTCGGCCCCCCCCCCCCGCCGCTCAAGCC
>DFMV01000060.1:0-6038 GCA_002375765.1 Rhizobiales bacterium UBA3584 | reverse complement strand
CCCCCCCCCCCGCCGCTCAAGCCAGACCAGTACGCTGACACCCACATCGCTGGTCAGTCCGAACTGGACCGCACATACGGTCTTCTGCCGAACGACCATTGCCCTTGTTGGAATTTCTGGGCGGATCGAAACGATAGCGGGTTAATGCAGGACCACTGTGCCCGAACGCATGATTCCGCTGATCCGGCTCAGATTTGCAGATGTGTGCCCTCAGCCGTGCCGCCACTGGACCCCAGATCGAAGAAAAGCGTCATCGCCGCCACCACGGCTATCGCCGCCACGATAATCATGACGGATGCAATTGAGCCCGTCCCCAGCGCCTGCATCAGGAAAGCACCTGCGGAGGGCGCCAATGCGGCAGCGATCAGAGCTGGGGCAGCAATCGAGCCCATGACGTGAGGATAGTTGCTGGAGCCAAATACGACGAGAGGAATGGTCGCCCTCGCAATCGACCACAATCCGTTACCGGCTCCGTATGCGACAAGCGCTGCTCCGGCGTGAATCCCAAGGCCAAGCCCCAAGAAACCTAAAGCGACGAGTGCGGTTGCGAAGATCATGGTCCAGATCGGATGATACCGCCCTCCAGCGAGCTTTTCCACGACCCTGGCACCGATCTGGGCGGGGCCGATCAGTGCTGCCAGGCCAACCGAAGCCGGACCGGAATAGCCGCTCGCACTCAAGATGACGATGATGTGCACCGACCAGAAGGACGCTAGCATGGCAAGCGTTATGCTTGCGACCAAGATGCACCAGAAAGGACGCGAGAGAACGAGCGGTGAGAGTTTTGAGTCCTGCCGCCCTGTCTCTGCCGATGGCTCAGCCGGACTGCCGCAAGGGAGGACAACAGCACACAGCGGAGCCGTCAGAACGATGTGCAGGCCGGCAAACGCCAGACACGCATACCGCCACCCGACCATATCAACGAGAACACTCAAGATTGGCCAGCATATGGTGCTGGCAAAACCGCCCCAGAGTGTAAGCGTGGTGATTGCAGACTTGGCGTTGACGCCGAACAGTTTTCCCAGTGTCGAGAAGGCGGCGTCGTAGAGGCCGGCCCCCATTCCGGTGCCGATGATGATCCATGCAGCCCAATACATCGCGAGCCAGTGCGCAAGGCTCAAGGCGACCAGACCTGTCGCGATCAACAGCATGCCGCTCGTAAGCACGATCCGGCCATCCCTGGCTCCGATGGTGCGTCCGACCGAGCGCGAGACTAGCCCGGACGTCAATAGGCCGATCGACAGTCCCAGAGCAACTTGTGTCGCGGACCAGCCGGTTTCGATCTGGATCGGAGCGGAGAGAATGGCCAGCAGGTAATAGGTCGTGCCCCATGAGAAGATCATGACGACACCAAGCGCCGTGGTTATTCTGGTCGTGCTGGTCTCGCTCATTGTGCTTTGGCCCTCCTTCACCGCGTTGCGACCCGCCCACGGCCGAGATAACGCGACGGGCTGTTCATGCAGTCAGAAGCTGCCGTTCTCTTCCTTGAGAAAGGCTTCTTCCGCGGGCGTTGTGACCCGGCCGAGCATGTCGTTCCGATGGGGAAAGCGGCCAAAACGGTCAATGATCTCGAAATGGCGCGTGGCAAATTGAAGGGCCATGTCGAAGAATGGCTTGCTGTTGAGCTTGCGCGAGGCCGCTGCTGCCTGGAGCGCGAAAAATCGGTCGATCATCGCCGCCTGATCTGCAGGCAATTCTGAGTGCATGAGTGGCATGAAGAGAAACATCACCTTGAACAGATCAAGGTCAACGACTGATCTGTCGCCCAGCGATGCTCGAGAAAGACCCAGTGCAAGCGGGTCGGTTTCGTACATCCGGGCGGTTCCGCGATACATGTTGCGTGGAAACTGATCGAGAACGATCACGGCCGCCAGGCGACGGCGCAAATCGTGCGGCACCCACCCATGTTCGACATCCCGCGCCAGCTTTTCGTGAAGTTGAGAAAATCTACGGCGAATTTCGCTGTCGACCTGCGGGTCCTTGCCGTTCCAACGTCGAAGCTGAGGGCTGCTTTCGCCCGGCATACCGGTTTCTTGCAGGTCGCCAAACCAGTAGTCCAGCACATCGTCGAAGCGAGCCTCGGTGCAGTTGAGCGTCCGATCCACGGTTTTGTCAGGCAGTTGCATGGAAAGTCTCTTTGATAGGCCCGGCTTCAGAGACCGACACCGGGCAATTTCGGATTAATCGCAGCAGGCAACGGGCTTAGCCTTCGGTTCTACCTGTGCTGACGGTTTTGATCCGCAGCCGCATCCGCTTTCGCCTGCGGCTTTGGCGTCGGCATCTTTGACGCAGCATGCCTCTACGCCGGCCGGCGCGGGCCCGCCGCAGCATCCGGCTGCCTGGGGCTCGTCCTTGACGGGTGCGTTCATAGTCATTTCCTTTTTAGCGTTGAGCGAGATGGTTGCCGCGGTCGCGGTTCTGCAGATGCCCGTCTCCGGGAGTTCGAGTTCGACCCGGAGCGCGGCTTCTTCGTCTCCAGCCAACATGGCCACGACGGAACGCACCTGTTCGTAGCCCGTGGCAAGCAGGAAGGTTGGCGCGCGCCCATAGGACTTCATTCCGACGATGTAGAAGCCAGGCTCGGGATGAGCCAGCTCCACCGCGCCGTGCGGTCGCACCGTTCCGCACGAGTGAAAATTGGGGTCGATCAGAGGGGCAAGGGCCGGGGTGGCTTCTACCACAGGATCCAAGGTCAGCCTGAGCTCTGACAAGAAAGAAAAGTCGGGCCTAAATCCTGTCGCGACGATTAAGCGGTCGACCGCGAGATTGACCGCGTCTGCACCCAGTTCACCGGCCACATTGAAGGCATGAGGCGTTCTCTCAACCTTGTTGATCGTGAAGGGCGACAACAGAGACACGCCGCCGTCGCGCACTGCATTGGCCGCGCGATGCCCCAGAAGGCCGCGTCCTGGAAGTGCATCATTCAACCCTCCGCCAATCAGGCGGTCGGTGCCACCCGAACGCGTTGCCCAGCTGATCCGCGTCTGCGGGTTCTCGATTTTCAGATCGAGCAGATCGAGAACGGCGTTGATGGCTGAGTGACCGGCGCCAACAACGAGGGTGTGCTTGCCAGCATACACATCACGATCTTTCCCGAGAACGTCGGGAATGCCATAGGCAATCGGGTCCTTGTACTCGTGCTCGCCCTCGACGGCGAGACCATCGCGGCCCATCGGGTTCGGCCGATGCCAGGTTCCCGAAGCATCGATAACCGCCCGTGCGAGAGTCCGATGCCGGTTCCCATCTCGGTCGTTCCAGATGACGACAAATGGCGATTTCTCGCGATCCGCATTGTCGAGCCTGGACCGATTGAGTCGAGAAATGGCGACAACGGTGGTTTCGTACCGGATGTGCGGCGCGAGTTTTGGATGGGCCGCAAGCGGTGCAATGTAATCTTCAACAAGCTGGCCCCCGGTAGGTTGAACCTCAGGATCGGGATGCTGCCAATGCTCCGCTTCCAGAAGCGCTCGGGAGGCGGCATCAATGTTGAATTTCCAGGGGGAAAACAGGTGAACGTGGGACCACTGCGAAATGGCAGAGCCCGCTTGCCGTCCCGCTTCGAACACGACTGGAACGAGGTTCCGCTCAAACAAATGAGCTGCTGCGGCGAGCCCTACAGGACCGGCGCCAATGACAGCAATCGGCAGGTCATTCATGGTCATTTCCGTACCCCATATTTCTAGAAATATCGAAATAGCTTACAAAAAGAGGTTAGGCGACATCGCTGTCGGAAAGGCACCTTGGCCCGCAACCGTTTTGGTCAGCGCAACATTCGTCCGATAGGTATCCGATCAAACCATCCATTGCGGAATATTCCGCATGACAGTAGAGGGTTGTTCCTGACCTTTCCTGGCGGACAAGTCCCGCGTCGATCAGTCGCTTCAGATGATGCGACAAGGTGGAGGCTGCCATATCGTGACGTTCCTGCAGTTGGCCCACCGCAAGCCCGCTTTGTCCTGCCCGCACAAGCGTGCGGTAAAGTCCCAAGCGCGTCACGTTTCCAAGAGCTTCGAGCTGTTTGGCTGCTAATTCGATAATCATGGAATAACAAGTCGCATGAAGGTGACTCGCCGTCAAGTTTTATTTCGGCGAATTTCGAAATAGTCCTGAAAACCAATGATGAGCACTTCCCTGAAAGCGCCACCACCTCTAGCGGCACCCGATTGGCACGCCGAGGTGTTGCACTCCCCGTGGGAGTCGAACGGTCAGCGCCCGTCGGAGTGAGGGGCGGGCTTCGTGCAGTCCGTCCGCCGCCACGAGAACGGCAATCTAAAAGAGGATCATCAGGTGGGACGTGCCATCTCGACCTCCCTCCGATTTACACCTGGGCGCATGCGCGAGCCGTCGGCATCGGCTGGACCAGAGATTGTGTTGGGGACGGCATCCGTCCGCTTGGAACCGGGTGCTCCGGCGAGCCGGATTGCCTCCCATTGAGGCCGATATCCGACGCTTGCGCCCGGATGACCGCTTCGCCGTGCGCCGGGAGCGGTCAGCTCCGGCCCTGGCGCGGATAAAAGATTGCCATGATCACCATCGCAGTCGCGTCTCGCCAAAAGCACCGCTCGGGGAAGCATTGAGCTACATTGCCAAACACGGAGGTGGGCTCGAGTTGTTCCTGACCGATGGGCGCATTTAGCTCGACAATAATGCTGTCGAGCGGATCATCCGTCACATCGCGAAGCGTGTTTCATTATGCACTCCATTGCTAAGTGTCTGTAAACATTGGAAGCGTGTTCGCGTCGACGGTGCGACACGGGCGACCTTTCCGGGCTATCGCGGTTTTGATCGTCTCCGACGCCAGGTCTTCGGCACGGATTTGGTACGGCGCACCGCGCACTACCTGAACAGCTGGGAGGGTGCCGGTCTTGATAAGGCGCCTGATCGCGTGGCGTGTAACGCCTAAAGCCTTGGCTGCCTCGGTCATGGTGAGCCATTCGCCATTTTTCTCAGCCGAACGGTAGGCATGGATGCCGCGAACCCGCCGAACCGACGAGACGCGGTGCGCCGTCCAAGTTTTTCCGTGGCCGGTGGGCAAACCCATCCGATTGAGCGACGCGGCGATATGCTCGTCAGACCAACGACCTGCCATGCTTCTCATTACTGCCAACGCATCTTCAGCTGTCGCGCAACCGTGTTCCCCCGCTTGGGGTTTGTGAACACGCAGTTCTGAGTGTTGGCCGCCCCGCCAGTGGATCGTGAGGACGACGTCCCGCACCGCATCGTCAACATCGACGATGATGTCGGCGATCAAGGTCCGGAGCAACTGCTGACGGGCACGCATCGTCACATCAGGCGCATCCCATGCCGCGGAGAGGTTTTCGGCCAAGTTGGCAAAAGCGCTTGGATCAACCTCGATGGTTGATGGGCTTCCGGGCGGTTGGCGTACTTCCAGATCCCGCACCCGGCGTAGCGCTACTTCCCAGTTTTTCTCCAGCTGGGCGGCAATCAGTCGATTGTCTGGATCACAGGCGGCATAGCGGCGCTCGGCGAGATTGGCCTCGTAACGGGCCTGCTGAAGTTCCAGATCGCGGATCTGGCGCTGATTATCTTGTCGTTCCCGGTGCATCCGCTCAGCCTCGAACGCGGCCTCGATCGCCAAGGGTTCTACCGCGCGCAGCAGCTCACGCGCAACAGCCGCGTCCACCCGAGGGCCTCCAAAGGTCATGCATCGGGGCAAGCCCATCATCAGGTTCGGCTTGTCGCAGCGATAGACGGGTCGGCTCTGCGGATTGCCGGTATAGGTGACCGACAGTCGCCGCCCGCACCGGGCACACGTCATCATGCCCGAAAGTAACGCCCGGCCGCCTCGGCCCGATTTCACACCACCGGCGCGACCGTAGTTGTTGAGGGCCA
Source organism: Rhizobiales bacterium UBA3584 (assembly GCA_002375765.1). GTDB lineage: Bacteria > Pseudomonadota > Alphaproteobacteria > Rhizobiales > Devosiaceae > Pelagibacterium > Pelagibacterium flavum. Next base: position 185 of record DFMV01000060.1, on the reverse strand, counting down.
ATTGCTGCTGGTTTCGCTCGTACTCGTCCCAGCTGATATAGCCTTCGTGGTGGTCTTTGATGAATACCTCCCACGTCCCGACCGGTTTGCTGTGGCCATAGCTCCGCCGCGCGCGCCCATCGACGATGGAGGTTCGTTTCTCGCTTTTCCCGTAAACATAAACTGAGCTACCCCCCAATCGCTGG
>DFMV01000046.1:46823-55353 GCA_002375765.1 Rhizobiales bacterium UBA3584 | reverse complement strand
CCCATTTTCGGGGAGTAGCTCATGCGGGTAGCAAAGGCGCCATCAGACGAGGTTAGAACCATGCCACGCTTCCACTCCTACGATCCGGCGCAGGGCCATGGGCTGCCCCATGATCCGATCAAGGCAATCATAGCGCCGCGACCGATCGGCTGGGTGTCTTCAATCGATAAGGAAGGTCGCGCTAACCTCGCGCCCTACAGTTTCTTCAACATGTTCTGCTCGGCGCCCCCGATCCTGATTTTCGGGAGTGAGGGACGCAAGGATTCCGTGAACAACATCGAAGCGACGGGTGAGTTTGTCTATAATCTGGCCACCCGGCGCCAAGCCGAGGCGATGAACATAAGCTCGGGTACTTTTGCTCCGGATGTCGACGAGTTCGAAGAAGCCGGGCTGGAAAAGCTAACCTCGAATGTCGTGGAGCCTCCGCGGGTTGACGGCGCGCCGGCAAGCTTTGAATGCAAGCTGCTCGAAATCAAGCCGCTCGTGGATCTGGATGGAAACCGGCTGGCGCCCGAACTTGTGATCGGGCAGGTGGTGCGGGTCCATATCGACGCCGATTACCTCACCGATGGACTCTTTGATATTGAAAAGGCAGGGACAATTGCCCGGTGCGGCTATCGTGGCGACTATGTGGAGGTAACGTCGGTCTTTGAGATGATGCGCCCGGTGGTTGGACGGTAAGACTTCATTAAGCGCTGTGGCTAAGCTTGCCCCCATCCTGTCCAAAATTGGTCGTGATCGTGCGGCAGGACAGGAAATCGATACAGTTTCTCCAAATCATCACGGCTGCAATGAAAGTTTCACGTCGCCATTTTATGGGCACTGCTGGTGCGTTTGCGCTGGCCGGAGGCCTGTTTCCTAGCGCAGCGCAGGCCGTTTCCCTCATGGATCCGTTCAATCTGCCCACGGCGGTCGATGGCGGCGTCATGAAAATGGGGGATGGTATCGCCTATGCTGGCGGACCGCGTGGCAAGCTCGATGTCTATGTGCAACAGAACCCCAAGGGCAACGCGCCGGTCGTGATGTTCATCTATGGCGGCGGCTGGAGTCGGGGAGAGCGCTGGGAATATGATTTCGTAGGGCGCGCACTTGCATCGCGGGGTTTTGTTACGGTCATTGCCGATTACCGGTTGGTACCGGAGGTCACCTATCCCGCCTTCCTCTATGACATTGCGGTTGCGGCCAAATGGGTCGAGGACAACATCACCACTTTCGGGGGCAATCCCGACAAGCTGTTTCTGGCCGGCCATTCGGCCGGGGCCTACAATGCAGTGATGCTAGGTCTCGACCCCACCTTTCTGCGTGAGGCGGGATCGACGCTCAAGGTTCGCGGCATTGCCGGGCTTGCGGGGCCCTATGATTTCTATCCGTTTGAATTCAACGAAGTGCGCGAGGCATTCGGCTATGCGCCCAACCCTGAGGGCACACAGCCGGTTCGGCTTGTGACGCCATCGGCGCCGCCAATGTTTCTGGCAGCGGGAAATCTCGATCTGATCGTCAAGACCGATAACACGACGGCATTGGCCGCCAAATTGCGCGAAAACAACGTGCCGGTTGATGAGCGCTATTACGACGGGATTGGGCATATGGAGATCGTTACGGCTCTGGGCGCGATGCTGCGCTGGCGCGCGCCGGTTCTTGATGACGTTGTGAACTTTTTCGCCAGCCTGGGTGCGCTTGACGCTTGAGGGCATCGAACCGTTTTGGAGCCAGAACGCATGAAACCATGTGCCCCCTTCAAACGTAACAAGAGGCATGGGTCTTAAAACGCGTGCCCTTGTATGGGCGGGAGTACTTATTTTGGTGGCAATTTCGGGACTTTTCGGAATTGCTAATGCGTTTTCGCCCGTCGGCATTTTCAACGCACTGGTGCCCAAGGATGGCGGCGTTACAGTCGAGCGCAATATGCCGTTCGGTGTTCACCCGCGGCAAAAGCTCGACATCTATCGGCCTGCCAATGATGAAACCGGGCTTCCGGTCATCTATTTCAGCTATGGCGGCGGTTGGGAAGCCGGTGACAAGCAAGAGTACGGCTTTGTCGGTCGGGCTCTGGCAGCACGCGGATATGTGACGGTCATTGCCGACTATCGGTTGGTGCCTGAGGTCGTGTTTCCCGATTTCATCGCCGACAACGGGTTGGCCGTCCAATGGATCGCCGACGCCATTGGAAGCTATGGTGGGGATCCGGGCCGAATGGTTCTCATGGGGCATTCGGCGGGAGCCTACAATGTCATGATGTTGGCACTCGATCCCGAGTTCGGGGTCGATGTTTCAAATGTCAGGGCCATAGTGGGCCTGTCGGGGCCGTATGACTTCTACCCGTTCGACGTCTCGCAATCCCAGAATGCGTTCGGCGATTTTCCGCAGCCCGAGCAGACCCAGCCGGTCAATCTCGTGTCGGGAGGCCTGCCACCGGTGCTTCTGGGCCATGGAGACAAGGACGAGACGGTTTTTCTGCGCAATTCGGTGGCATTGGCCGAAAAGATGACCGAGAACGGGGTCGACGTTTCGCTCAAAGTCTATGAAGGGGGCAATCACGCCGATACGCTCGTGTCATTGGCGATGCCGCTCCGCTGGCGATATGGGGTACTTGAGGACGTGCTGGCGTTTCTCGACGACCACACAGTCTCGATCCGGATTCGCTAGCGTTTAAGAAAGCGCTCCAGGCGCTCAAGTCCAACAGCGATTTTTTCGGGCTTTGCGGCAAAGCACCAGCGCAACCATCCTTCCCCTTCAGGTCCGAAGGCGCTACCAGGCGCCAGGCCCAGCCCGTAGTCGGCGACAAGGGCTTTGGCGGTTGCCATATCGTCCCGCTCACCGTCGATGCGGAAAAAAGCGTACATGGCGCCACCGGCATCGGGAATGTCGATGCGGCCCATTTGTGACAGGCCATCCAGCAGAGTGTAGCGAGACGCTGCCAGGCCGGACTTGAGCGCGGCGATGGTTTCCTCGCCCCTTGGATCAGTCAGCGCAGCCAGACCGCCCTTCTGGATGAACGATGGGGCACAGGAGGTGTTGTACTCAATGACTTTCGGCACGTCGGGCATTATTGCCTGAGGAAGGGTCAGCCAACCCAATCGCCAGCCGGTCATGCGCCAGGACTTGGAAAAGGAATTGACGCGAATGATACGGTCTTGAGGTTCGGCATGTCGGAGCATGGAGGGGGCGGCATTGCTGCCATCAAAAACAAGTCGTTCGTAAACCTCGTCGGTCAGAACCCAGATGCCGTGCCTGCGGCAATGCTCAAGGATCGCCTTTTGCGTTTCCTCATCGAGAGTGAACCCGGTGGGGTTGTTGGGGGCGTTGACGATCACCATTCGTGTTTCGGGGGTGATCGTGTCGAGCAATCGGTCGAGGTCCAGCGACCATTTGCCATCGACAACGCTCAAGGGAAAGCGAACGATGTCGGCTCCCAAAAGCCGTGGTGCTTCGGCGATGTTTGGCCAGATGGGGGTGATGACAACCACCCTGTCTCCAGGCGAGACGATGAGCTGGTTTGCAATCATCAGGGCCGAGACACCCGAACCGGTGATGGCGATCCGCTCGAGACTGGACGCTATGCCTTGCAGCTTGCTTTCATAAGAAGCAACGGCCTCGCGTAGTTGCGGTAGGCCAAGATTGTGGACATAGAAGGTTTCACCCTCGGCCAATGCCTTTTGGGCTGCTTCGCGGATGAAGGGTGGCGTTACTTCATCTCCCTCGCCGAACCAGAATGCGGCGATGTCGGTTCGGCCCATGCCGGCATTGGCGATGTCGCGGATGCGCGAGGACGAGAGGGCCGAAACCTGAGGCCGAGCAGTGGCAGACATAAGAGGACTTTCGCTCAAGCATTGGACTGACGGCGAGCACCGATAATGGTGGCGGCGACAACACCGATGGCAACGATTGCGATGATGATGGTGGCGAGCGCGTTGACGTCTGGCGAAACGCCGAGGCGGATTTTCGAGAAGATCACCATGGGCAGCGTGGACGACCCCGGCCCTGAAACAAAGCTCGCGATCACCAAATCGTCCAGAGAGAGCGTGAAAGCCAGAAGCCAGCCCGCAATAAGCGCCGGGGCGATGATGGGCAAGGTAATATCGAAGAACACTCGCAAGGGCGTTGCGCCCAGGTCCATCGCCGCTTCATCGAGCGAGCGGTCCATATCCACGAGGCGCGAGCGGACGACGACGGTGACATAGGCCATGCAGAAGGTGGAGTGGGCGATAGTAATTGTCGTAAAGCCGCGACCGCCGGGCCAGCCGATCAGCGCTTCCATGGACACAAACAGCAAGAGGGACGAAAGGCCGGTGATCACTTCGGGCATGACAAGAGGCGCCGAGACCATGCCGGTCAGCGCCGTCTTGCCGCGGAACGTTCCGATCCGGGTGAGAGCGATACCGGCCAGCGTGCCGAGCACTGTGGCAATGGTGGCGCTGACAGCGGCAATCTGCAGGCTCAAGAGCCCAGCGGCCACCACCTGCGAGTCATTGAACAGCGATGCGTACCAACGCAGGGAAAATCCGGTCCACACCGTGACCAACCGGCTTTCGTTGAACGAGAACACAACAAGCGAGACGATCGGCGCATAGAGGAACACAAATCCGATGATCGCTATGATGATGGTGAAATATCCGCGCCTCATGCCTCTTTCTCCACAACGGCGTTTTGCGCACGGCTGAGGAGCATGATCGGGACCACGAGGATCACCAGCATAACGATGGCGACGGCCGAAGCGACCGGCCAATCTCGATTGGCAAAGAACTCGTCCCAAAGCACGCGTCCGATCATCAACGTATCGGCACCACCCAGCAGCGAGGGGATGACGAATTCACCGATGGCGGGGATAAAGACCAGCATTGAGCCGGCAATGACGCCGGGCATCGAAAGTGGAAGCGTTATGGTCAGGAATGTCATGAAGGGCCGCGCACCGAGATCGGCAGAGGCTTCGATAAGGCTCTGATCGAGTTTGACCAGCGCAGTGTAGATCGGGAGGATCATGAAGGGCAGGTAGGTATAGACGATACCCACAAACACAGCCCCTTCGGTCTGAAGCATGGTAATCGGCTCATCGGTGATGCCGAGCCCGATCAGAGCGTTGTTGATGATGCCGTTGCGGCCCAGAAATCCCATCCACGCATAGACCCGCAAAAGAAATGACGTCCAGAAGGGAAGGATGACGAGCATGAGCAGCAGGTTGCGGTATTTGTCGTCGGACCGCGCAATGAACCACGCCATGGGGTAGGCGAGGACCAACGAGATGACCGTCGAGATCGCCGCGATGCGAACCGAATTGATGTAGGCGTTGGCGTACAGCGCGTCCTGCAGGATGAACAGGAAGTTCGAAAAATGCAGCGTGATGGACAGGGATTCGTCGGCACCCCAGATGAACATGGGCAGATAGGGCGGCTGGCCCAGCGCAAAAGCGCTGAGAGCGATCTTGAAGACGACGAGCAACGGGATCAGGAAGAATATCGCCAGCCATAGGGAGGGGCCCAGAATTACCGCGCTGCGTCCGGAAATCCCCAGCCGGCGCAGACCGTTGGTGATGAATGTCCACGCCCTGCGCCGGGGAGATGTGAGACCGCCCGTGCTCATGAGGTCAGCACCGCCCCGGCATCGGGCTCCCAGGAGATGAAGACCTTTTCGTCCCAGCTGATGGATTCCGGATCATAGCGTGAGACATTGGTCTGCGAGACATGGATGCGCTTGCCGCTGTCGAGCACGATGCGGAAGACGCTCATGTCACCGAGATAAGCCACGTCCTCAACCAGCCCATGGGTGACGTTGGCATCACCATCGGGGCGTTCGCGCGACAGCACCATCTTTTCTGGTCGGATGGCGTACCAGAGGGTCTGTTCGGGCGCGCAATCGACACCGTGAGAGACATAGATATCGCAACCGGCCTCGACCGAGGCATCGATACGGATGTGATCGTCCTCGTCTTCTGTGACCACCCCTTCGAACATGTTAACTGATCCGACGAACCCGGCAACGAAGCGGGAGTTTGGGAACTCGTAGATCTCCTGTGGTTCACCGATCTGGGCGATCTTGCCGTCGTTCATCACCCCGATGCGGGTCGAAAGTGTCATGGCTTCTTCCTGATCGTGGGTCACCACGATGAAGGTAACGCCAAGGCTCTCCTGGATCTTGACCAGTTCGTACTGGGTTTCTTCGCGCAGCTTCTTGTCAAGCGCGCCGAGGGGCTCGTCAAGGAGGAGCAGCTTGGGGCGCTTGGCCAGTGAGCGCGCCAGAGCGACGCGCTGGCGCTGGCCGCCCGAAAGCTGGTGCGGCTTGCGTTTGGCGAAGGGCTCGAGACGGGTGAGCTTTAAAAGCTCTGCGACACGGTCAGAAATGTCGGACCGCGCCATCCCCTCACGCTTGAGGCCGTAGGCGATGTTGTTTTCAACACTCATATGCGGAAAGAGCGCATAGGACTGGAACATCATGTTGATGGGGCGCTGATAAGGAGGGACATTGGCCATGTCCTGACCGTCGATCTCGATGGAGCCCGTGGTGATCGATTCGAACCCGGCCAGCATGCGCAAAAGTGTCGACTTGCCCGAGCCCGATCCTCCGAGCAGGCAGAAGAGTTCACCCTTGTAGATGTCGAGAGACACATCGTCGACGGCGTAAACGTCGCCGAATGTCTTTGTGACGTTGCGAATGCGCACAAACGGTTTGGCGCCCGCATCACGCCAGGGGCGCGCATCGGCGGCGATCTGAGGCTTTTTCAAAAGAGGATTTCCCCATCCCCGAACAACGGAATTGGCAGGGCACCACAATGTGCCCTGCCATGCAAGTTTGGTCGCTCAGACCCCGGTCTTGATCCGAGTCCAGGCGCGGGTCAAAAGCCGGTCATATGACGGTGAGCGGGCCTTGAGCGGGAAGAGATTGGCCATCACTTCGTCAGTCGGATAGATCGCCGGATCCCCAAGAACTTCGGGGTCGACGAGTTCGTCGGCGGCCGCATTGGGGTTGGCGTACCAGACATAGTTGGTGATGTCGGCAGCGATCTGGGGCTCGAGGATGAAGTTGATGAAGGCGTGAGCCGCTTCAGGGTTCGGCGCATCGGCGGGAATGGCCATCATATCGAACCAGATCGAGGCGCCCTCTTCGGGAATAACGTAGGCAATCTCAATGCCTTGGTCGGCCTCGGCGGCACGATCGGCGGCGATGAAAATGTCACCGGAATACCCCACGGCCAGACAGATTTCACCATTGGCGAGATCGGAGATGTACTGGGAGGAGTGGAAGGAGCGGATATAGGGACGGATCGAGCCGATCAGCTGCTCGGCTGCTTCGAGATCCTCAGGGGCTTCGGAGTTGGGATCAAGGCCGAGATAGTTGAGCGCGGCGGCGACCATTTCGACCGGGGCGTCCAGGATCGAGATGCCGCAATCGGCAAGCTGGGCGGCGATTTCGGGGTCAAAGAGCAGGTCCCAGCTTTGAAGCGGGCCGTCTTCGCCCAGACGTTCGGTGATCGCGCCGATGTTGTAGCCAATGCCGGTTGTACCCCACATGTAGGGGACCGAGTATTGAGCGCCGGGATCGTGGGCATCGACGATGGCCATGATGGCGGGGTCGAGGTTTTCGAGGTTCGGGATCTTGGACTTGTCGAGCGTCTGGAATAGGCCTATCGGAATCTGGCGCTCAAGGAAAAAGCCTGACGGAACAACAACATCGTAGCCCGATGAGCCGGCCAGCAGGCGGGCTTCGACGATCTCATTGGAGTCGAAGACGTCGTAATTGGTGGCGATGCCTGTCTCGGCGGTGAACTTTTCGAGCGTGTCTTCGGCGATGTAGTCGGACCAGTTGTAGATATTGACAGTCTGGTCCTGTGCAACGGCCGAGGTGGCCAGCAGGGAGGCGGTAACACTGAGGAAAATCAATGGCTTGTGCATAGTGACGGAGGTCCCCTTCCGATAAGAAAAAGAGATGGTGACAATGTCGTGCGACTGCTCCGGAGTTACCTCTTGGCGGCGTCAACCACACGGCACTCCCTTCGCCGCTTCACCAATCGAGTACGAGGATCAAACCCCGCGCGCGGACCCGACCGCTAGGCATAAAAAGGTCAATTTCCGCATTACAGGCAAGCGCGATCCCTGAAAAGCGAAATTATCGGCAATGGACGCCTCAAGCGCCAAAATCTTTCCATGCCGGCACCACGAGGTCAACATGGCGGCAAAAGCGGTGGACCAAGGCGAACGGGACCACAAGATTGCGAAACATTGACACCTTGATGACATGGCATGAAAACGCCCCCGCGACGCATGTGGTCGCAGGGGCTGAAATCGTGCACTGAAACTTTGCTCTAGTCGGCTTCGTTGGCTGGCTTGGCGTTGAGCTGGCCGTATTTTTCCACGCCGATCTTGTCGAGCAGATCGAGCTCGGTTTCCAAAAAGTCGGTATGGCCTTCCTCGTCGGTCAGCAGGTCTTCGAACAGGCGCTGGGTGACGTAGTCGCCGAGGTCGTTACACAGCTTGCGGCTCTCGCGATAGGAGGCGATGGCGTCAAGTTCTCCGGCCAGATCGGCCTCGAGCACTTCCTT
>DFMV01000046.1:749-46783 GCA_002375765.1 Rhizobiales bacterium UBA3584 | reverse complement strand
ATGTTCTGGCCGATGCGCAAGGGTGCGACGCGCTGAAGATTGGGATGGCCCTCAAGGAAGATGATGCGATCGATGAGCTTGTCGGCGTGATGCATCTCTTCGATGGATTCGGCCCGCTCCTTTTCCGCGAGGCGTTTGAAGCCCCAATCGTCGAGCAGGCGATAGTGAACCCAATACTGGTTTATGGCCCCCAGTTCGAGAAAGAGCGCTTCGTTAAGCCGCTCGATGATCTTTGCGTCGCCTTTCACTTTCACCTCCTTGGCGCGTGGACTTGCGCAGGGTTTTCATTCTGGACCTAACGTCTACCAGATTGGCGGCGTTCCCGGCCAGTTTGAGGTGATAAGTTTCGGTGACCTTGCCGATAATGTCCACAATGTTTGGCACGCAACCGCAACATTGTCCGCGCTTGCCCAACTCGCGATAGATGTGGGCAGGCACGACAAGCTGCCAAGGATCCTCGTCGAGAATGTCGACGACGATGTCCTCGATGTCAGTTGTCGATATCAGGTTGCACTGGCAAACAAGCATGGCTAACGCAATGTGAGGGCTACACTCAGGTTTGCCCTATACATACGATCCCAAAGGTGATTGTCAACGTCAGCTTTCGTCGCAGGCGTGCAGAACGGTGTTCACTCCCCTGTGTCGTCCGGCGCCTTTGGTGCTTCAGGCTTGCTCTTGTTCCAGGCGATAAAGAAAATATAGACAGCATAAGCGGCCAACCCGCCAAAGATCAGCGCCCAGCCGAAATTGCCGTGATAGATGTCAACGGCGGCGATAATCGCAGGAATGACAACCACCAGGACGCGGCGCCACATGGGGCGAAACCAGGGGTGGTCGGCGTCGTTGTTCATAGTGATCTCCTAACTGTCCACACAACTTGGCGGACATTTATGCTTTATCCCTCGGGGTTGAGGTAATTTGAAAGCGTTTCGGCGCGCCGGGCGGTTTCATCGAGCATGCAGCTTGCGTGAGCAATGGAGCGCATGGAGCCGTTGCCCCACATGCCATACTCGAAACCGCAGCTTTGATCGCGATAGGTAATCCAGGTCCTCTGGGCTTGTTGAAGCGTGGAGAACAGATCGGTTTCGAGGGTTTGCTGGAGCCTTGTGTAATTGGCGTTGAGTTGGCTGTCCCACCAGGCGGTTTCTCGCGCCATGCACTCGACCATGCCAATTGTTGTATAGCCATCCTCCTCAGTGTCCATGCACACATTGGAAGCGGCACCAACGCATTGGGTCTGCCTGCGGACCTCCTGCGGGTTCTCGGCGGCGCGTTTGGGATCGGAAAGTTCGGCAATGCAGCCGGTCATCAGATCGGCGTCGGCGGTGGTGAAAGTCGTCGCATCCTGCGCGGTGGCGGGCAGGGCGATCAACAAGATGGCGGCAATGGCCAGCGGTTTCATAGGGCGTTTCCTTTTGTCGTCGGTTCGGCCGTTGCGGTTTTCAGTGCGGCGTGATGCGGGCGACGAGCCAACGGGCGTTGGAAAAATATTCGCGATGGAGCAAGAGGCCGATCGTTCCGATGGTGACAATAATGGCCAGCCAGCTTGAAACGAACCACGCCACCATGGGAATGGCGAAGTAATAGGACCGGATGCCCGAATTGAAGCGCTGGGCAGCCATGGCGTTGATCCGCGCTATGGTTCTTATTTCTTCGGGCGGAGCGGGCTTGGCGTGATCGAGCGCGCCGATAAGGATGCAGAAGTGGTTGAACTGGCGCAGTGACAGGGTGAACGCAAGAAACGCGTAAACGAACAAGAACAGCAAGACGACATTGTGGAGCTGCAGATCGACCTCGGAATAGGCGGGACCGAAGGTGATGGATGATAGCGCGGGCAAGAATTCCTGCAACTGCCCGATGACTGTAAAGAGCGCGAGGATCAACAGCGCGGTAGTCGACGCAAAAAACGAGACCGAGCTCATAATATTGCCCGACAGGATTGCATCGAGCGGTGTATCGCGGCGCGATGCCTGGGTGACCCAGTTGAACCGCTGCTCGTTCATCAATGCCGACAGCGAAGGGCGGCTGCGGTCCAGCAATCTGGACGCTAGGCCGTAGGAATAGAGCGCCAAAAGCGGAAGCATGGACGCGAAAAGCGCAAAGCCGTTTATCTGCACCAAATCATCACTCCCATGCCTTTTGGTCAGACGATAACCGCTGCGTTGCGTCGTGGCGACAGCAAATCATCGCAAGGGGAATCAGGATTTGAGCCGTGCGGGTGGAAAGGTGTATGGGCTCCGGCTTTCTCCGGGGACGTTCTGATGCCTGATGAATTGCATCAGTCGGCGCGGCGGTCCAAACACCGCAGCAGGAACATGACAAACAGGACGGTGGTGGCAAGGGAAATGACCGTTGCAGGAAGCGGGGAGAGGGCAGTAGGCGAAATTCCGGTCATTTCGCCGATCCAGAAGGCGGGCACAATGGCGGCCAAGTAGCGCCAGGGCGGGGCAAACAGCGCGGCCAGGGGCGCGAGCAGAGCCAGATTGATGAGCTTGGTCAGGGCGAGGCCCTCGACCTTGTTGGCGGCAAAGGCGAGAAGGAAAAGGGCCGAGAGAACGGCATGACCCGCAGCTATGATCGCCATCAGAAACGGCGTTGTCCAAAGCAGGGCGGGCAACACGAAAAATCCGATGCTGACTGAAACGATCACAGTGAGCACGATTGTTACGACGAGGCGGTAGGCGATAATGCCGTTCCGGCCAATAGGGGTGGTTTCGAGTACCATCAAGACGGCCTCGTCGCGGTCGTCAAGCAGCATGAAGCCGGTGACCCAGCCAAGCATGGCTCCGGGCATGAGGACGGCAAGGGCGCCGAGCAATCGGGCCATGCCCGTAATCCCGAATGTTTCGGATGCCGCGGTTTCGGCCAGCGGACCGAAGACCACGATCAACGGAACGGGCAGCATGCTCATGACGATGCCGATCATGAGCATGGGGTCACGCGACACATTGAGTGCGTCGGCGCGCAACAGGCTGGCCATGGTTTTTGGGGAGAAGGCGCTCATTTTCTGCCCAATTCGGTTTCGAGGGCGCGGTGGGCGTAATAGAGCGCGGCGGTGGCTGCGAGCGCGGCGGAAGCGAGCGCGAGCCCCAGGTTAGGGCCAGTGGCACTGCCATGGCCCAGGGCTGCGAGGATCAACAGGAACTGTGCCACGGGAGGGAAAACGAGCAGGACTGCAGGCAGGGGATCGAGAAGCGCCAGTCCCGAGGGGGCAAGCGCCGGGGCCAGAAACAGTGCCGAGCCGAGGAGGTAGGCGTTGACGGAGTTGAAGCGCAGGGCGATGGGCACACCGATTCCAATGTAAAACATAGAGGTGAGGGTGACGCCGGTCACAAGCAGCGGCCAATTCACGGACCCCGATTTTGCCAGCGTAAGAACGATGACCGCGGCCAGCGCCAATGCGGTGAGTGTTATGGTTTTGGCCAGCAGATAGGTGCGAGCAGAGACTGGGGAGATGGCCAGCGCGGCACGGATCCCTTCGCCCTTTTCCAGCAGCATGAGTCCGCCAAGGAAGAAAAAGCCCAGCGCTGAAGGATCGGAAAAGATTACCAACGCCAGCACCCAGGCGGGCAGGTATGGGCCGGCGAAAAAGAGGAGCGCGGCGTAGAGCGCGATGACCGTGCCGTATGCGGCGTGAATGCCGTAACGGTATTGCAGCCGCAGATCGTGGACCAAAAGGGCACGGAGCGCACTCATTTGCCGCCGCCGGCTACGGCAACAAAAATATCGTCAAGGCTGGCTTCGCGCGTGTGGAGCGAAACGATATCACCGGTTTGCAACAGGTCTTGGAAGGCGGCATTGCCTGCCAGCCCCTCCATGGCGAAATGCTCGGTTGTCAGTGCGCCATTGCGACGGGCGGTGGCCACAAGCTCGGGCTTTCCAAACTGCGCCATAAGTTCTGCGGGGCGGCCTTCCAAGGCTATGCGGCCATCGACAAGAAAGCCGACGGTATCGCAGATTTCGGCGGCTTCGCTCATGTTGTGGGTGGTGAGAAACACCGTCTTGCCGCGGTCGCGGAGTCGGGCAATGAGATGGCGCGTGGTGCGGGCGCGGGCAGGGTCCTGCCCGGTGGTTGGCTCGTCCAGAAACAGCAACGGGGGATCGTTGAGCAGGGCACGGGCGAGATTGAGCCGCATCTTCATACCCTTGGAAAAGGTCTCGATCCTTTGATCGGCGGCATCGCGCAGATCGACCATATCGAGAACCGTATCTGGTGACAGCGGTGCATCGGCAAAAAGCGCTGCGAAAAGAGCGAGGTTCTCGCGCGCGGTGAGCCGGCCATATAGCGCCGGCAATTCAAAGCTCACGCCGATGCGTTCGTAAAAACTACGCCCCGAATGAGCGGGCGCTTCGCCGAAAACCGTTGCTGTGCCGCCAAAGCCCACCAGCAGGCCCATGAGGATTTTCTGGGTGGTCGACTTGCCAGAGCCCGACGGTCCCAAAAGGCCATAGACCGAGGCTTCGGGGACCGTAAGGGAGACGCCGTTGAGGGCCGGGCCCGGCGCGCCCTTATAGCTGAAGGTGAGCCCCGAAACCGAGATCATGGCGCGGTGGCCGTCAATTTCTGGACGAACATCTCGCGTAACAGCGCGCAGCTGGCTGAAAACTGGCTGGCGCTGAAAAGGTCTTGTTGCAGAACCAGGCTGACGAGAAGGGTTAGGATGGCAGCGATATCGTGCGGATCGACCGGTCCGATCAGACTCTTGGATCGGAGCCCGTCACAGAATTCCTGGATGAAGAGGAGGTCCTTTTCCTCCTCATGGGCCATGCGCTCGGGGGGCATTTTACGCAGCAGCGCTGCAAAATCGTCTGGGACGGAGGCGATGGCGACTAGGGGATCGGATCTGAGCTTTTCGACCAGCAGATCGAAGAACCGGCCCGCGCGGTCGGTGACAGGGCCATCGCATTGGGCAAAGAAGGCGAGGGTTTCGGCCTTGTGCATCTGGTCGCGCTGATCGGCGATGGCCAGAAACAGTGCCTCCTTATGCTCGAAGAATTTATAGAAGGTGCCTTTGGCGACTCCGACGTCCCTGCAGACATCATCGACGCGCATGCCGCGTAGACCATATTGGGTGAAATGCGCAAGGCCGGCAGCGAGAAGCTGGGACCGGATCAGTTCGTTATCGGCGGCCGTGAAGTGACGAGGCATGATAATTCGCTATGACGAATTTTGTCACTCAGTCGTAGCATGCACGGACGCCACTTGCAAGGCGACGCCGGTGGCCGCATGTGTCCGCTCAGCCGACCGTGCTGGGATACTGGCGATGGAGGCCTTCGATGCCGGCCAGCACGTCGGACGACAAGGTCAGATAGTGGGCGTCGATATCGGTCTTGAGTTGTTGCATGGACGTGGCGCCGATAATAACCGAGCCTATGAAGGGGCGGGTCAGACACCAGGCGATTGCCATCTGGCAGGGATCGAGGCTGTGCTGTTGCGCCAGCTCGATATAGGCCTTTGTGGCAGCCTCGGATCGGGGATTGAGTCGCCACATGGCGCCGAGCGCGCCGCGTGTACCTTCGGGCATTTTGCCATCATTATATTTGCCGCTGAGCAGCCCGGCCGCGAGCGGAGAGTAGGCCAGCAGGTCGATATCCTCAAAGGCGCAGACTTCGGCGAGGTCGTGGTCGAAATGGCGGCGGAGGAGATTGTACTCGTTCTGGATGGTCGCCACCCGCGGCAGGCTGTGAGCCTCGGCAATTTTGAGATATTCGGACGTGCCCCAGCTCGTTTCGTTGGAGAGGCCGATGGCGCGAATCTTACCGGCCTTGACCTGGGCATCGAGGGCTTCGAGCACCTCAGCCATGTTGTCCCTTACGACACGAGGGTCTTGGCCATAGGGATCGAAGGTCCATGATTTGGAGAAATTGTAGTGGTTCCGGTTGGGCCAGTGGAGCTGATAAAGGTCGATGTAATCGGTCCTGAGGCGCTTTAGGCTGGCGTCCAGGGCGAGGACGATTTCCTTGCCGTCTATGGGACGTCCGTTCCGAATCCATTCATGGCCGGGGCCGGTAATCTTGCTGGCGACCACCCAATCGGCGCGGCGGCCATTGGCGGCAAACCAGTTGCCGATGATGGTTTCGGTCGAACCCTGAGTTTCGGCGCGGCCAGGAGTGGAATAAAGCTCGGCGGTGTCGAGGAAATTGACGCCGTTATCGAGCGCATAGTCCATCTGCGCATGGCCTTCGGCCTCGGTGTTCTGTTCGCCCCAGGTCATGGTGCCGAGACAAATCCGGCTCACGGAAATGCCGGTGCGGCCGAGCGTGCGCTGTTGCATGTGGAAAACCCAAAGTGCTTGAAAATTGCAAAGAAACGGAAGGGACAGAACCTCTGACCCATGTGTAACCGGACCGGAGCGAAAGTGCAATCTGGGGGATGAGCGGGCTGTGGCCGGCACCTGTCAAAAAAATGTCGTCTAAGCGATCACAAGGGGTATGCAAACGCAATTTGCGCCCCTATATAAGCGGCGTCCAAGCGGTTCGCCCGGCGCACCGCACACGTGATGGACATCATTGGCGCGGGGTGGAGCAGCCCGGTAGCTCGTCAGGCTCATAACCTGAAGGTCGCAGGTTCAAATCCTGCCCCCGCAACCAAAAACAAAAACCCTCGCTTGGAGCCATCGGTCAGCGGGGGTTTTGTTTTGTGCCGCCGTACAAGCTGCCACTTCAATAGAATTGATCACCTAACTTTGCTGGTCCAAACCGTCACCTCGGTGGCGGTAGTGTCATAACAGCAGCTGCTTGTCGTCTTACTCTTAAGGTGCTGTCCGAGCAGTCGGGGCCTCGGCGGTCGCACCGCCATGCATGGCGTCGTTCCATTCGGCCAGAAATCGAGCACGTTTGGCTTGATCGAGCGTGACCAGCAGGGCCGGGCTGAGGTTTATTGGTCTGTAAAATGTTGCTCCGCCAGATTGGTCGGCGGCAATTACGCCCGCGGGTGGCGGTCGGTCGAAGCCGAAAAAGAATGAGGATTCCGCGGCGACGCCCTGACCTCGAGAGCTGAGCAGGTAATCAATGAAGCGCCCTGCGGCATCGCGATTTGCGGCATGGGGTGGAATGAGCGCGGCGCGCGAGAGCACGATTGTGAAGTCGTGGGGCAGGACGATCCCGATGGGCGCTCCGTCCCTCTTGCGTCCGTAGGCGTAGGACCCAAGTAGATTGTACCCGATCAACAGTTCGCCGGTTTCGATGCGGTCCAGGATGCCGCCGGTCGTAGGCTCAAGAACGGCGCGAGCGCGTCCAAAACCTTCCAGTAGCCGCCCGAACAGGCTCGATTGCTGGGAGTCGAAAAAAGCAAAGAGATAACCGATACCCGACAGGGTAATGTCATAGGTGCCGACCTTACCATCATAGGTGCCAGGCTTGTTGCGCAACAACTCGACAAGGGCGTTTCGGGTCAGCGGGATATCTTCGGATGGCACCAGACTGGAATTGTAAACAATAACGGCCGGTTCAAAGGAAAATCCGAAGGCCTCATTTCGCAGATTTGCCCAGCCCGGCATATTGGCCGTGAGGGCGGATTCGTGATGCTGCGCGCATCCGTCGTTGGTCAGACGCGCGATGTGATCGACCGATGATGATATGACGATATCGGCAAAGCCCCTTCCTGCGGAGCAGGCCTCCATTGCTGCCGCAAAGACGTCATTGGTCAGCGAATCCGCGTATTCGATCGTGATATTCGGCTCAATGCGTTGGAAATCGCGAATGAGCGGTTCGATCGCGGCAATATCGGCGGATGCCTCTATGACGAGCGTTTCAGTCTGGCCAGCAGGGGCAGGGAAATGATATTCCTCGCGGGCCTCTAGCGGCGCGACGAAACTCGCGAACATCGCGCTCAACAATAGCCATCTCATCGCCGGTCATCTTTCCTGGGAAACACCAATAAAATTCCGAAATCGCCGTTTTCGGCGTTCCGCAAAAGGAGACGCGCTTTGTGGGCCCGCGCAACATCTGCAACAATTGCGAGCCCCAGCCCCGTTCCTCCTCCTGCGCCTGTAACAAATCGTTCAAGCAGGCGATCCCAATCGTCGGGTGCGATGCCGGGACCATCGTCATAAACCGCAAGCGTAGGCCCTTCCTCAGTGTTTGCGACACATATGGAAATGCGGCCAACAGCACCGTGCTTTATCGCGTTCTCGACGAGATTGCGCAGCGCCTCGCGCAGGGCAACCAGATCGCCGAGCACGATGACGGCATCTTTGGGTACATTCAATTTCACTGTCAGGTCCCGCCCTGCGAGGTCGAGCGCCGCATCGGCGTTGGAATAGTGCACGACCTGACGCAGATCTATTGGTTCGGCCTTCACGACCTCGGCGCGATGGATAACGGTCGCGTGGCTGAGGAGCTGGTTAGCCAGTCGTCCAGCCTCGGAGGTCCGTTTGCGCAATCGCGCGGCGGCAGCGGTGCGCGCATGATCATCGCGTGCCCGGTCAAGGAGTTCGATCTGGGCGGCGATGCCGGTCAGCGGGGTTCTGAGCTGGTGTGCCGCTGTCTCAATATAGCGTTGCATGGCATCGAGACGATGTGACAGCCTGCCCATGAACCGGTTGATCGCGTCGACCAGCGCATCGACTTCGACCGGCGCTTCCACGTCGAGCGGCGTCAAATCGTTCGGGTCGCGGTTCTGGAGCGCACGTTCGAGGCGCCGCAGCGGATTGAGCCCGGCCTTGACTGCGGCCATAAGCACGATCAGGGCCAACAGGCTCATCGCGAGGACGGGCAGCAGGGCGCCCAGCGTTAGTTCCAGTGTCAGCGCGTTCCGTGCTTCGCGTGTTTGTGCCACCGACACGCGAACCCATCCGGTTGCGCCCTGTTCGGAAATATAGCGCCACACAGAGGCCAGCCGGATATCACGGCCAAGAAACCCTGCGTCCGTGGCGTGGGCTTCATCGCCCGGGGTGATGTCACCGTGAGAAACAGGGAGGTCTTCGTACCCTGTGATAAGCGCTCCATCGGGAGCTGCAACCTGATAATAGACCCTGTCGGTGCGGGAAATCGAAAGCGTTTCGAGCGCGGAAAGCGGAACGTCGACGGATATGGCGCCACCCTCTGCGCTTACAGTATCGGCAATCTGGCGGGCGGCGCCTATGAGCAGCCGGTCATAGGCCTTGTCGGCGGCTGCCCCGGCATAGGAATAGGCCGCATAGGTCAGCGCTCCGGCGCCTGCCAGAAGCACAAGCGCGATCGCACCGCTCAGCCGCCAGAAAAGAGAAAACCGGCGGCGAACCGTTTGCGCCCCTTCAATCATGGTTGGGCGTCCGGAAGGTCAAGTATCTGGTAGCCAACCCCGCGCAGTGTCTGAATTTTGACATTGGCGCCGGCAAGTTTGCGCCGTAGCCTTCCGACGTAAAGCTCAATGGCGTTGGGGCCCGCCTCGTTCTCAAACCCATAGAGCTGGTCGAGCAGTTCATTTTTGGAAAATGCCTTGCCGGGATGCCCCAGCAAGACCTCGAGCAAGCAAACCTCTCTGCGCGTAAGCTCGACGGACCTGCCTGCAACAGAGACGGCGCGGGTGGTCTGATCCAGTGCGAGATTGCCTGCAGTCAGAATGGATACCGCGCTTCCCTGACGCCTGCGCATTAGCGCACGTGCTCTTGCTTCAAGTTCGCGAAAGTCGAACGGCTTGACAAGATAGTCATCAGCGCCGGTGTCGAGTGCGTCGACCCGATCATCAACGAGTGCTCTTGCGGTCAGCACAAGAACGGGCGTTGTAGAGCCACGGCTGCGCAGTCCCGACAGCAGGTCGAACCCGCTCCCGTCGGGAAGGTTGATGTCGAGCACGACAAGCGCATAATTCTGGACAGCCAGCGCGTCCTCGGCGTCCCGGCGAGACTTCTCCCAGTCCACAGCATGCCCCATGCGTTCAAAGGCATGCACGACGGCCTCACCAACATCGTCAGTGTCCTCAATGACAAGAATTCGCAGTTCTGCCTCCCTGACAGGTTGATGACAGCTAGTTTGATCTAGTGTCGCTCTTGAGGAGCTGCCATCGGCCGATAGTGTCACAAAGACGCTTTTTCGACCATTGGCAACAGGGAGGAACGGACGAGCAAAGACGCTCTGTCCGAGCGGTTTACTTATGGCCATCCTCCGGGTTTCCTCAATGGAAACAAACAAATGTGGAGGATGACACGTGAAATTTTCTCTGAGCTTCAAGCTTGGTGCTCCGGCGGCTCTGGCCGCCATGTTGATGGCTGGCCCGGCGCTGGCTCTCGACAGTCTCAAGATCATGGCGCCTGCGGGGCCGGGCGGCGGCTGGGACCAGACTGCGCGCACTATCCAGGCGACGCTACAGTCCGAGGGTCTTGTATCCAACATCCAGGTTGAGAATGTTGCCGGTGCTGGGGGGACCATCGGCCTGCAGCAGTTCATCAACACATCGGCCGGGGATCCGACCGCGACGATCGTTGGCGGCTATGTGATGGTCGGCGCGGTGATTGCCAATGAATCACCTGTCGGTCTTGAAGATATCACCCCTCTTGCCCGGCTCACTGGTGAGTATGTCATTGTCGTCGTTCCGGCGGCGAGTGAGATTCAGAACGCTGACGACCTGGCCGAAATGCTCCGTGACGATCCCGGTTCGGTCACCTGGGCCGGCGGCTCGGCCGGCGGCGTCGATCACATCGCAGCCGGCATGTTTGCAAAGGCCGCGGGTATCGATCCGGCACTGATCAACTACATCCCCTATTCGGGTGGCGGAGAGGCCCTTGCTGCCATTCTCGGCAATCAGGTGACGGTGGGTGTTTCGGGCTATTCGGAATTTTCCGGACAGCTTGATGCCGGCACGGTTCGCGCCATTGGGATCACGGCCTTGGAAGCCCAGGAGTATACCGATGCTCCGACATTCGCAGAACAGGGTTACCCGATCGACGTCCAGAACTGGCGCATGATCGCCGCAGCGCCCGGTATAACCGATGATGAGCGGGAGGAACTTCTGACCACGATCCGTACGATGGCCAATTCGGATGCCTGGAACGACGAACTGCGCACCAAGGGTTGGGTCAATACCTATATGGACGGCGACCATTTCGCCGATTACCTCGCCGCGGAGATCGTGGCTACCACAGCGATTCTCGAAGAGCTGGGGATCGTCGAGTGAGCTTCCCTGATACCGATACGGGGGAGACCGGCGCAAGCCGGTCTCCAGACCTGCGCAAGACGGCCGATATGGGGGGGCTGGCGATTGCGGTCGGGCTGTTCCTGTTTGCGGTCCTGATTGCCTGGGATGGATCGAGCTATCCCGTCCGCCGATCCTACGCCCAATTCGGCCCAGAGATATTTCCCTACATCATCGCATCCGGTCTCGCCATGTTCGGGATCGCGACAGTCGTCATGGGCCTGCGCAAATCCTTCCCGCAACGGGAGCCGATGAACTGGCAGGCAGTGTCCTGGGTTGTCGCGGCGGTGATTGCGAAGATCGCGCTTTTGTACGCGGGGGCGGGTTTCATCATCGGGGCAGGCGCCCTGTTTGGTCTTGCTGCCCGGGGACTGGGACGCAAACCGCTCTGGCTGACTTTTCTCGTCGGCGTCTGTGTAACAACGCTGCTTTATGTGCTGTTCCGGCATGGGCTTGGCCTTTCACTGCCCAACGGGCCACTGGAGCAGGCCATAAACACTCTGTTCAGACGGTAAGGAAGTCCAGTCATGGATACGTTCATATTGCTGTTTGATGGTCTTCTGGTTGCCGCACAACCGATGAACCTGATGTTCGCACTGATCGGCGTGCTTCTGGGCACAGCGGTCGGTGTCATGCCCGGCATCGGGCCTGCGCTGACGGTTGCGTTACTGCTCCCGATCTCGCTTTCGTTTGGAGCCACCGGCTCGATGATCATGTTTGCCGGCATTTACTACGGCGGTATGTATGGAGGTGCGATTTCCTCGATCCTGCTCAATACCCCTGGGGAAACCGCCTCGATCATGACAGCGGTCGAGGGGAACAAGATGGCGCGCGACGGTCGTGGCGGCAAGGCTCTGGGGGCTGCTGCCATCGGGTCGTTTTCCGGCGGTATGGTCGGCACGCTCGGGCTGGCGATTGTTTCCCCCTTCATGATCATGGTTGCCCTGTCGTTTGGGCCGGCAGAGTATTTTGCGCTGATGGTGCTGTCGTTTGTGACGGTGTCGGCGGCATTTGGCGGCTCGGTTGCACGCGGCCTGACGGCCCTGTTTATCGGTCTGGCCATTGGTCTTGTGGGCATCGACAAACTCACCGGGCAGCCCCGGCTCAGTTTTGGCATTCCCGAACTGCGCGATAACATTTCGATAGCGGTTGTCGCCGTGGGCCTTTTTGCCATCGGGGAGACGCTTTTCATTGCATCAAAAAAGATCGCTGTGGTTGATAAGGTCGAGGCCATCAGGGGCTCGGTGTGGCTCAGTCTCACCGATCTCAAGCGCTGCCTGATGCCATATGTTCGCGGGGCGGGGCTTGGCTTTCTGTTCGGTCCGTTGCCAACCGGCGGAGCGGAGATTCCCACATTTCTGTCCTATTCGACCGAACGCAAATCGGCGAGAGGCGTCGCCAAGGAGGAGTTCGAGGGGCCAAAGGGTGCCATTGAAGGGGTTGCAGGCCCCGAAGCTGCAAACAACGCTTCAGCCGCCGGTACATTGATTCCGCTGCTGACGCTTGGCCTGCCCACTTCGGCAACCGCCGCGATGATGCTGGCAGGATTCCAGCAATATGGGCTGCAGCCGGGTCCGCTTCTGTTCACCAACGACCCTGCACTGGTTTGGGGGTTGGTTGCCTCTCTCTTCATCGCCAATGTTATGCTGGTCGTGCTCAACCTGCCCTTTGTGGGCGTCTGGGTGCGCCTGCTGATGATCCCGCGACCATGGCTTTATGCGGGCATTCTCACCTTTGCCACGTTGGGCATTATCGGTTCGCAAGGTTCGGTCTTCGCCCTGGTTCTGCTCCTTGGCTTCGGTCTGATCGGCTTCGTGATGCGCAGGTTCGGCTATCCACTTGCACCTGTTCTCGTCGGAGCAATTCTGGGGCCGTTGGCCGAAGAGCAATTGCGCCGCGGACTGATGATCAATCAGGGCGACTGGACGTTTCTTCTGACCTCTCCTGTTGCGCTGACGATCTACGCCATCGCCGCTGCAGCGGTCTTTGGCCCGGTCATATGGCGATTGCTGGCCACCGACAAATCCAAGACCGTGTTCGCGATGGACGGCGACTGAGCGAGTGCGGTCGTCGCAATGAGCCGATGGCCCGGCGGGCTGCATTTTTGCATCCCGCCGGGCCATGCTATCTGCTGCATTTCTTGTCGATGTTCGACACGCCGAGCTATCCGCCGGCGCTGTTGTGCTCAGGCCCGATCGACGCTGCCGAACCCTGGATTGTCGCCCGATGCCTGGCTGGCGCCGGCAGCTTTTTGTCTATGTGCTGGAACAGCGCTGATGATGTCATGCCGGAAAATCCGGCACTGGAATCGCGGGGGATTGTCGTTCCTAACGCGGCAACAACACTGCGGCCGAGACCGCCTTCATTCCAGCTTTCGCAGGCAGTATTCCCGGCACAACCACCATGGTCATCATGCTCGGTGGCCTGGTGATGCATGGTATTGTGCCCAAACCGCAACCCGGGCGGGTGAACTTCGACTTGTTCTGGGCCATTGTTGCGACCGAGCATTGGTCCTCGCCGCGCTCAGGGAGGACTACTGTTCGTACGTTCCGGCCTAGAGGGTTCTCATATCTTCATCGACAGCGATCGGATCTAGCCAAGCCTCGTGGGTCATCTCAACGATGTCACTCATGCGGACCTGACCGTACCCGAGCCGGACCACATGCGAATGGGCCGCCAATCCGGGCTGGAACGCAGCAAAAGTCACGCCGGCGTCCTGCGGGCTTATTTGATGACTCAGTATCCGGCCTGCCGATGGCCGGGATATTGTTTGCCGGGCAGGAGGTTTCGCTCATCGTGCCGCCGCTTATGCTCTTCCACCTCATCCAGTTGGCGGTTTGCGCGATCATTTCCCGGCGCATAGCTTCCCGCCCGATTGCTGCCGAGTTCGCCACGAGCATCTCTGACCGCTAGCAACTCTCTCAGAGGCGACCGGCTTCGATGATCCGTTGCAGGAATTTGCGGGTGCGCGGGTTCTGCGGGCTCGAGAACAGGGCTTTGGGCTCGGCTTCTTCCACGATACGGCCGCCATCGAGAAAGCAGATGCGGTCGGCGACGTCGCGGGCGAAGCCCATTTCGTGCGTGACGATGACCATTGTCATGCCGTCGGACTTGAGCTTGCGGATGATGGCGAGCACTTCACCGACCAGTTCGGGATCGAGCGCGGCGGTAACTTCATCAAACAGCATCACTTCCGGCTGGGTGGCCAGAGCGCGCACGATGGCGACGCGTTGTTGCTGGCCGCCGGAGAGTTGCTCGGGATAGGCGTTTTCGAACTCGGCCATGCCGAAGGCGGAGAGCAGGTCACGAGCGGTGGCCAGCGCTTCGGGTTTGGAAATGCCGTGGACCTTGAGTGGGGCGAGGGTGATGTTTTCCATCACGCTCATGTGGGGGAAGAGATTGTAGGACTGAAAGACGATGCCGATCTTGCGATAGACCCCGTTGCGGCCCCAGGAGGGGTCGTCGAGGGATATGCCGTCGAGCGCGATGGTGCCGTAGTCGAACTCGGTCAGCCGGTTGATGCAGCGCAACAGGGTCGATTTGCCCGAACCGGACGCGCCGATCAGGCACACTACTTCGTGGGGGGCGATAACCAAGTTGATGTCGTCGAGGACAAGGGTCTCGCCATAATATTTGGTGAGCCCGGTAATTGTTATGCGGTCGGTATTCACATGGCCCCCTGTAGGCGGCGCTGGCGGTCTTTTTTCGAGATGTAATCGGTAAGGCGCGCCATGGGAATTGTCGCGACGAGGAACAGCAGCGCGGCGGCGATCAGCGACGAATAGTTGAAGGTCTGGGCCGTGTAGATCTGGGCCTCCCGGACGGCATCGCGCACGCCGATGACCGAGAGCAGTGCCACGTCCTTTTGCAGCGCGACAGCGAGGTTCAAAAGCACGGGCATGACGTTGCGGACGGCTTGGGGCAGGATGGCGTAGCGCATGGTCTGCCACTGGGAAAGGCCGAGCGCGGTGGCGGCGGCGCGCTGGCCGTCATGGACCGCTTCTATGCCCGAGCGGTAGATTTCGGCCGAATAGGCGGCGTAGGAGATGACCATTGCGGTTGCGCCCCAGAACAGGGCGGAATTGGGCAGACCGGGCAGGTTGAGGGCCGGAATGCCGAAGCCGAAAATCAGGACGAGCAGCAGGACCGGCAGGCCACGGAACAGATCGATATAGACGACGGTGAACACCCTCAGGGGCGCGAACCACGGACCGGTCAGCGAGCGGAACAGGGCCAGCACCAGACCCCACGCCATGATGGCGAAGAGGCATATTGCCCAGACCTGAAGGTTGAGCCAGAAGCCGCGCAGCACCTGCGGGAAAGACGCCGCCATGGCATTGAGATCGAAAAATTGCCGGGCGATGCGCGGCCATTGTTCGGCAGAGGTCACTGTATAGGCAACAGTGCCGAACACGACGGCAATCATGGCAATCGAGATGAGGCCGGGCAGATAGCGATCGCGGGCGCTCAGTTTCTTTTTCTTCGGCGGGCGCGGACGGCGCGGCTCCGTTTCGGGAGCCGTGCCAGTCGGGGTGCCTTGCGGCGGTAGTCCAGAGGTCATTCGGTAATGACCGCCAGCTCGGGATCGGCGATCAGATATTCGGCGACAAGCGCGTCGATGACGCCTTCGGATTTCAGTTCCGCAATCGCCTCGTTGACCCATTCGACAAGGTCATTGCCCTGCTCAAAGATCAGGCCGTGGCCGTAGTCGTTTTCGTCAGGCGGGAGGATGGCGGCGATGGTGGCGTCCGGCACCTGGACGGCGGTGAGATAGAGCGCCGTGGGCAATTCGGTGGCTACAGCATCGATCTGGTTACCCTGGAGGGCCTGGAACAGGCCGACCTGGTCGTTATACACCGCTGGTTCGGTGACACCGATGATCTGTTCGACGTAATCGAGATCGGTGGTGCCGATCATCACGCCCCAGCGCACCTCACGCAGATCTGCAAAGCTGGTCGCCTGTTCGACCGCCGAGCCTGGCATGGCGACCACAGCCTTTTGCGGTTGGTAATAGACGTCCGAGAAGGTGGCGATCTGGCTGCGGTCTTCGGTGACAGAGATTTGCTGGATGCCGAAATCGTAATCCTTGGCGCCCGGCGCAATCGCCTGATCGAAGGTCTCGCGCACCCAGACCACATCATCGGCCGCAAAACCCATCTTCTCGGCCAAGGCATAAACGAAAGCGCTTTCAAAGCCTTCACCGTTGGAGGGGTCGTTGTCCATCATCCAGGGCGGAAAGACCGGGTCGGAGGTTGCGATAGTCAGCTGACCCGGGGTGAACAGGCGCGGATCGTCAGGCGTGTTTTCCTGAGCGAAGGTTGTTCCGGCCGCGAGCGCGGCGGCGAGCGATGCCGCAACCGCCAGGTTGCGCCACGATGAAATTTGTACCGACATGATCGAAGACCTCCAGCGTCCAAGGGAGAAAAAATCCGAGAATTCGATATTATCGGGCGTGCGGGCGCACGCAAGAGGCGTCTCGATCTCGGCGGAAGACAAACGTAGTCCGGCGCGGGCTAATTTTTTGCTGCAAAAGCGTTTTTTTGGCGTGCGGGGGTGGACGCGACGCATTGGCGCCGTAATCATTGTCGCTATTGATTATTATGCCTTCGCGGCCGGTTCGGGCCGGCTGCCAAACATTATAGATCGGGTCATTTGGGGATGATCGACTGGATTTATCCGCTGCTCCTGGTGGGCGCGGCCCTCATCGTCGTTTCGGTTTTTACCTCTCTCGTCGCCTTCCGCTTCGGGGCCCCCTTGCTACTGTTGTTTCTGGGCATTGGCCTCGGAGCGGGCAGCGACGGTCTGGGAATCGAATTTTCCGACGTCAACACAGCCTATTTCGTGGGCTCGCTGGCGCTTGCGGTCATTCTCTTCGACTCCGGCTTTGGCACATCGCTGAAATCGTTCCGGCAGGCGGCGGCGCCATCGATCGTTCTGGCGACAGTCGGGGTGCTTTTGACCACGGCGATCGTGGGCATGGCGGCGCGCCTGCTGTTCGGGTTCGGGTGGGCCGAGGGGTTGTTGATGGGAGCGATCGTTTCGTCCACGGACGCGGCGGCGGTGTTCTTCCTGTTGCGCGTGGGCGGTATCACCATTCGCGACAAGGTTCGTTCGACCCTCGAAGTGGAGTCGGGATCGAACGATCCGATGGCGATTTTTCTCACCATCATGTTCGTCGAACTTTTGGCGTCGGGCTCGGGGATCACGGGGTTCACTCACGACTTTGTCGTGGGGTTCGGACTGCAAATGGGGCTCGGTGTGGCGTTGGGCATTGCCGGCGGTGCGATCATCGTCTTCATTATCAACCGGGTCGAACTCGAGGGGGCGCTCTACCCCATAATCGTTCTGGGGATGGCGGTTCTGCTGTTTGCCTTTACCGGTATTCTGGGAGGATCGGGCGCGCTGGCCGCGTATGTGGCTGGGCTCGTCGCAGGCAATCGCCGGGTCCGTGCACGTGCGACGCTGGTGCGCTTCCAGGATGGGATGACCTGGCTGGCCCAGATCGTCATGTTCCTCATTCTCGGGCTTTTGGCCAATCCGTCCCAATTTGGCGATGTGGCGCTGCCGGCGGTAGCGCTGGCGCTGTTCCTGATGTTTGTCGCCCGTCCCGTGGCGGTGTGGTTGTGTCTACTGGCCTTTCAGTATCAGCGCGACGAGATTGCCTTTATTTCCTGGGTGGGTCTTCGTGGCGCGGTTTCGATTCTGCTTGCCATTCTGCCGCTGATCGCCCTGCTCGAAAACGGGGCGGTGCTGTTCAATACCGCATTCATCATCGTGCTGACGTCGCTGCTCGTTCAAGGTTGGACCATCCGGCCCATGGCCCAATGGCTGGGGCTGATCGTGCCGCCGCGCATCGGGCCGGTCGAGCGCGTGGGGCTTGAGCTGCCGGGAAGCGCGCATCATGAGCTGATCGTTTATCACGTGGTCGAGGGCAGCCCGGTTGCAGAGGGCGAAAGGCTGCCGCGCTGGGCGCGTCCCTCGCTGATCGTGCGGGACGGACAGTCTATGCGCTTCCAATATGCGGGACGCATCAAGGCCGGCGACTACGTCTATATGTTCATCGCGCCGCGCTATACCCGCCTGCTCGACCGGCTGTTTGCCAGCCCCACCAAGGTGGAGGCGGACGACAAGGACTTTTTTGGCGAGTTCAAGATCAATCCCGAGCGCCCGCTTGGCGCGCTCAAGGATGCTTATGACGCCCCGATCGGCCCCAATGTATCGCTGGAAAAGACCATCGGCGACTATATGCGCGAGCGGCTGGGCGGGACCGCGGAAATCGGCGACCGGGTGGCCATAGGCGCCCTGGAACTGATCGTGCGCGAGGTGGATATCGAGGGGGAGGTGTCCGAGGCTGGTCTGGCTATCGACCAGGATGCCCAGAAGGCCCGTGTGCCGGTGTTCATGAGCGGGAGAGAGCTCAAGGCATTCCTGCGTGCCAAGCTCAAGGAGCAGCGAAGCAAAAAGGCCGACCGGAAGGCCGAGTTACAGCAGGTGGTCGAGCCGGGCGCCGATTCTTCTCAGGACTGATCAAGGGCTTTGTAGCTGCGCCGATGCCAGATAAGCGGAGCGCGGTCGGGAAAGGACCGAGTATGCGTCACGATGCCGGCGTAAAGGGTGTGGGTATCCATGACTATGGACCCGGCGAGGACGCAATCGAGGCTGGTGGCTGCGCCGGAAAGCAGGGGCTGACCCGAGGGCCAGTGCTCCCAATGGGCATTCGCAAACCGATCCTGCGGTCCCCATCCGGCAAAAGCGTCGGCGACGGTCTCCTGACCTTGTGCCAGCACCGAAAGGGAGAACCGTCCTGCTGCCTCTATCGTCTGGGCCAGTTCGGTGTCGCGGGTGATCGAAACCATTACGGCGGGCGGTTCGGCGCTCAATGAAAGCATGGCTGTCACTGTGCGCCCGTGCTGCTCATCACCGATACGGGCGGTGACGACCGTGACGGCGGCGGCCAGCGTGCTCATGGCGCCAGTGAACTGGGAGGCGGGCACCGCATCGGTTGCCGACGGATGATCCGCCAGTGCGAGGGCGAGAGCCGGACCGGCCGGCGGAGATTTGGTGTTCGGTCTGGTCATTGCAGGGCAGTCTTGAGCGCCGGTCTGTGTGAAGAAACCGGCGGGGCTTGATCTTGCGGCCCGGTCTCTGTATTTTCCAAGTAAGGGCTTTCTAAATGTCGCTCAGGAGCCATGTCAAGCAGCAAACCCGTGATTGAAAATTCTCCATCATTGCCCGAGACGGGAAACTGGTCTCCGCGCAATGCGGCTGAACGCGTGCTGTTCCATCTCAAGATGCACGGAGAAAAAACCGCGGCCGAGTTGGGCAAAGCGCTTGGAACTTCGGGGGAGGCTGCGCGCCAGCAATTGGTGCGGCTGTCCGAGGAGGGGCTTGTCGAAAGCTGGAGCCAGTCGCGCGGCGTAGGGCGACCGTCCCAATTCTGGCGCCTGACGGGTGCCGGGCAGGCGCGGTTTCCCGATACCCATGCGGCGCTGACCGTTGAGCTTTTGGGCATCGTAGGCGACACGTTCGGCCACGATGTGCTGTCGCGGATCATTGATACGCGCGAGGAGCGAACCAAATCGGTCTATCATGCGGCCATGAGCGGGGCGGATACGCTGGGCGAGCGGGTTGCGCGACTGGCGGATCTGCGCTCGGCCGAGGGGTACATGGCCGATTGGGAAGCCGATGGCGAGGGTGGCTATGTCCTCTACGAAAATCACTGTCCGATCTGCGCCGCGGCGACGGCATGCCAGAATTTCTGCAGGGCCGAACTGGCGGTTTTCCGCGATGTCCTTGGGCCCGATGCCAGCGTCGAGCGCACTGACCATATCGTGATGGGCGCGCGGCGGTGCGCGTACCGGATTTCCGACATCAAGGCCTGATGCGACCCGTTCGATCGTTCGGCAATATCGAATAATGAATGAACCATAGTCCGGATTATCCGGACCGATCACCGGTCTATATTGGTCTCCAGCGGCCCAAAAGGGCTGAAATTTTTTGGAGACGCGATATGCTCGACCAGATCAGGGGCCTCCATCACGTGACGTCGATGTCGCGCGATGGAAATGAAAACAATCACTTCTTTACCGATACGCTCGGCCTGCGCCGGGTGAAAAAGACGGTCAATTTCGATGAGCCGTCGGTCTATCATCTCTATTATGGCGACGAGGTGGGAACTCCGGGGTCGGTGATGACCTATTTTCCGTTTCCTCACATCATCAGGGGGCGTCCGGGTACGGGGGAAGTGGGTGAAACCGCGTTTTCGGTTCCCGAGGGCAGCCTTTCGTTCTGGAAGGAACGGTTTGCCGAAAAGGGCGTCGGCGGGGTGATGGCCGAAGAGGCATTCGGGGAAAACCGGCTGCGCTTTACCGCCGTTGATGGCGACAGTTTCGCTCTGGTTGAATCCAGAGGCGATGAGCGTGCGCCATGGACCGGCGGCGCGGTGGCCGGTGACGAGGCGATACGGGGGTTTGCCGGGGCAAAATTGCGCCTTGGCGACAGCGGGGCGACCGAAGAGCTGCTCAAATTCATGGGGTATGAACACGCCGACACCTCCAAGGGCATCAAGCGTTTCGTAATCCCGGGCGGCAATGGGGCTGATGTTATCGATCTGCAGACTTTGCCCAACATGCCACGTGGCGACCTTGGGGCAGGTTCTGTTCATCACATCGCCTTTGCCGTGGACGATCGGGAAGCCCAGAAGGCTGTGCGCCAGGCGCTGCTCGATACGGGCTATCAGGTCACCCCGGTGATCGATCGCGACTATTTCTTTGCGATCTACTTCCGCACCCCCGGTGGCGTCCTTTTTGAGATCGCAACCAATGAGCCCGGCTTCGACAAGGATGAGGACACCGCCCATCTGGGCGAGGCGCTGAAGCTGCCCACCCAGCACGAACACCGGCGCGCATGGCTGGAAACTCATCTGCCCGAAATAGAGGACTGAGCTATGAGCGGAACCTATTTTATCAAGGAGCATGCGGGGCAGGGTCCGGCCGCTCCCACGCTCGTGCTGCTGCATGGTACGGGAGGCGACGAGAACCAGTTCTTCAATCTGGGGCGGCAATTGCTGCCCCGGGCCCGGCTGGTTGCCGTTCGTGGCGACGTGTCCGAGGGTGGAGCTCTGCGCTATTTCAGGCGGACGGGGGAGGGCGTTTACGATATGGACGACCTTGCTGTTCGGACCGAAAAAATGGCGGGCTTTCTAAGAGGACTGGACGCGGGTGGACCGCTGATCGGGTTGGGCTATTCCAATGGCGCCAATATTCTGGCGTCGGTGATGATGGCCCATCCCGAGCTGGTCGATGCCGGCGTGCTCATGCATCCGCTGATCCCCTGGGAGCCTGAACCCGTGGGCGGGCTCACGGGACGCCGCGTACTCATTACCGCCGGACGGCGTGACCCGATCTGCCCGGCCGGCCGCACTCAGGCTCTGGCCGACTGGTTTGTCGAACAGGGCGCACAGGCGGAAATCGCCTGGCATGAGGGTGGTCACGAAATCGTGCAGGCCGAATTGGCGGCTATTGCCAATTTTCTTGGCGACTACAATCACGGTTAACAGGGCATAAACCACTGTACCGATAGGGTTTTACGGTGTCGGCGCATGAGTGCGCCGGCACGTTTGGGGGTAGAGCGAGCGATGGTGAGATCGCTTTTTGGTCGGCTGGCTGGGCCGAGCTTGCGTACACGGGTGCTTTGGCTGGTGCTCGCAGCCTTGGTTCTTGTGGGGTTGGCAGGGTGGTTCGCCGTCAATCGCATCATCGAATCCCTGACCGTTCAGTTCGGCACGATGATCGCCGAACGTCAGGTTCAGTATGATCGTTATCGGGGCATGGCGGCGTTGGGGCGCGAGATTTCGCTTGCCGAGACCATGAGCCGTTCACCCGTTGTGCTGGATTGGCTCGCCAATGAGCAGGACGAAGAGCTCCGAGCTCGCGGGTTGGCCGAAATGGAGCACTACCGAACCTCATTTACCGACCAGAGTGTCTTTCTGATCGTCAATGCATCGGGTAACTACTATTTCAACGACGCCCAGAACAGCTATGGCGACGACCCTTACAGCTACACGCTGCGGCCGAACTTGGAGCGCGATGCCTGGTATTACGCCACGCGAGAGCGACGCGAAGGCTGCCATCTCAACGTCAATGTTGACGACGTACTCAAACTGACCAAGGTCTGGATCAATTGCCTCGTCAACCGGGACGGGGAAGTGCTGGGCATGGTGGGCACCGGGCTCGATCTGTCTGCCTTCATTCGCGAGGTGGTCGATCTGCCCCAACCGGGGGTCGATTCGATCTTTGTCGATCAGGGCGGCGCGGTTCAGGCGCACCGGGACGCATCGCTTGTCGATTTCCGTTCGATCACCAAGGACATCGCCGAAAGGACGACGGTCTTTTCGCTGGTGGACAATGTGGAAGACATGGCGTTGCTGCGTGCGATGATGAATGGGGCGATGGAATCGCCCGATGAAATTCGCACGGCCATGCTGACCATGGGCGGCATGCCCAGATTGGTCGGAGTGGGGTACCTCGACCATATCGGATGGTACAACATCACGGTGATGGACCTTAAGACCATCATCGACCGGCGCATCTTTATTCCCGTTGGACTGGCAGCCATTGCCATTCTCCTGGCGGTGGGGCTGGCGCTGAGCTGGATTTTCCGCATCGTCGTTCTGAACCGGCTCGAAAAGGTCGAGGGGGGACTCGTCGCTTTGCGCGAGGGCAAGCGGGCGGTGATGAAGCCCGATCGCAGCGAAGACGAGATCGGCAGGCTATCGCGCACGCTGATCGAAATGTCCGATTCCATTACCGAATCGCGGCTCAGCCTTGAAAGCCAGGTGCGCGAGCGCACCGAACAACTGCAGTCGCTGGTCAACCTCGACGCGCTGACGAAAATCTACAATCGTCGCGGCTTTGAAGAAAAGTTCGTAGTCCAACGCCGCCGAGAGGACGATGAGAACCGCGTAAACGGGCTGATGCTAATCGACATCGACAATTTCAAGGTCGTCAACGATACGGCAGGCCATTCAGCCGGCGATCAGGTGGTGATCGAAGTGGCGCGGCGGCTCAAGGCGGCGCTGCGGCGGGTCGATGTCTGTGCGCGGTGGGGCGGGGATGAGTTTATCGTCCTGGTGCACGATTGCACACCGCAGGGCTTGTCCCAGATCGCTAATGCACTCACTGAAATGATGCGGCAGATGCCAGTCATCCTTTCAGATGGGGAGCCACTGTCGGTGACAATCAGTATCGGCGCTGCACTGGTTCTGGCCGAAGACAGTCTTGAGATGGCAACCGAAATGGCCGATGCGGCGCTGTATCGGGCCAAGGAAGACGGCCGCGACCGGGTTGTGCTGTTTGAGCGCGAGATGGCCTTGTGCCAAGACGCCGACGACGATGCGGCCGATGATCGATCGGTCACGCAGGCTATTGATAGCGAGGCCGTTTAAGCCAGCAGATCGTCCCAATCGGGATGGCGGCGGAACTGGACGGCCACATACGGACATTGTGGCATGATCTTGAAATTGCCCGCGCGCGCGTCGGCGACGGCGCGCTTGACCAGTTGCAGGGCAATGCCGCGTCCCTCGAATTCCCGCGGAACGCCGGTGTGGGTGATGATGATGGATTGGTCGGGGCGCCGGAGATAGGTCATCTCAGCCTCTGCTCCCTCACCAAGCTCGGCCGAGTAGCGCCCATGTTTGCCATTGGTGGTGTGCTGGATATCGAGAGCGATGGCCATGGGCAGTTCCTTACAAGCGCTTTGGTGTGGGCTTAACGCATGAAAGATGGTTCTGGTTGACGGCAAGAGCAAGGCTTTGCACTCTCGTGCCGCTATCAAGGAGTTCCCATGAGCCTGCCCATCCATCACATGATCGAGCGCGGCCCTCGCCCGGTCGCCCCATTTTCCCATGCCGTCGAGGCTGATGGCTGGGTGTTCGTCACCGGGCAGATGCCGACCGACCCTGACGCCCCCGACGCGCCGCTGCCGGAGGGTATCGTGGCGCAGACGCGCCGGGTGATGGACAATCTGGCGATCGTTCTGGGCGGGATCGGTTTGTCGCTCGAAAACGTCACTATGGCGCGCGTCTATCTTACCGCGTTCGAGCGCGACTATGCGGATATGAACGCCACCTACCAATCGTATTTCGGGCCTGGAAAGCTGCCGGCCCGGACGACAATCGGGGTGACCGGGCTGGCTGTGGGGGCTTTGGTCGAGATCGACCTGATCGCGCGCCGCTAAGTTGGGCGAGGGCGGCCTGCAGGTGTGCATCTTCTGCGCTTCCGGTTCTCGAATCGGCCTTTCTCGGCTCACCCTGACCTAACTTCCAAGACGTCTAAGCCAGAACGATCTTGAGGCGGTTGCCGGCGGGGTCGCGGGTTTGGATACCGGCTTCGATGGTTTCGACATCCGATCCCGCACTGGTCAGGCGATCGCGAATTTCGGTCAGCGTCTTCTCGTCGGGGACGACAATCTCGAACCAGCGCAGCCCGGCCACCCCGGCAGGCGGCATCGAAGGATTGCGCCCGGCCCAGATGTTGAAGGCAAGAATGTGGGGGGCGTAATCGAGATTGACGTCGCCCATGCCGTAGCGGCGCGAAAGGAGCTGACCGGCAAAGCCGATCTGGTCACGGTAAAAGTCCATGGCAGTGTCGAGATCGTCCACATGGACGTGAACGTGACCGATGCGGGTGCCCTCGGGCATGGGCGCTAAAGGGTTCTCATCGCCGTCGAGTTCGGCCAGAAGATCCGGCACGTCGATGGGTTCGCGGCCCGAATGGGGCGTGCCATCGGGGGTTATGGCCATGAGGTCGTCGTCTTCGACGAACTTGCCGCGCCACGGAGTCTCATAGGTGATTTCGATGCCGTTGCCATCGAAATCCCAGAGGTAAAGCGCCTCGGAGACCAGATGATCGGTGGGGGAGACGCGAACGCGGGCGGCAATTGCCCGGTTGAGGGCAC
Organism: Rhizobiales bacterium UBA3584; assembly: GCA_002375765.1. GTDB lineage: Bacteria > Pseudomonadota > Alphaproteobacteria > Rhizobiales > Devosiaceae > Pelagibacterium > Pelagibacterium flavum. The sequence continues at coordinate 21,714 of DFMV01000046.1, read as the reverse complement.
GAGCGAAGTCGCGGCGGGTGGGGACGTGGATGGCGACGTGGTAGAGCCCCACCGTGTGGGGAGCAACCAGCCCGCTGGCGCCGGTTTCGAGAACGACGAGCACCTCACTCCCCACGCCCAGCTCAAGCCGGTCGGGGTTGCGGCTGATCAAAGTGAGGCCGACGACATCGCGCCAGACTGCAAGGGCCTGATCGGGATCAGTCACAGCGATATGGATCTGTCCCAGGCGGGTGGTTGTTGGCACCAGTAAGGGCGTTGCGACGCTGGGTCTGGTCTTGAGCATGGCGGTATCTCCGTGGCGTGTCATTGCCGTAAGGATAATGCCGCCGAGCGTTCTGATTAAGTGGACGGAACGCGACGGATTGTTGCCAAATCACGAATGATGCCGGATTGGTCGGTGCTCCGGCTTGCCGCGCCGGGCACAAAAAGCTCGGGGTGACGGTTTGCCAGGGCTTCGGTTTCGCTGATCATGCCATCGAGGTGGACGTGCATGGCGCGGGCCGCGCGGTCGCCCTTGCCCGCCGCTATCTCGGCAAGGATTTTGGCATGTTCTTCGATGCCCACGGCAATGCGGCGGATGGAGTTAGTCATCTGCCGGGCCCTATCGAGATTGTTGCGCGCGGTATCGACAACGGCCTTCATGCGTCTGTAACCGAGAGTGCTCAAAAGCTCGTCATGAAACTGCAGGTCGAGACGGTGAAACGTGTTGCGATCTTCGTTGCGCGCGCTTTCGCGCTGGGCCGCTATATTGGCCTCCAGCCGCTCGGTGAGGCCGGGTGGGCGGTGGGTGGCGAGCATGCGCACCGCTTCGCCCTCGAGAGCCTTGCGGATGAAGATGTATTCCTTGATCGCGCCCAGCGAGAGGAACGAGACGACTGTGCCCCGTTGGGGCAGGATATCGAGCAGTCCTTCGGATTCCAGTCTTGCAAAGGCCTCGGCGACAGGAGAGCGCGACACGCCGAGCCGCGCACAGATCTGGGATTTGTCGAGCATGGTGCCCGGTGGAAGCCTCAGATCGATGATGGCGTTTCGCAATTGTGCGGCTACCTGGGCAGCCATGGAGCCGCGCGGCATGTCAGCGGAGTTGGAAAGGAAGGAATAGGTCGTTTCGGCGGTATCCATTCGGCCCGTCGCTAAATCGGCACTGGCTATTATTATAGCAGTTCTGTTGAAACTGGCCAGCAAAACCGAAACCCTGCCGGGTCCCTGTTGCCATCGAGCAATTTGAGGCGTTCAATTGCAAAAAACACTACAAGGAGGCTCCCCATGACCCTGACGTCCGCGCTTACCGACCGGCTCAAGGAACCACGGCTGATTGCGGCCGGTGGCTTTATCAACGGCAAGTGGAACACCGTCTCTTCGCGCGGCAAGGTGTTTCGGGTGGCGAATCCGGCGACGGGTGAAGTGCTGGCGCAGATTCCCGATCTTTCGACCCACGCGACGCATGAGGCGATCGATGCTGCTCATGCGGCACAGCCGGGCTGGGCAGCAAAATCGGCAAAGGAGCGCGCCGATCTGCTCAAAAAACTCAACAGGCTGATGGTGGAGAACGCCGACGATCTGGCCACCATCCTGACACTGGAAATGGGCAAGCCCTGGAAGGAGGCCCACGGGGAGGTCCTCTACGGCGCCAGCTTTATCGAGTGGTTCGCCGAGGAGGCGCGCCGGGTCTATGGCGATACGATTCCGGGGCACACCGCCAACACCAGAATCAGCGTCATCAAGCAGCCGGTGGGCGTCGTGGGTGTCATTACACCCTGGAATTTTCCCAACGCGATGCTGGCGCGCAAGCTGGCGCCGGCCTTGGCGGCGGGGTGCACGGTGGTTTCCAAACCCGCTTCGGAAACCCCGCTTTCGGCGCTGGCGATCGCAAGGCTGATGGAATGGGCGGGATTTCCCGCCGGCGTGTTCAACATCGTGCCGGGTACGGATTCTGCCGCGATCGGGCAAGAGCTTTGCGCCAATCCCAAGGTTGCCAAGATCAGCTTTACCGGGTCCACCAATGTCGGGAAAATCCTGATGCGCCAGTGCGCGGACGGCATCAAGCGCATGAGCATGGAGCTGGGTGGGAACGCGCCGTTCATCGTGTTCGACGACGCCGATCTCGATGCTGCGGTCGATGGGGCCATTGCGTCAAAATTCCGCAATGCGGGCCAGACTTGTGTCTGTGCCAACCGCGTTTATGTGCAGGCGGGTATTCACGACGCATTTGTTGATCGTCTCAAGGACAGGATGGCCCAACTCAGGCTCGGCAACGGCATGGAGGAAGGGATAGAACTTGGCCCGCTCATTACGGACAAGGCGGTCAGCAAGGTCGAGGAGCTTGTCGGCGATGCGCGCGAGCTGGGTGCCGATATCATCATGGGTGGTGCGCCGACCGGAGAGCGGACATTTTATCCGCCAACGCTTCTGGTAGGCGCCACAAAGGACATGCGGCTGGCGCGCGAGGAGATATTTGGCCCGGTCGCGCCTGTCTTCAAATTCGAAACGGTTGAAGAGGCCGTTGAACTGGCCAATGCCACCGAGTTCGGGTTGGCGGCCTATTTCTACGGCAAGGACATCTCGAAGGTGACCAAGGTGGCTGAGGCTTTGCAATACGGGATCGTGGGCATCAATACGGGGATGATTTCCACCGAGGTCGCCCCGTTCGGTGGGGTCAAGCAGTCGGGTTTTGGCCGGGAAGGCTCCAAATACGGCATCGAGGATTATCTCAACATAAAATATCTCTGTCTTGCCGTGTAACCCCCATCGGTAGATCGCCGAGCTTGGCGCTTACGCCCCGTTAGAACCTCTTGCCTATCGTCTGCCCCAGAGGGTGTGGAGACGATTCGGCGATGCGGGTTAGAGCGGGTTTCGGGCGGGCGCGGTTTGTCGCGCAGCCGCAACGGCGGCCGCCGATGGTGCTTGAGCCGCTGCTTGCACTGATTGCGGTGGCGGCGCTGGGCTGGGTGGCGATCGAGCGGGGTTATGTCGAAGTTCCCGGCTTCGAGGTGCCAGACGCGGCTTCGGGCTACGAGACGGTCGCGCACCACTTCTCGCTGTGCTCGGGGAGCGGCGGCACCTGCGTGATCGATGGCGATACTATCCGTATTGAAGGGCAGTCGGTCAGGATTGCCGATATCGATACGCCTGAAGTGCGCGATTACGGCTGCGCCGAGGAAAAGGCGCTTGGCGACAGGGCAACGCTGCGCATGCTCGAGCTGGTCAACCAAGGGGGGTTCACTATGGCACTCTGGGACCATCGCGACGAGGACATGTATGGCCGCAAGCTACGTGTGCTCGAACGCGACGGGCAGTCGCTGGGCATGCTGCTGGTCGCTGAGGGTTTGGCGCGCCCTTGGGGCGGCGCGCGCCGGAGCTGGTGCGGCTAGGTTTCAGTACTGAGGCGGAGGGGGCTCGGCCTTGCCCGTGCGGGCGAGCTGTTCGACGGCGGCGATCTGGTCGTCGATCATGGCGAGCTGTCGCTTGAGCCTGTCGATTTCGCGCCACTGGCCCGTGATCACGGCACTCAAATCCTCAATGGTCTGGTCCTGATGGGCCAGACGCTCTTCGAGAGCGATAAGCCGCTGTTCCTGACTGTCGGCCATTGTTGCGTCGTCCTTAGTCGATGGTCAAAACCCCGGCGTCAGTGGGGGTGAAGCCGCAGGAAAGGTAGAAATCGCGCAGATGGGGCTCGAAGTCCACATGGACTTTCTGCAATCCGCGCTTGCGGGCGACCTTGAGGGCCGCTTCGACCATGGATTGGCCGATGCCGTGATCGCGAAACTCGGGGTGCACGCAGGCATCGACCAGAAAGCCGTGAATGCCGCCATCCCAGGCCATGTTGGTAAAACCGATGATCCGGTCTCCCAGATAGGCGCCGACATGGGTGAGGCTGCGGGTCAGGATGGATTGGAAATCGGAGACGCCATCGATCTCCCAAGTGGCCCGCCAGAGGTCGGACAGTTCGCGCTGGCTGGGAAAGGGGTCGATTCTTACGTCAACAACGTCCATGGGAAGTCCTTCAGGTTTCAAATGGAAAAAGTATCGGGAGCACAATGTTCTGCCTCGTCAAAGGTTGCAGCACAGTGCCTTGTGACCCGGGCGCGAGTTTGGTCACATAAACATCTGCTCAATATCTTGGCGAATGCCCGCGGATTCGTGTAGAGAAGCCGGGCTTTGACACAGGAGGGCGCGATGTTCGTGGTTGCGGGGGAAAGCCTCATAGATCTTGTCGCCAAGCCGCTTGAGGTCGGCCGGTCGATGGAAATGAGTGCTCATGAAGGCGGGTCGCCCTACAATTGCGCCATCGCGTTGGCCCGACTGGGACAGCAATCGGGTTTTTTGTGTCCGATTTCCAAGGATACCTTCGGCGATCTGCTGATGGGGCCGCTTAATGCTGCCGGGGTGGTTCGGTTGATCAGGGAACGATCCGATTGCAATACTACATTGGCGGTGGTCACACGCAACGCCAAGGGATTGCCGGCCTACGCGTTTTATCGTCAGGGAACCGCCGAGCGTGATATCTCGCGGGACAAGCTGTTGGCGGCGCTGCCTGAGACAATCGATGTTTTCCAGATCGGCGGGTTCCTGCCCATCGAGCCCGAAGATGCTGAAATCTGGCTCGATGTTGTCAAGCAGGTGGCGGCGCGCGGCGCGGTTCTTTCGATCGACCCCAATGTGCGGCCGTCGCTGATTTCCGATTTTGCCGGCTACAAGGAACGGCTGGGAACGTTTCTGGATCTGGCGCATATCGTCAAGGTTTCCGACGAGGATCTTGCCGCGCTCGATGGCTCGATGAGCATCGAGGCGCACGCGCAGAGCCTGCTGGCGCGGCCCAATGTGAAACTTGTGGTGGTGACCATGGGTGAGGAGGGATCGCGGGCCTTCACATCATCGGCCGAAGCCGAAGCGCCTGTTCATCGCCCTGAGGTATTCGGCGACACGGTGGGCGCCGGGGACAGCCTGATGGCCGGTGTGCTTTCGGCGCTTTCCGATCGGCATGCGCTGGCCGTGGGCAAACTGGCTGCACTCGATGCGCAGGCTTTGGGTGAGGTGCTGCGGTTCGGTGCTGTGACGGCGGGGCTCAATTGCGGGTTTGTGGGCTGCAATCCGCCGCGCCGGGCCGAGGTTGAGGCGGTGTTGAAAACCGTTTGAACGGCATATTGCCGCCCGATTGTTCCAAGAGGTTCACACCGAGATTGCGACGAGGACCGATTGTCATGAAAATGCTGCTTGCCGCTCTCGCTGCCCTTTCGCTCGGCGCCACGCCCATCATGGCGCAGGCGATCAGCGAATATACGCAATACGACCTCGATACCGACTGCAATCTGATTGCCCGCGCTCCGGACAATGAGGGTGAGTGGGCTGACTTCGTCTGTACGGGGCATGCGGGATACCCGTTCGTTCTGCGCTCGTCTGACGGACGGGACAGTGTGACTTACGGCTTTGCCACGGAGTCGGGCATGGCAACGTTCGCGCCCTTCAACTACGCCAACGAAACAGTGGAATGGCGGGTGCGGCTCGACCGGAACACCGAACGGCCCGTGGCGGCTATCCAGCGCTGGTTTATCGCCGACCAGGATGGCAACTGGAACCGGCAATTGCTGGTTGTCTCCAAGGTCGGCCAGCCGGATGGCGGTGGTGCGTGCGCCATGGCCTATGTGGCCAATACCGAAGGCGCCAACGAGCGAGCGCGGCGACTAGCCGACGAGTTGGTCGACGGGTTCGAATGTGGCAGCACCGCTCCGACGATTGAGGATGATATCCGCGACATCGTAGGCGACCGCTAGGTTCTGCACCTTTTTGGAGGGAAAGTGTCGGCGCCGGTTGACCCAATACGTCCTTGGTGACGAGCGTTTGGCGATTGTTCTTGGACACTGCCGGACGTAATGTCGCACCTTGAACGATCCGGACACGGCCATGGCCCCCTTTCATCAGATTTTGGGCAACAACCTTGTTGCCAACATCACCAACTTTACTGTCTGGTTTGCGATCACGTTCTGGATCTTTATCGAGACCCAGTCGGTGTTCGCCACCGGCATGATCGCCGGAATTTATCTGGTGTTCACTGCGGCCTTCGGCTTCTGGCTGGGATCGATCGTCGATCATAATTCCAAGCGCATATCGATGATGGGATCGAGCCTTGTCTCGTTCCTGTTCTATGCGGCAGCGCTTGGCATGTTGCTGACCGAACCCGAGGGCGCGTTTACCGATCCGTTCGGGCCTTATCTTTGGGTGTTCGTGCTTCTGGTCATGCTGGGGGTGATTGCGGGCAATATCCGGTCCATTGCGCTTCCGACGCTGGTAACCATCATGATCCCCGAGGACGAGCGCGACAAGGCGAACGGGCTGGTAGGCATGGTCACCGGCATCGGTTTTTTGACTACGTCGGTGATCTCGGGGTTTCTTGTCGCCTGGGGCGGGATGTGGCTGGTGCTGGTTCTCGCGCTGGGGACGACCGTTCTGGTTTTCGCCCATCTGGGATTCCTGCGCGTCAATGAGGGCCGGCCCGTTCCCGTTGAAGGGGAAGTCCAGCCGCCGCGCACCGTGGATATTGCTGGCACAATAGCGATCATCGCAGCGGTGCCGGGGCTCTTCGCCCTGATCTTTTTTGCCACCTTCAACAATTTCCTCGGCGGCATCTTCATGGCTCTGCTCGATGCCTACGGGCTTTCGCTGGTATCGGTCGAGATCTGGGGGTTGCTGTTTGGGGTGCTTTCAACGGCGTTCATCGCGAGCGGACTTTTGATTTCACGTATCGGACTGGGCAAAAATCCGCTGCGCACACTGCTGCTGGTCAACCTCGTCACATGGTCGGTGTGCTGCGTTTTCACGCTGCAATCCTCGATCTGGCTTCTCACGGCCGGATGTTTCGTCTGGATGTTCATGGCGCCTTTTGCCGAGGCGGCCGAGCACACGACACTGCAAAAGGTCGTGCCGCTGGAGCGGCAGGGGCGAGTGTTCGGGTTTGCCCAATCGGTCGAACAGGCGGCTTCGCCGCTGACGGCGTTTCTGATCGGGCCCTATACCCAGTTCGTGGTGATCCCATTTATGACCGACGGGCAGGGCGCGCGATCGATTGGCGGATGGTTCGGCACCGGGCCGGAGCGTGGTATTGCCCTGGTCTTTACGGTGGCCGGGCTGATAGGCGTTCTGGTGACTATTCTGGCGCTCAATTCGCGGCCCTACAAACAGCTTTCGGCCTATTACGCCGGGGCGCCGGACAGCACGGAACTGGCCGAGGACACCAAGCCCGCCTAAGGCTGAATGCGGGAGATTCGTCTGTCGGCGCTCATGGTGAGGGCCAGCGCGACGAAGGCAAAGATCAGCATGGCGAAGGCGACGATGTGGGCCTCGGTCCAGCGGAGTTGCTCGACATAATCGAAAATGGCGATGGAGAGCACTTTGGTTTGACCGGGGATGTTGCCGCCGATCATCATGACAACGCCGAATTCGCCCACCGTGTGGGAAAAGCCAAGTACCGCTGCGGTCAGGTAGCCGGGACGGGCGAGGGGCAGGATGATCAAGGCAAAGGCTTTGCGGAAATCAAGTCCCAGCGAATAGGCCGCTTCGAGCGGGCCGGGGCCGATGGCGGCAAAGCTGTTGCGCAGGGGCTGGACGACGAAGGGCAGCGAATAGAGCACTGAACCGATGACGAGACCGGGGAAGGTAAAGGCGAGGCTGCGCCCACCCCAGAGCGGAGCCAGCCAGCCGCCCGGACCGCCGGTGCCCAAAAGGATGAGCATATAAAACCCCAGAACCGTGGGCGGAAGGACGAGCGGCAGGGCAATCAATGCGTTGACGATGATCGTCCATCGCGATTTGGAACGGGCCAGCCACCAGGCGAGGGGCGTGCTGATGACCACGAGGATGAGCGTGGTGACGAGAGCCAGTGATAGGGTGAGCCTAATCGCCGGCCAGATTTCCCAGAACAGGGTCATCGCTCGATCGTCCCGTAGCCAAATGATTGGATGATGGTCCGGGCGGTGTCGGAGGTGAGAAAATCGAGGAACGCGACCGCGGTATCGTTGTCAGGGCTGAGCAGCACGACGTCCTGGGTGATGGGGGTGTAAAGGTCTTCGTCGACCACCCAGCGTGAGCCGTCCGTGCGCCCGGCCACCTGCGAAAGCGCGACGAAGCCGAGTTCGGCGTTGGCAGTGTCGACGAACTGGTAGGTTTGGGAAATGTTCTGGCCGATGACCAGTTTTCCCTCCAGTGTTTCGGTCAGTTCCAGAGCCTTGATCACTTCGATTGCAGCAGCGCCATAGGGGGCGGCAGCGGGCTCGGCGATGGCGAGGTGGGTGAAATCACCCTCGAGGCTTTGCGGGCCGGTGACCAGATCGGGGATTGTGGAAAAAAGAACGAGCTTGCCCATGGCGTAGGTGAAATCGCTGCCCTCTACGGCCAAACCTTCGTCCAGCAGACGTGCGGGCGTCGCCGTGTCGGCGGACAAGAACGCATCGAAGGGCGCGCCTTGGGTGATCTGGGCGTAGAGTTGGCCGGTCGCTCCGAAGGAAAAGGCGATCTCGCTGCCGGTTTCAGCCCTGAAGGCGGCGCCGAGGTCTTCGGCAGCGGCGGTGAAATTGGCGGCGACTGCGATGTGGGCCTCTTGCGCGACGGCAGGCCCTGGGGCTGCGAGGATCGCAAACGCGACGATGGAGAGGCAGAGCACGGCTTGCCCTCGATATGTCTATTTGAACATATCGCTTTCTGGCATGAAGCGGCTGCAAAAGGCAATGGTCAGGGTTTGGGGGACGTGTGTTTGGCGAGGGCGCGCATCGCCTCGACATCGGGTTCGATGGCGGCGCGGGTCTTTTGTTCGATGGCGCGGTAGCGGGCGAGGATTTCGCGACCCGCTTCAGTGAGGTGTGCGCCGCCCTGCGCCGTGCCGCCACGGCTGGTTTCGACCAATGGGATACCCGCACCCTCGTTGAGCGCCTGAACGAGGCTCCAGGCGCGCTTGTAGCTCATGGACATAGTCTTGCCAGCCGCGCTGATCGAGCCGGTCCTCTCGATTCCTTCGAGCAAATCGGCGCGGCCGGGCCCGATGTAGAAATTTTCGTCGAGCACGATGCGCAGGTGGCCCAGACCGGAGGCGGGGACCGGCCGTTTCATTTATGCTGCGAGGTCGGCCGCTTGCCGGGCGAGGGATTGGATCCTGTCGAAGTCGCCAGCGGCGATGGCGTCGGCAGGGATGATCCATGATCCACCCACGCAGATGACGTTGGAAAGGCCAAGATAGATTTTTGCCTTTTCGATATCGATGCCGCCGGTGGGGCAAAAAATGATGTCGGGCAGGGGCGAGGCAAAGGCCTTGAGAACGGACGCGCCGCCCATGGCTTCGGCGGGGAAGAATTTGAGATAGGTGTAACCAATCATCGACGCCGCCATGGCCTCGGTCGGCGAGGCGATACCTGGCAGGAGGGGGATCGAGATGTCTTCGGCGGCTTCGAGCAGGGCAAGGGGGGCGCCGGGGGAGACCATGAACTGGCAGCCCGCATCGCGGGAGGCCTTCATATCCTTTTTGCGGCGCACGGTACCCGAGCCGACGACGGCGCCTTTGACCTTGGCCATTTCTTCCATAACCTTGAGCGCATTTGGCGTGCGCAAGGTGATCTCTAGGTTGGGCAGGCCGCCCGCCACGAGCGCCTCGGCGAGATTGCGGGCGGTCGAGACGTCATCATGGATGATGACCGGCACCACAGGCGCCACCGAAAGGATGGATTTGAGCTTTGCTGCGTCCTGGGCCATGGCGATCTCCAACTAAAGTTCTATGGGTTATCCGTGCTCTAGCACGGGCTTTATTGAATTGGGAACCAAAACTCCCTAAGTGAAGCCGGCGGGTCGCTTGCGGCCATGTCGATGCAGGCGGGGGAGCCCGAACATGATCCAGCAGATCAACGCCCTGACACCGATCGAAGAGGCGCGGGCCGTTTTGTCCGCCGATTTCGATCTGAAGTTCTCCAAGGCGATCGAATCCGAAACGCGTCCGGTTTTCGAGAAGGTCAAGGACCGTATCCCGGAGATCGAATGGCCATTCTATGCGCCGCTGATCTTTCAGATCAACAAGCTCAAACGCGAAAAGAACGCGGTGATCCTGGCGCATAATTACCAGACGCCGCAGATCTTTTATGGCGTTGCCGATATCGTGGGCGACAGTTTGCAACTGGCAATCGAGGCGACCAAGGTGGAAGCCGAAACGATCGTGCAGTGCGGCGTGCACTTCATGGCCGAGACCTCCAAACTGCTCAATCCCTCCAAGCGCGTTTTGATTCCCGACAGCCGTGCAGGGTGCTCGCTGGCATCCTCGATCACGGCGGAGGACGTTCTGGCCATGCGGGCGCAATATCCGGGCGTGCCGGTGGTGACCTACGTGAATTCATCGGCCGCCGTGAAGGCAGTGACCGACGTGTGCTGCACGTCATCGAACGCGCTGCAGATCGTCGAGGCGGTCGAGGGCGACACGGTGATGATGATCCCGGACCAGTATCTGGCGCAGAATACTGCGAAAAAGACCAAAAAGAAGATCGTCACCTGGGCGGGCGCGTGCGAGGTGCACGAGACCTTTACCGCCGACGATATCGCCGAATTGCGAGCCGCCTATCCGGGCGCCAAGATCATCGCCCATCCCGAATGTCCACCCGAGGTGATCGACGCTGTCGATTTCGCCGGGTCGACTTCGGGGATGATCGATTGGGTCAAGACCGAGCGGCCCGCCAAGGTGGTGATGGTCACCGAATGCTCGATGAGCGACAACGTAGCGGCGGAAACCGAAGGCGTGGCATTCTTGCGCGGGTGCAATATCTGCCCGCACATGAAGCGCATCAACCTTGAAAACATCTTGTGGAGCCTGCACACGGGCACCGAGGAGGTGACGATTGCCGAGGAGCTGATGGAACCGGCGCGGGCGGCGGTGGAGCGGATGATCGAATTTTCTCGGCCCAGGAATTAGCGCCGGTCCTCGGGGGACATTTTCTTGGATATCTTCGACAACGTCTTTAACGCCGAAGGCGTGGTGATTGTTGGTGCGGGGCTGGCGGGGCTGTTTTGCGCGCTCAAGCTGGCGCCGCGGCCGGTGACCGTGCTTTCGCCCATGCCGCTCGGTTCGGGGGCGTCCTCGTCATGGGCGCAGGGCGGGGTGGCTGCGGCGGTCGGGGAGGGCGACAGCGCGCGGGCTCATGCGGCCGATACCGAAATGGCCGGCGCGGGAATCGTCGATCACGGCGTCGCCGAATCGGTGACCGGGGAGGCTGCGGCTCGGATCGAGGATCTGGCGAGCTGGGGCACCCCGTTCGATCGTGATGCTCTGGGGCATTTCATCCTGTCGCGCGAAGCTGCCCATTCGGCCAACCGAGTGGTGCGGGTGTCGGGCGACCGGGCCGGGCATGCCATCATGCAGGCGATCATCGCCAAGGTGCGCGCCACGCCCTCGATCCGCGTGGTCGAGGGGATTACCGCAGTCGATCTGGCCCATGCGGACGGGCGAATAGTAGGAGTCTTCTGCCGCCGGCTGGGCGATCGTTATGTCGAGCCTGTGTTTATCCGGGCACGGGCGACGGTTCTGGCGGCGGGAGGACTGGGCGGACTCTATGCGGTGACCACAAACCCGCCCTCTGTGCGCGGACACGCCATGGGTATGGCGGCTCGGGCGGGGGCGGTTATCGCCGATCCTGAATTCGTGCAGTTTCATCCGACCGCCATTCTGACCGGGTGTGATCCGGCGCCTCTGGCGACTGAAGCGTTGCGGGGGGAAGGGGCGATTCTCGTCAACGATCTCGGCGAGCGGTTCATGGTCGATATCCATCCCGACGCTGAACTGGCACCGCGCGATATTGTGGCGCGGGCCAATTTCCGGCAGATCAAGGCGGGGCGGCGGGTGTTTCTCGATACGCGCGCGGCGTTGGGCGAGAAAATTCTCATGGCCTATCCGACTGTCGCCGAGTATTGCCGGATGGCTGGGATCGACCCGGTTGCCGAGCCGATCCCGGTGACGCCGGCGGCCCATTATCATATGGGCGGGGTCAAGGTGGATGAGGATGGTCGCTCCTCGCTACCGGGCCTCTGGGTGTGCGGCGAGGCGTCGTGTACGGGGTTGCATGGAGCAAATCGGTTGGCGTCCAATTCGCTGCTCGAAGCGATCGTTTATGGCGCGCGGATTGCTGAAGACATCTCAGGGCTTGAGCCGCAGCGGCGGCCCTTGCCCGATTTTGCCGGCATCGCCTGGGACGCGGAAAAGGGCGCCAGGGCCGAGGAGGTGTTGCGCAACCTCAAGGCGGTCAAGGATCTGCGGGCGATCATGAGCAATGATGTGGGGGTGGAGCGCGATGCCGAAGGGCTCCAGCGGGCCCTGCGCGGGCTTTTGGAGCTGGAGAACACGGCGCTGGAAGTGACCCGCGCCTATCTCAACATGGTGACGTCTGCGACGCTGGTCGCGGCGGCAGCTCTAAAACGCACGGAAAGCCGGGGCGGCCATTTCCGCACCGATTTTCCGCAAACTGGCGATGGATGGCAGGTGCATACCGAAATAACGCTGGCCGAGGCCAGGGCGATTAGGGCAAGCGCCTGAAATTTAAAAGCGCAGCACTTCGATGATGCGTTTGAGGGCCTTGCGCAGGTGCCTATGGCGTTTGTCACCAAGATCTTCGGCAAGGGCCTGCTCGAGGTGGGCCCAGTGATCCTCGATGGACTGGCGCATGGCGTGGCCTTGTTGGGACAGGCGGGCGCCGGGCTCCATTTCGGGGCCGACGGCGAGACGCAACAGCAGGTCGCGGTCCTCGAGACGGGCCAGCCTCATGTCGAGCTGGTCTGGAGCCAGTCCGGTGAACGCGACAAGGGCCTCGGTGGTTGCGCCCGAGGGATCGGCCAGACCGAGCAGGATGGCGTCATCGCCCGCTTCGAGCCCGCGCGCCGCGAGCGGGGCAAGCAGAGCCTGCCGGGCCAGATGGCCCGCTTCGATGAGACGGTAAAGGGTCGAGCCGGCGGCGGATTTGCTCATGGATATTGATCTAGCCAAAACCGGGGCTCCCGTCGAATCGCCTTTGGCGGGAAAGTTAATCAGGGGCCGCATCGCTTGTCCGTGCTCCTGGCGCGCTATAGGGTCGACATTCCAATTTTCCGGGGACGCGCAGTGCCGCTGACTTTCGTGAACGACATCGACGCGCTTGCCGATGTGCGGGTGAGCGAGGGGACCATCGCCATTCTGCCGGTTGCTGCAACCGAGGCGCATGGGCCTCATCTTCCCGCTTCGACCGATTGCGACATCGCCCAGGGCCATCTTAGCGCTCTCTCGGGCTATCTCTCCAGTGCTATCGACGCAGTGGTGTTGCCCATTGAACGCATAGGGGCGTCGCGCGAGCATTTATGGGCGGCCGGAACGCAGAGCAAGAACGAAGGCGATTTGATCGCCGAATGGTTCGGCATTGCCCAAAGCTGGGCGAAGGCGGGGGGCAGGCGTCTGGTGATCGTTTCGAGCCATGGCGGCAATACGCCGGTTGTGGAAAGCGTGATCTTGAAGGCCCGCGCCGAGCTCGGCCTTCTGGCCATCAGTACGGCCTGGCTCCGGTTCGGCATGCCCGAGGGGTTGTTTGACGAGCATGAGCGGCGATACGGCATCCACGGCGGGGCCATCGAGACAGCGCTGATGCTGCACTATTTCCCCGACAAGGTTGAGATGGGCCGGGCGGACGATTTCGCTTCGGCCCTCGAACCCATCGAGGCGGGGATGACCCATCTTTCGGCCTATGGGCGGCACCGGTTCGGGTGGCTGAGTTCGGATCTCAACGCGCATGGCGTGGTCGGCGATGCCAAAAGTGCCAGCGCAGACAAAGGCGCTGCGCTGGCCGATCATATTCTGGCCGGTTTTGCACAATTGCTTGACGATGTGGCCCGGTTCGACCTTTCTTGGCTCAAAGATTCGCAAAGGGAGCCTCAATGAGCCAGGACCTAGCCCGCATCAGGGCGTTCGTGCAGGTGTTCGATGCCGGCGGCTTTTCAGCCGCTGCGCGCATTCACGGCCGGTCCAAGGCGCTGCTTTCCAAATATGTCACCGATCTCGAGGACTATCTGGGGGCCCGGCTGATGAACCGCACGACGCGCAAGCTCAGCCTGACCGAAGCGGGGGAAGCCTATTACCGCGAGGTGCGGGAAATCCTGTCCCAGCTCGACGATCTGGACGCCACGATCACCGAACAGACCGCCGCGCCGCGTGGCATATTGCGCGTTTCCGCACCGCGCAATTTCGGGGAATCGACACTACTGGAACCGCTGTTCGAATTTACCCGTGCCCATCCCGACGTGACGCTCGATCTGCGGCTCGAAGACCGCATGGTCGATCTAGTCGAGGAGGGGATCGATGTGGCGCTGCGCATCTCGCGCATGTCGGACACGTCGCTGATCGCCCGCAAGATCGCGGAAACCTCGGTTGCCGTATGCGCGACGCCGGAGGTCATCAAGGCATACGGGGTGCCCCAGACGCCCGAAGCGCTCAAGGGCGTGCCGTGCATCATCGATACCAACATGACGGGCCAGGCCAATTGGCAGTTCGTCGAGGAAGGGCGGACGGTGGCTGTGCACGTGGATGGACCGGTGCGGGTAAATTCTCCCGCCGGTGCGCTGGTTGCGGCACAAAAGGGCCTTGGTTTCGCGCTACTGCCAAGTTTTCTTGCTCATTCGGCCATTGAAGAGGGGGAACTGGTGCCGGTGCTGACCGAATATTTGCCGCAACGCCCATTCCTGCAGGCGGTTTATCCCCATCGCAGGCATTTGTCGGGCAAGGTTCGTGCGCTTATCGATTTCCTCGTCGAATGGTTTGAAACCCATCCGGTCAATTCCTGATTTCATGACCTCAAATTTTCTCAAGAAACTGAGCGCTGCCTGCCTTGCCGCGCTGATAGCGGGTGTCGGCCCGGCCGTGGCGCATCCCCATGTGTGGATCGACGCGGCGGGCGAAGTGCTGTTTGAAAATGGTGCAATTGTCGGCATGCGGCACCATTGGACGTTTGACGAATATTTTTCCGCCTGGGCGATTCAGGGGCTTGATGCCGATGGAGACGGGGATTTGACGCCCCAGGAACTGCAACCGCTGGCCGACGAGAATATCGAGGGACTCGATTTCTATTCCTACTACACGTTCGCCGATCCCGAAGGGCTAGATGGTCATGCTGGCGTGGCCGGCGCCAGTGATCCGTCCATGGTTTATGAAGATGGGCGGGTGACGCTCACGTTTTCGATGCAATTTGCCGAGCCCCAAACGGTTGGCGGCGTCTATGACATCGAAGTGGGCGATCCCGAATATTATGCAGCCTTTACGTTTCCCGATGAAGATTCGGTGACGCTGGAAGGGGCGCCTGAGGGTTGCTCTGTCGTCTCCAAGGAGCCGCAACCCATCGACCCCGAGCTTGAGGAACGGCTCTGGATGCTTGGGCCGGATGTGAGCGAAATCCCGGCGGATTTGCGCGAGGCGGCGCGGGCCATGGCCAATCTGGTCACGGTGACCTGTCCAGGTGGCGTGCCGGCGACGGCGCTCGATGCGATTGCTGAGGCCACCACGCAACGACCGCCATCGCCGTTTTCCGCGCCACCGCCGGAAACCTCTCTGGTCCCGACGCAGGGTGGATTTTTCGGCTGGATCAGTCAGCAGCAGCGGCGTTTTTACGGGACGATGACCTCGGCACTGGGCGCATTGCGGACCGATGGGAACGCCTTCTGGCTGCTGGGCGGCTTGAGCTTTCTCTATGGGATTTTTCATGCCGCAGGTCCCGGGCACGGCAAGGTTGTGATTTCGTCCTATGTGCTGGCCAATGAAAGGCAGCTGCGACGCGGGATCGTCCTGAGCTTTTTCGCCGCCATGATGCAATCTGCAGTCGCCGTAGCATTCATTCTGGTTGCCGCGGGCGCGCTTCAGTTGACCTCGATGGCCATGAGCCAGGCTGCATGGTGGATGGAAGTCATTTCCTACGGCATGGTGGCGCTGCTCGGCGCGTGGCTGGCGGCGCGCAAGCTGGTGTTTCCCCACAAGCACCATCACCACACCCATCCCCCCGATCACGGCCATTCCCATGACCATCATCGCGAACACGATCATCATGATCACAGTTGCGAGCATCATGTCACGCCGCAGCAGACGCGCGGCGGGTGGAAAGAATCGCTGGGGGTGATCGTTTCAGTTGGTCTTCGGCCGTGTTCGGGCGCGCTGGTGGTTCTGGTCTTTGCACTGAGTCAGGGCGTTCTGGCGGCCGGTATCGCCGCAACCTTTCTCATGGGGCTGGGAACGGCGATAACGGTGGCGATCCTGGCCTCGCTGGCGGTTTATCTCAAGGGCGGCGCTCTGCGGCTGACCGGAAATGGCGTGGCGGGCGAATCGGTGGTCTGGTGGCTGGAGATGACCGGCGCCCTATTGGTCATGGCGTTTGGCATGATCCTGTTTTTCGCGGCGATCTAGGCAGCGCAAACCGCCGTATTGAGCGGTCAAATGGCCGCATCTTTTCGTCAGAGTGTTGCTCCGGCAGGCTTTGGCGCTATTGTGCGCGCCAACAACAGCGATACCCTCACACCTCGCATTTCCCAGGATACCGATGAACGCCCACCTGCCGCCCGATCATCCGCCCGTCAAACCGCGCAAAATCGGAGTTCTGCTGCTCAATCTTGGCACGCCCGACGGAACCGACTATTGGAGCGTAAGACGGTATCTCAAGGAATTCCTCTCCGATCCGCGCGTCATTGAGACGCCAAAGTGGTTATGGTGGCCGATTCTCAATCTGGGCATATTGTCTTTCCGGCCGCAAAAGACCGGCGCCAATTATGCCAAGATCTGGGACAAGCGGACCGACGAAAGCCCGCTTCGGGTGATTACCCGCGGGCAGGCCGAAAAGCTCCAGGACGCAATGGCGGCGGACGGGGTTATCGTCGAATACGGCATGCGCTACGGCAATCCTTCGACCGAAAGCGCCATTAAAAAGCTGCACGAGCAGGGGTGTGAGAAAGTCCTGCTGTTCCCGCTCTATCCGCAGTATTCGGCAACTACGACCGCAACGGCCAACGATCAGGCGTTCCGGGCGCTGGCCAACATCCGATGGCAGCCTGCGGTGCGGACCGTTCCGGCTTATTTCGAAGAAGAGATCTACGTCGAGACGCTGGCAAACTCGATCCGCGAAGGCGTGGAAAAGCTCGACTTCGAGCCCGATCTGGTGATTACCTCGTATCACGGCATGCCCAAATCCTATCTGGACAAGGGCGATCCCTATCATTGCCAGTGTTACAAGACGACACGGTTGGTGCGTGAAAAGCTCGGTTGGCCGAAAGAGAAGCTCATGCTGACCTTCCAGAGCCGGTTCGGACCCACCGAATGGCTGCAGCCCTATACCGACGAAACGCTCAAGGGGCTGCCGGCCAAGGGGGTCAAGAAGGTCGCTATTCTCGCGCCGGCCTTTTCGGCCGATTGCATCGAAACCCTCGAGGAAATCGCCATCGGGGGCGAGGAGGAATTCATGCATGCGGGAGGTGAGCGCTATGCCTATATCCCGTGCCTCAATGATACGCCCGGTGGCATGGCGATGATAGAAGCGGTTGTGCGTCGCGAACTGTCGGGCTGGCTGTAGGCGGCAAGCTCAACATTGTCAGCGGTCTGACCCGACCGTAAAGTCCTTCCCGTGGGACCGGCCCGTGAGTCGGGTAAGAGGGAAGGCTAAACAATGGACGGGTTTTCGATAGTCCTTATCGTCATCGGCATTCTGGCCGTTCTGGTGTTGTTCGCCGGGGTTAAGACCGTGCCGCAGGGGCACAATTATACGGTTGAGCGGTTCGGGCGCTATACGCGCACCCTCAAGCCGGGGCTTAACATCATCATTCCATTCATCGATGGCATCGGGCGCAAGCTCAACATGATGGAACAGGTGCTCGATGTGCCGCACCAGGAAGTCATCACAAAGGACAATGCCTCGATCACGGCAGATGGGGTCACATTCTACCAGATCCTCGATGCGGCGCAGGCTGCCTATGAGATTTCCAATCTCGAACAGGGCGTGCTCAATCTCACCATGACCAACATCCGCTCGGTAATGGGTTCACTCGATCTGGACGAATTGCTCTCCAATCGCGACGAAATCAATTCGCGGGTGCTCCGGGTGGTCGATGCGGCTGTTGCGCCCTGGGGCGTCAAGATCACCCGTATCGAGATCAAGGACATCGAGCCGCCGCGCGATCTCGTCGATGCCATGGGACGGCAGATGAAGGCCGAGCGCGATCGGCGCGCGGTGATCCTTGAGGCGGAAGGACAGCGCCAGGCGCAAATTCTAAAGGCCGAGGGCGAAAAGCAGGCACAGGTGCTCGAAGCGGAAGGCCGGCGCGAAGCTGCGTTCCGCGATGCCGAGGCACGGGAGCGCTCGGCGGAGGCCGAAGCCAAGGCGACCGAGATGGTCTCGGAAGCCATCGCCAAGGGCGATGTGCAGGCCATCAACTATTTCGTTGCCAACAATTACGTCAAGGCGCTCGAAAAGATCGCCTCTGCACCCAACCAGAAAGTGCTTATGCTGCCTCTCGAGGCTGCCAATGTGATCGGAGCGCTGGGCGGGGTGGCTGAAATCGCCCGTGAGGCGTTCGGCGGAGAGGGACCACGGCGCAACGCCCCGGGCCGTCCACCCTCGACGCGCAGCGAAAGCTAGGATCGAGCCATGGACCTCATCGCGCTGATTGCAGACAATGCGGGCTGGGCCTGGCTGATTTTCGGGCTCGTGCTGCTCGGGGTCGAACTTGTCGTTCCGGGCGTCTTCATGGTCTGGCTCGGCGGGGCTGCGCTTTTGACCGGGTTGACGGTGTTTCAGATCGGCATTGGCTGGCCGTTCCAGTGGGGTCTGTTCGGCATCCTGTCGGTGGTTCTGGTCACCGGTTGGCTGGCCTATTCAAGACGCCGCCACGGTGATACGCCGCCCAGCGAGGATCCGCTTATCAATGCGCGGACCGCCCGCCTGCTGGGTCGCGAAACGGTACTGGTCGAAGCGATCAGTGATGGGGTGGGGCGCGTGCGGATCGATGACACGCTCTGGCGCGTTTCAGGGCCGGACCTTCCAGAGGGGTCGCATGTGCGGATCACCGGTGCGCGCGGCGGACTGCTCGAGGTCGAGGCTGTGAGCTAAGTCTTTCGCTGATGTGGGAAACCTGGCGTTCGGTAAGGCTTTATTAACCATAAGTTGAAAGCCTCCGGTCATAACGGCCGGAATCGCGAAATTGGACTTCAGCGCCCGAAAACTTCTTGTCCTGTTGCTTGCGGGAACCGGTGCTTTGACCGGTGCCTCGATGGCGCTTGGGCAGGGGGATGGGTCTGGCACTGACAATCCCGACCTGTTGCGCGGATCGCTGGGCGTGGGGTGCCAGCCGGGAACGCTGTGCCAGTTTCCGGCCACCGACCTTGTGGTCCCGGTGGCCTTGCCCGCCGAACCGCTGCCGCTCATAGCTCCGCCACCCGTCACAACCGAGGCGCCGCCGGCTGCGCCTGCCGCTGAGCCTATGCCAGCGGCCATGACCGCCCCCGTTTCCACGGACACGGCCGATTGGGGAGAGCTTGGATATGGGGTTGCACTGCGGGGTGCTTATGTGCGCAGCGGGGCGACCGAGCGGTTCGAAATGCTGGCGATCCCTTCGGTTTCCTATTCCCGTTCAGGCGGGAGGACCGATCTGGCGTTGGACGCCTCGGCCACGCTGGTTGCGCCGCAATCGGACGATCCGCGCGTCGGTGCGACCAATGTATCGACCGACATCGTCCATCGTCTTTCTCCGTCTGCGGGGCTGGCATTCAATGCTGACCTCTCGCTGTCTCAGGATGCGCCGGATGGGTTGAGCACCGAAGAAGCCGACCTGGCCAGCGCGCCGGTGATCGTATCGGGCACTGCCGGGCTTGGTTACACGCACCGGTTCGGCAATTTCACGGTGACCGGCGCAGGCGAGATCGCACGCGACTGGGTTGGCGAGGCGGTGCAGATCGGTGGCACGGTGATCGACAACAGCCATGAAGCCTCAACGCGCTATGGTGGGGAGCTCAGGGTGGGGTATGAGCTGACGCCGGTTGTCGGCATATTCGGGCAGGGCCGTGCCGGGCGAACCGAGTTTGATGGTATCGATCCCGATCTCGGCGCCAGCCGTTCGGGCGATGATTTCGAGTTGCGCGGGGGCATCAGTGCAAACTGGTCCGACGTCTTGATCCTGGAGGCTTCGGTGGGGTCGGGCTGGCGGACGTTTGACACTGACGCCGTTCCGCAAGCCCAGACCTGGGTCTATGGCGCATCGATCGGCTATCGCCCGACAACGACCACCGAGTTTACAGCGAGCTTTGACACCGAACTGACGCCCGGACAGGGCGGTTCAGGCGCCAGCGCCACCTATGAGGTCGGACTTGACGCGCGCCACAGGGCCAATTCATGGCTGGCGCTGCGGGCGTCGGCGGGCGCGCAATGGGTAGTTCCCGAGGACGGATCTGCGACCAGCCGGAGCTATTCGGCCGGGCTGGGAGCCGATTTCACGCTCGGTCAGCACACAACCGCAACGCTCGATTATGACTACGGATTGCGCGAGGATCCCGCCGCGGCGGTTGCCAGCCGCGACGAGCACCGGATCAGCGGTGGTGTCAGTCTTCAATACTGATCGGGGTATCGCCGGTCAGCTTCTTGAGTTCGCTCAAGAACGCGTCGGCAATATCGGGTCGGTCAAGCGCGAAGGCGACGTTGGCGGTCAAAAAGCCGATCTTGGAGCCGCAATCGAAAACCTGTCCGTCATATTTGACGCCGATAAAGGGCTGGCGGTCCATAAGGTAATGCATGGCATCGGTAATCTGGATTTCACCGCCGGTGCCGACGGTCTGCTCGCCCAGAAGCGCAAAGATTTCCGGCTGCAGGATATAGCGGCCCGAAATGATGAGGTTTGATGGCGCATCCTCGGGCTTGGGCTTTTCGACCATGCCGGTGATGGCGAATCCGCTGTCGGGGCCTTCGCCACGGGC
>DFMV01000046.1:0-521 GCA_002375765.1 Rhizobiales bacterium UBA3584 | reverse complement strand
GAGGATTTGAAGATCATGTCGGGCAACAAGAGGGCGAAGGGTTCGCGCCCGACGATGTCACGGGCGCACCATACGGCATGGCCGAGGCCGAGCGGTTCCTGCTGGCGGGTGAAGCTGGACTGACCGGCCTTGGGCAGATCGCGGCGGAGCTGCTCGAGCGCAGCGGTTTTGCCGCGCGCCTCGAGCGTTGCCTCGAGCTCGAACTGGCGGTCGAAATGGTCCTCGATGACGCCCTTGTTGCGGCCGGTAACGAAAACGAAGTGCTCGATACCCGCTTCGCGGGCTTCGTCGACGGCATACTGGATGACCGGCTTGTCGACGACCGTCAGCATCTCCTTGGGCATGGCTTTGGTGGCGGGAAGAAACCTTGTTCCAAGGCCGGCGACAGGAAAGACGGCTGTACGGACTCTCTGGACCACTTCATACTCCCTTGCGATTGCTTTGACATAAACTAAGACAGTTTCAATGTCTTAATGCAAGATTGTGGTGACAGTTGCATGCCAGCAATGCATGCGAGGGCA
>DFMV01000047.1 GCA_002375765.1 Rhizobiales bacterium UBA3584 | reverse complement strand
GATTTTTGGTTTTCCCTTGCCCATCCGGTCTATCCGATCCGGTAGTAAACAAGCTGGGATGCGGCGAAGACGCCGCCGGCCAGCATGGAGATGCCAAACAGCGCGTGAGGCACCAGAACGGTATCGAGGCCGAACGCCAGCGCGGCAATGACACCGGCGGTCGCCACCGAGAGAACAGCATAACCATTGCGCATGGAGCGGGAACTGACCGCCAGATCGCGCTCGTCCCCGGCTTCATCGACCAGTTCCTCGCGCTGGACGATGCTGACGACGATGGTGACCACTATAGAGGCCACGATGTTGAAGACGATCACGTAAAGAATGGCCCAAAGCATCTGCCAGGCCCCGGCGGATGCATCGGGCGGAGGGCCATCGGTCGCAAGGCCCCAACCCACCCATGTCGAGATGATAAGGGCACTCGTCACCATGATCAGTGCATTCCATTGTTTGTAGCTCATTGCATTTCCCGCGTTTTGATGTGTGGGGAGACGCATAGAACTGAAATTTCTATAAGTCAAGTTTTTTTGACATTAAGTCCGAAAAAGCAGATACAAGGTCGTATTTATCGGACTATTAGGATTGGAACTGCTCAGTACGGGGCGCGCGCCCGGCACACGAGATCGCACGCGGCAAGCGCCAGCGGTGAGCGAGGGAGGGAAAGTGAAGCCGGGCGCGTTGAGTGAAAAGCGTCAGAAACGCCCGCGAAGCTGCCCGCCGAATACGGCGTTGGTGGCGCCCCCTATATGGCCCGCGTCATGACTGACCACCGCACCGAACGCCAGTTCCGCTTCGGTTTCCAGGGCAATCTGGTAGCGCAGCCCGAGGTCGATCTGGCGTCCGGCCGGGGCCAGGGTGGCGCGATGGTCGGCCATAACAACCGCGCCATCCTGTGTGCGCCCGACCGGCAGGGTGAAGTCGACGGCGCCCGTTTCGAGCCGCAGGGGCTGGGAGATGGCAAAGGTCAGCTGATCGGCGTCGCCCAGAACATTCGCCGTCGACAGCCCGACCTGAAAAGCTGAAAAGGTCAGGTTATCCATTGCGGTCACATAGCCTGAGCCGGCTTCGGCAACAGCGGTGCCTGTCTCAAGGCCGGCAAAAATCATGCTCCCGGCCCCAATTTCGAGTTGGCTGGACAAGGCGGCCGAATTAATGGCCGCGCCGGATGGCGCTCCCATCAGGCCGAAACCGGAAAGGCCGAGAACCCCGCCCTGTTCCTGGGCGGTCAGCAAGGAAGCCTTGAGGCCGATCGCGCCCAGATCGAGGCCCAGCGCCGCGCCAACCCCTCCCACGGCGCTTTCCGACAGAGTCGCGTGACTGGAAACAAACCCGTAATGCTCAACGGTCAATGGTCCGGCTTCAACCTGCCCGACCATCCCCGCGCCACGGCCTGAAAGCGAAGCGAGCGATCCGGTCATCGCGGCCGGGCTGCTCAAACCGCGAGAGGATGAGACAATTTCCGCGCCGCCCAGGGCTGCCACGGTCAGGCGATATGTGCTTGTCCCGAATGTGGTTTGTCCCGACTGGCGGTCGCTTCCACTGACGGCCAGGGCGTCGACGACGGAACTGTCGCCGAAAAGCGGCAGGGCGTGCGGCCGCTCCGGACCGGAATCGGCGGCTATGGCAAAGGTTTCGGCGGGCACCAGAAAGGGCGTATCGAGGCCATCGAAAACAGCGATGTCCATGCCCGACAATGCCCGGCGCGTGGCGTTGCCATAGGCCGCCCCGGAAACCAGCGCCGCGCCGGCGAGCGTCGTGCGCTCGGCGCTGTCGAGTGAGCGGCCATTAACCAGCGATACGCCGTCCACCGGGCTGAGCGCCGCAGCTATATCGAGCACGCCCATGCCCCATTCATCCGAATAGGCCCTGACGATGCCGCTACCGAAATTGACGGTGCCGTCCTGGGCGAAATCGACAAAATCGGAATAGGCAGTCGCCAGAAGGCGCTTGGTCCATTCCTGCGGTGAGAGCGAGGGGAAAGCCTGAGCCATTATGGCAACCGCCCCGGAAACCTGGGGAGCGGCGAACGAGGTCCCCGTGCCCAGCCCATAGGAGGTATCGCTGGAAACTCCCGCCGAGCGTGTGGTTCCATCGGCGAACAGGCACTGGCTCGCCATCTCGCCGCAGGCGGCAGAGAGGCGTGAGGCGCTGGTGATCTCGTTGGCGCTGTTTGTCTGGAACAGTCCGTTTCCCACGGCAATCCACGCATCGAGCTCGGGGATGAACAGTGGCAGTGCGCTGGACGCGTCGTTGACGGCCAGGGTGTCGTCATTGGACATCGCCCAAACGATCACACCGCTGGACTGGAAGGCTTCGAGTTCATCGAAATAGGTGCTCCAGGCGGCCTGGGTTCCCCCGGCCAGGCCGGCAAAAGCCTCCGCGACGGTCGAGCCATTCAAAGTCATATGATCGCGCACATCGGTCACGAGGAGTTCGCGCGTGGGGTCGCCCGGTGGCGTATAGAGCAGACCCCAGGAATTGTTCTGGGCGACGGCATCGAGGCTGGCGGCTTCGGCGGTCGCAGCGGCGAGTTTGTCGAGATCGATGCCGGTGCGGCTGCTGTCATCGAGATAGCTTGTGAGATGCAAATCGGCATCGGGGGCGAACCCCATCATGGACCCCTGATCGTCGCTGCCGGCAATCAGGGCCGCGACGTGGGTGCCGTGCGAGGAACCTCCGGCGACCGCAATGTTGCCGTTTGCAACGATGTCGGTGCCCGCAAATTCCTGATGGGTCGTGCGGAATCCGTCGTCAACCACGGCGACGCGCTGGCCCGCTCCAGTCCAGTTGCCCGAGAGCACAAGGTCGAGCCTTGCGAGTTCATAAGGATGGGACTGGTTCGACCCCCCCGCCGCTGATAGCGGCATCGACACCCTGAAAGCGGGAGGAGTTGCGTATCTGAGCGGCTTGCACCGTGTCGAAGGTGTGGGCGACCGAGGCGCTGACCCAGTCATTGGAATAATCGGGCTGAGGAAGATTGGAATCCGCTGATCCGCCGCCGCCATTGCTCCCCCCACCACACCCGGCGAGGGCAATGCACAGGCCAACCAGCGATGAGAGCTTCGCAAAGCGGTGGAAAGGTCCGTGCAAAAATTTGATCCCGAATCTTGGCAATTACCGATGGTCTGCAGAAAATGACAGGGGTCGGGGACACCGGCCACGGCAATTTCGGACAATTCCCACTTTTGCGAAGCGGGAGGGGCACCGAACGCGGCGTTTCACCGCGTTCGATATCCGGGCTTTGTGCGTGCGAGGATCAGGGACGGCCCCGACCGGCATCTTCGGGCCGGCCGCGACCTTCATTCTCGTCGTCGTCCTCCTCCTCGAGTTCGACCTCTTCTTCTTCCTCATCATCATCATCATCATCGTCATCGCCATTCATATGGGCGGCCAGCACAGCACCACCGCTCATGGCGTTGGCATGCTCGAGGGCCTCGGTCGAGCGTCCGCCGGATGCCTCGTGCGCGGTCTGCAGACCGGTCAGGCGCTCATTGACGGGCTCTTCGCCATCCGGGTCGCTGACGTCGGCCTCGCAGCCGGGAATGGGCTCAAGGCCGAGAAGTTGCGCGATGGACTGGGGGTCGCACGACACGACCTCCTGGGCCAGCGCGGCGCCCGGTGCTGCCATCGAGAGACCGACGATTACGGAGATGAGCGACAGTTTCATGGAAATTTCCCTTTTCGGTCCGCCAGGCGTATCAGGCGATCAAAGGCCCAACCCGGACGCCTCGCGGACAAGCGCGCCGTGGCCGGCGCAATACGATGAAACAGAGCGAGTGACACCGCGTATGCGGGGGTACAGTCTTGGTGCTAGCGGCGCCACCCGTTCTGCCATACCATGACCGGAGGTCTGGTTTGCGAATCGAGCCTAGCAATCAAAGCCTGACGCCGGCCTGAGGTCTCTGTCAGCATTTTGTCAGTTGGGTCGGTTCAAAGTGCCCAGGGGACGGCAGGGGATGACGAGCGTATCGCGATGCGTTCGAGGTTCCTGATGCACCAGTTGGCGCTTTGCGTCCCACCCCGAGATGGCGCGCCGTGCGCGCGAAATTAACAGGTCCCGAGCCAGCCATGCGCATCCTGTCATTTGTTGCTCTCGGCGCGATTGTGGCGCTCACGCCCACACTTGCATCCGCTCAGGGCAATTCGGGGCGTCCCGATATCGGACGTCCGGACAATCCCGGCCTTGATACTGCCGCGGAAAATTCCGCAGGCGCCGATGTCAGTGACAATGCAGAGCGTGCCGGCGAGACGCCAGACCCAGACGATGCTGGAAATGGCGCAGCCAATGCCGGAGACATCCCGGGCAATGGGTTGGGCAACGCTGCCGGCGGCGGATCGGGTTCGGCGCAGTCGGCGCAGGATCGGGCCGCTCAGGCGGTGAGGACAGGGCAGGCGGTTCCCCTGGACCGCGTGCTGCGGCCGGCCCTGGAACAGCACGGGGGCAGCCTTATCGATACGCGGCTGCTCACCGTCGAGGGGTTTTTGCTCTACGAACTCAAGATACTTCTGCCTGACGGGACGCTCGATACGCTTTACTATTACGCGCATACCGGCAACCCGGTCAGATAGGAAGCCATGCGTGCATTGGTCATCGAAGACGATCCCCGGATTGCCTCCACCATGGCGGCGGCATTGGCTGCGGCCGGGTTTACGGTCACGGGCGAGGCGGATGGCGAGGAGGCCTGGTTCCTGGGAAGCACCGAGCCGTTCGATGTCATCGTACTCGATCTCGGCTTGCCCCAACTCGACGGGATGACCCTGCTCAAGCGGTGGCGGCAGGAAGGCATGACCCGACCGGTCATCATCGTAACGGCACGGGGGCACTGGGCTGAGAGGGTCGACGGGATCGAGGCCGGTGCCGACGACTACATCGTCAAGCCGTTCCGGCCCGAAGAGCTGATGGCCAGGGTCCGGGCTGTCCTGCGCCGTTCGGCCGGTCATGCCTCGCCGCGCATCGAAGTGGGGGACCTGGTTATCGACACGCGCATGCAGCAGGTTTTGCGGGGCGGCGTGCCGATGGGGCTGACGCCGAGAGAATACAGCCTGCTGTCGTATCTGGCGCACAATCGGGGGCGCGTGGTTTCGCAACTGGAGCTGACCGAGCACCTTTACGCCCAGGATTTCGAACGCGACTCCAATTCCATTGAGGTGCTGGTGGGGCGTGTGCGCCGCCGCGTCGGGGGCGAGATCATCAAGACGCGGCGGGGTTTTGGATATTACGTGGAAGGACCCGGTGCGTGAGGGGGACCTCGCTTCGCCTGCGGCTTCTGATCGGGGCAGGCGTGTGGATCGGCCTTGCGATGATCGCGGTCGGCGTTTTGCTCATACACCTGTTCCGGGCGCATCTTGAAGCCTCGGCAGAAACCGAACTCAGGGCCACGCTCAACCGGTTGGTGGCCCAGGTTGACCGCATCGAAGTCGGTGATCTGGACCGGCCGCTGGCCGATCCGCGCTACGAGTTGCCCTATGGCGGGCTCTACTGGCAGATCGACGGCCCCGACGGCGAAGTGCTGGCCCGCTCGCCGTCGCTGTTCGATGTGACGCTGGACTTGGGGCAGGACGCATCGCCGGCCTTGATCGTATCGGAGGGGCCGGCCGGCATGCCGATCCTGGGACTAAGCCAGACAATCCGGTTTTCCGGGCCGCCCGACAATCGGCTGGTGGTGACCGTCGCGCGGGATCGCGAGCAGATCGATCTTTCGGTGCGCACCTTTTCGATGCAACTGACCAGTGCGCTCGCGCTGGTCTGGGGGGCGCTGACGCTTGCGGCGGTCCTTCAGGTCCATCTCGGCCTTGCTCCATTGGCCAGCCTGAGAACCGGTATCGAGGACATCCGCACGGGGCGCGCGGCGCGGCTGCGCGACGACTATCCGCTGGAAATCGGTCCACTGGTCGAGCAGGTCAACGGGTTGCTCGACGCGCAAAGGGCGATGCTCGAATTTGCGCGTGCCCGCGCCAGCGACCTGGCCCATGCCCTGCGGACCCCTCTGTCGGCGCTGGGCGCGACCGAGGCACGCCTGCGCGACCTCGGGGACGATCAGGAAGCCGATGCGCTTGATCGGCTGGTGCAGACGATGAATGAACGCATCGAATATCAGTTGCGCCTCACCCAGTTGCGGTTGCGATCCGCCAGTGCAACGGCCAGCACACCTCTGTCTCCCGCGATCGAGCAGGTCGTTTCGGTTCTCAAGAGAACCGAGCGGGGCGGGATGGTCACCTGGAAAATTGCCTGCCCGGACGGAGCCATCGTTCAGTTGGACCGTCATGATCTTATCGAACTGATCGGGGTCCTGCTCGACAATGGACTGCGCCATACCTGCGACACCATTGAAATAGCTGTCTGTCAGGAGGACGAAAACCTGCGCATCATCGTCGCCGACAACGGTCCGGGCATGACCGAGGAGCAGATGAAAACAGCGCGGCAACGCGGTGTCCGTCACGACCAGAGCCAGGCCGGAACGGGGTTGGGGCTATCGATCGCGCATGACATTGTCGAAATCAACGGTGGCAGGGTGGTCCTCGAGCGTGCGCCGCTCGGGGGGCTGGGCGTGAGCGTTTTCCTTCCGGGCGCGCTGCCCGACGACTGAAGCATCGGTCGTTGCCGGCGCACCCGCCAACCGTGAAATAGTGTGACCTGTTTGTCGGAACGCCGTGGCGCGGACCGTCGTAACGACAATCAGGAGAGAACAGCCATGGCAATCACGATTACGGCGTTTGAAAATTCGCCGGATGGCGGCAGGGGACTGGCGCGGGATATGCGGGTGCGCTGGGCGCTTGAAGAGGTGGGGCTGCCCTATGAGGTTCGCCTGGTTTCGCTCAAGCAGATGAAAGAGCCCAGTCACCTCGCGCTGCATCCCTTCGGGCAGATCCCGACCTATGAGGAGGGCCATCTTGCGCTGTTTGAGACCGGCGCGATCGTCTTTCACATCGCGCAACACCACAAAGGCCTGTTGCCCGAGGATGAAAATGCACGGGCGCGGGCGATCACCTGGATGTTCTCGGCGCTCAACACCGTCGAGCCGCCGATCGTCGAGCGCGAACAGTCGCGATATTTGGTGGGTGACAGGCCATGGTATGGCGAGTTGTTGCCCATTCTCGAGGATCGCGTGCGCGTGCGGCTGGACCAACTGGCCAACCGGCTCGGCGCTTCCGAATGGCTCGACGGCACGTTCAGCGCGGCCGATCTGATCATGGTGCTGGTGCTGCGCAGGCTGGAGGGGGCGGGGATATTGGAGGAATATCCAAGCCTATCGGCCTATGTGGCTCGGGGGGAGGCGCGGCCCGCATACAAACGGGCTTTCGCGTCCCAGTTAGCGGTCGCCAATCATGATCGAGGCACCAAAGACGCCAAGCGCCAATAAGCCGAAGCCGAAGATCATGACGATGTTGGGATTGTGGACCCAGCCCATGGGGGCAAAGCGCCCCAGCCAGACGGGGTGATAGATCGCGACGCCGAAACCCGACCAGCCGCCGGCGAACACCGAATACAGCCTCTCACGCCATTTCGCCCTGGGCAGCAGCCCCTTGATGGCGGCGATAAGGATCATCAGGCCGGCGACGGGGACAAGCAGGGTCTGGAGCATGGCGGGTATTTTCCGGTTGGACGGGGCCGACATACGCCCATCCATGCCGCTGCGCCAGAGTGGCGATGTCGCATGTTGGCGTCTGAATCGGCATTTGCCTTGATGTCCCATTCCTCCAAAACCCCCTCCGTCACCCCGGCTCCCCGCTTTCGCGGGGACAGGCCCGAGCCGGTGCCCAGCACACTCCGCACCGGCGACGGAACCGCCAGCGCTGCCGGTTACTGGATCCCGGATCAAGTCCGGGATGACGCCGGTGGAGAGGGAGGCGTCGGTTGACCTAATCCCGCTTTTGCGTCAGGGCCATGCCGGCGATAATCATGGTCACGCCGATGGCGCTGGCCGCGAGGTTTTCGGTGTTGCCGCGGGCCAGATCGAGCAGGACGCCCGAGATCATCTGGCCGCCGATGACCAGCATGGCGGTGTTGATCGCGCCGATGCGGGCGATGAGCCAACTGCCCGAGGCAACGAAAACCACCCCGATTGTGCCACCCAGATAGGCGTACCATGGGGCGCTCAACGCCCCTTCGGGCCACAGGCCGCCGAGGATCAGGCCCAGAACCGTGAGCACGGCAAAGCCGACCACATGGTTCCAGTAGGAGGCGATCAGTGCGGTTGTCGACAGCGCCAACCGCCCGTTCAATTGCCGGGAGAGCGAAACGAGGATGCCCGCGAGCAGGGCGAAGAGAATGGCTGTGGTCATCTGCCTAACCCTGCCCGAAAATGATGATCATCGAGCCGGCAAAGATCAGCGCCAGCGCAGCGAAATCCTTGATCCGGGGGATGCGCTTGGGCAGGCCGAACAGGCCCCAGCGGTCGGCGGCCAGCGAAAACAGCACCTGTCCGGCAAGGCCCAGCGCGAGGGTGCCTGAAAGGGCCAGGGGCGTGTTGACCGTGGTTGAGGTGAGCGTGACGGTCAGCGCGCCCGAAACGCCGCCGAGATAGGCCCAGAGAGGGGCGCGGGGCTTTTCGGTGGTTGCGCCCGATCGAGGGCGGAGGCGCAGCAGCGCCAGAAAGATCAGCGCGGCAACTGTTCCCGTGCCATGGGCCACCCATGAGGAGTACATGGCACCGCCGAAAAGCCCGACAAGCCCGTTGAAATCGACCATGAGGGTCAAGAGGCCGCCGCTGGCGAAGGCCAGCAGCAGATGGAGGGGTGCGGGCCGGAGGGCGGATGATGAGGAGAGGGATGACATGGCGAATCGTCCGGTGGGCAGTACACTGGCTATAAGCGCATTCGATCTGCCCCCAAAGACAAAGTCTGGACATGACAGCGACCCCACCCATCCTCACCACCGACCGCCTGGTTCTGCGGGCGCCGCAGATGGCAGATTTCGAGGACTACGCCGCGCTGATGCAATCGGAGCGCGCCATCCATATGGGCGGGCCGTTCGACCGGGAGGGCGCGTGGTATGCCTTCTGCCATGACACGGCTCAATGGCTCTTGATGGGCCATGGGGCGCTGATGGTTGACGTGGGCGACCAAACCGTTGGGCAGGTCGCGATCAATTCGGGGCCGCTTTTTCCCGAGCATGAGCTGGGGTGGCTGGTTTATGCCGGGCAGGAAGGCAAGGGTTATGCGCTCGAGGCTGCGAATTGCATCAAGGCCTGGGCACGCGAGACGCTGGCTCTGCCCTCGCTGGTGAGCTATGTCGATCACGACAATCACCGCTCGCGACGGTTGGCCGAGCGGCTGGGCGCAGCGCTCGATCCCGACGCAGCGCGGCCCGATCCCGACGATCTGGTGTATCGGCACTGGTAAGCGATTGCGTGAAACAGTGTTGCGCAGCGATCTGTTGTCACTGCCGTCCGCCGTGCCATACTTGCCGCGAGGAGATTTGACGTATGCCGCATTCGCACCAGACCGTGGGGGGAGGGCCCAAGAAGGTTCTCTATACGCTCCAGACCGTGGCCCGCATGGGCGTGGGCAAGGCGGCCAAGGCGCTGACGGCCAAGAACACGTGCAAGGCCTGCGCCTATGGCATGGGCGGGCAGATGGGCGGCATGACCAACGAATTGGGCGAGTTCCCCTCGGTCTGCAACAAGTCGGTGCAGGCGCAATCGACCGATCTGCAACCGGCCATTCCGCACGCCATCTTCACCCACCCGCTTGCCGATCTCAAGGAACTGACCGGCAAGGAGATGGAGCATCTGGGCCGGTTGGGCGATCCGGTTTACAAGGCGGCCAATGCCGACCGTTATGAGGTGGTCGATTGGGACTGGGCGCTCGATCACGCCGCCAAGCGGCTGCTGGCCACGGTGCCGGACCGGACGTTCTTTTATTCCTCGGGGCGGTCGTCAAACGAGGCGGGGTTCATCTTCCAGCTCCTGGCGCGAGCCTTTGGCACCAACAACGTCAACAACTGTTCCTATTTCTGCCACCAGGCGACCAGCGAGGGGCTGGCCACGACCATCGGCAAGGGCACGGCGACGGTGGAACTGGCGGACCTTACTGGCGCGGACATGATCTTTGTGATCGGGGCCAATCCCTCGTCCAATCATCCGCGCTTCATTCACATGCTCAAGCACTGCCGCGACCGGGGCGGAGAGGTGATTGTCATCAATCCGGCGCGCGAGCCGGGGCTGGTCAAGTTCGCCGTGCCCAAATCGCCGTCCTCTATGCTCAAGGGGGGCGACGAGATCGCTTCGGACTATCTCCAGCCGCGTATCGGGTCCGATATCGCCTTGATGCTGGGCATCGCCAAGGCGGTGATCGAGGCGGGGATGGAGGACGCCGAGTTCATTGAAAACCATACCGGCAATGCTGCGGCCTACAGAGCGCAGGTCCATGCAATGTCATGGGACGCTATCGAAGCATCGACAGGGCTCGCGCGGGCCGAAATCGAGCGCGTGGCGCACCGCTATGGCCGGGCTAAGAACGTGGTTTTCGCCTGGGGCATGGGGATGACCCATCACGTCCATGGCGTTGAAAACGTTGAATCAATCGCCAACCTGGCCCTGCTGCGCGGCATGATCGGGCGGCCCATTGCCGGGCTGTTGCCGTTGCGCGGGCACTCCAATGTGCAGGGGATCGGGACGATCGGGGTCAAACCACTGCTGACCGAGGACGTGATGGCCGAAATGGAGCGGCAGTTTTCGATTTCTCTCAGCCGCTCAAAGGGCCTGGACACCATGGCCTGCCTGCACGCGGCCCATGGCGGGGAAATGGATGCGGCAGTCATCATGGGCGGCAATCTCTATGGCGCGTCGCCGGATACGGCTTGGGCCGAAAAGGCTCTCAACTCCATAGGGTTCAAGCTGTTTTTGACCACGACGCTCAATCTGGGGCATGTCCATGGGCACGATGATTCCGAGAGTCTCATCCTGCCGGTGACGGCGCGCGATGAGGAATGGGAGCCCACCACCCAGGAATCGATGTTCAATTTCATCCGACTATCGGATGGCGGCATCGACCGGCTGGCCAATGTGCGCCCCGAAAGCGTCATCCTCACCGATCTCGCCACCCGCATCCTGCCCGACAGCCCCATCAATTTTCAGGCGTTCAAGAAGCACGCCGAGGTGCGGCGGGCGATTTCGGAAATCGTGCCTGGTCTGAAGGACCTGGCCGAGATCGATGTGGCAAAGCGTGAGTTTCATATCGCCAATCGCGTCATGCACGAGCCGCGCTTTTCGACGGCCGACGGCAAGGGGCATTTTCAGGTGATCGCTCTGCCGCAAACCCCTGAGGCGCCGGAGGGCCGCAAGGCGCTGACGCTGGCGACGATCCGGTCTGAGGGGCAGTTCAACACCATCGTTTACGAAGAGACCGACAGCTATCGCAACAAGGCGCCGCGCTGGTCGGTGCTGCTCAATGGCAAGGACATGGAGGAGATGGGCATTGCCGAAGGCGATCTGATCGATCTGGCGTCCGAACGGGGAAAGATGAGCAGGCTCAAGGCCCTGAGCTTCGATATCCCCCGTGGTTCGGCGCTGGCCTATTATCCGGAAGCCAATGTGCTGGTGGGGACGGCCATCGATCCGCGCTCGAACACCCCGGCCTTCAAATCGGTCCCGGTGTGGATAGAGCGCTGAACGCGGGCGGGCAATCTCTCGGTTCCATCCCCACCGCTCACCCCTTCCTTGCCGTTCCCGGGCTTGTCCCCGGAATCCATCATGATGAGTGTCGACACTCTCCGGCCGCAAGGAGCGCTTCCAGAATAGGCGTGCCCCGGACCTGATTGGGGGCGGGAGCCGGGTTTCCGGTTGGCGCGCGCCCATTGCACCGCCTGACGGCTTGTCCTACATACGGCCCCAAGTTTCTCAGATACGAATTTCCAAAGAGGCACCCGCTTTATGGCGCGTCAATTCATCTATCATATGCACGGCATGTCCAAGGCCTATTCCGGCGGGAAGAAGGTCATCGACAACATGAACCTCTCGTTCTATCCCGATGCCAAGATCGGCATCCTGGGGCCGAACGGCGCGGGTAAATCCACGCTTCTGAAAATCATGGCCGGAATTGACACCGAATTTACCGGCGAAGCCTGGGCCGCCGATGGTGCGACTGTCGGATATCTGCCCCAGGAGCCCCAGCTCGACGAGCAGCTCGACGTCAAGGGCAATGTGATGATCGGGGTGAAGGAAAAGCAGGCCATCCTCGATCGCTATAACGAGCTGATGATGGATTATTCCGACGAAACGGCCGATGAAGCCGCAAAGCTTCAGGACCAGATCGACGCGGAAGACCTCTGGGACCTCGACTCCAAGGTCGAGATGGCCATGGACGCGTTGCGCTGCCCGCCGGGCGGGGAAAACGTCACCAATCTTTCGGGCGGTGAAAAGCGGCGCGTGGCGCTGTGCCAGCTGCTGCTGAGCCAGCCCGACCTGCTGCTGCTCGACGAACCGACCAACCATCTGGACGCCGAAACAACGGCGTGGCTGGAAAAGCATCTGCGCGAATATCCCGGCGCGGTGCTGATCATCACCCACGACCGCTACTTCCTCGACAATGTAACGGGCTGGATTCTGGAGCTCGACCGCGGGCGCGGCATTCCCTATGAGGGCAACTATACGGCCTATCTGACGGCCAAGGCCAAGCGCATGCAACAGGAAAAGAGCGAGGATCAGGCCCGCTCGAAGGTGCTGGAGCGCGAAAAGGAATGGCTGGGCCAGTCGCCCCAGGCGCGCCAGACAAAGTCCAAGGCACGTATCCGGGCCTATGACGAACTGGTCAAGATCAACGAGGCGCGGACCCAGTCCAACACCGCCCAGATCATCATTCCGCCCGGCGAGCGGCTGGGCCAGAACGTCATCGACATCGACGGCGTCAAGAAGGGCTTTGGCGACCGGCTGCTGATCGACGGGCTGAGCTTCAAGCTGCCGCCGGGCGGCATTGTTGGCGTGATCGGGCCGAACGGGGCGGGCAAGACCACGCTGTTCAAGATGCTGACCGGGCAGGAGCAGCCCGACGAGGGTACGATTACGGTCGGCGAAACCGTCCATATGGGCTATGTGGATCAGAGCCGCGACAGCCTCGATCCCAAAAAGAGCGTCTGGGAGGAAATCTCGGGCGGCAACGACATCATCAAGCTGGGCAAGCGTGAGGTCAATTCACGGGCCTACACCTCGTCCTTCAACTTCAAGGGCGGCGACCAGCAACAGCCGGTGGGCACGCTTTCGGGCGGGCAGCGCAACCGCGTGCATCTGGCCAAGATGCTCAAATCGGGCGCCAACGTTCTGCTGCTCGACGAACCGACCAACGATCTGGACACCGAAACGCTGGCGGCGCTGGAAGAGGCGCTCGAGGAGTTCGCCGGTTGCGCGGTCATCATCTCGCACGATCGTATGTTCCTCGATCGGCTTGCCACCCATATCCTGGCGTTCGAAGGCGACAGCCATGTGGAATGGTTCGAGGGCAATTTCCAGGATTACGAGGCCGACAAAGTTCGGCGTCTGGGCCCGGATTCGGTCAACCCCAAGCGGGTGAGCTACAAGCCGCTGACGCGGTAGGGTCATACAAATCGACAGTGAATGCGGGCCGGGGATTTTTCCCCGGCCCAATGATTTTGCGATAGGCTGGTCTTATGAGTGAACCATTCTCGCTTGAAATCGATGACGCCGTCTTCACCGGCATCGAGGCCGGAGAGGGGATTCCGGTGGTGTTCTTGCATGCGGGGGTGTGTGACCGGCGCATGTGGGAGAACCAGATCGAGGCGGTGGCGGCGGCCGGGTTCTGGGGGATTGCCTATGACCGGCGCGGGTTCGGGGACACGACCTCGCCCGACGAAGGATTTTCCCATCTCGAAGATCTCGAAGCGGTGCTTGATGCGCTGGACGTGCATGCCGCGGTGTTTGTCGGCTGCTCGATGGGCGGTGCGCTGGCCATCGATTTCGCGCTGGCCAATCCCGAGCGCACGGCGGGGCTGGTGCTGGTGGGCACCTCGATCAGCGGGGCCAGGGTGCCGCACCTGCCACCCGAGATCATGCAGATCGCCAATGCCATGGAGGCCGTGGAGGAAAGCGGGGATGTCGATGCGATCAACGCGGTCGATACCCATGCCTGGCTCGATGGGCCGCTTTCGGAAAGCGGGCGCGTGAAAGGCGAGGTGCGGGCGCTGTTTCAGGCGATGAACGGCAATATTTTGCGCAAGAGCGAGATGACGCGGGAGGACAAGCCCGAGGCGGCGATCGACCGCATAAGCGAAATCGATACTCCGGCGCTGCTGGTGGCCGGGGACCTCGATTTTCCCCATATCGTCAATCGTCACGACGATCTGTCCGAGGAAATGGAAAACGCCTTTGCGGTGGTAATCGAGGGGACGGCGCATCTGCCCAGTCTGGAGCGTCCCGATCTGTTCAACCCGCTGTTGCTCGAGTTCCTGAGCATGGTGACGGGACAGGCAGAGCCCGAGGACTGAACGGACCGGTTAGGCCGAGGTCCGCAGATCAGTCCGCAGGCTTGTTTCGCCGACTTTTGTGACGATGTCTCCGATCTTTCGATAGAGCGCCTCGTAGGGCGAGTTGGCGCGCCAGACGAGCCGAAGCACGCGCGCCGCGCCGGGCGCGCCGAGCGTGTGGAATTCGATGCGCTTGTTGTGCTCCTCGCGGCGCAAACTGATGGTGGGCAGAAGCGTCACGCCATAGCCATTGGCCACCAGTTCGAGAATAGTGGTTAACGAGGTGGCGGCGAAGGTGCGGCCCTGCAAATCGGGCTTGAGGGCGCAGGCGTCGACCATCTGGTCGCGCAGGCAATGGCCCTCTTCGAGCAGCAGGAACTTGTCGCGCGGCAGGTTGGCGAGACTCACCGGGTCAGCCAGGTTGGTGCCGCTGCGGGTGGCAAGCACGAACGGATCGGCGAACAGGTCAATCGAGGTGAGGTTGGGGCGGTCGGTTTCGGTGGCGATGAGCGCGAGATCGAGATCGCCGTCGTTGAGGGCGGCGAGCAAGCGTTCGGTCTTGCCCTCGCTGACCGAGAAGCGGATATCGCCAAGATCGGACCCCAGTGAGGGCAGGATTTCAGGCAGGAGATAAGGCGCGACGGTGGGGATGAGCCCGAAACGCAAGGGGCGGGCGGGCTGGCCGGCGGCCATGTCGGCGAAGGTCTC
Organism: Rhizobiales bacterium UBA3584; assembly: GCA_002375765.1. Taxonomy (GTDB): domain Bacteria; phylum Pseudomonadota; class Alphaproteobacteria; order Rhizobiales; family Devosiaceae; genus Pelagibacterium; species Pelagibacterium flavum. The sequence continues at coordinate 142,489 of DFMV01000047.1, read as the reverse complement.
AAGATCGACGGCGGCGCTCAGGACGCGGCTGGCGTGGGCAAGAAATTCACGGCCGAAGGGGGTGAGCGTCACCGTCTTGCCAAGCCTGTCGAAAAGAGAGGTCTGGCAACGATCCTCGAGCAGCCGGATTTGCTGGGAAAGCGCGGGCTGAGTCACATGGCAACGCTGGGCAGCGCGACCGAAATGGCCTTCTTCGGCAATTGCTTGCGCGTAGTGGAGCTGGCGCAGGGTGATGGTTTGCATTCGTGGCTCATCTGGCTTGATTAGACAATCTTATCATGATTGTCAGTTTTATCAATTTGCATGATTGCCGCACTGAGGCTAGGAAAAGCCATCTCTTTAGAATCGATACAAACTAGGAGGCCTCATGTCCGACAAACCGACAATGACGACCAGCGCGGGCGCGCCGGTTCCCGACAACCAGAATTCGATCACTGCCGGACCGCGCGGCCCGGTGCTGATGCAGGACTACCAGCTGATCGAAAAGCTGGCGCACCAGAACCGCGAGCGGATCCCCGAGCGCGTGGTGCACGCCAAGGGCTGGGGTGCTCACGGCACGCTCAAGATCACCGGTGATATTTCGAAATATACGCGCGCCAAGGCGCTGCAGCCGGGTGCGGAAACGCCGCTTATCCTGCGGTTTTCGACCGTTGCGGGCGAATTGGGCGCCGCCGACGCCGAGCGCGACGTGCGCGGCTTTGCCATCAAGTTCTATACCGAAGAGGGCAATTGGGACCTGGTGGGCAACAACACGCCGGTGTTCTTCGTGCGCGATCCGCTGAAGTTCCCCGACTTCATCCACACCCAGAAGCGGCATCCCAAGACCAATCTGCGTTCGGCGACCGCCATGTGGGACTTCTGGTCGCTTTCGCCCGAAAGCCTGCATCAGGTGACGATCCTGATGAGCGACCGCGGCCTGCCTGTCGCGCCGATGTTCATGAACGGGTACGGAAGCCACACCTATTCGTTCTGGAACGACAATGGCGAGCGGTTCTGGGTGAAGTTCCACTTCAAGACCCAGCAGGGCCACAAGCACTACACCAATGAAGAGGCCGAAAAGGTCATCGGCTCGACCCGCGAAAGCTACCAGGAAGAGCTTTTCGGTGCGATCGAAAAAGGCGAGTTCCCGCGCTGGACGGTGCAGGTGCAGATCATGCCCGAGGCCGATGCGGAAAAGACTTCCTACAATCCGTTCGACCTCACCAAGGTGTGGCCGCATGCCGAATATCCGCCGATCGAGATCGGCGTGCTCGAGCTTAACCGCAATGCCGAGAACTATTTCGCGGAAATCGAGCAGGTTGCGTTCTCGCCGTCCAACATCGTTCCCGGGATCGGACATTCGCCCGATAAGATGCTGCAGGCGCGCGTGTTCTCATATGCCGACGCGCATCGCTATCGTCTGGGCACCCATTACGAGGCACTGCCGGTCAACGCACCGAAATGTCCGGTTCATCACTATCATCGCGATGGCCAGATGAATTTCTATGGCGGGATCAAGACGGGCAATCCGGAAGCCTATTACGAGCCCAACAGCTTTAATGGTCCGGCCGAAGACAAGTCCGTCCAGGAGCCGCCGCTCAAGATTTCGGGCGATGCCGACCGGTACAACCACCGCGAAGGCAATGACGATTTCAGCCAGCCGCGGGCCTTGTTCAACCTGTTCGACGAAGGGCAGAAAAAGCGGTTGTTCTCCAATATCGCCGCAGCGATGGGCGATGCTCCCGACGAGATCAAGGAACGTCAGTGCAAGCTGTTCGACCAGGTTCACCCTGAGTATGGCGCAGGCGTGCGGGCTGCCTTGGCGGCCGGCAAGACGGAGCGTCCCGCAGCCATCTCGGCCGCTGAATAAGCTATCGTTATTGCGCACCATTTTTTGGGCCCGGCTCGCTTGAGCCGGGCCCTTTTCGTTGTGATCAGGGAAATTACCTAGACTTTTATTCAAATCTCTCCGGACGAATTCAGCGGGCCGAAAAGACGGAAGCGCTAGGTAGGTCGAATATACGGCAACCAGCCGGGGAGAACATCATGACCGAAGCAAGTGAAAGCGTGCGGGCATTCGCAAATTTCAGGGTTCTGAACGGCGAGGCCGACGCCGGTGAGCGCGACCATCTGATCCGCAATCTGGCGCAATTGTTCTCTTATGTGTCGGATCGTTGCGACGACGAGCAGGTTGCACAGTATGACGAAGTGCTTTGCCAACTGGCCGATATCGTGGAAGTCGAGGCCCGAGCGCACGTGGCCAAAATGCTGGCGCCGCTCGAGCGCGCACCCGGCTCGGTGGTTCTCAAACTGGCCAATGACGAGATCGAGGTGGCAGGGCCGCTGCTCGAATTCTCCCAGGTGCTATCCGATGACGATCTTATCGATATCGTCGAACACCGTTCCGAGGAACACCGCCTGGCCATTGCAAGCCGCAAGGGGCTGGCGGGCCGCGTAGGTGAATCGATCGCGATGTTCGGGGCTGAGCCTTCGGTCATGCGGCTGCTGGGTAACGCGCGGGCCGAAATCACAATCCGCACCGTTGACAAGATTGCTCAACGGGCGCTCGAAACCGAAGCTTTCGCGCAACTGCTTCGTGGACGCAAGGACATCGACTGGGCCGAGGTGCGAGCCGAAATTTCCAGCATGGGGAATGCGGCCCTCGAGCAGATCGGCATCTTTTCCCGTACGGATAACCCCAAGACCGCGTCGCGGGTGCAAGCGGTTGTGTACAATCGCATGAAAAACCAGGCGGGCTTTTCTTCCCAGGAATGGAAGCTGGCCTGGAACCAGGTCAAAGCCCTTGCCGATCGGCGTCGCTTCGATCTCAAGGCACTGCACCGGTTTACCCGGTTCGGGTATGGCCATCACACGGCGGCGGGCCTAACCATGCTGCTGGAAGTGCGACCTGAGATCGTCGTCAAATGGCTGGCGATGCAGGATTATGTGGCCTTTACGGTGGCGGCGCGTGCCATCGGTCTCGATGCCGATCTGTTCGAGTCGGTCGTTTCGGTCCTGCCGTGGCGCGATATGCCGAGCCGCGATGATATCGTTAATGTGCGCAAGCGTTACGAGGCGCTGAGCGAGGACGAAGCGTCAGGCATTTTCGGGCTGTGGCGGTCCCATTCCTTCCGCCGACGTCAGGAAGAAGTCGTGGCCTGACAGGGCACAAGCCTTGACAGGAAAGATATAAAGATATCTTTATGTCCCGAACTGCTTTGACAGACAGGGACACGCATGCGGCAACCGCAGGACATCGTCTTGCTCTTGAAGGCGGCGGGTGAAATCACCCGCCTGCGCCTGCTTGCGCTTCTCGTTCAGGGCGAGCTGTCCGTCAAGGATTTTACCGAGATTCTGGGCCAGAGTCAGCCGCGGATTTCCCGGCATCTCAAGCTGCTGGCCGACGCCGGACTTGTAACCCGGCATGCCGAAGGGGCGTGGGCCTATTACCGGCTCAATCGCGACCGGACCAGTGGCGCTTTGGCCGAATGGCTGATGGACCATCTGGATACCGACGCTTCCGAGCTGCGGCGCGACCTTGAAAAGCTGTCGGGGTTGCGGGCAGCACAGCAGGAACGCGCTGCCACCTTTTTTGCCACCATCGCGCAGAGCTGGGACAAGTTGCGCAGCCTGCACGTTGCCGAATCCGCGTTGGAGACGGCGATCGTTGCAGCCGCGGGGCAGGGGCCGGTCGAGATGTTTCTCGATCTGGGGACCGGAACCGGGCGGATGCTCGAGCTCCTCGCGGGGAAATACACCCAGGGCATCGGGCTGGATTCGAGCAGGGAAATGCTTTCGGTGGCGCGGGCCAAGCTCGATGCCGAAGGCATAGAGAACGCGCAGGTGCGGCTGGGCAACATAACCGAGCTGGGCGACTATCATGGGTCGTCCGATCTGGTGATGCTGCACCAGGTGCTGCACTATTTCGACGACCCTTCGATTGCGATCGCCCACGCAGCGTCCTGCCTCAAGCCCGAGGGGCGGATGCTTGTGGTCGATTTTGCACCCCATGATCTCGAGTTCCTGCGCAGCGAGCAGGCGCATCGCCGGCTGGGCATGTCGCACGAGCAGATGGCCCTTTGGGCCGATGCGGCTGGGCTCAGTGTTGCCTCGTGCAAGAGCTTTCCCCCCTCGCGTGAGGATGGGCTGACGGTGTGCCTTTGGGCGCTCGAAACCATAAAACCAAACCATACAAAAGGAGTCTGATCGTGGTGTCTGCGACAGACGAGAGCCGGCTGAGCCGTCAGCCCGAGAGTGGGCGTCCCGACATTGCGGTGAGCTTTGAGTTCTTCCCGCCCAAGACCGACGCCATGGAGGAGAGATTCTGGGCGAGCCTTTCGCGGTTGGCGCCGCTTGGGCCGCGGTTTGTTTCCGTGACTTATGGCGCGGGTGGCTCGACGCGCGAGCGCACGCTGCGCATGGTTTCGCGGATCACCAATGAGACCGGCGTTCCGGCGGCGGCGCATCTGACCTGTGTCGGGGCGACCCGCGATCAGGTCGATGACGTGGTGCGTGGTTACGCTGCGGCGGGCGTCAAGCGTATCGTCGCTTTGCGCGGTGACCCTCCCGAAGGGGTCGGGCATGCCTTTACCCCGCATCCTCATGGATATAACAGCGCCGCCGATCTGGTGGCGGGCATCCGCAAGCTGGGTGATTTCGATATTTCGGTGGCGGCCTATCCTGAAAAGCATCCGCAAAGCGCGGACTGGGATGCCGATATCGACAATCTCAAGCGCAAACTCGATGCCGGTGCGGATCGCGCGATCACCCAGATGTTCTTTGAGAACGGCGATTACTGGCGGTTCGTGGAACGGGCGCACAAGGCGGGGATCACCGCGCCGATCGTGCCCGGTGTGCAGCCGATCCACAGCTTCCGGCAGATCGCGGGTTTTGCCGGCCGGTGTGGGGCGTCGATCCCGCAATGGCTGGCGGACCGTTTCGAGGGATTGGACGACGATCCGGAGACCCACGCGCTTGTCGCGGCGGCCGTCGCCGCCGAGCAGGTGACTGAACTGCTCGATTCTGGGATCACCGAGTTCCATTTCTATACGCTCAACCGCTCCAATCTGGTGCTGGCGCTGGCGCGATTGCTGGGTATTCGTCCCTAGAGCCCGATTGAATCGGACTGGGGCTCTAAGTCATTGTTTTGTCGTGCGATCGAACCGGAAAAGTCTGCAACTTTTCCCGATCGCACTCCAGGGGCCCGGCACGGGAACGGGCCTTCAGGTTCCATTCACCAAACTGCTGCCATTTTCAGGGACGAAGAGATTGGCTGTGCGGGGGCACATGGCCAGTGGGCCGATTGGATACGCAGATATGATGCTCTCAAGATCCGTGGCATCGGGCGCGATGCTGGTACTGATAATGGGTGCGGTTGGCGCTGCTGCCTTGCAGCAGGAGCCGGGCGCAGGCTTTGTCGCTTTGCCCGATGCGCCAGCGGAAAATACCGAGCGCGATGCAACAGCGGCCGACCGGGTTGTCGAAAGCGCGGGCTTTCCCGTGGTGCCGCAGGCCGAGCGCGACCGGGCCGGTGAGGCCACGCATGGTCCGATGGTGACGGTCAATGGGCGGCCGTTGGGCGAAAACCGGCCCGCCGCTGATCGGACGGTGGCGACTGCTCCTGCCGAGGAGCCCGTTGCGGCTGTGACCCCGCAGACCGAAACCAGCGCTGCCGAAACGGCGGCAATCGAGCCGCCGCGCCCGCTGCCTCGGCCCGAAGGGCTCGGGGTGCCCCAGCAGCAGGATGCGACCGGCATCGACTATGAGGCGATTGCGCGCGCCGCCGGCATGTCCGGCCAGAACTCGCAGGTCTCGGCTCCGGGTTTTCTGACGCCGCCCGATACGCAGACACTGGCGCCGCTCAGCGGATCAAACAGCGCATCTGATCCGCGCAATCGCGAGCAGGATGAGTTGGTCGGCGTTGTTGGCCCGAACGGGGAAATCCTCTGGGTCTATGAGGAGCAGGTTCCTACACTGAACAGCCGCGTCGTCATCGAGCGCCGGCAGCAGGTTCCGCAGACCAATCCCTTCGGTTTCGTTTACGAGTAATCTTCCAATCGAGCGTATTGACGCATCGGGTGCGTCCTGTCTTGCTTGTGCCCAATTGCTGCGGACGATAAACAACCCCTCCGCAAAAGTTCGCACGGGACATTGTCATGTCGATCTGGCAGCAAATCGCAGCGCTCCTTGGCTCGTTCTCGCAGGGGACAGGGCTGGCGGGCGGTATTGCCAGCATTCTGGACCCCGACAACTGGGCGCCGGGCGGCCGCGAGGCGGCGTTCACCATGTCGATCATTGCACTTTCGGCCAAGATGGCCGTGGCTGACGGGGTGGTGAGTCGGCGCGAAGTCATCACGTTTCACACGCTTGTGGACATTCCCGAGGGCGCCGACGCGCATGTGGACCGGTTTTTCGCTCTGGCTCAGCAGGATGTGGCCGGGTTCGACAGCTATGCGCGCAAGGTGCGCAAGCTGTTTGCCGACAGTCCGGCGACGCTCGAGCACGTGCTGGACGCGTTGTTCGAGATCGCGACGGCCGATGGGTTCGTGCATGGCGACGAGATGGCCTATCTCGAAGCGGTGAGTGAGATTTTCGGGTTCGATTCCGTGCGTTTCGAGCAGATCGCCTCCCAACACGTGCTGATGCCGTCAGGGCATCGGGACCCATATGCGGTGCTCGGGCTCGCGCCCGACGTGACCGATGACGAGCTGCGCCGGACCTATCGGCGGCTGGTGGCCGAGCACCATCCGGACCGGATGGTTGCCAAGGGCGTGCCCGAGGAATTGATGGGGCTGGCCTCTGCCAAGATGGCGTCGATCAACACCGCCTATCGCGATGTGACCCGGGCGCGGGGCACGCGACCGGCGCTGACTTCGACTCAATCGACTTGACCGGGTCACCCCCGGCACCCTACATCAGCCGGTCACCAGTTGACCGGGCGGCCGCTGCGCAAGCAGAGGAAAGTCCGGGCTCCATGAGAACACGGTGCCGGGTAACGCCCGGCGGGGGCGACCCCAGGGAAAGTGCCACAGAAAGCAAACCGCCCCGGATAAGTCCGGGGTAAGGGTGAAAGGGTGCGGTAAGAGCGCACCGGGTGCCTGGCAACAGGGACCGCACGGCAAACCCCACCGGGAGCAAGACCGAATAGGGACGATGGAGGCTTGCCTCGGCCGCGTTTTCACGGCTTGTCGTCCGGGTTGGTTGCATGAGGGCTCCAGCAATGGAGTTCCCAGATGAATGGTCGCCACGTCCGCGTTTCGGCGCGGGCCCTACAGAACCCGGCTTACAGGTCAACTGGTGACCGTTTTGCCCGTTCTTTGTGCCTCCAAATCGGTTTGGGAAACAAAATCTTAAAGACTGGGATGCAATCTGCTCAAAGTGGATCAATGCCACTTGTTTCAGTTTTGAGTACCGGCCGAAATCCTCGGCTGGCCCAAGGAGCGCCGGGCGCGAGTATCTGACCAGATGGGCGAGCCACAATCCTCTCATGAATCGGTGTTGCTGAGCGAGGTGCTGACAGCGCTTTCGCCGCTCGATGGCGCGCGCGTGGTGGATGGCACATTCGGGGCAGGCGGGTATTCCCGGGCGCTGCTTGAAGAGGGTGCGCATGTGACCGGGATCGATCGCGATCCGACGGTGGCGCCGTTCGCAGACGCGCTCACGAGCGAGTTTCCCGACCGCTTCGTATTTGTTGCCGGGCCGTTTTCCGAGCTCGATACCCTGGTTGGCGAACAGCAGGTCGATGGCGTCGTGCTCGATATCGGAGTGAGCTCCATGCAGCTCGATCAGGCCGAGCGCGGCTTTTCGTTCATGCGGTCTGGACCTCTGGACATGCGGATGGGTCGGGAAGGCGAAACGGCGGCCGATCTCGTCAACACCTTGAGCGAAACCGATCTGGGCAATCTGATCTTTGCATTTGGCGAGGAGCGGGCTTCGCGCCGCATTGCCAAGGCAATCGTCGAAGCGCGCAAGAGCGCGCCGATCACCGATACGCTGGCGCTGGCACAGTTGATCGAAAAGACCGTGGGGCGCAAGCCGGGTGCGCCGCATCCGGCGACGCGTACGTTCCAGGGATTGCGGATTGCGGTCAATGGCGAGTTCGACCAGCTGGTCGCGGCGCTCTTTGCCGCCGAGCGCATCCTTCCCGAAGGCGGGCGGCTGGCGGTCGTGACATTCCATTCGCTCGAGGACCGGATCGTCAAACGGTTCTTTGACCAGACCAAGACCGCGGCGCCCCAGTCGCGGCACCTGCCGTATTCGGCGCCGATCGAGGCGTGCTGGGCGCCGGTGCGCAAGCCCGTCAAGGCTGGCAAAGACGAGGTGGGGCGCAACCCGCGGGCGCGTTCAGCGACCCTGCGCAGCGGTGTGCGAACGGCGATCGCGGCGCGGCCGGAACGGGCCGCGGGACTGGGCGTGCCAGGCTTCAGGAGGGGTGTGGCATGAGCCGGTTTTTGCAACGCCTCAATATCGTGCTGGCCATCATTGCGGTTCTCGCCGTTGTTGCCGTCTATTCGCAAAAGCACATGGCCGAACTGACGGCCGAAGAGATCGGGCGTATCGAAACGGCCATCGCGCAACAGCAGGCCGATCTTTCCGTTCTCAAGGCGGACTGGGCCTATCTCAACCAGCCCACGCATATTCAACCCATCGTCGATCGTCACAATGACGTTCTAAACCTTCAGGTCGCGGAGGCCGAGCAGTTCGGCAGTTTTGCCGATTTGCCCATGCGGCCGCAACAGCGGCTCGATACCGAATCCCTTGATGCCCTGTTTGAAACCATTGAAGCTGGAGAAGATCCGATCGGCTCCCTGCTGGAGGGGCTGCTATGAGCGCGATCACCCCCGAAACCATTTCCATCGACGGCACGCGCAAGGCGCGCGGCAATCTGACCGGCGCGCGCATTCGCTGGGCCATGGCGTTCGTTCTGATCGTGTTTTCGGTGATGGTGGGGCGGCTCATCTGGCTGGGCAATATCGAGATCGATACCACGATCGAGGGCCAGACACGCGATGCCATCATGGCGTCCCGTCCGGCAATCCTCGATCGGAACGGACTGGAAATGGCGGTCGATATCCGCGTGCCATCGCTCTTTGCCGAGCCCCGACGCATACTCGATGTCGATGAGGCCGCGGACGCGATCCTGACGGTTTTGCCCGAACTGGACAGCGCCTGGCTGCGCGACCGACTGACGGGGGATCAAGGGTTTGTGTGGGTGGCGCGTGAATTGACCCCCGCCCAGCGCGACCGGATCATGCGGCTTGGCATTCCGGGGCTCGATTTTCTCGAGGAAAGCAAGCGGTTCTACCCCGGCGGGACGGTCGCCGCGCATGTGATGGGTGCGGTCAATATCGACAATGTCGGGATTGCCGGTGTCGAAAAGCATCTCGATGACGACAATCTGGCCCTGCTGCAAAATCTGGGGCTGGCGCGCGACAGCGCGCTGACCCCGGTCAACCTTTCGCTCGATCTGCGCGTCCAGAGCATCCTGCATGAAGAGCTTGTGAGTTCCATCGAGCGCTATCAGGCGATCGCGGCGGGCGGAGCGATCATGGATGTGCGGACCGGCGAAATCATCGCCATGGCGTCCATTCCCGACTTCGACCCCAACAATCCCGGGACCATGCTCGAGGAAGGGCGCTTCAACCGGCTGACCGCGGCAAAGTTCGAGGTGGGCTCGATTTTCAAGCCGATCACGTTTGCTGCCGCCCTGGATGCGGGCGCGGTGCAACTCACCGACACGGTCGACGCCCGGTTTGGCGTGCGCTTCGGGCGGTACACGATCGAGGACTTCCATGGTGAATACCGCGTTCTGACGGTGCCCGAGGTGTTCCGCTATTCCTCCAATATCGGAACGATCAAGATCATGCAGGCTCTGGGCAAGGATAATTTCCGGGCCTTTCTGACGCGGATCGGGCTGGATGGTGCTCCCGATATCGAGCTTCCGGAAGTCACGAGATCGAGCATTCCGGCGAGCTTTTCGGAAGTGGGGGCTGCCACGGCCTCTTTCGGGCATGGCCTGAGCGTGACGCCGCTGCAAATGTTGACGGCGACCGCGGCGCTGGTGAATGGCGGGCACCTGATGGATGCGACGCTGTTTCCGCGCACCGAGCAGGAGGCCATGGCCGGAGCCACGCAGGTCGTTTCCCAGCAGACAAGCGATTATTTGCGCTATCTGTTGCGCATGAACGGAGTCATCGGTTCAGGCAGCACGGGCAACAAGATCGCCGAGGGCTACCGGTGGGGCGGCAAGACAGGGACTGCGGAAAAGGTGGTCGATGGACGATATTCGAGCAGTCTTGTCACGGCTTTTTTCGCCTCGGCTTTTCCGCTCGAAGATCCTAAATATGCCCTGATCATTTTTGTAGATGAACCAAAGGCAGAAAACGAGCGATCGGGGCGTACCGCCGGCTGGAACGCGGGACAGATGTCGGGACGTATCGTCAAGCGCATAGCACCGATGCTCGGTATCCAACCCGTTCTGGGGCCACAAATCGACGCCCAATTGGTGCCAGTCCAGTTGCGCAGCGGGGCCGAATTTACCGGGTTCTGATGCAAGTGGCTGAAAACGGGGGACGTGATATTGCCGCATAAGCTTACCGACATTCTGCACGGGGTCGCCGGGGCAGACAATTTGCCCGATATCGAGGTTGGCGGACTGAACGCCGATAGCCGGCTGATTGGGCAGGGTGACGTGTTCTTTGCGCTGCCGGGCACGCGCGGACACGGAAACAGCTATGCAAAGGATGCTGCCGGCCGTGGAGCCGTCGTCATGGTTACTGACGAGGCACCAAAGGCCGATCCGGGAATTCCGGTGGTGCTGATTGACGATGTGCGGGCTGCCTATGCCATAGCCGCCGCCAATTTCTGCGGACCGCAACCAGCCATTTGCGCTGCGGTAACCGGGACGAACGGCAAGACCTCGGTGGTGTCTTTTCTGCGCCAGATCTGGGCCCATTCGGGCATTCGTGGCGCCAGCCTGGGCACGCTCGGGCTGATGGTGGGCGAAGACCATATTCCGGGCGAGCTGACGACGCCCGACTCGCTATCGCTGCACAAGACGCTGGCAAAGCTCAAGGCGGACGGCGTGGATCATGTTGCACTTGAAGCCTCCAGCCATGGCCTGGATCAACGACGGCTCGACGGGGTGAAGTTCAGCGCGGTGGCGTTCACCAATCTCAGCCGCGACCATCTCGATTATCACGAGACGATCGAAGCGTATCGCGATGCCAAGCTGCGGCTGTTCCGCGACCTGATCGACGCCGATGCGACTGCCGTCGTCGACGCCGAAGACGAGGAGGGGCTGCCCTTCATGTTCGCGGCGCTCGACAAGGGCGCGACGGTATTCACCGTGGGCGCGGGCGGAGCGCATATCGATGTCGAGAGCGTTGAAAGCGAGGGGTTCGGGCAGCGGGTCAAGGGCAAGCTGGTGGGCGAGCCGATGGAATTCCTGCTGCCGCTGGTGGGGCGGTTCCAGGTGGACAATGCGGTGGTCGCGGCCGGGCTGGCCATGGCGACCGGCGTTGCCAATGGCGATGCCATCAAAGCGCTCGAAACGCTTGAGGGGGCCAAGGGGCGCCTGGAAAAGGTTGTCCAGCGCGGCGAGGCCGCCGTGTTTGTGGACTATGCCCACACGCCCGATGCACTGGAAAACGCGCTGGAAGCGCTTCGGCCCTTCGCCAAGGGACGGCTGATCGTCGTGTTCGGGTGCGGAGGCGATCGCGATCCGGGCAAGCGCCCGCAGATGGGGGAGGTGGCTCAAAGGCTGGCCGATCTGGTGATCGTTACCGACGACAATCCGCGCACGGAAGATGCGAACGCCATTCGCGCGCAGATACTGGCGGCGGCGCCCGGCGCGAGGGAAATGGGAGATCGGGCGGCAGCAATCGGTCATGCAATTGCCGGAATGGGCGCAGAGGACGTTGTTCTGGTCGCCGGCAAGGGACATGAGGACTACCAGATCGTGGGAAAGACAAAGCATCATTTTTCCGACCACGAGGTCGTGCGCGCGGCCTTCGGGACCTGAGGCCTTCAGTGTCTGCGCTCTATGGCATCGATGAGATCGTCGCCGCGACCGGTGGGGAAGCCCGCGATATCGCTGTCGAAACCGTTTCCTCCATTTCGATAGATTCCCGCGAAATTGCTGCCGGAGCGCTGTTTGTTGCGATCAGGGGCGAGAATTTCGACGGACATGATTTTGTTGCCAGGGCCATCGAGGCGGGTGCGGTTGCGGCGCTGGTGAGCCGGGACAAGGCCGAAGCCCTGTCGGGGCTACCGCTGATCGTTGTCGAAGATGCGCTGGAGGGGCTTTACGGGCTGGCAACGTTTTCCCGATCCCGGACGCGGGCCCGCATCATCGCGGTAACGGGGAGTGTGGGGAAGACATCGACCAAGGAAGCGATGCGGGTGGCGCTGGAGGCCAGCGGGAAGACCCATGCCTCGATCAAGAGTTTCAACAATCACTGGGGCGTGCCGCTGATGCTGGCGCGGATGCCGGCCGACGCCGAATTCGGCGTATTCGAGATCGGGATGAGCGCGGCTGGAGAGATCACACCGCTTTCCAGGCTCGTGCGTCCGCATGTGGCGGTGGTGACAACGGTGGCGCCGGCCCATCTTGAGTTTTTTGCCTCCGAGGCGGCGATTGCCGATGCCAAGGCAGAGATTTTTTCCGGCGTGGAACCGGGGGGATTGGCGATCATCGGGCGCGATCATGCGCATGTGGAGCGGCTGGCCGGCGTAGCGGAGGCTGCGGGGCTGGAAACGCTGAGCTATGGCTTTGCCGACGCCGATGTGACGATTTCCGATTATCGGGTGACGCGGGACGGAGCGACCGGACATGTCGAGGGCGACGGACTGTCACTCGATCTTTCGATTGCCACCGGTGGGCGGCACATGCTGGCCAATGGGGTGGCGGCATTGCTGGCGGCGCGGGCGGTTGGCGGCGATGTGCAAAAGGCGATGGCGGCTCTGGCTGGTCACGGAGCGCCGGAGGGGCGTGGCGCGGCGATTTTGCTTGGCGATCCGGGCCATCCCATCCGGTTGATCGACGAAAGCTATAACGCCAATCCCACATCGATGCGCGCGGCGCTCGAGGTGTTCGCGACGATGCCGACCGAGGGGCGGCGCATAGTGGTGCTTGGGGACATGCGCGAGCTGGGGGCCGCGTCGGCCGATTATCACGCGGGACTGGCCGATGCGGTGGTCGCGGCAAGGCCCCACCTGGTGTTTCTGGTGGGGGAGCATATGGCCAAACTGGCGGACGCTTTGCCAGCGGCGCTTGTTGCGGGGCGGGCACAGGCTGTGGACGAGATTGGCGAAGCTGTTTTGGAAACGCTTGCACCGGGCGACTCAGTTATGCTCAAGGGATCGAACGGCGTGAAGCTGGGCTCTTTGGTGGCCCGGATCCGAGACCGGTTCGGCGGAAGAAAGTAAAGGCACAGACGGTAACCCCATGCTCTATTTCCTGCAGCAGTTTGCTGACGCCTTTCCGGTCTTCAACGTGTTCCGGTACCTCTCGTTCAGGACGGGCGGGGCGATCATCACGGCGCTGTTTTTCGTATTCCTGTTCGGGCCGGGCATGGTCAATTCGCTGCGCGTGCGGCAGGGCAAGGGGCAGCCGATCCGCGAGGACGGGCCGCAGAGCCATCTTTTGACCAAGAAGGGCAAGCCCACCATGGGCGGGTTGATGATCCTTTCGGGCGCTCTGGTTTCGATCCTGCTCTGGGCGGACCTTTCCAACATGTATGTCTGGGCGGTTCTGCTGGTGACGACCGGGTTCGGGCTGGTCGGGTTTTACGACGATTACCTCAAGGTCAAGCACCAGAACCACAAGGGGTTCGGGGGCAGGGCGCGGCTGGCCATCGAGTCGGCGATCGCCATCGCCGCGTGCATCATCATCGCCAGTCAGGCGCCCGAGGGGTACGAAAACGCGCTGCTCTTGCCGTTCGTCAAGGATCTGGCGCTCAATCTGGGCCTGTTCTTCTTCATCTTCGGCGCCTTCGTGATCGTGGGTGCGGGCAATGCGGTGAATTTGACCGACGGCCTGGACGGGCTGGCGATCGTACCGGTGATGATCGCGGCCGCAGCGTTCGGGCTGATTGCCTATCTGGTGGGTAACCAGGTCTATTCGGACTATCTGTTCTTGAACTTCGTTCCCGGAACGGGCGAGCTTTCCATCGTTTGCGGGGCCCTGATCGGGGCGGGGCTCGGATTTTTGTGGTTCAACGCGCCGCCGGCCCAGATCATCATGGGCGATACCGGGTCGCTTTCGCTGGGTGGCGCGCTGGGGACCATTGCGGTGGCCACCAAGCACGAGTTGGTCATGGCGATCGTGGGCGGGCTGTTCGTTCTCGAAGCGGTATCGGTGATCGTGCAGGTGGTTTCGTTCCGGCTGACGGGCAAACGGGTGTTCAAGATGGCACCCATTCACCACCATTTCGAGCATCTGGGCTGGACCGAGAGCCAGATCGTGATCCGGTTCTGGATCATTGCGATGGTTCTGGCGCTGATCGGGCTGAGTTCGCTGAAGCTGCGGTGACATTTTTCTCCTGTTGATTGAGGGCGGCGCGGCTCTTGCGCGTGGGTCCGATGCGGCATGCGGCCTGGGCACTCTCGCACGCTTCCCCTGTCTCCATCCTGCCCCCCACCGGAAGCTCGTATGCATCCTCGTTTCTGGTGCGGCCGTGAGACAAAAAACCAGGGGCTCGATACCGGACGGGACAAGTGCGGTCGGAGCGTGTGGGCGCTCATCATGATGGATTCCGGGGACAAGCCCCGGAATGACAAGGGTGGGGACGGAACTGAGCATGGGCCCCGGCGTTCGCCGGGACAGCGGGGAGGTGGGGGAAGAAAAGCGCGGGCAGACGTTTTAGCAAAGGCGTCATGGTTGCGAAATGGTAACCACTGGGGTGGTAGTTTCGCATTCTGCAATTTTGTACCCCCCGCGTACCGGAGTATCCCGTGACCGCCATTTCCGCCTGGTTCTCCCGCGAGCGAAAGACGCCCATTGCCGAATGGTGGTGGACCGTGGATCGCGAACTGATGTTTGCGCTGTGCGCGCTGATGGGTTTCGGGGTGCTGTTGAGCTTTGCGGCGAGCCCGCCGGTGGCCGAGCGCATCGGGCTGGGGCCGTGGCATTTTACCCAGCGGCATGTGCTGTTCTGCATCCCGGCGCTGGGGGCGATGCTGCTGGCCTCTCTGGTCAATGCACGCTGGACGCGAATCATCGCATTGGTCACGCTGGTTGGGGGCGTGGTGCTGCTGGCAATGACCCTGCGCTATGGGGTGGAGGTCAAGGGCGCGCGGCGCTGGATTTCCTTTATGGGGCAGTCGCTCCAACCCATCGAGTTCGTAAAGCCCGCGCTGGCGGTGATGTCGGCCTGGTTCATCTCCGAGCAGATGAAACGCAAGGACGTGCCCGGCCATATCCTTGCCCTCGGGGCGACCGGGCTGGTTGTGGGCCTGCTGCTGCTCCAGCCTGACGTGGGGCAGACCATCCTGGTTTCAGTGGTCTATGGGGGACTGCTGTTCCTGGCTGGCATTTCCTGGCTGGTGATTGCGGTTCTGGGGGTGGCGGCGATCGTGCTTCTGGTCATGGCCTATACGTTCTTTCCGCATGTGGCGCGCCGTATCGATGCCTTCCTCAACCCCGAGACCGGTGACAATTATCAGGCCGAGCGCGCTCTTGAATCGCTGCTGGAGGGCGGATGGTTCGGTATGGGGCCGGGCGAGGGAATCGCGCGGCGCTACCTGCCAGACGCCCATGCCGACTTTGTGTTCGCGGCGGGCGCGAGCGAGTTCGGCATCCTGTTTTGCCTGATGCTGGTGGGGCTGATCGCCTTCATCGTCATCAGGGCGCTCAATCTGGCGATGGCGCAGCAAAATCTGTTCAACAGACTTGCGGCCAGCGCGCTGGCTATTCAGTTCGGTGTGCAATCGGCCTTCAACCTTACGGTGAATCTCAATCTCATCCCGCCCAAGGGCATGACGCTGCCGTTCGTTTCCTATGGCGGCACTTCGATGATTGCGATCGGGCTGTCCATGGGGTTATTGCTGGCGCTGACGCGGCGCAAGCCGGAAGAAACCTTTGCCACCGGCCTGCCGATCCGCAGCGCTCTGGACAATCAGAGCGTGCCGGGAAAACGCTGAATTGGCCCCGCTTTAGCCCCTGAACAACAGGTTGACATGAGTACATTTGCATTGATGGCCGGGGGGACGGGCGGACATCTTTTTCCAGCCATGGCGCTGGCGCAGGAATTGCGCCGGCGTGGGCACGAAATCCATCTGGTGACCGACGAACGGGTCAGCCATTACGGGGCGGAGTTTCCGGCGAGCGGGATCCATGTGGTGCCGGCGGCCACACCTTCGATCCGCAATCCGATAAAGTTCATCAAGGCGGTGTTCACGATCCTCGGCGGGACGGCAACTGCAATCGGTGTGTTGCGCGGGATCAAACCGGCGGCAGTGGTCGGGTTCGGAGGCTATCCCTGCTTTCCGCCATTTCTGGCGGCTTCGGTGCTGCGCATTCCAGGCATTCTCCATGAGCAGAATGCCGTGATGGGGCGCGCCAACCGGGCGCTGGCGCGGTTTGCAAAGGTGCTGGCCATGAGCTTTGCCCAGACCGTGCATGCGGACAAATTCAAGCTCGACAAGGTGCTGGTGGGCAATCCGGTGCGCGACAGGGTGCGGGCGATTGCCGGGATGAGCTATCCGGCCCTGGCCGAGGGCGGACCGATCAATCTTTTAGTGTTCGGGGGCAGCCAGGGCGCGCGCGCGTTTTCCGACATCGTCCCGGCGGCGATTGCCGAACTCGACGAGCCATTGCGGCGGCGCCTGGTCGTCACCCAGCAATGCCGCGAGGAAGACCTCGACCGGGTGGCGGAAGCCTATCGCGCGGCGCGGGTCAATGTAGAACTGGCGGGCTTTTTCACAGACCTGCCCGAACGCATCGTTTCGAGCCATCTGGTGATCGGGCGGGCCGGGGCTTCGACCATTGCAGAACTGGGAGCGCTGGGGCGCCCGTCGATTCTGATCCCGCTGCCCGGATCGCTCGATCAGGATCAGAAGGCCAATGCGCTGGTGATGGAGGAGGCCGGTGGGGCCTGGGTCTTCGACCAGGTCACGCTTTCACCGCAATCTCTTGCCACCCAGCTTAACGAACTCTTCCTCGCTCCGGATCGCCTTCGGGCAGCAGCTTCTGCCGCGCTGGCGGTGGGCAGGCCCGATGCCGTCGAACGGCTGGCCGATCTCGTCGAGCAAACCGCCAAAGGACAATCATGAACACCAAGATGCCACGAGATATCGGGCCCGTGCATTTCATCGGCATTGGCGGGATCGGGATGAGCGGTATTGCCGAAGTGCTGCACACCCAGCGCTACACGGTGCGCGGTTCGGACGCGTCGATGAACGCAAATGTGCAGCGGCTGCAGGCCATGGGCATCGAGGTGATGGTCGGGCAGAAGGCCGAAAATATCGGCGATGCGGCGGTTGTCGTGGTGTCCTCGGCGATCAAGAAGGACAATCCCGAGCTGAAAGAAGCGCGCGCCAAGGGGCTGCCGATTGTAAGGCGGGCCGAGATGCTGGCCGAGATCATGCGCTTCAAGAACGCGATTGCCATTGGCGGCACTCATGGCAAGACGACGACGACCTCGATGGTCGCGGCGCTCCTCGATGCGGGGCAGTTCGATCCGACGGTCATCAATGGCGGCATCATCAACGCCTATGGCACCAATGCGCGGCTGGGGCAGGGCGACTGGATGGTTGTCGAGGCCGACGAGAGCGACGGCACGTTCGTCAAGCTGCCGGCGGACGTGGCAGTGGTGACCAATATCGACGCCGAGCATCTGGACCATTACCACAATTTCGACGGGGTCAAGAAAGCGTTCCGCAATTTCGTAGAGAACGTGCCGTTCTACGGCTTTGCGGTGATGTGCCTCGATCACCCCACGGTACAGGCGCTGGTGGGCGAGATCGAAGACCGGCGGATGATTACCTATGGGCTCAACCCCCAGGCGGATGTCCGGTTGATCGATGTGGTCAACGACAATGGTGTTTCGAAGTTTTCGGTGATCGTCCGCGACCGGATCAGCGGCAAGACGCGAACCATCGATGCGCTGGAACTGCCCATGCCGGGGATGCACAATGTGCTCAATGCGACAGCGGCGATTGCGGTGGCGCAGGAACTCAAGATCACCGATGCGCAGATCCGGGCGGGGCTCAAAGGCTTCGGCGGGGTCAAGCGGCGCTTTACCAAGACCGGCGAGGTCAACGGTATTGCGATTATCGACGACTACGGACACCATCCGGTCGAAATTTCCTCGGTGCTGCGCGCAGCTCGGCAATCGGCAAAGCGCGACGTGATTGCCGTGGTGCAGCCGCACCGCTATTCGCGGCTCAACGATCTGTTCGACGATTTTTCGGCGTGTTTCAACGAAGCCGATACGGTGCTGGTGGCGCCGGTCTATGCGGCAGGTGAAGCGCCGATCGAGGGCGTGAGTCATATCGAGCTGGTGGACCGTATCAGGGCCCGTGGACATCGCGATGCACGGGCGATTGCTGGGCCGGAAGAGTTGGCGGGCCTGATCGCGGATCGCGCTGGGGAAGGCGACTATGTCGTGTGCCTGGGGGCGGGGAACATCACGCTGTGGGCGGCGGCGCTGCCGGGCGAACTGGAAGCCGAACTGGCAGGAAAGTCCAAGGTCAGCGCATGAGTTTCCCCGACCTTTTGCCGCAGTTTTCCGGCTGGATCGGCGATGTGAGGGGCAATCTGGTCCCCAACCATCCATTGGCCAAGGCCGTGTGGTTCCGCGTGGGCGGACCGGCGCAGCTCTATTTCGAGCCGGCGGACGAGGCCGATCTTGCGCTGTTTCTGAAAAATCTGCCGGCCGAGATCAAGGTGACCGTGATCGGGCTAGGCTCGAACCTTCTGATCCGCGATGGCGGGATAGACGGAGTGGTCATCAAGCTGCCGGCCAAGGCGTTCGGCGGGGTCGAGGTGCTGGGTGGCAATCGCGTGCGGGCCGGGGCGGGGCTTCCCGACGTCAAGATTGCCACGGCGGCAGCCAAGGCGGGAATCGACGGACTGGAATTTTTCCGGGGCATTCCAGGTGCGGTTGGTGGTGCGCTTTACATGAATGCGGGGTGCTATGGCACCGAAGCGAAAGAGCGGGTGGTGAGCCTGCGCGGCGTGACGCGCGATGGCGAGATCATCGAACTGGCCAATGCCGACATGGCCTATCAGTATCGCAAATCGAACGGGCCGGAGGGCGTTGTGTTTACCTCGGCGGTGTTTGAAGGGCTGGCGGGCGAGAGCGAAAGCATTCTCGCCAAGATGCGCGAGATCACCGAGCGGCGCGAGAGCACGCAGCCGACCAATACACGCACTGGTGGATCGACGTTCAAGAATCCGGACGGCCAATCGGCCTGGCAATTGGTCGATGAAGCCGGGTGCCGTGGGCTGCGGATCGGGCATGCGCAGGTCTCGCAAATGCACACCAATTTCCTCGTCAATCTCGATGCGGCAAGCGCCTATGACATTGAAACGCTTGGCGAAACCGTACGGGCCAAAGTTCGTGAGAAGCACGGGGTCGAGCTGGTGTGGGAAATCCGGCGGATGGGGCACTTCGCGCCGGGGCGCGAAGTCAAAGAGTTTTTAGACGGCGATGTTTTTGCCGGCGTAGCCTGAACAAGCCGGAAGGGGCGAACCAATGGCCAAACATGTTGCAGTGCTCAAGGGCGGATGGTCGCACGAACGCGAGGTCTCGCTGAGTTCTGGTGCCGAGTGCGCGCAGGCGCTGCGCAATGCCGGGTACGAGGTCACGGAGATTGACGTCAAGCGCGACATTGCCTTGGTGCTCAACGAGCTCAGGCCCGACGTGGTGTTCAATGCGCTGCACGGGCGGTTCGGCGAGGACGGGACCATTCAGGGGGTGCTGGAAATCCTCGGAATTCCCTATACCCATTCGGGCGTTCTGGCCTCTTCGGTGGCCATGGACAAGCATCAGGCAAAGATAATGTTCAAATCGGCGGGCGTGCCGGTCACAGATCATGTGATCGCGACACGCGATGCCATCGCCAAGAGCCATGTGATGGCTCCGCCCTATGTGGTCAAACCCTATAATGACGGGTCGAGCGTCAATGTGTTCATCGTCAAGGAGGGCCAGGAACATCCGCCCCAGGAAATCCTGCGCACCGACTGGGATGGCGACGAGGAGCTGATGGTGGAGCGGTTCATCCCCGGGCGCGAGCTGACTTGCGCGGTGATGGGGGATGTGGCGCTGGGGGTGATCGAGATCGTCACGGACCTTGCCTTCTACAATTACGAGGCCAAATACGTGAATGGTGGGTCGCGGCATGAGTTGCCGGCGCAGGTTTCACCGAAAATTTACGAAAAAGTTCAGAAGATGTCGCTGATGGCGCATGCCGCTTTGGGCTGCCGCGGGGTGACGCGGAGCGACTTCCGCTACGACCCGCGCGGCGGTGATGATGGCGAGCTTGTGTGCCTTGAAATCAATACCCAGCCGGGGATGACCAAAACCTCGCTGGTCCCAGAGTTGGCGGCCCATGCCGGCCATTCGTTCGAAGAGCTGGTGAGCTGGATGGTGGAGGACGCAAGTTGCAACAGATGAGGCGTAAGGAAGTCATCGGGGCCGTGCCCGCTTCCAGCCCTCTCGCGCCACCCGCGCCACGCATCGAGCGTCCTGCCCTGCGGGTGGTTCCGAGCCTTTCCCCCCTAACACGCGACCGGTCGCCAGCCCTTGCCGGCGGGCGGGGCATGCTGGTGCAGGTGCGCCGGCGTGGTGGGATATTGGTATCGCTGGGCAATTGGTGGGTTCTGCACAAGAAGCTGGCGCTGCGGGTCGTGGCGCTGCTGATCGTGGTTTGCGTTGCAGTTGGCGGTTATGTCCTGCGCGACGAACTGTCTGGCGGTCTGGGCGTGGTCGGCAATGTGCTGACGGGCCATATGGCCGATGCCGGGTTCGGGATCGAGAAGATCGAAATCACCGGGCTTTCGCTGACGCGGGAGGCCGATGTGGCGCATGCGCTGGGGATCGAAGGCGGTTCGACAAGCCTTGGCTTTAATATCGCCGAGGCGCGACTGCGGGTCGAGGAAATCCCTTCGGTCGCATCGGCCACGATCCGCAAGGTCTATCCCGACAGCCTTCTGGTTTCGATTACCGAGAAGACGCCCATGGCGCGCTGGCGGATCGACGGGGCGACCATGCTGATCGATGCTTCGGGCGCGCCGATTGCGCCGGCCGGTGTCGAGAACGGCGATCTGCCGATGGTGATCGGCGAGGGAGCCGGGGACAACGCGGCCGCGATGATCAATCTGGTCAACCGCTATCCCGATCTGACCTTCGATCTGGCCGCGCTCAACCGCGTGGCGGACAGGCGCTGGGATCTGATCTTTTATTCCGGCCTGCGTGTGCAACTGCCCGAAAGCGGGGTGGTCGATGCGTTGGGCAGGCTCAACGATTATCAGCTCGAATATCAGGTTCTGCAGCGCGACCTCGATCTGATCGACATGCGGGTTGCGCAATATGTGGCCGTTCGGCCCACGGTTCGTGAAGAAGAAGACGCTCAATGATGACCTCTGCGATGACAGCGCGTTTGAAACCGGTGCAGCCGGGGCGGTCATCTTTGGTGACCGTGCTCGATATCGGTTCGACCAAGATATGCTGCGTCATCGCGCGGCTGGTGCCGCGCGAGGGCAGGGCGCTGCGCGGGCGTACGCATATGGCCGAGATCATCGGGTTTGGGTACGGCCCTTCTGCGGGCGTCAAAAGCGGCGTGGTGACCGATCTCGACAAGGCCGAGCAGGCCATCCGTTCGGTTGTCGGCATGGCGGAGCGGGCCGCCGGGATCACCGTGCAGTCGGTGGTCGTGAACGTCACCGCCGGGCGGTTGGGTTCGGAGACATTTTCGGCGAGCGTTTCGCTCGATGGCCATGAGGTCGAGCCGAGCGATATTTCGCGGGTGCTGATTGCCGTCAATGACCGCAGCGTGCGCGACGAGCGCTCGATTATCCACGCGCTGCCGATTGGCTATGCGCTGGACGGACAAAAGGGTGTGCGCGATCCGCGCGGCATGGTGGGCGAGACGCTGGGCGTCGATGTTGCCGTGATTTCGGCCGAGACGCTGGCCATGCGCAACATCGAACTGGCGCTCAACAAATGCCATCTCGAAGTCGAGGCGCTGATGGCGACGCCCTATGCGTCGGGGCTGGCGACGCTGGTCGATGACGAGGCCGATCTGGGGGTTGCCTGTGTCGATATGGGTGGGGCGACGACGACGGTTTCGGTCTTCAACGAGGGCCATCTGGTTTATGCCGATGCGCTGGCGATCGGCGGGCATCACATCACGCTCGATATCGCGCGGCAGCTTTCGGTGAGCGTGGCGGACGCGGAACGGCTCAAGACGCTTTACGGGTCATGCCTGCAGGGGCAGACCGACGAGACCGACGTCATCACCGTGATGCCGATTGGCGCCAACTCCCATGAATCGCCCAATTCGATTTCGCGTGAGATGCTGACGCGGGTGATCCGGCCGCGTGTCGAGGAAATTCTCGAAGCGATCCGTGACCGGATGCAGGCGACCGGGATGATGGATATTTCGGGCCGCCGGTTCGTTCTGACCGGCGGGGCATCGGATCTGACCGGGCTGCCCGAACTGGCGCGGCGCATGCTGGCGCGCAATGTGCGCAATGGACGTCCGCTGGGGGTTTCGGGGCTGCCCGATCGGGCCAAGGGGCCCGCGTTTGCGACAGTGGCGGGGATGCTGGTCTATCCGCAGGTGTGCGGAACAGAATACGTCCAGCCGCGTCCGACGCGGAAGCTGACGGGATCGGACGGATATTTCGCCAGGGTTGGAAGCTGGCTGAAATCGGGTTTCGTCTGAGGACGCGCGGCGCCGGACCACCCTTGTTATCCTCCAGGAACCCTGCCCGCGCGGGGGCATTGGGCAGGAGAGCCAAGCCAGGCTTGGTCGTTCCAACCCATCCATTGTGGAGGATCTCCCATGAAAGCACTGCTTGCAACTTCAGCTTTGGCCCTGATGTTTGCGTCCTCGCCCGTATATGCGCAGGGCCAGACAGCCAGCGCGACCTATATCGACGCCGAAGGACAAGAAATCGGTGAGGCAACGCTGGCCCATACGGGCAACGGCGTGGTTATCGAAATCGACGTCAACGGACTTCCAGCCGAACAATGGGTGGCGGTGCACGTCCATGAAAATGGTGAATGCGACCCGGACGGCGGCTTTGACTCAGCGGGCGGCCATTTCAATCCCGCCAATGTCGATCATGGCTATTACAGCGAGACTGGACCGCATGCCGGGGACATGCCGAACCAGTATATCGGCGCTGACGGTTTTCTGCGCAGCCATTTGTTCAATCCCTTCATCACCCTCGGACGGGGTGATGCCGATATCATGGGTCGGGCGCTGATAATCCATGGTGGCGCCGATGACTATCAGAGCCAGCCGTCGGGGGATGCCGGCGACAGGATCGCCTGCGCTGTAATAGAATAAGCTGCAGGACGCTCGGTATCGCAGGGGGGCTTGAGTAGATCCCCCCTGCTCTTGGTCATTGGCCGCGATAGGCCGCCTCGAGATCGGCGACGATCAGTTTTTTCATCTTGAGCATGGCCTGGGTGGCGCGCCTGGCGCCTTCGGGGTCCTTGCCCGTCACGGTGTCGTAGAGGGCTCTGGGCACGATCTGCCAGGAGACGCCGAACTTGTCCTTGACCCAGCCGCACTGGCTTTCGGCGCCTTCGCCTTCGGTCAGCTTGTCCCAGTAATAATCGACCTCGGCCTGATCGGCGCAGTCGATGATAAAGGAGGTCGCTTCGGAGAACTTGAAGTGGGGGCCGCCATTGATGGCGTTGAAGCGCTGGCCGAGGATTTCGAAATCTCCGGTCATCACCGTGCCGGGTTCGCCCATGCCGCCTTCGGTGTAGCGGGTGGTGCCGTGGATTTTGGTGTCGGGGAAGACCGAGGCGTAGAAATCCATGGCTTCCTCGAGGTTGTTATCGAACCAGAGGCTTGGAGTGATCCTGGACATTTCCTGCTCCTATTAAAGAACCAATATGTTATATTCTGTTATGGTTATATTATGGCGCTGGAAAATGTCAAGCCGATGTCGGCTCAGGTGGGGCAAATCATGCTTAACATGCGGTGACTTTGTGGCTGTCAAGGCTCGCATTTTGCAGACTGGTTAACGAAATCGGTAGCTTTGTTAGGGTCCGGTTAACGAATTGAGCGCTACATCTTTGCCATGCAGCCACTAAGAGGCCAGAGATGACAATCAACCTACAGATTCCGGGAATCCAAGAACTTAAGCCGCGAATCACCGTCTTTGGCGTCGGTGGTGCGGGCGGAAACGCGGTCAACAACATGATTAACTCGGGCCTTGAAGGCGTCGAGTTCGTCGTGGCCAACACAGACGCGCAGGCGCTGGCGTTGTCCCGCGCGCAACGCGTCATCCAGCTCGGCGTGGGTGTGACCGAAGGTCTTGGCGCCGGTTCGCACCCCGAGGTGGGGCGTGCGGCGGCCGAAGAAAGTTTCGATGAACTCAACGATCATCTTTCGGGTTCGCACATGGTGTTCATCACCGCCGGTATGGGCGGTGGCACGGGAACGGGCGCGGCGCCCGTCGTGGCGCGCGCAGCACGCGAGCAGGGCATACTGACCGTTGGCGTGGTGACCAAGCCGTTCCAGTTCGAGGGCAATCGCCGCATGAAGCTGGCGGATGAGGGCATCGACGAGCTGCACCGCCATGTCGATACGCTGATCGTGATCCCGAACCAGAATCTGTTCCGGGTGGCCAACGAAAAGACCACGTTTGCCGACGCGTTCGCGATGGCCGACGAGGTTCTGTTTTCGGGTGTTGCCTGCATTACCGACCTGATGGTCAAGGAAGGGCTCATCAACCTCGACTTTGCCGACGTGCGCGCCGTGATGCGCGGCATGGGCAAGGCGATGATGGGCACGGGCGAGGCCGAGGGCGAGGATCGTGCGCGTCACGCCGCCGAAGCCGCTATCGCCAATCCGCTGCTCGACGATGTCTCAATGCAGGGCGCCCGTGGGCTCCTGATCTCGATCACCGGCGGCAAGGACATGACGTTGTACGAGGTCGACGAAGCGGCTTCGCGGATCCGCGAGGAAGTGGATTCGGATGCCAATATCATTCTTGGTGCAACGTTCGACGATTCGCTGCAGGGCAAGGTTCGCGTTTCGGTCGTTGCGACCGGCACCGACGCGCTGATGGTTCAGGCGCTTGACCCGGTCAAGCCCAACGCAAACCGCCAGCCGCTGCAGGCCAAGCGTTTGCCGGAAGCTGTTGCCGCTCCGGCGACTGCGCAGGCGCCCCGTGCCGAACAGCCTGCTTCCCAGCAGAGCGCTCCGGCTCAGGCCAGTGCGCATATGAGCGACGACCAGTTCGAAGCTGCCGTTGCCCAGGCGATCAAGGATGGCAATTCGGCGGCGGCTGCCGCGGCAACTGCCGCTCGGCAAACCGAAGATGCCGGCGTGACCATCGAGCCCTATACGCCTGCCGCCACCGTGCGTCAGCCGGTTGAGGAAGCTCAGCGCGCGCCCGACGCGGCCATGCCCAAGCCTTACGTTCCCTCGGGCGCCGAGCGTCCGCAGTTGCAGCGCCGCATTCCTCGTGCTGAAGACATGCCGCCGGTTGCTCGCCAGCAGATGGAACAGCCCCGGAGCGAAGAGCCGCGCAACGCGCGCGCCCTGTTCCGCCGGTTGGCCTCCAATGTGGGTTTGAGCCTTGGCGGGGAAGCCGAGCCGCAGCCCCAGGGGGAGCGCTTGCAGCCCCAGTTCGACGATGCGGCGGCCCGTAGCGCCATTGAAGCTGCCCCCTCCCGTCCGGCCGCTCCGCGTCCCCAGACGGAAGGCGCGGCGGGACAACTCGACGCACATGGTCGTGCTCCGGCTCGTGCCCCGCAGAAAGAACAGCTGGAGATCCCAGCGTTTCTCAAACGCCACGGTTAATTCAAAATTGCCATTTAGGCGCTAAATCGGCCTGACACGGGTTTCGTGTCAGGCCGATCTTCGTTAATAGGGCGATTGGGCCATTCGTCAACAAAAGGGCCCGGAGCACCAATGAAGAACAATACCGTGCGCCAATGCACGCTGACGCGTCCCGCGGAATTCGCTGGAATCGGTGTGCATAATGGCAAGCCCTCGCGCCTTGTCATCAATCCGGCACCCGCCGATTCCGGCTATACGTTGACCCGCATACTGGACGATGGCAGCACGTCCGCCAGCGTAAAGATCGACCATTCGCGCGTGAGCCGAACCTCGCTGTGCACGGTTATCGATCTTGGCAATTCGGTCAGCGTCGCGACCGTCGAGCACGTCTTGGCGGCGCTCAACGGGCTGGGCATCGACAATGCGGAAATCGTGGTCTGGGGCGAAGAATGCCCGATCATTGACGGCAGCGCCGAACCGTTCGTGGATGCGGTGCTCGACGCCGGCATCTCGATCCAGCCCCAGCGCAAGAAATTCATCCGCATCCTGCGTTCGGTGACGGTTCGCGACAATGATGCTTTCGCCATGCTCGAAGCCTATAACGGGCGGGCTTTCGACGTGGAAATCGATTTCAACAGCAAGGTGATCGGCCGAGAGCGCATGATCTTTGACTGGTCGCCGCGCAAATTTGCCGTCGAGGTTGCCCCGGCGCGCACGTTCGGGTTCGTGGCACAGGCCAAGGTTTTGCGCCAGGCCGGCTACGCCCTGGGATCGAGCCTTGAAAATTCCATCGCCATCGAGGAAGAAAGAATCGTCAATCCGGATGGGTTGCGCTTCGATGATGAATTCGTGCGTCACAAGCTGCTCGACGCCGTGGGCGATCTGGCCTTGGCCGGGCTGCCGATCTATGGGCGGTTCAAATCCTACAAAGGTGGGCATGGGTTGAACGCGCTGGTGCTCAAGTCGCTTTTTGCCAGCGAAGCCAATTACGAAATTCTCGAGGCTGATGCGCTGCCGCTCGAAATGGAAGCGCTCGGCGACCTGCCCGAGAGGCTGTCTGTTGAGCCCTACTTGCGTTCCATCGGTTGAATGGGCGATAACCCCCGTCACAGTTTTGAACAGATTGCCCGCTAGCGAATTGTGGGCACGCGCGGGTCACGGTTCATGCCCCGGGCCATGAGGACGGAGTTTTTCGTGAAGATCATAGCCAGACCAAGCAAAGCGCCACGGATTTGGAAGATGGCCGCGGCCATGGCCCTTGTTGGGGTGCTTGCCGCCTGTTCGCCCATGTCGATGTTTTCGCGCACCGGGGACGAAGAGCCGTTGGTTCCAGCCGAACAGCTTTACGCAAGCGCTGTCACCAATATGGAGAACAATCGCTATATCGCTGCCATCGAGGATCTTGAAACGCTCGAGCGGCAGAACCCGTTCTCTGAGGTCAACGAACGCGCCAAGGTGATGCAGGTCTTCGCCAATTTCCGCCTTGCCCGCTTCTCGGAAGCCGCGCGGCAGGCCGACCAGTTCCTGGCGCTTTATCCGCGCTCCTCGGAAGTGCCCTATATCCTGTTCCTCAAGGGCAGCTCGTATTACGAGCAGATCACCGATATCACGCGCGATCAGGAACTGGCTCAGGACGCCATCGAGACATTCACCCAGTTGCAGGCGAACTATCCGGACTCGCGCTATGCTCAGGAATCGCGGCAGATGCTGCTGATTGCCCGCGATCAGATTGCCGGCAAGGAAATGAGCGTGGGCCGCTACTATCTGGGCAATGGCCAGTACACGGCGGCGATCAATCGGTTCCGGGTGGTTGTGGAAGATCATCAGACTTCGACCCATGTGGAAGAAGCGCTGTATCGGCTGACCGAAGCCTATCTGACGCTGGGCCTGGTGGGCGAAGCACAGACGGCAACAGCCGTGCTGGGCACCAACTATCCGAGCTCGGAATGGTATCAGCGGGGCTTTGCGCTGCTCCAGAACCAGGGCCTGCAGCCCCAGATGATGACTGGAAACTGGATGGCGGATCGCTAGGTCTCGTCCAGGCAGCAATATGGCGATGCCCCGGCCAGCGGTCGGGGCATTTTCGTATGCGCTTGTCGCTGGAAGTTTGTTCCTGTAATGTTCGCGTCTTCAATGGTGCGAATCTCGCGTTCGAGGTTTGCAGCGGGGGCGTTTCACAGGGTACATAGTCGGGGCCACCAAACGAACGGGAGAAGCGGGAGCGATGTTGAACACGCTTTCGGTCCGCAATATCGTTCTGATCGACCAGCTCGACCTGGCGTTCGAGACGGGCATGACCGTCCTGACCGGCGAAACGGGTGCGGGCAAATCGATCCTTCTTGATGCGCTCACACTGGCGCTGGGCGGACGAGGGGATGCCGCGCTGGTGCGCAAGGGCGCCGATAGCGGGCAGGTCGTGGCGGTCCTCGCCCTGTCTGAAAGCCATCCGGCGCGGATGCTGCTGCGCGAGAACGAGATCGAGGATGATGCGGAGATCATCCTGCGGCGCGTGCAGCATGCGGACGGCCGCACTCGGGCCTTTATCAACGATCAACCCGTTTCGGCAGGACTTTTGAAATCCATCGGCGCGCTGCTCGTGGAAATTCATGGACAGCATGACGACCGCGCGCTTGTGGATGCGGCGACCCATAGGGTGCTGCTGGACAGT
Organism: Rhizobiales bacterium UBA3584; assembly: GCA_002375765.1. Taxonomy (GTDB): domain Bacteria; phylum Pseudomonadota; class Alphaproteobacteria; order Rhizobiales; family Devosiaceae; genus Pelagibacterium; species Pelagibacterium flavum. The sequence continues at coordinate 113,865 of DFMV01000047.1, read as the reverse complement.
TTCGGTGGCTATGAGGCCGATCTTGTGGCCGTTTCGAAGGCGCATGGACGGCTGGTGGCTGCGCAGAAGGCGGTCGACGTGCAGCGGGCACGTGTGGAACAGGCAGCGCGTGAGGAGGATTATGCGCGCCATGTTGTCGAGGAATTGTCGGCCCTCAAACCGGAGGTCGGGGAGGAAGTAACACTTTCGGAGCGCCGGCAATGGCTGATGGGGCTCGAAAAGGCGGCGGGAGAGGTCAACGACGCCGACGAGATTCTCAACGGCACCAATGCGCCCGGGCCGACCCTGGCCATGTTGCTGAGGCGGCTGACGCGAAAATCGGAGGCCGAGGCGGCGCTGTTTGCACCGATGGCCGATGCGGTCGATCAGGCGCTGGTGGCGCTCGATACAGCCAGCGAGGCGCTGGAAGCGATCCGGCGGGAGATGGCGTTCGACCCGCGCGAGCTCGAGCAGGTCGAGGAGAGGCTGTTTGCATTGCGGGCGGCGGCACGAAAGCATCAGGTCGAAGCCGACGCCTTGTCCGAGGTGCTGGCGAAGTATGCGGGCGATATCGAGGCGCTGGAATCGGGCGCGGAGACTCTGGTGGTGCTCGAAGCCGAGCTTAGAGAAGCCGGTATTGAGTATCGTGGGGCGGCCGAGAAGCTCTCGAAAGCACGTGAGAAAGCGGCCAGGGCGCTCAGCAAGGCGGTTGAGGCGGAGTTGCCGGATCTCAAGCTGGGGGCGGCGAAGTTCATTGTCGACCGGCAGGTGGATGTGGAGCGGGTTTCACCGCACGGGATCGATCAGATCGCCTTTCACGTGCAGACTAATCCGGGCACGACGCCGGGGCCGATGATGAAGGTGGCTTCTGGTGGCGAGCTGTCACGGTTTCTTCTGGCGCTCAAGGTGGTGCTGGCCGACAGGGGTTCGGTGCCCGTGCTGATATTTGACGAGATCGACACCGGCGTTGGCGGCGCGGTAGCGGACGCCATCGGCAAGCGGCTGGCGCGGCTGGCGCAATCGGTGCAGGTTCTGACCGTTACACACGCACCACAGGTGGCGGCGCGGGCGCAGACTCATCTGCTGATCGAAAAGCAGGCGATTGAGGAAGGTGCGTTCATGCGTACGCATGTGCGGCCGCTCGATATCGAGACGCGGGGCGAAGAGGTGGCGCGCATGCTGGCCGGGGCGACGATTACCGAAGAAGCGCGTGCGGCGGCGCAGCGGCTGATGCGTGAAGTTGGCGTTTAGGAGCTAGTGCCTTGAGTATCGATTTGCCGGTTGTCGAGCTGTCGCCGGAAGACGCCAAGAGGGAACTCGACCGGTTGCACGGTGTGATCGAAAGAGCCGACAGAGCCTATTATCAGGACGACGCGCCCGAGATTTCGGACGCCGAGTATGACGCTGCGCGGCGGCGTTATATGGAGATCGAAACGCAGTTTCCCGAATTGCGGCGGGCGGACTCATTGTCCGAGCGCGTTGGAGCGGCGCCAGTCGATGGCTTTGCCAAGGTGCGGCATGCGGTGCCGATGCTGTCGCTGGGCAATGCGTTCGACGATGCAGATGTCGCCGATTTTGTTCAGCGCGGGCGAAAATTTTTCGAGCGCGACAAGAACCTGGAACTGGCGTTTACCGCAGAGCCCAAGATCGACGGGCTTTCGGCCTCGCTTCGTTATGAAAACGGGATTTTCGTGCGCGGCGCGACAAGAGGGGATGGCACCGAAGGCGAGGACATCACCGAAAACCTCAAGACCATTGCCGACATTCCCAAAAAGCTTTCGGGCGCGGGGTGGCCAGACGTGCTCGAGGTGCGCGGCGAGGTTTATATGACCCACGCCGATTTCGCGGCGCTCAAGAAGCGCTCGGCGGAAGAGGGGGGGCAGGATTACGTCAATCCGCGCAATACGGCCGCCGGATCGCTGCGCCAGAAAGATCCTTCGGTTACCGCCAAGCGGAATTTGAAGTTTTTCGCCTATGCCTGGGGGCAGGTGAGCGCGCCGATTGCCGAAACGCAGTTTGAAGCGGTGCAAAGGCTGGGTGAATGGGGTTTTGCCATCAATCCGCTGATGATCCGCACGACGAGCGTTGAGGAATTGCTTGGCCATTACCGATCGATCGAGGAACAACGGGCGACGTTGGGCTACGACATCGACGGGGTTGTGTACAAGCTCGACAGGCTCGATCTGCAGCAGCGCTGGGGGTTCGTGGCGCGGGCGCCGCGCTGGGCCATCGCGCACAAATTTCCCGCCGAACAGGCGACGACCATTCTGCACAAGATCGACATCCAGGTGGGGCGCACGGGGACACTGACGCCGGTGGCGCGGTTGCAGCCGGTGACGGTGGGCGGTGTGGTTGTGGAAAACGCGACGCTGCACAATGAGGATTATATCGCGGGGCGCGACAGCTTCGGGGCCGAGATCCGCGACGGATACGACATCCGGGAGGGGGATACGGTCATCGTGCAGCGGGCCGGTGACGTTATTCCGCAGATCGTTGCGGTTGTGCCCGACAAGCGTCCGGCAGGATCCAAGCCGTTCGAGTTTCCTCATGTCTGTCCCGAGTGTGGGTCCGAGGCGGTGCGGGAGGTCAATCCGAAAACCGGCAAGCTCGATGCGCGACGGCGGTGCACGGGAGAGTTGATCTGTCCCGCGCAGGCGGTCGAGAATCTGAAGCATTTCGTTTCCCGCAACGCGCTCGATATCGACGGGCTGGGGGACAAGCAGATCGCTGCGTTTCATGCGGAAGGGCGGATAAGGGAACCGGCCGATATCTTCAGGTTGGCCGAGGAGGACGCCAACAGTCTGAAAAAACTCAAGGATCAGGAGGGGTGGGGCGAGACTTCGGTCAAGAAACTCTTTGCCGCCATCGATGCGCGGCGCGAGCCCGATCTGGACCGGTTCATCTTCGCGCTCGGCATTCGTCATGTGGGGGAATCGACGGCGGCGCTGTTTGCCAAGACGTTCTCGAACTTCGAAGCGTTTCGGGAAATAGCTTTCCGGGCCGGAAAGGGCGATGAGGAAGCCTATGATACCCTGTTGGGCATCGACGGCGTTGGCGACACGGTGGTGCAATCGGTCACGGGCTTTTTTGCCAATGAGCGCAACGAGAAGGCCATCGACGCGCTGCTCGCCGAGGTGAAGCCGAAAGAATATGTTGTCAGCATTTCCGCTGACAGCGCGGTAGCGGGAAAGACAGTTGTGTTTACCGGCAGCCTCGAGCGCATGTCGCGTACCGAGGCCAAGGCGATGGCCGAGCGGTTGGGCGCCAAGGTTTCAGGTTCGGTTTCGGCCAAGACCGACCTCGTGGTGGCTGGACCGGGGGCTGGCAGCAAGCTCAAACAGGCCGAAAGTCTCGGCGTCGAGGTGATTTCGGAAGATGAATGGTTCGAAAGGACGGGGCAGGCATGATGGGCAGGGTCTGGCTGGCGTGCGTGCTGGCTTTCGGGGCGGTCACCGGCGCCGCCGCGCAGGAGAGCACCGCCGATATTCTGCGTGAACATCTCTATGGCGGCCAATTGGTCGAGGGGCTGGCGGCTATGGAGGCGCGGGCCGACAATGACCCTGAAGCCTCGTTCGGTGTTGGCGTTTTGGCCTTGTTTTCAGCCATCGAGGGGTTGGTGCAGCCGCTTTATGCCCACGGGTTCGATCCTGAGCGGGGCATCGCCGTCAGCCCGTTTTTCGGAATGATGGGGATGGAGGGAAATCAAAGGACGCCTGAGCCGCTTAGCTATGGTGATTTGCGCGGCTATCTTGAAACCTTTTCGGACGATCTGGACATAGCCATTCCCTTGTTGCTTGCGGCAGCGGAAGGCGATTTTTCCGTCGAGATCGACGTGACGCAGATTCGCATCGATATCGACGGTGACGGACAGGCGGGCGAGGCAGAATCGGTGGGTGCGTTCCTGGCCATGGCAGCCGGGGCGGGGCAGCGGCTCGACATGGGATCGGGGATGGCGCCTGGCCTGGGTCTTCCTGCCACCAGTTTCGCCTTCGATGGAGCGGATGCGATCTGGCTGGCGGGGTATTCGCAGGTTTTGGCGACGCAGTCGGACTTTCTGCTGGCCCATGATTTCGAGGGGTTCTTCGATGCGGCGCTGCACCGGCTGTTCCCGGGAGCCGGATTGCCGATGGAGACCTATCCCAATGGCGGGCAGTTGTTCATGGACCGTGACAGCGACGCTTTGCTGGCCGATGCGATTGCCATGATCCATACGATCAATTGGCCCATCGTTGATCGGGATCGGCTGATTGGGGCGCGGGACCGATTGTTCAACGTGCTCGATTTGTCGCGGCGCAACTGGAACGCGATCCTGGCGGAAACCGACGATCATCTCGAATTTATTCCCTCGCCCCGCCAGACGCCGCTGGCGCCTCAAATGACCATCACCAAAGAGATGGTGGAGGCGTGGCGTGAGACGCTGGACGTTTCGGAGGCCATATTGCGCGGCGAGTTGCTTTTGCCGCACTGGCGGTATGCTGAGCTGGGGTTCGACCTGGCCGCGTGGTTCGAGGGGGCCGAGCGGACCGATTTCGTGTTGCTGTTTACCGGGCTCGATGCCTTGCCGTATCTCAAGGCGGGCGAGATCGCCGATGCTGGATCGTTTGCGGCGGCCAATGCGGTGTTCGGCGGTTCAATCTGGAATTATGCGGCCTGGTTCAATTAGCGCGACAAAGGAGCACCGGGTCATGCCGGAGGTCCACAAGCTTTGCTGCCATTGCGGCGAAATCGAGCTTGAAGTGTCCCATGAGTTGGGGCGGCTCGTGGAGTGCAATTGTTCGACCTGCGCGCGCTCGGGCTTCCTTCACTGGAAGGTGCCGGTGGAGGCGGTGCGTCTTCTGACGCAAAAGCGCAGGCTCTCGGTCTATCTATGGCGCGACGTGGATGGCGGGCACCATTTTTGCCCGACCTGCGGCACCGCAATCTTCAGGACCGGTTATCGGGACAGAATTTCGATCAACGCCCGGTGCCTTGTGGGCGTCGATGTTTTTGCGCTTGAGGTGGAGCGCCTGGACGGCCGCAACGAAATGCCGCCGGGCCCAACCATCTGACCGGACGCCCGACGGTGTCTTTCACAGCGGAGCGGTGGCCCGATCCAGCCAGCTTCTTGTGTTTTCGTCGAGGTGGGGGGCGATTTCGCGGGCGATGCGGGCGTGGTAGGCGTTGAGCCAGTCGCGTTCAGCGGTTTCGAGCATCTCGACAGCGATCAGGCGCCGGTCGATGGGCGCCAGAGTGAGGGTCTCGAAATCGAGATAGCCCGGGGCCAGTTCGCTCTCCTGCACGATGATGAGGTTCTCGATCCGGATGCCGTACTGGCCTTCGAGGTAATAGCCAGGCTCGTTGGACAGGACCATGCCAGGCTCGAACGGCACGGTGTAACGCGGCGAAATCCCGGCCGGGCCTTCATGGACCGAGAGGAACGCGCCGACGCCATGGCCGGTGCCATGGTTGAAGGTGAGACCGACCTGCCAGAGAAACTGACGCGCCAGGATATCGATCTGTGCGCCGTTGGTGCCCTTGGGAAACCGGGCGCGAGAAATGGCGATCATGCCCTTGAGGACGCGCGTGAAATGGTCCTTCTGCTGCGCGGTGACCGGGCCAGTGGCCATTGTGCGGGTGATGTCGGTGGTGCCCGAGAGATATTGGGCACCTGAATCGACCAGCATCAATTCGCCGGGATTGAGCGTGCGGTTGGTTTTTTCCGAAACGCGGTAATGAACGATGGCGCCGTTGGGCCCCGAGCCTGAAATGGTTTCAAAGCTCACATCGACCGCGGTCGGCTCCTCGCGCCGGTAAGCTTCGAGCATCTTGACGATGTCGATTTCGGTGAGGCCGCCGCGCGGCGCTGCCTCATCGAACCAGGCGAGGAACTTGGCAAAGGCGATGCCGTCGAGCTTATGGGCCTCGCGCATGCCGGCCAGTTCGACATCGTTCTTTTTGGCCTTGGGCAACAGGACGGGATCGCGCTTCTCGATCAGTCTCGCGCCGTTCGACAGCACCGATTTGACCTGAACCGGCGCGGTTTCCGGATCGAACCAGACGGCGCGGCCCTGTTTGGCCAGATCGCCAAGCGCGGCTTCAAACCCATCCTTGCTCTTGAGGTCGGCGATATCGGCCAGGGCGGAGCGGTTCTCGTCGGTGAGCTTGTTGTGGGCCAGAAACAGGGTCGGCCTTCCTTCAGCGGGGATGATGGCAAAACCGAGAACGAACGGATTGTGGGGGACGTCACGACCACGGATGTTGAACAGCCAGCACAGCGATTCCGGCAAGGTCAGAACGACCGCTGCCGCGTCCTCCTTGACCATCGTTGCGCGCAGTTCGGCGAGCTTTTCGGTGGTGGGCTTGCCGGTACGGTTGTGGCCGAGCACGTCAAGCGGTCCCTGCGGGGGCGCCGGCCGGTCTGTCCAGATCGCATCGATGGGATTGGAGACGGGTACAAGCTCGATGCCTGCCTTTTCCAGTGGCTCTCTGATCGATGCCAGACGGCCCGGCGTGTGCAGCCAGGGGTCGAACCCGATACGGGAGCCAGAGGGAAGGTTTTCGGCCATCCAGTCGCCGGGGTTGGTCGTTGTCGTATCGTGAATGGAAACCAGCGCGGTGTCGGTCTGGGCCGGGGCCTGAAGCGTATAGCGGCTGTCCACGAACAGGGCCGCGAGATCGTTCGTCACCACGGCCATGCCCGCAGAGCCGGTGAACCCGGTGAGATATGCAAGGCGCGCATCGCAATCGGGCACGTATTCGCCCTGATGAACATCGGTGCGCGGGATCAGGAAGCCGTCGATTCCCAGCTCCGCGAAAGTGGTTCTGAGGGCGGAAAGGCGCGGGGCGACCTGGGCAGGGTCAGACTTCTCGTCGAAGGTCTGGAACCTGGCGTCCGGGATAGCGGCATATTCGGGCATGATGGACTTTCTCGTTAACCGTCCATGCGCTTCCGGCATGGCTGGGTTTCGCTTTGAGGACTAACTAACAGAAGCGAATGGCTCTATCTATTGTCTCGAAGGCAAAGGTTACTCGATTTTTGCCAACCAAGGAGAGATGACATGGTTGAAGACAAGAGCTTCTTCCGCAAGGCACTCGATGCCATGATCGAAGCCCGCAGCCGTGAAGCGGCTCGTCAGGTCGATCGCTATACGCGGATTTACGGGTGTGACTTCGGCACGTCCAAGAAGGGCGCGGCCGAATAGGGTCGCCTGGGGCTGAACGGCCCCACAGCACTATCGTAAGCATGAGCCCCTACGGCCCGCCAGCCGCCGGGGCTTTTTGTTATGCCTTTTCCAGAATCAGCGTGGCCCAGTCCTTGCGGACGATGCGGTCCTTCAGCACCATGCCCTGACGGTTGTAGGCGGCGATGACGCGCTGCGCCTGGGTGTTGAGCAGGCCCGAGAGGATGATGGCCGCTCCGCGGTCGGCGATGCGACCGATATCGGGCGAGAGCTCCACCAGCGGGCCAGCCAGGATATTTGCGATTATGAGATCGTAGGGCGCGTTGCCCCGGATTGTCGTGTGGTCGAGACCGGCGGCATCGACCGGGACGATCATGTGTGAAACCCCATTGGTCCGGGCGTTTTCCCGGGTAATGCGGACAGCGAGAGGGTCGATGTCGGAGGCCAGGACCGGGAGTTTGCGGCGCTTGGCAACGGCGATGGCCAGAATGCCGGTGCCGGTGCCTATGTCTATGGGACGCATGGGTTTTTTGCGTTTGAGGACGCGTTCGATTGCCTCAAGGCAGCCCGTAGTGGTTTCGTGGTGACCGGTGCCGAAGGCCTGAGCGGCGTCGATGCGGATGGGGATGAGCCCGCGCGGCAGGGCGCCGGTCTCATGGCTGCCATAGACGTAGAAGCCGCCCGCGGTGACCGGCTTGAGGCCCTCGAGTGAGCGTGACACCCAATCGGCTTTTTCATCAATGGGTTCGATGGCAAAGCCGACGTCGCCACCGAGGATTTCGCGGGCCAGCGCCTCGAACGCAGCCAGATCGGGCGGGCTGTCGCAGGTGGCCTGGAACACCCATTCTCCGGTGTCCTCGTTCTCGTGGGCCGAGGCCGTGAGGGCCAAATCATCGCGGTCCATCACGGCATCGACCAGGGCATAGGCCTGGTCCTTGGTGAGGGGGATGGATATCTGATCCTGGGGCATTGGGGTCGCTTTCACTGGACTGGCGCGGGTTGTGAAACGGGCACAGCGATAAGTCAACATTGGCGGTAAAAGCTATGGACGTGGGTGAAATGTCGTTCCATGTTTGTTCTGGGTGTAGGTCTGAAACCGACCCAAATTTGCCATCGGGGGCGGGACGCGCGAGTGTTGTCTGTCCGGCGGAGTGATGGGTACGATCTGGCCCGTGCCGGGAGTTTGGAGGAAAGATGTATGGATTGATCGGGCGAATGATCGCGACGGAGGGCCGGCGCGAAGAGTTGATGGCTATCCTGAAAGAAAGCGCCGGCGGGCGGATGCCGGGGTGCCACAGCTATATCGTTGCGCGATGCAAGGAGCATCCTGACGGGATCTGGGTGACCGAGGTCTGGGACGATGCCGAGAGCCACAAGGCGTCGCTGGAACTGACGGCGGTGCAGGATGCGATTGCCCAGGCGCGACCGTTGATCGTCGGGTTCGACAACCGGTTCGAGACAGAGCCGGTGGGTGGGCTCGGGCTTTAGGTTGCGCGACCAGTTGGGTGATGGCAGCCTGTAAACGACAGTGTTCGCTGTCGCGGACCTTCGGTTCGGCACACACTGACCCAACTTCTCACAAAACCTGTAAGCGGGGCCGGAAAAGCGCAAGGGCGGTCAAGCCGGGGCGTGGCGGTTGGCGCAATGTCGGTGGTGTAAAGACATCAAGGGAAACTGCCGTGCGGTTCGTGGGCAAGGTGATCTGGTACATCGAGAGCAATTTCCGCAAAGGGGTTGGGCTCGATGAAATCGCAGCGGCCTGCGGCGTGTCGCGATTTCACATGTGCCGCAGCTTTGCGGCGGCAACGGGGTATCCGGTCATCGACTATCTGCGGGGCCGGCGGTTGACCGAAGCGGCCCGGCAGCTCGCGGCGGGCGCGCCAAGCATACTCGATGTGGCGCTACAAGCCGGATACGGGTCCCATGAAGCCTTTACCCGCGCCTTTCGCGACCGGTTCGGGGTAACGCCCGAGACGGTGAGGGATGGAGGCGCGGTGGATCAAACCCTGCTTGTGGAGCCCATCAGAATGGACAGAGCAAACGAGACGACAATTGAACTGGCAGAGCCGCGGCGCGAGAAGAGCGGGCCGCTGACCATCGTCGGGCTGAGCCGACGATATAAATATCGCGAGGTGGGGGGCATCCCTGCGCAATGGGTGGAGTTTCAGCCTTTCGAGGGTACGCTGGGCGAGCAGAAGGGCCTTTGGTACGGGGTATGCGACGGGTTCAACGAAACCGAGGGGACCTTTCGCTACACCTGCGGGGTCGCCGTCGAGCAACCGGGAGACGTGCCCGCAGAACTTGAGGTCATCAAACTGGCTGCCCGATCTTACCTTGCCTTTGCGCACAAGGGGCATATCTCGGAGTTGCGGCACACGATGAATGCGATCTGGAGCCAATATATGCCGGTTAGTCCCGACAAGCCCGATGGCGATGCGCCAATGTTCGAGCTTTATGATGAAAAGTTCGACCCCAGGACCGGACATGGTGGATTGGAAATCTGGATTCCGATCAAGGGGTAAGGCGCCGGTCTTCAACCGGTGCCTGTGGTCTGAATGGATTGGCCGGGCCGGGATGTGGGGCAACGCATTGTCGTCATCCCGGACCTGATCGGGGAGGCGCTGGCGCCAGAACTTGTGGTTCAGTCTCGGGCGCTGGGGGGTACTGGATCCCGGCTCAAGGCCGGGATGACCGAAGAGAAAGAGGCTAGGGCGGATCAGGCGAAAGTCGATTGATGCTAGCGCTCGAGGCGTTCGATCAGGGGGCGCAGTTCGGCCAGCGTTTCGATTTTGGCGAAACGGGGAGCGTTGTCGGGCTCTTCGGCGCGTTCGTAGTCCCAAGTGAGCGCGTGGGGGACGTAAGTGCCCCATCCGCCCGCTTCGATGGCGGGGAGAACGTCCGAGCGGAGGGAATTTCCAACCATCATGGCCTGTTCTGGGCCGTCGCCGTGGCGCGCGAAGGCGGTCGAATAGGTGGCGGGGGACTTGTCGGAGACGATCTCTACGGCGTTAAAAAAATCGCCCAGACCGGATTGCGCCAGCTTGCGCTCCTGATCGAACAGATCGCCCTTGGTGATCAGCACCAGTGTGTGGCTGGCGGTGAGGGCTTCAAGTGTCTCGTGGACGTGGGGCAGGGTGTTGACGGGGTGGCTGAGCATTTCGCGGCCGGCGGCAACGATGCGGGCGATGATATCGCCGGGCACCTTGCCGTCGGTGATCTCGATGGCGGTTTCAATCATCGAGAGGGTGAAGCCTTTGATGCCGAAGCCATAATGAGCGAGGTTGCGCTTTTCGGCGTCCAGCAGCCGGGCAGAGAGATGCTCGGGCTCGGCGTAATCGGCCAGCAGTTCTGCGAAATGGGCTTCGGTCAGCCGAAAGAAGTGCTCGTTTTCCCAAAGCGTGTCGTCGGCGTCAAAGCCGATTGTCGTTAGGGTGTTCATAGGCGCTATCTGCCACGATCCGACCGGGAACGATAGGGGGTTACTGAGATTGGATGCCTCAGGCCCAAGCGGTGCCGGTGGCGGCTGCCTTTTTGGCCTCGTAGAGATTCCTGTCGGCCACGACGAACAAATGCTGCGGGTCGAGTTCATAGGCTCTTGAAGCAAAAGCAATGCCGACCGAAGCCCCGATGGGAAGCCGGTCGCCATTCCAGGGCACTGGAGAGAGAAGGCTCTGGGTCAACCAGCGCACATCGCGCTCGGTCTTGCTGGCCGAGCCAACCGGCGGAAGCAGGACCGCAAATTCGTCGCCGCCGATACGAGAAACCAGACGCGCCTGCGGAAATGCCCTTTTGAGGCGTTCGCCGAACGCGACAAGGCAGGCATCGCCCGCGGCGTGGCCCCAGCGGTCGTTGATCTGCTTGAAGCCATCGAGATCGAACAGGATCAGCGCGCCGATTCGTCCGAGTGCCGGTTCATCGTTGGGTCTTTCAAGGAAACGTTGAAAACGCATGCGATTGGCGACCCCGGTCAAAGGATCGCATTCCGCCTGGGCGCGCAGGATTTCCCATCTCGCATGGTCCTCGGTGATGTCCTGCTTCATGCCGTACAGGGTTTCGGCCCGCCCATTTACGCTACGCACGGCTGCGTTGATCCGTATCCAGCGCTCTGTGCCGTCGGGGCGAATGATGTTTGCATCGAGCGAGAAGCTCGAGCAGGTGGCGATGGCGTGGGACCGCTTGCGGCCGAGCAATGCGCGCGAGGCTTCCGTGTACATTTCCACGGTGGCCTGGCGCTCGGGAGGGCGTTCGCCAGAGAGGCCGAACATATCGAAGACCCCGCCGGTCCAGCTCAGCCGTTCATCTGCAAGGTTGCAGGAGAAGGCGCCCATGGGAACGATCGATGCGGCCTGCTCATAAAGGCCGAGCGAGTCAGTTTCCCGATTGCTTGTGACTGCCGGAGCGGCGGCTTCTCTCAAAAGTATGTTCTTCATTGACGCCGTTCTCGGCCGCTCCCCAAATTCGGACCCAGCTTGGCATCGGCGGGTAAATGTTGCGTTTAACCGAGTGCGTCGTCCTCACCGAGAATGTTTGCTGTCATCTTTTTGAGCACCGCATTGGCACCGGCGACTTCCTCGGGCGAAAGTCCTTTTGTGGCCTGGGCAATGAAATCGCTGACGATGGCGGTAAGGGGGGCTTCGAGGGCCCGGCCCTTCGGCCCGAGATCGACCAGGACCGAGCGACGGTCCCTGGGGTCGGCAGTGCGCCGGAGGAGGTCCTTGGCGACCATGGAATCGACCAGCCGGGTGACCGTGGTCCGGTCTCGCAAGGACATGGCGGCCAACTGGCCCATCGATTGCGGGGCTTTGGCCCAGAGCATCATGAGCATTGCCCATTCCTCGGCCGTTATGGCGTGGCCAGCCGCCTTGAAGCGCTGCTGCACTTCGGCGCGGATGAGAAACGACAGGCGATTGACCCAATGGGGCGTGGCGGCTTGATAGTCGAACATTTATGTGTATATTACACTATATGTAACAGGCACGCAAAGGTGCGCTCATGAATGCGAATTTCAACACGGGTTCCCTCACTGTCGTGGGTGAAACCGGGCGGTTTCCCAAGATCGAGCTGATCGAACCCAATGGGTACGGTTATATCGTCTTTGCGCTCGAAGTCGATCACAGCCGCTTGCCATTCTATCTCACCCAAAGTGCCGGCAAGAGGCGGCTCCTTGAGGATCTCAAGGGGATGGCGGTCAATATCGGAGGGCTTGATGGGGTTCAGAAGGCGGTGGTGTTCAAGGCACTGATCGTGCCGCCCGGGGAAGGGCGCTACAAAAAGGCGCGTCCCGATGTGCCGCAGGCCCGGTTCGACGTTGTCGTTCTGATCGAGACCGGGACGCCAGAGCGCGCGAGAGCGCTGATTGCGACGCCGGAATTTGCCGCTCTGGAAAAGCGGGGGCGGGCGGGGGCGAAGCGTGCCGAAGTGATTGTCGGCCAGAACGCCCGACGCATCGGACCGGTCGATCACAGCCGCGACGGCGTGTTCCTGTTCAATTATTTCCTGGCGGAAAGCGGTGAGCAGAATTTGGCGGTGTGGGAATATACAGCCGGGTGGTTTGCCGACCAGACGGGTTTGGACAATTCAACGCTGGTGTTGCCCGATGCCGAGCATTCGGGCGGGTTGACGCTGATCAACCATTGTCGCTGGGACAGGTTGGGCGATGTGCTGCCCAGCCTTTTGTTCAAGCGCTCGTTCCGCGACTATGTGCTGGCCAATTTCGACGCCAATCGCACGGCGCCCATGCCAGTGCTCTACGGGCTGGCCTAGGCTCGTAGCGGGGGATTCTTTCCGCCGAATAATCGCCAGAAGCGCGCTATCCGTCCAGCTTGCGTTTCAGCAGCTTGATGCGGTTGATCGCTTCGAGGCTGGTGAGGTCGTCATCATAGGCGTCGGGTTCCTCGGCGCGCTGGGCGAGGCAGAGCAGCTCGGCGGCCTGTGAGGGGGTCATGGGGCCTTCACCGGACTGGTAATCTTCATGATCGTTGACGCGGAAGGCGTCGGGATTTGCTGTGGCGATACCTGGGTGAAGGTCTGACATGGGGGCAACTCCGCTGGGCTGAAGTGTATGCAGATTAAACACTTTGCGCGGGCCGGCGGTTCCACTCATTGATCGATGTCAAAGAGAAATGTTGGAAGTGGCAGGAGCGGCCACAACTGGCCGCTCCATACGACTTTACGTTCGGGTGATCGAGACGCCGCCATCGGCCAGTACTGCTGTGCCGGTCAGAAAGCTGGACGCATCAGAAGCAAGGAAGAGGGCCGCTTGTGCCAGCTCCTCGGGTTTGCCAAGGCGCTTGAGCGCGTGCAGGCTTTCGATGAACCCGCGCATTTCCGGCGCAGCGCCTGGAAGGTTCGCCGCGTTCGACGGCGTATCGACGCCTCCGGGCAGCAGAGCGTTGGCGCGGACTCCCTGAGCGCCGTATTCGGCGGCGAGCGTCTGAACGAGGCCGACCAGCCCGGCCTTGGCAGCGGCATAGGCCGCCATGCCGGGGAAGCCGACCGTGTTGCCCACGAAGCTCGAGGTGAAAATCAACGACCCGCCCCCGCGTTTGAGCATGGCCGGGATCTGGTGACGCGAGCCGAGAAATGCGCTGGTAAGATTGGTCTCCATGACCTCCTGCCATTCAGTGGGATCGAGATCGGTCACCGAACCCATGGCAGTGGCGGCGCCAGCGTTATTGAAGGCGATGTCGAGACCACCGAACTGGCTCGTCGCGGTGTCAACGCAAGCCTGGGCGTGGCTCTCCTCGCGCACATCGCCAGCAACGGCCACGACGCTGGCGCCGAGATTGTCGATTTGTCTTACGAGATCGTTGAGCTTGTCCTGCCGACGGCCCGAAATGACAAGGCATGCACCCTTACGAGCGAAGAGCAGCGCCGCGGCTTCGCCGATGCCCGAAGTGGCACCGGTGATGATGGCGATTTTGTTTTTGAGCTGAGACATTTCTTTCCCCGTTTGGTGTGAACGGGGATGTGGTCTCAAATCGAGTGGCCTGGCGCGACCCGGATTCTACGGCCCGGTTTTGACAAGAAGCCATTGCCAGACCGGCGGTTTTCACCCCCGCTTCACAAAACTATCCAGCACCTTCTTGGGCCCGGCCTTCTCAAAATCAATCGAGAGCTTGTTACCTTCAGCGGCGGTCACCGTGCCGTAGCCGAATTTGAGGTGGAAGACGCGTTCGCCGACGCCGTAGGCGGCCGAGGGGCCTGAGGAGCGGGCGACGAGGTCGCCGTCTATGGTGACAGGGCCTGGGCCCTTGCGGGACGATTGCTGGCGCTGGGCGCGTTGCCAGCCGGGGGTTTCATAGACGGATTCGAAGGGGTCGCGGTTGTCGAACCGGGTGGTGGCGCGGCCGCCATAGGTGTAGCCGCCGTAAGAGGAGCCGGTGTCGGTGACTTCGACGACCTGGGCGGGGAGTTCGTCGAGGAAGCGCGAGGGGATGGCGGATTGCCAGAGCCCGTGGATGCGGCGGTTCTGGGCGAGGGAAATGCGGCAGCGTTTTCGGGCGCGGGTGATGCCGACATAGGCCAGACGCCGTTCTTCCTCGAGACCGGCGAGGCCGGATTCATCGAGAGCGCGCTGATGAGGGAACAGGCCTTCTTCCCAGCCGGGGAGGAAGACGGTGTTGAATTCGAGGCCCTTGGCCGAGTGCAGAGTCATGATCGAGACCGCGTCGCCACCCTCGCCGGAATCGCGGTCCATGACCAGAGCGATGTGTTCGAGGAAACCGCCAAGGTTTTCGAACTCTTCCATGGAGCGGATGAGTTCCTTGAGGTTTTCCAGCCGTCCGGGGGCGTCGGCGGATTTGTCGTTCTGCCACATGGCGGTGTAGCCGGATTCATCGAGAATCTGTTCGGCCAGCTCATGGTGGGGGATGGTGCGGAGACGATCGGCCCAATCGTCGATCTGGCGGACCAGTTCACGAAAGGTCGAACGCTGTTTGGGCTTTAATTCCTCGGTTTCGGTCAGCTCGCGGATGGCTGTCAGCAGCGGGATTTGGGCGGCGCGGGCAGTGTCATGGACGATCTGCAGGGTGGCATCACCAAGGCCGCGCTTGGGCACATTGACGATGCGTTCGAGGGCAAGATCGTCGGCGGGCTGGGCGACGATGCGCAAGTATGCCAGCGCGTCGCGGATTTCCTTGCGCTCGTAAAAGCGCGGGCCGCCGATAACGCGGTAGTTCAACCCCAAAGTGATGAAGCGTTCTTCGAATTCGCGCATCTGGAACGAGGCGCGCACGAGGATGGCCATGTCGTCGAGCGGGTCGCCCTGGCGCTGGTATTGTTCGATCTCTTCGCCGATCTGGCGAGCCTCTTCTTCGGAGTCCCAGACTGAGGTTACCGAGAGTTTCTCACCTTCTTCGCCAACATCGGTCTGGAGCGTCTTGCCCAAGCGGGACTCGTTGTTGGCGATCAGGTGGGAGGCGGCGGAGAGGATGTTGGAGGTGGAGCGGTAGTTGCGTTCGAGCTTGATGATCTTTGCGCCGGGGAAGTCCTTTTCGAAGCGCAGGATGTTATCGACCTCGGCGCCGCGCCAGCCATAGATCGACTGGTCGTCATCGCCGACCACACAGATGTTCGAGCTGTTGATGCCGTCGCGGGACTGGGCGAGGAGGCGGAGCCACATGTATTGGGCGGTGTTACTGTCCTGGTATTCGTCGACCAGCATGTAGCGGAAGCGGTCGTGATATTGGGCGAGAATTTCGGGGTTTTCCTTGAACAGGCGAATGCCTTCGAGCAGGAGATCGCCGAAATCGGCGGCGTTTAATGTTTTCAGCCGCGCCTGATAGTCCTTGTAGATATTCTGGCCCTTGCCATTGGCAAAGAACCCGGCATCGGCGGGGGAGATGTCCTTGGGGAGCAGGCCACGGTTTTTCCAGCCATCCATCATCGAGGCGAACTGGCGGGCGGGCCAGCGCTTTTCATCGATGTTTTCGGCGGCGAGCAATTGCTTGATGAGACGGATCTGGTCGTCAGTGTCCAGAATCGTGAAATCGGGGCGCAGGCCGACCAGCTCGGCATGGCGGCGGATCAGGCGAGCGCCGATGGAGTGGAAGGTGCCCAGCCAGGGCATGCCTTCGACCGAGGCACCGACGAGCTTGCCGATGCGCTCCTTCATCTCGCGCGCCGCCTTGTTGGTGAAGGTGACGGCGAGGATCTGGTTGCCCCGGGCTTTGCGGGTGGCAAGGATGTGGGCGATGCGGGTGGTCAGGACGCGGGTTTTGCCCGTCCCGGCGCCGGCAAGGACCAGGAGGGGGCCTTCGGTCGTTTCCACCGCCTCGCGCTGTTCGGCGTTGAGCCCGGCAAGGTAGGCCGGCTCACGCGCAGCGAACTGGGAGGTGATGGGGCCTTGCGGGCGATGGGGCGGGACGGCTGACATGTAGGTTGAGTTTTTTCCTTGCTCGCGCCGCCGAACCGAATAACCGGATCCGTCCCCGATCACGCCGAGGACATGCTTTTTCTGGCGGCGCTCGAATCTCATTTTGTTCTAGTCGCCAGTATATAGGTCCGATGACGGCAAAAGTACATGCACAGGCCGGTTCGGCGTTGTCACAGAAGTGTTGCCGAGGGGGCCTAAGACGCCCGGCGTGATCATTTCACGCATCAGGGGATTGCAATGACCAAATCGACTCTGCTCGCGGCACTCGCTGCCGGGTTGCTCGCCAGCGCGGCCATGCCAGCGCAGGCAGCCTTCTTCAACCGTATCGCCAGCTTTCCGGTCGCAGAAAATGCGCCCGAAGCCGAAGCAACATCCTCAGAAATCATATCGGCCTCGGAAGACGGCATGACGCTGGTCTATTCCGACAGCCCCGGTGGTGGAATCGGGTTCGTCGACATCACCGATCCGGCCGCTCCTGCCGCTGCCGGATACGTCAGCACGGACGGTGAGCCGACTTCGGTCGTCGTGATTGGCGACTACGCCTTTGCCGGCGTCAATACCTCAGAGAGCTTCGTTGCGCCCTCGGGCCACGTCGCGGTCATCGACATGGCCAGCAAGGAAATCGTTGCGACCTGCGACGTCTCGGGGCAGCCTGACTCCGTTGCCAAATCGCCCGACGGCACACTTCTGGCCGTGGCGATTGAGAACGAGCGCGACGAAGACCTCAATGACGGGGAAATCCCGCAGCTTCCCGCCGGGAACGTGACGCTGTTTTCGACCAGCGACGCAGGGCTCGATTGTGACTCGATGATCGAAGTCGACGTGACCGGCCTCGCCGACATCGCGCCGAGCGATCCCGAGCCCGAGTTCA
Source organism: Rhizobiales bacterium UBA3584 (assembly GCA_002375765.1). GTDB lineage: Bacteria > Pseudomonadota > Alphaproteobacteria > Rhizobiales > Devosiaceae > Pelagibacterium > Pelagibacterium flavum. The sequence continues at coordinate 96,479 of DFMV01000047.1, read as the reverse complement.
CCGATTTCAACGAGAACAACGAACTGGTCGTCTCCATGCAGGAGAACAATCATTTCGTTATCATCGACGGCAATTCGGGCGAAGTTATCAATGATTTCTCGGCCGGTTCGACCGACCTTTCGGGCATCGATACCGAGGAAGACGGCGTGCTCTCGTTCACCGAGAGCCAGGATACGCGCCTGCGCGAGCCGGACGCCGTCAAGTGGATCGACGCCGACCATTTCGTTGCCTCGAACGAAGGCGACTACAATGGTGGTTCACGCGGCTTTACAATCTATAACAAGGACGGTTCGGTCGCCTATGAATCCGGCGCGGCGATGGAAATGATCACCGCAACCCTCGGGCACTATCCCGAAGGCCGGTCGGACGCCAAGGGCATCGAACCCGAAGGCATGGAAGTGGCAACATTCGGCGATGACACGCTGATCTTTGTCATGCAGGAGCGGTCCTCACTGATCGCCATCTACCGCACCACCGACGGTGAACCCGAATACATCCAGTCCATCCCCTCGGGCATGGGACCGGAAAGCGCCGTGGCGAACCCCGATCGCAACATCATCGCGACGGCAAATGAAGAAGATCTGCGCGAAGACGGCCTTGCCGGTTCGCATGTGATGATCTTTGCGTATCAAGACGTCGATGCGCCTGACTATCCGCAGATCGTGTCGGCGATGAACGAAGATGGCACGCCGATCGGTTGGGTGGCCCTTTCGGGTCTGGTTGCCGATGCGGACGAAGCCGGCAAGCTCTATGCGGTCAATGACAGCTACCTTTCGATGATGCCGACCATCTATACGATCGATGCGGCCCAGAGCCCGGCGATGATTACCGAGGCAACGCTGATCACCCGTGATGGCGCCGCAGCCGAAGCGCTCGACCTCGAAGGCATCACGCTCGATGGCGAAGGCGGGTTCTGGCTGGCCTCGGAAGGCCGGACCGACCGCGACATCCCGCACATGCTCTATCGCGTGGATGCCGAGGGGGCGATCGTCGAGGAAGTATCGTTCCCGGACTCGCTGCTGGCCAACGAAATCCGCTTCGGTTCCGAGGGCGTCAGCTCGGTGGGTACTGGCGAGGACATGGTGCTCTGGATCGCCATTCAGCGCGAATGGGGCGATGACGAAGCGGGCATGACCAAGCTGGTGTCCTATAAGCCTTCGACTGGCGAATGGGGTGCCGTCCACTATCCGCTGGAAACTCCGACCGACGGCGCCTGGGTCGGGCTTTCGGAAATCACCATCCACGGTGATTACGCCTATATCGTAGAACGCGACAACCAGATCGCCGGCAATGCCGAGCTTAAAAAGCTCTACCGCGTTCCGGTTGCCGAACTGGTCGGTGCCGAGATCGGCGGTGAATTGCCGGTGGTCACCAAGGAAGAAGTTCGCGACTTCATCCCCGACCTTCAGGCGCTCAACGGCTATGTTCTCGACAAGGTCGAAGGCTTTGCCATCGATGCCAACGGCATCGGCTGGGCAGTGACCGACAATGACGGCGTGGACGACAGTTCGGGCGAGACCAATTTCTGGTCGATCGGCGCAGTCGAATAAGCCTGCGAACCAGACAAGATGCTGGAGGGGCCGGACCTTTGGGTCCGGCCTCTTTTTTATGGATGCGCAGCTGAAAATGGGCTGTTTCCGGTCCGTCAGGCCGCTTGCCTTAAGAGCCATGCGTCATGATTTCTAAGAAACCCCATGAGCCGGTCGGCATAGTCTGAGGTGACGGCTGCGCTTACGCTTTCGCGCGCGGCGAGTTCGCCTCGCCATCTGGCCACACGCGGCAGCGGGTCGAACAGGCTGGTCGACGTCAAGGTGTCGAACACGTCGAAATAGCGGAAGATCGGCGCGAAAACCGCATCGATCATGCTGAACGCCTCGCCGGAGAAAAACGGTCCATCACCCAACTCTGCCTCGACGCGGCTGAACTTGGCGAGCAACGCCTTGTGCTTGTCCGCAAAGGTGTTCGAATCCCTGGCGGTTTCAAAGCCCCACAGGTCCGAAAGGATGGAGGAACCAAACTCCATCCAGCCGCGGTGTCGGGCCCTTGCCAGCGGATCGGTGGGATGGAGTGGCGTGCCGGGTTGGGTTTCTTCAAGATATTCGCAGATCGCGGCACTCTCAAACACCACTGCCTGGGTGCCATCCTCCTGTTTGATGATCAGCAGAGGCACCTTGCCCAGCGGAGAAATGGCGGAAAACCAGTCTGGCTTTGCCGACAGATCGACATAGCGGCGCTCGAACGGCACGCCCTTTTCGGCAAGCACGATAGCGGCACGCTGAACGTAAGGGCACAGGTGGTGGCTGACGAGAGTCAGATGGGCGTTGGACATGGTGAAATCTCCTGTTTGAATTAAGCCGAGGCCGGAAGTGGCCTTCGTCGAGCTCATATACATGCAGTTGCATCTATATGAGCTTGCGTTGCTCGTCAATATAGATGTAACTGCATTTATGTCCGATCGCCCTGATACAAAGCTGCCGCATCCTTCGCCCTCTGTTGTCAAGGCGTGGGTGCGCCTGATGCGCACGCAGCAAATTGTCCTTGCGGCGATCGAGCAGGATTTGAAGATGGCCGACCTGCCGCCGCTCGGCTGGTACGATGTACTGCTGGAGGTAGGGCGGGCCGAGGACGGCAGATTACGGCCTTATGAAATCGAGCGGCGGACCCTCTTGGCACAGCACAATCTGTCTCGGCTTCTCGACCGGATGGAGAAGGCGGGGCTGGTTCGGCGCGAGGTGTTTTCCGAAGATGGACGGGGCCGATGGGTTATCATAACCGAGGCTGGCCGAGCTATGCAGGCGCGCATGTGGAACGTGTATGCAGCGGCCATTCAGCGCCATTTGGGCAACAAGCTGGACGATGCCCAGGCCGATCAACTGGCTGGTTTGCTGGCCGTTCTGATGCACAAATCCTAACTCTTGCGGCCATTTAGTCGGTTTGATTCGATGACCGGCGGGCTGCCTGTTCTGCCCGGTCGGTTCAGGATGCCAGAAATCTCAGTATTGCATCTAAAAACAGTCTTGGTGCTGTCGTCATTGCGACGTGTCCCTGGCCCTCCAGTGTGACAATCTGACTGTCTGGAAGCGCATCGTTAAGTGCCTGGGCAGGCGCTGTGAGTTCTTTGGGGCTGTTTTCCCCCACCAGCAGCAAAGTCGGCACCGCCAGATTATGAAATCGTTCGGGCTCAAACAGGTAATCCCCGTCCGCCAGTTCACGCAGCGCGGTATGCGCAGCCGCGATGCGGCCAGCCCAGGAGGGGTCTGCGCGAAGCGCCTCGATCTGTGCATCCGGTGCGCCGACCACGTCCCTGAAAAAGGCCACCAGCATCGCATCGCGATCCCCGCTGTCCAAAATCGCCTTCAGGCGGTCGGGGATCTCGGGCGAATAGAGCGGATTTCCGCCGACGGGAAACGCAGGCTCGTAAAGGACGAGCCGTTTGAGATTGTCCACGCGAAGCGCGGCCTCCATCGCGCACAGCGCTCCGAATGAATGGCCAATGACGCTTACATCGCGCCCTGCGGCCCGGATGACTGCCGCGACATCCTCGTATTCCCGCTCCAGGGCGTAGTCAGAGGCGTCGCCGCTTTTCCCGCGACCCCTGCGATCCATCGCAAGGACGGTGAACTGGCTCTCGAGATCGGACAGAACGCCAGCCCAACGCGTGTGATCTGCCGTAGAGCCATGAACCAAGACCAAGGACGGACCGCTGCCGCTGCGCTCAAATGCAATCGGGGTTCCGTCTTCGGACGTGACGAAGTCCATCCGAGGTCCTCCCACATATCGAAGTTCTGTGGTGCACCGGCTGCGTGAAAGTCACGACCAAAATGGTGCGCCCAAGGATAGCACCAAATGGCGGTTTCGTCAGCATTCAGGCCACGGATGAAGGACAATCCAGACGTCAGCTTTCCTCAACGGCAGATACAAATCGGAGCGATCCGTTTAACTGTGTTCTTCGCGCGAATGGGCGACCAGGGCCTTGTTGAAGCTTGCCAGGGCGTCGACGTGGTGGGCGTGGCCGATGATGGCGTTGGTTTTGGATTCGATGACCGGCAGGCGGGAGACCTCGCTGGCGTCGAAGGCCTTGAGTGCGGATTCGAGGGTTTCGGAGGGGCGCAGCCAGGGGGCGCCCGAGGCGATGTCGAAATTTGTGTCTTCGCCTTCGGGAAGCGGCCGAAGAAAATCGCGGACGCGGATGAACTGGGCGGCATGTTTGTGCGGACCTTCTTCGAGCATGATGCCGCGGGTATAGAGCTGCCAGTGGAAATAGGAGCGGCCCATGACGGCCTGGCACAGGCCCGTGGCAATACCGACGGCGAGCAGCAGGGCGATGGAAAAGGCAAAGCCGCCGGTCAATTCGAAAATCATGACGGCAGTGGAGATCGGCGCGCCGAGCACGGCTGCGGCGACGGCGCCCATGCCGATCAGGGCGTATAGCCCGACCGAGGAGGCGACATCGGGGAAGACCGATGTGGCGATGATGCCGAAGGCGCCGCCGGTCATGGCACCGAGATAGAGGCAGGGCGAAAAGACGCCGCCGCCGGCGCGCGAGGAGAGCGTTATCGTGGTGGCGACGGTCTTGGCAACGATCAGGGCGAGCATGAGCCAGAGATCGAGCGAGCCCGCCAGCGCCATATCGGTGGCTTCATAGCCGACGCCGAGCACATGGGGGAAGGCGAGCGCGATCAATCCCACCAACAGCCCGCCAATGGCCGGACGGACCCAGACCGGGATGCCGCTGCGTTTGGAAAGCCAATCGCCTCCGATCAGCGCTGTCTGGAACAGAATGGCGACTGCGGCGCAGACCAGGCCCAATAGGGCAAAGGCGGGGATCTCGAGATAGGACGAAATGGAGATGGCGTCTGGATCGATGACGAAGGCGGGGGCTTCGCCGAACCAGAGCCGGGAGATGATGGCGGCGACCACCGAGGCGATGACCAAGGGCACGAAGGCGCTCATGGCAAAGTGGCCCAGAATGACTTCGTGGGCGAACAACACGCCGGCAATGGGGGCGTTGAACGAAGAGGAAATGGCAGCGGCCACGCCACAGGCGAGCGCGATACGGCGCGCCGCGGCGGGCAGGCGGAAGATGCGGAAGCCGAGTTTTGACGCGGCGGCGGCGTAATAGACGATGGGGCCTTCGCGGCCGCCGCTGCCGCCCGAACCGAGCGTAATGGCGGTAACCAGCGTGGCGACCGTCGCCCCACGGAAGGTGAGGGTCGACGATTCGCGCACGCGGGCCTCTATGACATCGGCGACGCCGCCGGCGCGGCCAAGCGGGCGCCAGAAATAAAGGATGATGCCGACGACGATGCCGCCGGCAAGGGGCCCGATCATCGGCCACCACCAAGGGAGCGCGGAAAGCGTTGTGAGGACCTGTTCGCTGGTGGTGCCCAGCCAGATCCATTGGACAAAGCCGATGGCGAGGCGAAAAGCGATGCCCAGCGCTCCACCGATCAGGCCGAGCAGAATGGCGAGAAGCCACAAGCGCGGCTGTTGCAGGGCGTGAAAGCTCGCAAGATGCGGGCGGACCCAGCGCTGGGTGACGAAATAGATCTGCTTGGCCGTTTTGACCGGCGTTGCCATGATTTTTCCTGCTTTGGCGCCGCGCGAACCCGATTGCTCCAGGATCAAATCCGCGCTGCTGATAGGCTCTAGGGTGCTGCGTTTGCATCTGCAAGGCAACTTGCCGCATACAGGTTGTGAAATCTTGAACTCAGGCGGGATAAGCCGGGTGACGGGGCGGGGCGATATGCCTAATGTCCAATTGCGCTTTGTTGAATCGGAATTGGACCTTAGGCCCTTGTATTGGCGTGAGATCGAACCGGAAAAGTTGGAGACTTTTCCCTTCGCAACCCTCACTCTAATGTGCCCTCGACTTTGTAAAGGACGCCAACGGCTTGGCCAATCGCATCTACATCGCCATCGGACTGATCGCGATCCTTTTGCTGGGGGGCGCCTTCGTCGTTCCCTGGTTCATCGACTGGAACGCCTATAAGCCGCGCATGGAGCAGATGGCGGCCGAAGCGCTGGGCGTTGAGGTCGAGATTGCTGGCGATATGGATTTTACCCTGCTGCCCCAGCCGCGCCTGCATTTCGAGAACGCGCGGCTGGGGCCGGCAGAGGCGCCGGTGGGATCGGCTCGGCAGATAGAGGCCGATCTGTCACTCATGGATTTCCTGCGTGATCGGTTTACCGTCACCCAGTTGCGGCTGACCGGGCCGGAACTCAATCTGGTCATTGATGAAAACGGGCAATTGCAGACGCCGATCACGCTGGCGCAATCGGCGACGGTCACCAATGTGTCTATCGCCAATGCGCGGCTGACCGATGGCGTGGTGCGGCTGACCGATCTGCGCAGCGGGGAGAGCTGGCAGGCCGATGGGTTTGATGGAGACATGACGCTGGCTGGCGTTCGGGGACCGTTCGCCATCGAGGGGCAGACGGTGCACGGGGGCACGGCCTATGGGGTGCGGGTTTCGACGTCGGCGATGAATGCGGCCGGGCAGATGCAGGTCAGCGCCTTTGTGCGCCCGGCCAGCGGGGCGTTCTCGGTTGCTGCCGAGGGCTTGTTGGACACCGGGGGGGCACCGAGCCTTGATGGAACGCTGACCTACAGGCAGGCGCCGCCGCCCGATGATGGCGAGGCGGTGATCGGCGGGATGCTGCTGCAAAGCCCGCTGATTGCCAACAGTGAGGAGATAATTCTTTCCGAGTTTGTCCTGCTTCCCGATGAGAACCAGACGGCGACACGGCTGACGGGGGAGGCGTCACTGAGCCTTGGAGCCGAACCGGCGTTTGATGCCATGGTCTCGGGCGGGGTAGTGACGCTGCAGCCGCGGGCGGTGACCGAGGAGAGTGCTCAACCGTTTGAAATCGTGCGCCTGTTGCGCGGGATGCCCGAGCCCTTGACCCCGCCCTTGCCGGGGCGGATCGCCATGTCGATCAACGAACTGTCGGTACGCGGCGTTGCCGTGCGCGACGTTCGGCTGGATGCGACAAGCGACGGCGACATCTGGTCCGTTGAGGAATTTTCGGGGCGGTTATCGGGGGACACGACGCTGAAACTGACCGGACAGTTGGGCCGGGCGGCCGGATGGCCGGCCTTCGATGGCACGCTGGCCATGTCCTCGCCGCGGCTCGACGCGCTCTCGCTGCTCTGGAAGCGGGCGGGGGAGGGCAATCCGCTGTTTGGAATGGGCGGTTCGCTCAACGGGCAGCTGCAACTGGTCAATGACCGGCTGCGCCTTGTCGATGGGTTACTGGTGCTCGACGATACAGTGCACACGGTTTCTGGCTCGATGCGGTTCGGGGATGCGCCATCACTGGAGGTCACGGCCGGGCTTTCAGAGCTCGATGGCGGCCAGAGCGCGGCGCTCCTGGCGCTGTTGCCGCCAATCGATCCGGCGGGAACGTTCGGGTTGAGTTTTCCGCAGGGGCGCCTCGATCTCGATGTGGAGGCGGCGCGGGTCGAGGGGCTGGTGCTCGAGGATCTTTCGCTGCGCTCGGCATGGAACGGGGAAGGGCTGGAGATCGAAAGCATCGCAGTGGGAGACTATGGTGGAGTCGGATTTGAGGGTGCCGGGCGGCTATCGGGAACGCTGGCCGCGCCGGTGGTTGCCGGCGAGGGCAGTCTGACCGTGGCATCGAATGCTCCGGCAATTGGGCTTTTGGCCGGAGAAGACAACCCGTTGCGCGAGGGCCTGCTTGGCAGCCTTCCCGCGCAACTGTCGGTGGTTCTCGATCCGCCCGGACGCGACGGGGTGCAGACGCTGACGCTCGATGGAAGGGCGGCGGCGAGCGAGGTTTCCGGCCAGCTGGAGATGACGGGAGGCATAACCGGGCTGGGGCGTGAAAATCTAGTAGTGGCGCTTGAGGCAGCGGCCGAGAGCGGCAGCGCGTTGCTCGACCAGTTGGGGATGGCGCCGCTGATCGCCGGTGACGATGGCGCGATTGCCAGTGCGCGGCTGGAGGGCAATCCGACCGGCAATATGGATGCCGAGTTCTCGCTGGAGGGCGGCGGAGAGCGGATCGATTTTTCCGGAATGCTGGTGCTTTCCGACCCTGGTTCGATCCGGGGTGAGGGGCAGACTTCGTTCCTGTTTGCCGACGGAGTTGCCCTGGCCGAACTTGCCGGCGCCCAAGGCACCTGGTTTCCGGGGCTGGAGGGGCAGGCACAAATCGGATTTGTGGGCAGTGAGAGCGTAACGCTGTCCGAAATTTCGGCCTTTGCCGGCGAGCGGGCGATCAGCGGTACGTTGTCTTATGCGGCGCAGCGGGAAACGGCGCTGGTGACCGGATCGCTCGAGTTCGACGGGCTCGATGTCGAGACGGTGGCGGCCATGCTGGCCGGCCCTGCCGGTGTGCTCGAATTCACGCCTGGCGTGTGGCCGGACGGACCGGTCGATCTGGGGGCGAGCCAGCGGACGACGCGGGGGCGGGTTGCGATAACCGCGCCGGCGCTGATGGCGGGCGATGAGCGGCTGATCGAAGCACTGGCGTTCGACTACGCGTGGGGCGAGGAGGATGTGGGGCTGCGTGGCCTGTTTGGCGAATTCGGCGGCGGCACCATCCAACTCGATGCAACGGCGTGTTGCGCCTCGGCCCTGGCCGACAAGAGTCTGAGCGGGCGTCTCACGCTCAACGGCGTCGCCATCGATGCAGCGCTGCCCGATATGCCGGCGGATGTCCTGGGTGGGACGCTGACCCTGGGAATGCAGTTTCAGGGCAGCGGCGACAGCTATCGTGCCTTTGCCGGATCGCTGAACGGGGAGGGCAGTTTTTCGGTCGAGGATTTACGGATTGAAGGACTGTCGCCCCAGGCATTTCAGGCCGCGGCCAACGTGGACAATCTGATAGAAATCGAGCCAGAGGCGCTGGAAATTCTCGTTGCGACGGCGCTGCAATCGGGCCCGTTCGAGAGCCAGGATGCGGGCGGACTGGTGCGGCTGATCGGCGGGGTGGCGCGGATCGCCAACATCGCCATGGATGGCGGCGGCGCGCGGCTGGTCGGTGGGGGCAGTCTCGATGTGGAAACTGCCGCGCTCGAAGCGGACTGGACGCTGGCACTGACACAGGCACTGGCCGGAAACGGGCTGATTACCGAAACGACGGGACGGATCGGGATCGGAATTGACGGGACGCTGTTTGCGCCCGAGCGGAGCCTTGATCTTGGGCCGATGGTCGATGCGATCCAGATGCGGGCCTATGAAATCGAACTCGATGAACTTGAGGCGCTGCGGGCCGAGCAGGAAGCGCGCCAGCGTGCGGCGGCCGAGGAACAGGCACGGCTGATGGAGGAGGAAGCGCGGCGGCAGACCGAATTGTTGTTGCAGCAGCAACAGGAAGAGGCAGACCGCCTGCAGATCGAGGAGCAGCAGCGCCAACTGCAGGAACTCGAAGAACAGCTTTCCGAGCCCAGCGTTACCCCATTACAGCCGGAGCCCGGTGCAGCGGATAACCCCGATTCGTCGGTTACGGTGCTGCCGCCAGGTTCACTGCAGTTGCAGAGCCTATCGCCCTGAGGCCGAACGGTACCAGGCCAGAACAAAGACGCGGATAGCAGAGGACAGGTTCGGGTCCTCGCGCGTTTCATCGATTTCTGCAATCAGATGGGGGAGCGAAACGTCACGTGTCTGGGCAATGGACTCAAGCGCATCCCAGAACTGCGGCTCAAGCGCGATAGAGGTGCGGTGGCCGGCTATAGTCAGCGAGCGCTTGCGCACTGTGGGCTATTTCTTGCGGAAGGAATCGAGGCTGACGACTTTTTCGCCGCTTTCTTCAATACCGGGCTCATCGGTTTGTTCCGCATCCCCGGCCTCTTCGCCTTCGGCATCATCGGGGTCGGCGACAATGCGCGGCCCGGCCTGAGCCTCGGCGACCTCGAATTGCAGCCCGAACTGGACCGATGGATCGAAAAAGCCCTTGATGGCGGAAAAGGGGATGAGCAGAGTTTCGTTGACGCCGTCAAATGACAGGCCGACCTCGAACCCGGTTTCGGAGACTTTCAGGTCCCAATACTGGTTCTGGAGGACGATGGTCATTTCCTTGTCGTATTGCGAGATCAGTTTCTGACTCAGGCGCACACCGGGGGCTTGCGTGACAAAGGAAATGAAGAAGTGATGATCGCCGGGCAGGCCGGTGCGGGCAACTTCGCTCAGCACTTTCCGTACGACGCCGCGCAGGGCTTCCTGGGCCAAGATGTCGTAGCGGATGTGGTCTTGTGCCATTTATGGCGGCTCCCTAAGCGATTCTCATTTGGCTCATAACAGCCTGAATTTGCGCCGGGTTTCAAGCGAAAGAGAAATGCAGGCTTCTGTTGCCAGGTGCCTGCGGACCCCGCCTATGCCCGGCTAGGAGCGTAGGACTTCAATTCCCAGTTCTCGCACCGCTTACGCGGCGAGAGCGACCGGAGCCTTATTGTTGTCATTAGCAACTATAAGTTTTAGTCCGATAACGGTGGTACCATGCCGAGCGAAAACACACCCTTTACGCCCTCGTCGATCCTGTTTCGCCCCCATAAGCCTCTGTAAGCAGAGGGTTTTTGGTGGAGGCGCCGGGTACTGCCCCCGGGTCCGATGGGTTTATTACGATGGCAATTTATCGCCATAGCCGTTGTCGGCACGCTCAATATAAGGACCATGGGCCCCGATGAAAAGGGGGCAGCAACAAAGGGTGCAAAAACTTGTGCCGCAAACGATGTGTAGGTCGGTGCGACCGCGAATCGCGCTAGCATCGTCGCACAATGAAGCAATATCTCGATCTTTTGCGCCATGTGATGGAAAACGGGGTGGACCGGGCCGACAGGACCGGGACGGGCACCCGTTCGATTTTCGGCTATCAGATGCGGTTCGACCTCAATGAGGGATTTCCGCTGCTGACGACGAAAAAACTCCATATCCGCTCTATCGTCTATGAGCTTTTGTGGTTCCTGCGCGGGGACACCAATGTGCGCTGGCTGCAGGAGCGCGGGGTCAAGATCTGGGACGAATGGGCCGACGAGAACGGCGATCTGGGACCGGTATATGGCAGTCAGTGGCGCAGCTGGCCGGCACCGGACGGACGCCATATCGACCAGATTGCCAATTTGGTCGAGCAGATCAAGACCAAGCCAGATTCACGCCGTCATATCGTTTCAGCCTGGAATCCGGCGGAAGTGGACGACATGGCGCTGCCGCCCTGCCACTGCCTGTTCCAGTTCTACGTCGCCGACGGCAAGCTCTCGTGCCAGCTTTATCAGCGCTCGGCGGACATCTTTCTGGGTGTGCCGTTCAACATCGCGTCTTATGCGCTGCTAACCCATATGATGGCTGAGGTGACCGGGCTCGGGGTGGGCGATTTCGTGCACACCTTCGGGGATGCGCACATCTATCATAACCATTTCGAGCAGACCCAGACACAGTTGGGACGCTCGCCGAAGCCGTTGCCGAGCCTGGAGATCGTCAACAAGCGCGACTCAATTTTCGACTTCGAATTCGAGGATTTCGAGATCGTCGGGTACGACCCCGATCCGCATATCAAGGCACAGGTGGCGGTATGAAGGCATGGGCGATCGGAGCAGTGGCTTTGGGGCTGGCGCTCCCGGCCCATGGCAATGATACCACGGCGACCATCGGGGTCGGCGGGCTGCAATTTGCGCAAAACGAGAATGTGCGCATGCTCAGCGAAGACCTCTATCTTTCCATGGACGAGGTTCGGGTTACCTACGAGTTCGAGAACCTGACGGACACCGACCAGCATGTCCTGATCGCGTTTCCGATGCCGGACATCGAGAGCTCGCCCTATGAAATGGCGGGGTTTCCGACTGATGACCCGGAGAATTTTTTCGGCTTTTCGACCACTTTTGACGGTCAGCCTGTCGAAGCGGAATTGTATCAATCGGCTTTCGCGCTGGGAGTGGATCGCACCAAGGAGTTGCAGAAGCTCGGTGTGCCGCTGGCACCGCATCTTTTGTCCACCGAGGACGCTATCAACGCGTTGCCCGAGGCGGACCGGCAGGTTCTGGTGAGCATCGGCGCTCTGGGGCCGCATCCTTATGACGACAGCGGGTTTTATTCGCCCGCATGGACGTTGAAATCGGCCTATCTGTGGGACGCTGTGTTTCCTGCGGGCGAGATCGTGGAAGTGCATCACCGCTATACGCCCGGACTGGGCGGCACAGTGGCTGCGACCTTCATCGATACCGAATATGGCCAGCGGGCTGAGTACGAGGAAAAATATTGTCTCGAGGACAATTTGGTGGCGGCCGTCGAGCGCACGCTGACCAGCCCCGACGAGCCGTGGTCGGCCCCGTTTACCGAGGCGTGGCTCACCTACATCCTGTCTTCGGGTGCCAATTGGGCCCATTCCATCGGTACATTCCGGCTGACCGTGGACAAGGGCAGCGTGGACAATTTCGTCTCGTTCTGCGGCGAGGGGGTCACCAAGACCGGGCCGACGACCTTCGAGATGGTGCAGGAAGATTTCTATCCCTGGCAGGATATCGAGGTGCTGTTCGTGGTGCGGAGGGACGACTATTGAGACCGGATAAGGATGCGGCGCGGGCGCAACTGGCGGCTTTGACGCGGGCGGTGGGGAAGGTGTCGGACACTTATGCCACGCGCTGTGATATCGACCGGGATCGCGACTGGGCGGCGCTGAAACTCAGCGAGGAAACCGGCGAGCTGGTGGCAGCGTTTCTGAAGGCGACCGGCCGGGGGCGCCGCGAAGGCGAGTCGGAAGATGGGCTGCGCGAAGCGCTCGAGGATGAGGCCGCCGACGTCCTGGCGATGCTGCTGATCTTTGCCAAGCAGAACGGCATCGACCTGACTACGGCGCTGGAGCGCAAGTGGTTTCGGTATCTGGCGTAGGTTGTGTAACCGGTTGATCGTGGTCCGCAAACGGCCATATTCGCTAGCGAGGGCCTGCGGTTCGGCCTTCCTTTGGGATGCCGCAGCCTAAGATATGTCGATGATATCGATTTCCTTGTCGCCCAGATTTGCGACGTCGCCCGCGGTTTTGCCCATGAGGGCGCGGGCGAGGGGGGAAACGTAGGAGATCGATCCTGATTTGGGATCAGCTTCGTCCTCTCCCACTATGCGGTATTTCTGTACCCTTCCATCCTCGCGACTAAAGGTGACCGTGCTTCCGAATGCGACGGTATCGGCTTGCGCTGGGGGCGGGATGACCTGGGCGGTTCGCACACGCTGGGTGAAATAGCGCAGGTCGCGCAAAGGGCCTGCCGCTTCGCGGCGCCGATCGTTGACGTCTTCTATGGCGCTTGCGGTTTCATAGGCCTTACGGGCGGCGTCTAACTGGTCGCGGAGGGCTTTGAGCCCCGCCTCGGTCACAAGATTGGCCTCGGGCGAAATGGGGCGATCGGGCAACAGGGTTTCCGATGCCGTTTCTGCACTTTCTTCCTTGGTAAAGGCGACGCTCAATCTGGTGAACTCCATTGCGCCCGCGCGCATGGCGGGCCAAGCCGGTTATCTGGTGTGCACCAGCAGAGGTTAAAAGAGCCCTGCGGCTTATTGGTCGGCGGCACCTGATGGATCGACGTTGTCCAGGGTGCGAGCCGGCGAATCCGGAGCGGCCTGAGTGGGCTCGCTGGTCAATTCGCCCCCGTCGGGCACGGCTACGCCTTCGCTGGTAACTTCAGAATCACCGATATCGGCGGGATTGGCTGTGCGTTCAGGTTCTTCGGCGGTGAAAAACACCAGAAACCCTACATAGAGCAAGGCCAGAACGGCAAGAATGCCCAGAACGCCTGTGGCGAGATTGCGTGCGGGTGCTCCGCGTGCCGGCCCATTTTGCGGATCGGTCATATTCGCCTCCTTTGCGCGTCTTACTCAACGCTGCCGAGGGGCCGAGGTTCCTCAAAAAATTATTTGAAGCCGGGCGCATGGGTTTTTTTTGAGGGCGGTGAATAGTGGCGAAAGGTTGGGTGCTCGTCTATTGTCTTGCAAATAACTGGCTGGTCAGTTATTAATTGAAAGTGCGGTGGCGCAAAGGAGTAGGCGATGGCGAGCGAAGGTGTCAGGCGACGCGGTCCGAAATTTCGCAGACGGTCAGAAGCCCGGCCCGACGAGGTTCTGGATGCCGCGCTGGCGCTGTTTGTGGAAAAGGGGTTTGCCGCAACGCGGGTTGAAGACATCGCGGCGCGCGCGGGGGTGAGCAAGGGAACCGTTTATCTCTATTTTCCATCCAAGGACGCGGTCTTGGAAGGGCTCGTTCGCCGGGGCATCCTGCCCATCGCCGAGAGTGCGATAGAGAAGTTCGGAAATCTCGAAGGCGATCCGAGGATCATTCTTGCAAGCGCGATCAGAATGCTGGGCAGCCGATTCTCAGACCCGGAGGTTCGGGCCATCCCCAAGGTCGTTCTGCGCGAGGTGGTGAGCTTTCCTCATCTGGCGGAGATGTATCGGCGGGAAGTTCTCGATCATGTGATCCCGGTGGTCGTGTCGCTCATCGAGCGCGGCATTGCTGAAGGATATATGCGTCCGGTCGACCCGGAACTGACTGTCCGGTCCATTGTGGGGCCGCTGGTTCTTCATGTGGTGCTTGCCGAGGTGTTCGGCGTCGTGCCCAAGGGCGGGGTCGAGATCGAGAAGCTGATCGACAATCACCTTAGCATCCTGTTCGACGGCCTGAGCGCCGATGCGGTGAAAGCGGAGTGAGGCCATGGATGAGTTCATGTCCTGGTTGTTCGGGTTGATCGCCATGGTCGTTCCGGGGTTCGGAGTGTCCGAGCCACCGGCCTGGAACGGTTATGTCGAAGCCAATTATGTCTATCTCGCTGCCCCGGGGGGCGGCACCATTACGACGATTGCGGCACGTGAGGGCGAACCCATCGAGGCGGGGGACGTGATGTTTGCTCTGAACGATGGCCAGCAGCGAGCCGCGCTCGATGCGGCGCTGGCCCAGGTCGCGGCGGCGCAAGCCAATGTTGATAATCTTTCGACGGGCAGCCGCGACGCCGAACTCGACGTTATCAGGGCGAGCCTTGCCAGAGCACGGGCGGATCTCGAATTGACCCGCCTGCAGGCCGAGCGCACCGGGGCCTTGCTGGAGCGTGGCCTGGCTCCCCAGGCGCAGGCCGATCAGGCCAATGCCGATCTGGAGCGCGCTCAGGCGCAGGTGGACGAACTCGAAGCCCAATTGCGGGTTGCCGAACTGCCGGCCCGCAATCCACAACGCATCGCAGCCGAAGCGTCGCTCGCGGCCGCGCGGGCCAATGCCGAGCAGGCGCAACTGGCGCTTGACGAGCGTGTCGTCTCTGCTCCCGTGGACGGTCTCGCGGCGCGTGTCTATTTCAGCGCCGGAGAGTTCGTGGGCACTGGCATGCCGGCGGTGGCGCTGCTCCCCGACGACGCGCTCAAGGTCAAATTCTATCTCTCGCAGGCGGATCGGGCGGGTTTGGCGCTGGGTGACGCGGTGTCCATAAGCTGCGACCGATGCCCGGACGGGCTCACCGCAACCGTGGGCTACTTCTCTCCGGACCCCCAATTCACGCCTCCGGTTATCTATAGCCGCGAGGAGCGCGACCGGCTTACCTTTCTGGTTGAGGCCGTGTTGGACGAGGGGTCGGAGTTGCATCCGGGCCAGCCTGTCACGGTTTCGAAATGAGTGACGAACCGGTCATAGACGTTCGCGGGCTGACCAAATCGTTCGGCGAGAAACGCGTTGTCGATCATTTCGATATCGTGGTGCCGCGCGGCGCCATTTATGGCTTTCTCGGGCCCAATGGTTCGGGCAAGACGACCACCATCCGCATGCTTTGCGGCCTGTTGACGCCCGATGAGGGCGAGGGCACATGCCTGGGCTTCGACGTGCGCAGACAAGCGGGCCGCATCAAGCAGGAAGTCGGCTACATGACGCAGAAGTTCTCGTATTATGAGGATCTCTCGATCCGCGAGAATCTGGACTTCGTGGCGCGCATGTATGGGCTGGACCGGCGCCGGCAACGGGTCGAGGCGGCGCTAAGCGATCTCGGTCTTGCCGACCGGCAAAATCAGCTTGCCGGCTCGTTGTCGGGCGGTTGGAAACAGCGGCTGGCTCTGACCGCATGCCTGCTGCACAATCCCTTACTGCTGCTGCTCGATGAGCCGACCGCCGGTGTGGATCCCAAGGCGCGGCGGGATTTCTGGGACGAGATCCGCCGGCTTTCTGCCAGGGGCGTTACC
Organism: Rhizobiales bacterium UBA3584; assembly: GCA_002375765.1. Lineage (GTDB taxonomy): Bacteria > Pseudomonadota > Alphaproteobacteria > Rhizobiales > Devosiaceae > Pelagibacterium > Pelagibacterium flavum. The sequence goes on along the minus strand of DFMV01000047.1, from coordinate 80,325 downwards.
GTTCTGGTCTCGACCCACTACATGGACGAGGCCATCCAGTGCGATTTCATCACCTATATCGCCTATGGCAAGAAGCTGATCGATGGCCGGGCGGCTGATATTCCCTCGATGATCGGACTTGTCACCTACAGGGTCTCGGGACCCGACATCACCGCTTTGGAAGACGAACTGAAAAGGGAGGATGCCGTAGAGCAGGTGGCGCGCTTCGGTTCGGTCCTGCACGTGTCGAGCACCGATCGGCCCAGGCTCGAGGCGGTGATCGATGCCTACCGCAAACGGGGCACCCACGAGTGGGTGGAAAAAACGTCCGAACTCGAGGAGGCCTTTATCTATCTGATGGCGGGAGCGCGGGACAATTTTGCCCGTGATGTGGCATGAGCTTCTCCCTCGCGCGGTTCCTGGCGGTTCTGACCAAGGAGTTCATTCAGATGCGGCGCGACCGCGTCACCTTTGCCATGATGATCGGGCTGCCGATCATGCAATTGCTGCTGTTTGGCTTCGTGATCAATTCCGATGCGCGGCATATGCCGACACTGATCGAGGTCAACGATGACGGCCCTCTGGTGCGCGCTGTCATTTCCGGCATGCGGATGTCGGAATATTTCGACATACAAGGTTCTGTCAGCGGGGCCGAGAATGGCGAGCAGGCGCTGCGCGAGGGTAGTGCGTCGTTCGTTGTTGTCATTCCAGACAATTTCGAGCGCGACGTCGTCCGGGGACTACGGCCCGAACTTCTGGTGGTTGCTGACGCTTCCGATCCGGCGGCTATCGGTGGCGCGGTGGGGGCCATGGACGGCATCGTGAAGGTCGCGATGACCGAGACGTTCGCGGGGCCGCTGGCCGGAGTTGCGCCGGCGCCGGCACCATTCGGCGTCGCGGTTCACAGGCTCTACAATCCCGAAGGCAGCACCACGACAAACATCGTTCCCGGCCTGCTGGCCATCATCCTTTCGATGACGCTGGTCATGATGACCGCCATTGCCATCGTCAAGGAGACTGAACGTGGCACCATGGAGATGTTGATCGCCACACCGGCCCGTCCCATGGAAGTCATGCTGGGCAAGATATTGCCCTATGTCCTGGTCGGGTATGTGCAAACCGTCGTATTCCTGCTCGCCGGCTTCACCGTGTTCGATGTGCCGTTCGAGGGAGCGTGGCGGGCCTTTTTTATCGGCTTCAACCTGTTCATAATCGTCAATCTGGCACTGGGCTTCCTGATATCGGCACTGGTGCGCTCGCAGATGCAGGCCATGCAGCTTTCGATGTTTACCATTTTGCCGTCTGTGCTGCTGTCGGGCTTTCTGTTTCCCTTCGCGGCAATGCCGGGCTGGGCGCAGGTGCTCAGCAACGTCGTGCCGACCACTCATTTCCTGCGCGTGGTGCGCGGTGTCATGCTCAAGGGTGGCGATATTTCGGACGTTGCCGGGGAACTCTGGGCTCTGGTGGCGCTCCTGATCGTCATCTCGGCCATCGCCATGATGCGGTATCGCCGGACGCTGGACTGACGCGGCATTTGATGGGAACCATTTGCCGCGCCATGCGGAATCACCTCATGGTCGGGGCCCGCATCGAATTCGAAACCGCTCATGTCCCTTTTCATACGACGCGCTGAACCCAACGACGCCGCACTGGTGCATGGCTTTGTCGTGAAGCTCGCCGAATATGAAAAGCTCAGCCATGAAGTCGAGGCTACGGTCGAACAGATCGGCGCGCATTTGTTTGGGGAAGATCCAAAAGTCTTTTGCGAGATTGCCGAACTGGACGGGGAGCCCGTGGGGTTTGCCCTGTGGTTCTATACGTTTTCAACCTTTCAGGGGCGGCATGGGATATGGCTGGAGGACCTCTTTGTCGATCCCGTGGCGCGCGGCAAGGGCGTCGGCAAGGCGCTGCTGGCACACCTGGCCAGACGCTGTGTCGATGAAGGGCTCGGGCGGTTCGAGTGGTGGGTGCTTGACTGGAATGAGCCGGCGATTGAATTTTACAAATCGCAGGGGGCGGTTATGCAGGACGAATGGACTGTGTGCCGGGTGGGCGGGGCGGACCTGATTGCATTGGGGAAGCTATAACTGCGTTTGTCTCAACGTTGCATATGTTCTAAGACGCGCCCCACGCAACCATACTCATGCTCTAGGGGATTCGATGGCGACCAAGCCTATAGTTAGAGTGCCATCGGCGACCTATATCGTCGCTCGCAGTTTCCCTGACAATATTATCGGGGTAGACAACGCCCTTCCTTGGCACTTGCGTAGCGATCTGCAGCACTTTAAGAGCCGCACATCCGGGCACGTGATCCTAATGGGGCGAAAGACGTTTGAATCACTTGGACGACCTCTTCCCAATAGGATAAATATAGTTCTTTCGCGCTCGGAAATATCTGATACCGAAAACTTGATTTGGGCACAGGATCCGGAAACAGCACTGTTATTAGCTGATGCGCACGCGATATGTCGCGGACAGCGTGAGTTTTTCATTATAGGCGGAGAAAACGTCTACAAGCTATTTTTCCAGCACGTAAATGAAGCGTGGGTAACTGACGTTTTCTGCGGAAATATTAACGGTGACGCGAAATTTGACGTTGATTTTCCATCGAATGAATGGCGTACCCGGTCTGAGGTTGAGCACCCTGCCTCTGAGCACGACGATTGGCCATTTAGAATCTCGCATTACGTGCGCAGGAAAAAACTGCACAGGCAGCGAATGCGTGAAGAATTTTTGAAGGTCGATTTGGATGTGTTACAGCATCTGGATGAATGGCAGGAACAATACGGGCAAACTCAAGATAGTGATAAGCCTGACTCCGCCGAGCAGCTCAGCCTCCCTCAGTAGTACGGACCGTTAATTACGTTTTGTGAACCAACTGGGTCTCCTCGCACCTTCTGACGCACCCGGTTTCCATTGATCGGGGAGCCAGCCTTCCCTATATAAAACAGCAATAAGCAAAAGCACTTTCACGACAAACCGAAAGGGACGAAATGCCGTGGGAAGACAATAGGGGCGGCCGCCGAAGCCGCAGCGGCGGTCCATGGGGCCAGGCGCCGGGCGGAGGAGGCGGTGGCAACGGACCACGCCGTCCCGGGGGAGGAAACAACACTCCCAATCTCGAGGACATTCTGGCTCGCGGCCGGCAACAGTTTGGCGGCGGTGGGAACATTCCTGGCGGCGGCCGCTGGCTTGCAGTCGGCGTGGTCGCAGCAGCGCTGGTTTTCTGGGGCAGCCAGTCGATCTATACCATCGCGCCCAACGAAGTGGGTGTCGAGCTTTTGTTCGGGCAGCCCAAGGATGAATTCTCCAGTCCGGGCCTGCACTTCCATTGGTGGCCGATCGAGCGTGTCGAGCGCGCGTCCACGACGGAAAACCAGACCCGCGTGGGTACGGGAACGAGCAGCTCCAGCGATAGCGGGCTGATGCTTTCGGGCGATCAGAACATCGTCAATATGAGCTTTTCGATCCTGTGGCGCATTGCCGATCCGCGGCTGTATCTGTTCGAGGTCCGTGACCCCGACGAGATGGTGCGTCAGGCGGCCGAGAGCGCGATGCGTGAAGTGGTCGGGCGTCGTACGGCACAGGACGTGTTCCGTGACGACCGTACCGGAATCGCGCTGGAAGTGCAGCAGATCACCCAGACCATCCTCGACAGCTATGGCGTGGGCGTGACGATTTCCAACATCTCGATCGAAAACGTGGCACCGCCGGCCGAAGTGGCCGATGCGTTCGACGAAGTGCAGCGCGCGCTGCAGGACGAAGACCGCTTCCAGGAAGAAGCACGGCAATACGCCAACACCCTTTTGGGTAGTGCGCGTGGTCAGGCCGCTGCGATCCGTGAAGAGGCCGCGGCCTATCGCGACCGCGTGATCAATGAAGCCGAAGGTCAGGCGGCGCGTTTCGTTTCCGTTTACAACGAGTATCGCAACGCGCCAGAGGTCACCCGTCAGCGCATCTTCCTTGAAATGATGGAAGAAGTGCTGGGCGGAACCGAGAAGGTGCTGCTTGAAGGCGGGCAGGGCTCGGGCGTCATTCCCTATTTGCCACTGCCTGAGCTACGAAGCAGCGGGTCCACCCTCCAGACCGGAGGTAACCAGTAATGAACCGTCTCGTTATTGCTATCGTCGCACTGGTCATTGCTGCCTATGTGCTTTTTTCGTCTCTGTTCATCGTCAACGAGCGCGAACAGGCCATCGTGATGCGCTTCGGCGAAATCACGCGCGAAATCCAGGAGCCGGGAATCTACTTCAAGGTCCCAACCGATTTCGTGGAAACCGTTCAGTACATTGACAAGCGTTTGCTGCGCTACGATCTCGAGCGCATCCGGCTGCAGGTTTCGGGCGGCCAGTTCTATATCGTCGATGCGTTCATCACCTACCGTATCGTCGATCCCATCCGGTTCCGCCAGACGGTGCTCGGCAGCCTCCAGCTTGCCGAACAGCGTATTGCGACCCGTCTGGAATCGGCTCTGCGTGCCGTTTACGGTCTGCGTGAGTTCGATGCGGCGCTGTCCGAGCAGCGTTCGGAAATGATGCGCGAAGCCAGCGATCTGGTGGCGGCCGACATGACCGAGTTGGGCATCGAGGTTGTGGACGTTCGCGTTCTGGTCACCGATCTGACGCCGGAAGTTTCACAGCAAACCTATGAGCGTATGCAGGCAGAGCGTAATGCCGAAGCAGCTTTGATCCGCGCCCGTGGTCAGGAGCAGGCACAAACCCTGCGTGCCATCGCCGACCGTCAGGCCGTCGAAGTAGTCTCCGCCGCCAACCGCGATAGCGAAATCATTCGCGGTGAGGGTGACGCAGAGCAGAACCGTCTGTTTGCTGAAGCCTACTCCCAGGACCAGTCCTTCTTCGAGTTCTACCGTTCGATGGAGGCCTATCGCAACGCTCTGGGCGATGGGAACACCACGATGGTGCTCTCGCCGGATTCGGCGTTCTTCAGCTATTTCGGTTCGAACGGCGAATTGCCCGACTTCCCGGCACCGACGGCCACGCCGATCGATATCGGGGTTGAGGGACCGAGCGAGCAGCCCATCGACTCCACCGAGATCGATGACCTGCTGGCAACGGATTCGCTGGTTTCCGGTGAAGGCGCCGACCTTGAACAGGATGTTCAGGATCTTGAGCAATTGCTCGAGACCGAGAACCTCGGTTCCGAAAGCCTGCCGCAAAGCGAAGTCATCCCGCCGGCCGAAGCACCGGTCACCGAAGCGGTGCCGCCCTCCGACGAGGAAACCGCGCCGGCGCAATAAGCGCCAGACAGAGTTCAAGGGCGCGCCCACCGGCGCGCCCTTTGTTTTGGAGGATAGGCAATGAGCGATCTTTTTGCAGCGCTGGCGCTGGCCATTGTCATCGAAGGGCTGCTCTATGCGGCGTTCCCCGAGCAGATGAAGCGCATGATTGCACAGCTGCTCACGCTGCCCAGCCCGCAATTGCGGCTGGCGGCGCTGGGATTGGCCGGGGCGGGACTGGTGCTTTTGGCCCTCGTAAGGCTCTAGCTACCATTGGTTCCTGCCATCGACATGCTCGATGGGCAGGGCGGTGATGTCGAAATCGTCGAGCACCCAGAGGTTGATCGAGATGCGGCGTTTGGTGGGATCGAAATTTGCTTCGGCTTCCTCCCAGTTGCCCTCCGCAAAAGCCGAATAATCGGGGGTATTGGAAAAGGCGGCGCAGCCGCAGGTGGGGCAGAAATAGTGCCTGTTCTCCGGCGTGGTCGGTGAATATTGCGCCACGTTGCGCATGGGGGTGGTCAGGCGGAACTGATCGGGCTCGCAATAGGCCCACAATGCGCCCTTCTTGGTGCAGAAGGTGCAGTTGCAGCGCGTTGCGGTTTGGGGAATGACATCGATCTCGAATCTGGTGGCGCCGCAATGGCAGCTTCCGGAAATGGGCATGGCTGATCTCCTGTTTGCCAGTGACCAGACGCTACCCAAGCGCCATGACAGGTTTTGTCAGGAGTTGTCGGGATTGGTGATGCGGTAGAGCACGTGAGGGCGCAGGGGGTGGTTTTCAGCGATGCGCGGGTGGAGGAAATCGCCCATGGTGTCGCGTGACATGCCGATCTTTACCATGACCCTTTGAGAGGGATGGTTGACGGCGGCCGTGAAGGCGACGAGTTCGGGCAGCCCACGGCGCCATGCCTGGTCGATGTGGGCGCGGGCGCCCTCCGGGGCATAGCCCTGTCCCCAATATTGGCTGCCCAGTACCCAGCCGATTTCTTCTGGCGGATTGCCTCGCAACGGGATGTCGATCCGGGCCGTGCCGATCAGCCCGATCAATTCGCCGTCCGATTTCCGCTCGGCGGCAAGGAAGGCGGAGGTTCCCGCGCCGAGGCCGGCGATCATCTTGTCGATCCAGGCATCGGCGGCCGCCCGGTCACGGGTGTTTGGGTAGAACCGCATGACATGGGGATCGCCCACGATGGCTGCGAAGGGCGCGCGGTCGGCATCCTGCCATGGACGCAGGATCAACCGTTCAATTTCGAGCAATTTGAAAACCTTGTTGCCTCATCTGACGATATCGTCGTCCGAATAGCCCTGGAGGTAAAGCAGGGCGGTGAGGTCGGAATGATCGATCCTGACGGCGGCCTGTTCGGCGACGATGGGCTTTGCGTGGATGGCGACGCCAAGGCCGGCGGCCTGGAGCATGTCGAGATCATTGGCGCCATCGCCCACGGCCATGGTCTGGGCAATGGCGAGACCTTTTTCCGCTGCAAGCGCCATGAGGCGGTTACGCTTGGTGGTCTTGTCGACGATGGGCTTTTCGACGGTGCCGGTCAGCCGGTCGTCCGAATCGAACTGCAGAATGTTGGCGATGGCCTCGTCAAAGCCGATGCGTTTGGCAAAGTGGTCTGCAAACAGGGTAAAGCCGCCGGAGACCAGTGCCGTGTAGGCGCCATAGGCGTTCATGGTCTGGATCAGGGCGCGGCCACCGGGAGCGAGCGTTATGCGTTCGCGGCGGATGTCCTCGACTACTTTCCGCTCCAGCCCCTTGAGGAGCGCGACGCGGGTATCGAGGGCGGCCTCGAAATCGAGTTCGCCGCGCATGGCGCGTTCGGTGATTTCGGCGACCTGGGGTTTTAGACCCAGCGCGTCGGCCAGCTCGTCGATGCATTCCTGCTCTATCATTGTGGAATCCATGTCAGCGACGAGCAATTTCTTGCGCCGATTGGCAAGTGCAACGAGGGCGGCATCGATGGGCCTGGAATCGATCACATCGCGTGCAATCTCGACTGGATCGGCGGCCTTGGGCGCGACGATCTCACAGGCTATGCCTTGCGCGAGCCAGTTGATTTCGCCATGGGTTTCACGTTGGACCTTTTCGACCACAGTGCTGGACAGGACCGGCTCATTGGGATTGGCGATCAGAACGAGGACGGACATTACAAAGACCATGGCAAGGGATGGGGGAAAGCGTGCGGTTTTGATAGCCGGTCCGACTGCCAGCGGCAAGACGGCGCTGGCTATTGCGCGGGCGCGCACGCGCGGCGCGCGGATCGTCAATGCGGACTCCATGCAGGTCTATGGTGTGCTCGACCGTCTGACGGCCCGGCCCAACGCAGAAGAGTTGATGCAGGCGCGCCACGAGATGTTCGGACATGTCGATCCATCGGTGCGCTATTCGACCGGGGCGTGGCTGGCCGATGCTCACAAACAGATTCAAGAGGCTGACAAAGAGAATCAGGAGTTGATTTTCGTTGGCGGGACAGGGCTTTACTTCGATGCGCTCGTAAACGGATTCGCGCAGGTTCCGGCCATCGATCCTGAATTTGTGCGGCAGGCTGAGAAACTGATTCAAGACCGCGATGAGGCGGGGCGGATGGCGGTTCTGGTCGAGAGAGATCCGGAAACGGCCCGACGACTCAAGGTCGCCGATCCACAGCGGGTCGTGCGGGCGCTTTCGGTGCTGATGGCGACGGGCAAACCGCTGAGTGCGTTTCAGGATGCAAACGGGCCGGGACTGCTCGATGGATACGCGCTTGAGCGGATCGTTTTGATGCCCGAGCGAGCCTTGCTGCGGCGGCGGATTGGCGAGCGATTCGAGGCGATGATGCAGGCAGGAGCGATCGAGGAGGTCGAGGCGCTGCTGGCGCTGGATCTCGACCCGTCGCTGCCGGCCATGAAGGCGATCGGCGTGGGGGAAATCGCAGCCATGCTGCGGGGCGAAATGGACCGCGAGGACGCTGTTGAACGTGCGGTGACTGCCACGCGGCAATATGCCAAGCGGCAGTCGACATGGTTCCGCAACCGGTTCGGGGACTGGACGTTTACCGATCCATTCGCCGGCTAGCTGATGGCCCCCAACGTCAGCCAACCGATATAGCCCGCATAGAGGGCAAGGAGCACACCACCTTCCCAGCGGACGATTTCGCGTTGGGTGTAGGAGAAGGCGAGGAGCAGGGCTGTGGCGCCGAGCATCACCCAGATATCGAGCCGGATGATTTCGTCTGGAACGGGGATGGGCTGGATCAGGGCGGTGATGCCCAGGATCGAAAAGATGTTGAAGATATTTGACCCGATGATGTTGCCCAGTGCCAGATCGGTGTGGCGGCGAAGCGCTGCTATGATCGATGTGACCAGTTCGGGCAGCGAGGTGCCTATGGCGACGACCGTCAGGCCGATGATCGTTTCGGAAACGCCAAGGGTCGTGGCGATTTCGACCGCGCTGGACACCAGCAGACGGGCGCCGAGCACTGTGAGGGCGAGGCCGCCGATGACGAACAGGAGCGAGACAAGGACTGGTTGTTTGCCGCCCGTCGCTTCGATTTCCGCTGCGAAGCCGGCCGATGCCTGCGATTTGCGGTCGGCAAAATAGGAATAAAACAGATAGGCGATCAGCAGGGCTACCAGAACCAGTCCAGCGATGCGCCCCAGCGCACCGATCAGCACAATGGCCAGGGCGGCCAGCGAAGCGACCACGAGGACCGAACCATCACGGTGCAGCACCGCCTTGTCCACGGCAATGGGGTAGATGAGCGCGGTGATGCCCAGGATCAGCAGGATATTGGCTATGTTGGAGCCCACGACATTGCCCACGGCAATGCCGGGCGCCCCATCGAGGGCGGCCTGGACCGAGGTCACCAGTTCAGGCAACGAGGTGCCGAAGCCGACCAGCGTCAGCCCGATCAACAGCGGCGACATGCCCAGCTTTTCGGCGATGGCCACCGAGCCGCGCACGAAACCTTCGCCCCCTGCCACGAGCAGAATGAGGCCGACGACGAGCAGAAGATAGACCATGTTTGTGGCTCCGGGTGGATCAGGTGACGGTTATGCGTGCAGCGCCCGTCACGCGGGCGAGATCGTGGGGGGTAATTTCAAACACCGAACGTGCGTTCCCGGCGGCGGCCCATACAGTCTGAAATGCGAACAAATCTTCGTCCATATAGATGGGAATGGACTTGAGGTGGCCCAAAGGCGAAACGCCGCCGATGGCAAAGCCGGTGGTTTCGCGCACGAGATCGGCGTCTGCGCGGCCAAGCTTCTGGCCGATCTGGCGACCGGTGCGTTTCTCGTGGACGCGGTTGGCGCCAGAAACCAGGACCATGATGGGTTCGCCAGTTTCCTCGCCGACAAAGATCAACGATTTGACGATACGGCCGACCTCGACGCCGAGGGCTTCGGCGGCCATGATTGCGGTGGTCGCCAGTTGATCGAGCACGACGACAGTGCCGTCCAGATTGTGGCGGGCAAGGTCGGCGGCGACGCGGAGTTCGGATTGGCGCAGTTCGATCATGGGGGAAAGGAGCCCGATCGATTATCGATCGTCAAGGGAGAACGTGCTGACACGAATTGTCACTAGGGCGGAATAGGTACTGGGCACCGACACCACGATCGGACGAGGAGACCGAAATGCTTGCGATCACCATTGTGCTCACCGAAGGCTATTCCGATTGGGAGATCGGCGTGCTCGCTGGTATAGGGCGAGCGTTTTATGTCGCCGATGTTCGATTTGTCTCGGCTGAGGGCGGCCCGGTAACGGCGATCTCGGGCCTGAAGACGCAGGCGCTGGAGCGGATTTCGGCACCGGATTCCGGGGTAGTCGTCGTTTGCGGTGGGCCGACCTTTGAGAGTGATACGCCTCCCGAGATTGAAGGGCGCCTAAAGCAGGCTCATGAGAATGGGTGTGTGATCGCCGGGATTTGTGGGGGAACGTTGGCGCTGGCGCGAGCGGGGTTGCTCGATGAGGCCGCGCATACGTCCAACGGACTGGACTATCTGCAGGCGGTGAAAACCTATCGGGGTGCGGCGCATTATCGCGATCAGCCGCAAGCGGTTGGGGATGGGCGGGTCATCACCGCGCCTGCGCCCGCACCGGCGAGTTTTGCCGTAGAGGTGCTGACGGCTGCGGGGATCGAGGCAGAGGCAGCAGGTGTCATCATGGGCATGCTGTCACGGGAACACGCGCGCTTGGGGAGTTGACGCGGCGCGCGTGGCTTGCAGTAGTGCGCGTGACTTTGATTTGGGGAGGCGCCCATGGCCACAAAAGCGTTGATCGTCATCGATGTGCAGAACGACTTCTGCCCCGGAGGGGCGCTGGCGGTGGATGAGGGCGACCGGGTGGTGCCGGTCATCAACCAGCTTATGGGGCAGTTCGAGCACGTCGTTCTGACCCAGGATTGGCACACGGCCAACCATTCGAGCTTTGCCTCCCAGCATCCCGGCAAGGCGCCGTTCGACGATATTGAAATGGATTATGGCAGCCAGCGGCTTTGGCCGGATCATTGCATCCAGGGCAGCCACGGGGCCGATTTCCATCCCGAGTTGAACCTGATGCCGGCTGAGCTCATCATCCGCAAGGGATTCCGGACACCGATCGATTCCTATTCGGCTTTCTTCGAGAACGATCACACGACCCCGACCGGACTGACAGGGTATCTGCGCGAGCGGGGACTGAGTGAACTGACATTTGTGGGGCTGGCCACCGATTTCTGCGTCGCCTATTCGGCGCTCGATGCGGTGGGGCAGGGCTTTTCGGCGCGGGTGTTGCTGGAGGCGTGCCGGGGGATCGATCTGATGGGCTCCATGGAGACGATGATCGGGAAGATTAAGGCAGCAGGGGTGGACGTGATTTGAGTTCGTCGTCCAAGACCGACATTGCGCGGCGCGTTTTCAACCATACGTTCAAGCTCGACCCGATCATCCGTTCGCTGCTCGACACCGATTTCTACAAGCTCTTGATGTTGCAGATGATCTGGGGGCTGTATCGGGATGTCGATGCGACGTTCTCGCTGACCAATCGCACCACCAGCGTGCGGCTGGCGGACGAGGTCGATATCGACGAGCTGCGCGAGCAGCTCGACCATGCACGCACGCTGCGGTTCACCAAAAAGGAAATGATCTGGCTGGCGGGTAACAGTTTTTACGGCACCAAGCAGATTTTTTCGCCGCAGTTTCTGGCCTGGCTGCAAAATTTCCAGCTTCCCGAATATGAACTTTCCCAACGCGACGGGCAGTTCGAGTTGCATTTTCCCGGCAGATGGGTCGAAACGGCCATGTGGGAAATTCCTGCGCTGGCCATCATCAATGAGCTGCGCTCGCGCCGGGCGATGCGGGGCATGGGGCGGTTTGCGCTGGACGTGCTCTATGCACGGGCCAAGGCCAAGACCTGGGAGAAGGTCGAACGGCTGAAAAAGCTGCCTGATCTGAAAATTTCCGACTTCGGGACGCGGCGGCGGCATTCGTTCCTGTGGCAGCGCTGGTGCGTGGAGGCGCTCAAGGAGGGGTTGGGGAACGCGCTGATGGGCACGTCGAACGTGCTTCTGGCCATGGACACCGATCTCGAGGCGCTGGGGACCAACGCCCACGAATTGCCCATGGTGGCTGCGGCGCTGGCCGACGGCGATGAGGCGCTCAAGGAGGCGCCGTATCAAGTGCTCCAGGATTGGCAGAGCTATTATGGCGGCAATCTGCTGATCGTATTGCCCGATGCGTTCGGGACGGCCTCATTTCTCGAAAATGCACCCGATTGGGTGGCAGACTGGACGGGTTTCCGACCCGACAGCGCGCCGGCCATCGAGGGCGGCGAAAAGATCATTGAATGGTGGAAGGCGCATGGGCGCGATCCGAAGGAGAAGCTGCTGATCTTTTCCGATGGGCTCGATATCGAAACGATCGAGGCGGCCTACAGGCATTTTGAAGGCAAGGTGAGGATGAGTTTTGGTTGGGGGACAAACCTCACCAATGATTTTGCCGGAACGGCGCCAATGCATACCCCGCAACTCAAGCCGATCTCGCTGGTCATCAAGGTGTCGAGCGCCAATGGACGTCCGGCGGTCAAGCTTTCCGACAATCCGGCCAAGGCGGTGGGAGACCCCAAAGAGATCGCGCGCTATCTTCGGGTGTTCGGGGATGCGGAGATGGCTGAGCAAGCGGTGGTCGTTTAGGCCGCTGCCACCATGCGTCGCCTGTCGATCAGGCCCAGCCTGTCGCGCATGGCGAAGCGGGCGGTGAGGACGACGGCACAAAAGGCCAGGCCCGCGGCGAGCCCGAGCCAGATGCCGATGCCGGCCAGGCGGTCGGGGGATCCCAAAAACCAGGCGACCGGCATGCCAACACACCAATAGCCGAACAGGGCGATGTACATAGGTATCTTGGTGTCGTTGAGGCCGCGCAGAATGTGGACAGCGACAACCTGAGCGCCATCGACGATCTGGAACAGGCCAGCAACGCCCAGAAAAGTCGTTGCCATGGCAAGTGCGGCGAGGTTGCCGGGATCGGCGGGATCAAGGAACAGGCGGGTAAAAATCTGCGGCACGGTGAGAAACAGCACGCAGGTGATGACCATGAAGCCCGTGCCGATAATCATTGCGACCCAGCCGGCCTGTGCGATACCGCGGTCACTGCCAGCACCAAAGGCAAGGCCTACGCGGACGGTGGCGGCCATCGACAGACCGAGCGGCACCATAAAGGCGAAGGAGGCGCATTGCAGGGCCACGGCGTGAGCGGCAAGCGCGTCGGTGCCGTGCCAGCCCATGAAAATGGCGGCGACCGCGAACATGCCCACTTCTGCCATCAGGGTGAGCCCAATGGGGGTTCCGATGCGGAAGATTTCTCTGAACCGCAGCCAGTCGGGCTTCCAGAACCGCACGAGGATGTGGAAGCGACGATATTTGCGGTGGGTGAGCGTATAGGCGAGCAGCAGACCGAACATGATGAGGTTGGTCAGTACCGTTGCGATGGCGGCACCCCGCAGTTCGAGCCGTGGGAAGCCGAAATTTCCGAAGATGAGGCAATAGTTGATGGCGGCGTTTATGACGACGCCGGCCAGGGTGACGTAGAGAATGATCTGGGTCGAGCCGAGCGCCGACAGGAACGAGCGGATGGCGAAAAGCCCGAGGCCGGGGAAGAGCACCAGCACAGCGATGTGCATATATTGCGCTGCCATGCGGGCCAGTTCGGGTTCCTGACCGGTGGCGAGCAGGATGTGCTCGATCTGCCAGATCAGCGGGAACAAGAGCGTGGCGACTAGAATGCCGGCCCAGAATCCCTGACGCGCGGTGCGGCGGACATTTTTGATCTGGCGAGCGCCCAGCGCCTGGGCGGCGAGCGGAGCGACGGCGGAAACGATGCCACCGCCCAGCAGCAGGAAGGGTGTGAAAAACGACGTGGCCAGCGTGCCGGCGGCCAGATATTCCGGTCCGAGCCAGCCCATCATGATGACGTCAGTGGTAAACAGGGCGTTCTGGGCCACCTGGGCAACCACAAGCGGCCAGGCGAGCAGAAAAGTGGCGCGCAGTTCCGCGGCCCATCCGGGCGCGAACCGCATCGTTTCGGTCGTATTCATTATCGTGGGCCTTCCCAAGCCGCGCCCAGCGCTTGATGGCGATGGGTGAACAGAACCCGATACACGCGAATCGGGTTCTTGTCAGCGGTCTTGGTTCTTGATGGATTGCTACAGCCGGTGGAAGCCTGCCCGTGGGATGAGTGCCAAACCACTTGAAAAAGTTCACAAAATGGAGAAAGTTAAGGAATTGTCGACGGCGTTCAGTTTCGCTTCATGTTGAAAATTGTAAGGCCAAGGGCCCCGCTCGCGGAACCAAAAGCGGCTAGCCGCATTTAAGGGCGAGGGAACTCTAGAGTTAAGTCGCAGGAGGCTTGGAAATGAAAAAAGCATTTATTATTGGCGTTGCCCTTACTTCTCTTATGGCCATTTCGGCCTGTACCCGCACTCAGGAAACCGCTGCCATTGGCGCTGGCGCTGGCGCCGTGATCGGTGGCGTGACCACTGGTAGCGTGCAGGGCGCCGTTGTTGGCGGCGTTGTCGGCGGTGTTGCCGGTGCGCTGGTTGGCCAGGTCGCTGGCGAACCGAACCAGTGCTACTATCGCGCTTCGGACGGAACGCTGTACAAGGACGCTTGCCCGAGCAGCTAATCGGCCGCGCAAGGCAATTGAAAAAAGGGCTCGTGCTTTCCCTGCACGGGCCTTTTTGATTCCCGGTGATGCCCGGCGTTAGCTTTTTGGCTTGACCACCGCCGTACCGGGCAGTACCAATAGCGCCGAATTTTGGAGATGGTTTCCGTGAAGACGGCACTTATTCTTGTAGTACGCAGGCGCATCGCAACATGAGGGCATAACCCTCGTGCGAAATGCGATGCGCCGAACACAGGTCCCTCACGGGGCCTTTTTTATTATCAAATTCCGGCTGTGGCGGGATGAAATTGAAGTAGGGAGTGGCTGAGATGGCCGAACAGATGACCGGCGCGGAAATGGTGATCAGGGCGCTGACCGATAATGGAGTGGAGCATATTTTCGGCTATCCCGGTGGCGCGGCCCTGCCGATCTATGATGCCATGTTCCAGCAGGACAAGATCGAGCACATTCTCGTCCGTCATGAGCAGGGCGCCACTCACATGGCCGAAGGGTATGCGCGTTCGACCGGCAAATGCGGCGTTGTTCTTGTGACCTCGGGGCCGGGCGCTACAAATGCCGTGACCGGGCTGACCGATGCGCTGATGGATTCGATCCCGCTGGTCTGTATCACGGCCCAGGTTCCGACCAATCTGATCGGGACAGACGGTTTCCAGGAATGCGATACCGTCGGGATCACCCGTAGCTGCACCAAGCACAATTATCTCGTCAAGAACGTCGAAGATCTGCCGCGCATCCTGCACGAGGCATTCTTGATCGCGACGACGGGGCGGCCGGGGCCTGTGGTGATCGATATTCCCAAGGACATCCAGTTTGCCCTGGGTGATTACTATACGCCCGACGTCGACAAACTGCGTCACCAGAGCTATCGGCCACAGATGGATGGCGACCTGGGAGCAATCGAGGCCGCCGTCGATCTGATGCTGCGCGCCGAACGGCCGGTTTTCTATACCGGGGGCGGGGTCATCAATGCAGGGCCGGAAGCGTCCGAGCTTTTGCGCGAGTTGGCCGAGCTGACCGGATTTCCGGTGACCTCGACCTTGATGGGGCTTGGCGCGTTCCCGGCTTCGGACCCGCAATGGCTGGGCATGCTGGGGATGCACGGCACCTATGAAGCCAATCTGGCGATGCATGAATGCGACGTGATGATCAATATCGGCGCGCGCTTTGACGACCGCATCACCGGTCGTATCGATGCATTTTCACCCGGTAGCCGCAAGATTCATGTCGATATCGATCCCTCTTCGATCAACAAGGTGATCAATGTCGATATCCCGATCATCGGCGATTGCGCCCGGGTGCTCGCTGAGATGATTCGCATCTATCGCTCCAAGACCAACCAGCCGCGCAGCGAAGCGATAGCGCCATGGTGGGCGCAGATCGAGAAATGGCGGGCCGTCAATTCGCTGGGCTACGAGAATTCTGAAACCACCATCAAGCCGCAATACGCCATCCAGCGCCTGTACGAGGCGGCAAAGGCACAGAGCAAGGAGGTGTTCATCACCACCGAAGTCGGCCAGCACCAGATGTGGGCAGCGCAGCACTTCCATTTCGACAAGCCCAACCGCTGGATGACATCGGGCGGCCTTGGGACCATGGGCTATGGGCTGCCGGCCGCGGTCGGTGTCCAGGTCGCACATCGCGATGCGCTGGTGATCGACATTGCCGGCGAGGCGAGCGTGCAGATGACCATGCAGGAGATTTCAACGGCGGTTCAGTACCGGCTGCCGGTCAAGATCTTCATCCTCAACAATGAGCGCATGGGCATGGTTCGCCAATGGCAGGATCTGCTGCACGGGTCGCGCTATGCCCATTCCTATTCGGAATCGCTGCCCGATTTCGTCAAACTCGCCGAGGCCTATGGCGCCAAGGGCGTGCGTTGCGACAATCCGGCGGACCTTGATGCGGCGATTGCCGAAATGCTCGATTACGACGGACCGGTGCTGTTCGACGTGATCGTCGAAAAGGACGAGAACTGTCTGCCGATGATCCCGTCGGGCAAGGCGCACAACGAGATCATACTGTCCGATACGGCCAATATCGGCTCCATCATCGATGAGAAGGGACGGCAGCTCGTCTAGGGCGCCGAGGAACGATCATGAATGCACATCTCAAGCCGACGGGATCGGCCTATTTCCTGACCACTGAAACCCAGGCCAGCGAGCGTCATACGCTGACGGTTCTGGTGGACAACGAGCCGGGGGTTCTCGCCCGGGTGGTGGGGCTGTTTTCGGCACGGGGCTACAATATCGACTCGCTGACGGTCAGCGAGACCGAGCATGACCGGCATCGCTCGCGCATCACCATTGTGACCGTTGCCACGCCGAAAGTGCTGGCGCAGATCAAGCTGCAGCTCGAGCGGCTGGTGCCGGTGCACAAGGTCCACGATCTGACGGCCGAGGGGGGATCGCTGGAACGCGAACTGGCGTTGCTCAAGGTAGCCGGAAAGGGCGAAAACCGGGTTGAGACGCTGCGGCTGGCCGATGCGTTCCGGGCGCAGGTGGTCGATGCCTCCACCGAAAGCTTCGTGTTCGAGATCACCGGGAAATCGAGCAAGATCGAGCAGTTCATCACGCTGATGACGCCGCTGGGGCTGGTGGAAGTGGTGCGCACCGGGCTTGTCGCGATCACGCGCGGGCCGGAAGGCATGTAGGCTTGGAGGTCACTCCGTCTCCACTCGGTGAGGACGGTTAAGTCTGCGACGTTGTGGTTCGCGGATCTTGGGGTCCTGACCGCGCTCCGAAAGTTGAGGTTTGCGTAAACCTCGTTTCACGATAGACGGGGGCCGTACATTTCGTACGGTCCTTATTTTTTCAGACAGCTGCCATGACCAAGCTTTCCGTCAATCTCAATGCAGTGGCGCAGTTGCGCAATCGCCGGAATCTGCCCTGGCCGAGCGTGACGGGCATCGCGCGAATCGTGCTCGATGCGGGAGCGGTGGGGGTCACCGTGCATCCGCGTCCCGATGAGCGCCATATCAGGCGCTCGGATGTGTTCGACCTGGTCAATCTGCTGCGGACAGACTATCCGAACGCCGAACTCAATATCGAGGGCTACCCCACGCCGGCTTTTCTTGAGCTGGTGGCCGCGGCCAATCCCCATCAGGTGACACTGGTGCCCGATGCACCCGAGCAGGCGACGTCGGACCATGGTTGGGACTTTATCACCCATCAGGCGCTGCTGAGCGAGGTGTCGGCCCAGCTTGCGGCGCCGGGGCGCCGGGTGGCCATGTTTTGCGATCCCGATGCAAGCACCGAGGCGCTGCAAGCAGCGAAAGCGGCCGGGGCCGATCGGGTGGAGCTTTATACCGGTCCTTATGGCGCGTGCTATGACAATAGCGATGCGGCGGTTTCCGCTTTGGCCGATCTTGCGGAAACGGCGCATGCGGCCGATGCGCTCGGGCTGGGAATCAATGCAGGCCACGATCTGACGCTTGCCAATCTGCCGGCCTTTCAGAGCACGGTGCCGTTCGTTGACGAGGTTTCCATCGGGCATGGGATCACAGCCGACGCCCTGATCTTCGGGTTTGCCGAGACCGTGCGGAAATATCTGGGCGTGCTTAGCCGCTAGATCATTTCACCGTTTCGCGGAAACGGCGCAACGATCTAAGTCTTTATTTTGTCGCGTGTCCGAACCGACAAAGTGGCATCCACTTTATCTGGACACGCTCCAGGATCGGAACAGGTCAGCGCTTTTGTCGTTTCGAACCCGTTGTTTGTTTGTTCGGCATCGCCGAACGATGGCCGGCTTTGTGAATAGTGTACAAATTACCCCTTTGTTTTCAGTGGGTTGAATTTCATGCAATGATCGTTAGGCAGGTGCACATGCCCTGCTTACACCCGTGTGCCTACTTGAGCGGCGTCCCAAGAGTCACATATGCAGCCCTACTTACTGTTCGTAACCAAGTGTAGGGAAAACATCATGTCCAAGCCGAAAATTGCAATCATCATTTCTTCGACCCGCGAAAGCCGTTTCGCCGACAAGCCCGCCCAGTGGCTTTTGGCCAAGGCCCAGGAGCGTTCCGAATTCGACGTCGAACTTGTCGATCTGCGCGATTTCGATCTGCCGTTCTTTGATGAGGTGGCCTCCAACATGTGGGCGCCGAGCCAGGACCCCAAGGCTATCGCCTGGCAGAAGAAGGTCGGCGAGTTCGACGGCTATATCTTCCTTGTTGCTGAATACAACCGCTCGATTACCGCAGCGCTCAAGAATGCGCTCGATCAGGCCTATGTCGAATGGACCAAGAAGCCCGCTGCATACGTCGGTTACGGTTCAGTCGGTGCTGCTCGCGCCATCGAACAGCTGCGACTGATTAACGTCGAACTTCAGATGGTCCCTGTTCGTCACGGCGTGCATATCGGCGGTTCGGAATTCTTTACCGTCTGGGGGGGAGGCAAGAACGAGCCGATGGAAGCCATCGAACCCGTGATCGCTCCGAGCCTCAACGATATGTTCGACAACCTTGGATGGTGGACCGCTGCCACCAAGGCTGCCCGCGACGGCAAGGTCGAAGCTATCGCCGCCGAATAAATCCCGGCTGCATTGCAAGATTGACGAGGGCTGCCCGTACGGGTGGCCCTTTTTTGTTGCCGTGTGGCATGTCGCCATTTTGCCACGGACGGGGCCTAGATCGTCTCAATCACGATCCAGCACAAAGGGGTGTGCGATGTTGGACTGGCTGGCAACAGCAGGCGACTTTCTGATGGGAACCGCGCTTTCCACACTATCGGTGGTGGGACTGGGGCCGGACGAGCCTGCGCGCTATCAGATGGATGGCTTTCTGGCGGGGCTGGAACAGGGCTGCGAGATTTCAAGCGATCTCGGGGTGTTCTGGGAGCAGATCGTGGCCGATGGCACGCTGATTGTCCCCGCTGATGCCAGCGCCTATTTTTCCGCCACCCAGATTGCGGTGCGGGAGGATCATCGGGAACTGCGCGTGCCGGTCAAGGGAGACTGGCTGGGCCATGAGGTGGCCGCGATCTCGGTGATCGCCGGTATCGACAATGGCTACAGCTCGATCGGCGTGGTGTTTGTGCCCGGTCAGGAGGGGCTCGACGCAGCGATGGCGCCAATCGCCGCGCAGTCGGATGCCATCATGCAGGCCGATCCCGACAATCTGGTCGGGGCAAGCGCGGTTTTCGGCACGTTTGGTGGTGCGCCACAGTATATCTGCGACTTTTCAAACTAGCGCGGCATGTCCGGGCAGACGAAGGGCACGGGCGCGGCCGTGTAGCGCTCTTCGACGATGTCTTCGCCCAGATGCAGGGCCAGAACCAGCTCGGCTTCGTTGAGCTCCACGATGTCGGCCTCGATGGTCATGGTGTCCTCTTGCCAGCTCAGTGAATCCTCGCCGGTCATCTGCCAGTTTGAGAGGCGATAGGTTTCCCAGCAGGAATCCTGGAGCATGGTCCCTTCCGAAAGGAACAGAACCATTGAGCCGGGCAGGCCGGCATCATCTTGCGACTGTATCCAGAACTTTTCGGTGAGGGACGCCCCAATCATCGGGGCCGACGTCATGCCTTCGGCTTCCTGGGCCGTGGCGGGGGATGCGAAAAGTGCCGAAAAGGCAAGAACTGTAAGGATAGTCGGACGCATCATTGGCCTCGTTGGCATTCGGAGCGGGCAGCCTGCAGCGATGTTTGGCCCAAATTGTGGTGATTGCAAATCGTTTCGGGTCGGGGTGCTCAAGTTTGTGGAAAGTGTCACCCCGGTGTCATTGGACCACCCTAAAGGGCAGCTCCATTGTTCACACTGGAGCCATATCCATGAACCGCAAATCCTCCATATTCCTTGGCCGTCTGTCGGGTGCGCTGGCACTCTCTTTGCTGACCAGCACGGCGCTGGCCGCCCCTCTCGGCGTTGGCGAATTTACAGTGCCGCTGCCCGATGTCGCCTATCCGCTGCCGGTGGTCGAGACCTATACGCACCAGGCAGGTGTCGGTGCCGACGGGGCCGAAGTCAATCGCTATGACCGCGCCGAAAACCCGGTTCTCGAATTGCATCGCGGCTTTGACGAAATCTGGAATCTCGGTGACGAAGCGTGGCGCTCGGGTGGTGCGAACGGGGACGGAGCGCTCGACTATTCCAATGTCGAAATTGTCGATCCCGCCGTGTGGGCGGCCAACATGGCCTATGTACTTTCGGTGACCGGCAGCGCCCGCGACGATCAGGAAGCGCTGGAAGCCTATCTCGACGATCGCCGTTCGCAGGGCTTTTCAGTAATCTCCGGCATGGGGCCGGTGCTGGCCAATATCTACGCCGCCGAAGCGCAGGCTTTCACGACGATCAATCACACCTTGGGCACGTTCGATCCCAATTTGGTTCTGCCGGTCAAGGAAGACGACCACGGCACCGAAGCGGGAACGGGTGGTGAAACCATGCAGGACTTTGTGGCCTTCATGGCGATGATGCGCGGGCCCGAAGGGACGACATCGCCCTCGAAATATTTCTACGCCTCGCCGCGCCCCTGGCGCATGAGCGATACCGGGCAGGTGGTGGAAACAGGCACCGATGTTATCGGGCCGAACAGCTTTGAGCGCTATGATAGCAATGTCGAGGTGATCCCGGCTCTGCTCAGCGCGCGCGAAACACGCGGCCGGCACAAGGATGGCGGGTATCCTTCGGGACATGCCAATGCTGGCTACCTTGCTGCCATTGCTTATGCCTATGCGCTGCCGCAGCGCTACGAAGAGCTTTTGACCCGTGCGTCCGAGTTGGGCGAAAATCGCATCGTGACCGGCATGCACTCGCCGCTCGATGTGATGGGTGGGCGCACCATGTCCATGGCCATGGCGACCGCGCTGCTCTCTAATCCCGAGCATGCCGACCTCAAGCAGGCGGCATTTGCGAACATGCAGGCCGTGATGGCGGCCAATGTGGGCGAGGGCACCACGATTGCCGCAGCGGCCGAGAGCCAGCCGGGCGACCGTTGGGCCAATGATGCCGCCAACGCAGCGCTCTATCGCTTGCGTACCCATTATGGCCTGCCTCAGGACGCAGCGGATATGGGGCAGGAGATGGTCGTGCCGATGGGCGCCGAGGTGCTTCTTGAAACGCGCCAGCCCTATCTCAGCGCTGAACAGCGCCGCGTGGTGCTCTACACCACGGGTGTGCCCAGCGGCTATCCGGTGCTCGATGAAACCAATGGCTGGGGCCGGATCGATCTTGTGGCTGCGGCTGGCGGCTATGGAGCCTTCCCGGGCGACGTATCGGTGACCATGGATGCGGATCTGGGCGAAATGCACGCCGAGGACATTTGGGTTCACGACATTTCCGGCCCCGGCATGCTGACCAAGGCCGGTTCGGGCAAGCTGACGCTAAGCGGTTACAATTCGTACGCGGGCGGCACGCGACTGGAAGAGGGCACGTTGGTGGCTGGAACCACGATGGCGCTTGGCCAAGGCGATCTGCTGGTGAGCGGCGGCGTGCTGGAGGTTACCGCACTTGGCCTTGATATCGGCGGTGAAATTGACGTCGAAGGCGGCGCACTTGTAGTCGATCTGGGTGATGCCGAAGCGGGCAGCACGGTCTCGATTCTGCGCGCGACCACGATCGTCGGTACGTTCGATGCGGTGACCGATATCGATGGCAATGCTCTGGAGGTCGAAACGGCCGGTGGCGAATTGACGGTCATTGTTCCCTGACCTGCCAGAAATGGCGCCCCGTGGCGCCGCGAAAGCTGGATGAAATCGGGCCGTCGTCTCGAAAGAGGCGGCGGCTCATCGTTTCGGGTCAGGGCGCGAAATCACTCTTGAAAATTGCCGAACCGTACCGTACGGTACGCCTCGCTCGGAGGGGCTGTTTTGCTCATTGGGGCATGGCCTTCCAGCTACGATAATCGATAACAGACAGCGAGTCACGCTTGACCCCGCCAACCCTGACCATAAACGACGATACGCTCACCAGTCGCCAGAAGGATGTTCTGGATGCGGCGCTGGGTCTTTTGGTCGATGGTGGCGATGGGCTCACCATGACCGGGGTGGCGCGCAGGGCGAGCTGTTCGAAGGAAACGCTCTACAAATGGTTCGGCGACCGGGATGGGCTTTTGACGGCCACCGTGCAATGGCAGGCCTCCAAGGTGCGGGTTGTGCCGGTGGACCGGGAGACACTGGACAAGCGCACGCTCGGCATTGCGCTGGAAAAATTCGGGCGCGACTGGCTGACGGTTCTGACCGGAGACATTTCGGTGGCGCTGAACCGGTTGGCCGTGAGCCATGCGGGCCAGGAAAAGCGCAATCTGGGGGCGATTGTCCTCGAGAATGGGCCCATCGGGATGGCGCGACGCTGCGAACCTTTGCTTGAGGCGGGCAGGGCGGCGGGGCTGCTCGATTTCGACGACGCAGATCAGGCGTTTCGGACATTTTTCGGTCTGGTGGTCAGGGACACCCAGATCCGCATGTTGCTCGGCGAACAACGACGACCGAGCGAAGAGAAGATTGCGGGGCAGGCACGCCGGGCCCGCGAACAGTTTTTTGCGCTCTACGGCGCTTAAATCCATCAACAACGACAAGCGACATAGGGAGAGACCAATGCGCGTTTATTACGATCGGGATGCCGATATCAATCTTTTGAAATCCAAGAAGGTCGCCATTATCGGGTATGGCAGCCAGGGTCGCGCGCATGCGCTCAACCTCAAGGATTCGGGCATCACCGACATCGCCGTCGGTCTGCGCCCCGGCTCCTCGACCGCCAAGAAGGTGGAAGCGGACGGGCTCAAAGTGATGAGCGTTGCCGAAGCTGCGGCCTGGGCCGACATGATGATGATGGCGACCCCCGATGAATTGCAGGCCGATATCTACCGCGATGATATTGCGCCCAATATCCGCGACGGTGCCGCGCTGGCGTTCGCGCACGGCCTCAACGTCCATTTCGGGCTGATCGAGCCCAAGGACACTGTTGACGTGCTGATGATTGCGCCCAAGGGCCCCGGCCACACCGTGCGCGGCGAATACGAGAAGGGCGGCGGAGTGCCGTGCCTGATCGCCATCCATCACGATGCGACCGGCAACGCGCACGACCTTGGGCTGGCCTATGCGTCCGGTGTTGGCGGTGGCCGTTCGGGCATCATCGAAACCACCTTCAAGGAAGAGTGCGAAACCGATCTGTTCGGCGAGCAGGCTGTGCTCTGCGGCGGTCTGGTCGAGCTGATCCGCGCCGGGTTCGAGACGCTGGTGGAAGCCGGCTACGCGCCGGAAATGGCCTATTTCGAGTGCCTGCACGAAGTGAAGCTGATCGTCGACCTGATCTACCAGGGCGGCATCGCCAACATGAACTACTCGATTTCCAACACCGCCGAATGGGGCGAATATGTCACCGGCCCGCGCATCATCACCTCGGAGACCAAGGCCGAGATGAAGCGCGTTCTGGCCGATATCCAGTCGGGCAAGTTCACGTCCGAGTGGATGCAGGAATACAAGGCCGGCGCCGCCCGCTTCAAGGGCATCCGCCGCAACAACGATGCCCACCAGATCGAGGAAGTCGGCACCAAGCTGCGCGACATGATGCCGTGGATCAAGGCCGGGGCACTGGTCGACAAGAGCCGGAACTAGCCTGCACGGGCGCTTGGCGATCCACGGCCTTTGCTTGGTCGGATACCAGACCGGAAAAGTGCGAGGCACTTTTCCGGGCATCCTCCGGTGGATCAAGGCCGGCGCGCTGGTGGACAAGAGCCGGAACTAGACTTCCGCAGTTGAAGTTGAACTTTGAAAAAGGGTCGGTTTTGCCGGCCCTTTTTTCTGAGCTACCACTCGTTGAGCGGCCAGATTTCGAACACGCCGTGAGCTATCGCGCAAGGCGTTTCCGAGGCCAGCGCGATCGCTTCGTCCATGTCATCGGCTTCCATAATTGCAAAGCCGGCGATTGGCAGATCCGACGAGAGGTAGGGCCCGGTTTCTGTCTGGACGCCGCGTCCGTTGTGATTGCGCACCTGGACAGGTGTTCCGGCGATACCCATCGTGACACCGCGCTCCTTGAGAAGGGCATCGTGGTCATGGGCTGCCTGCCTGATGTCCTCTGGTGTCCGATCGTATCCGGCTCGGTCGCCATAGCCTATGGTTATGTATTTTGGCATTGCTGGGTCTCCATGTTGAGTGGACCGGCGCTTTGCCGCCGTTTGGGTTTGCCGTCAGGTTGGGGTTTTCAAGCCGTAATAAAGAACGATGCCGCCGTTCTTGAGCGGCTGGGTCTTGAGAAGTTCGAGATCGATCCGCAAGTCGGACGGCTTGAACAACGGGTTGCCGCGACCAAGCAAGAGCGGGGCGATACCCAGCCGGTATTCATCGACAAGGCCCGCTGGCAGGAGTGAGGCAAGCAGTTCAGCGCTCCCAAAGATATAGAGATTGCGCTGCGATTTTGACTTGATGTCGCGCAGAGCTTCGACGACATCGCCATTGATAACTCTGGTGTTGTTCCAGTCGGGCGCCGTCAGCGTGTTTGAGACGACATATTTGGGCAGCGCGTTCATGGCATCGGTAATGGGCCCGGTTTCGGATTCGTTGGCCCAGTACGCAGCCATGCCCTCATAGGTGCGCCGTCCGAAAACCAGTGCTTCGGTATCGGCCAACTGCGCCTCGGAGAGGGCCGCCAATTCGTCGCCCCAGATGGTTTCGTGCAGAGACAGATCCCAAGGCTGAAGGCCCTCGAAATAGCCATCGAGGCTTGCAATGTTCCAGACAATCAATTTGCCCATCGGTCAGTCCTCCACGATTTTTGCAAGGGCGGCCAGAAGCCCGGCCGTTCCGTCTTCACGGATCTTGGGGTCATCATAGCCGTCGAGATAGGCGCCCTGTTCGGTCAGCTTGAGCTGGGTGCCGTCCGCCGCGTCGGTCAGTTCGATCGTGGTGAGCGAGGCCGATATGTGGTGGCCGTCGGCGTCCATGTCATAGGCATAGATGATGCGCTCGTTCTCGATGATGTCGAGGTAGATGGCGTCGTAGCGATAGGCGTGCGTGCTGCCATGTTGTTCGGCAACGCCATGGCTGTGCTCGCGGCCTCCGACACGGAAATCCATATTGGCCGCTGCGCCCTCCGGGGCGTCGCTTCCGAACCATTTCTGCTTGGTCTTGAAATCGGAAAAGGCTGCGAAGACCTTTTTGCGCGGGGCGCGGTAGGTGCGCTGGAGCGTGAAGGTGGCGTGGACGACGTTGCGGTCGGTCATTGCTTTTGCTCCAGATGATTGTTGAGTCGGTCGAGAAGGGAGGTGGTTCCGCTCCTCCAGAATTTTGGTCCGTCAAAGCCGTCGAGATAGGCGCCTTGCTCGGTGATCTTGAGAAGGGTTGCCCCGTCTTCGGCATCGGCCAATTCAACGGTGGTCAACGTCGTGCCTGCGTTTCCTTGTCCGAAGCTGAAGGAATAGGCGTAGATGATGCGCTCATTTTCGACGATATCGTAATGGATACCATCGTAACGGAAGCTACCGCCGCCGGGGGCAGACATTTCGACGTGTTCGCGTCCGCCCACGCGAAAATCGAGTGAGTATCCCTGTGCGGGGGCTCCATGTGCCCATTGGCGCTTCTGCGGCTCATCGGCAAAGGCCAGAAAGACCCGGCTCCGGGGTGCGGAATAGATTCGCTCGAGATCGAAAGTGGCGTGTACCACGGTGCGGTCAGTCATTTGTCTTCCTCCAGAGTGTCGTTTTCGAGAAGGGCCCCGAGAGCGTCGAGACGGCGGCCCCATAATGTGCGGCGCTCGTTGATCCAGCGCTCGGCCCGGCTGAGTGCGGCCGTATCGAGCGTGCAGATGCGCACGCGGCCTTGTTTTTTGGTGACCACCAGTCCGGCCTGCTCAAGCACCGCGATGTGCTGGAGCGTGGCGGGCAGCGAAATGCCAAGCTGGCTGGAAAAATCGCCGATGCTTGCACTCGATTTGCTCAGCCTGTCGATCATGGCGCGACGGTTGCCGTCGGCCAGGGCGCGGAACATGAGATCGAGCTGTGAAGAATCGTTAAGCATATGCCTAACTATCAGTGCGTCGATAGTTAAGTCAATGCCTAAGTTATGTGCGCGCCCAGCCTGAAGTGTCAGGGCTGGCGGCGGGCGAAATCGGGGGCATGTTCGGGGCGGGGGCCGAAGGCGACAAAGCGCGCTGGAACTTTGCGGAAGCCGGGAACGTGCCGGGCCAGAAACAGCATGAAGCGCGGCGGTCCGGCGTGCTCGGATCGAAACCCGTTCTGGAAAACGATACGATGGAGAATGCGCTGCATGGCCTGAATGACTCTGGTGGGCATCATGCGACGTTGTTGCACGGCCTCGAGGTCGGTTTCGGTCAATGTTCCGGCGCGTAGCGGATTGCGGAGAATGCGGGCGGTCGCAACAGCATCCTGTATGGCGAGATTTACGCCGACACCACCGACAGGTGACATGGCATGAGCGGCATCGCCGATACAGAGCAGCCCGGGGCAATGCCAGCGTTTGAGCCGATCGAGTTTCACATCAAGGGTCTTGACCTGTTCCATTGAGGTGAGCGTATCCACGCGATCGGCGAAGTCGGGACGCAATCTGGCGATCATATCGCGAAGGGGTTGGATGCCTTGAGCGCGGCGCCGTGCATCGGTGCCTTTGGGGATGAAGACCGCAATCTGGTAGAATCCCTCGCGGGCTATCGCGAGCATGATGTCTTGCCCGGCAAAGCTGGGGACAAGATTTGCCGGTTCGGCTTGTTCATCGGGGCGGCGGGGCAGGCGAAACCACCAGACGTCAAAAGGCACGTCATAATCGCGAGAGACCAGCCCGGCCTGCTTTCGCAGGATGGAATGGCGGCCATCGCACGCGACGACCAGGTCGGCTTCGATCATCTCCTCTCCATGATCGGTGCGCACAGTGACCCCGGCAACTTTGTCGTCCCGCCAGAGCAGGTCGGTGACCTCGGTTCCCATAAACAGTGCGAAGGCCGGTTCGCGCCGGGCATGGTCGGCCAGAAATCCAAGAAAATCCCATTGCGGGATCATGGCGATATAATTGTAAGGCGGCGGGAGCGCGGAAAAATCGCCGAAGTCGATGCTTTCGCCGTTCGTTGTGGGCAGGCGCAGGCTTTGGAGCCTGCTTTGCGGCAGTTGCGCGAATTCCGCACCGAGGCCGAGCTCGTCCAAAAGCCTGATCGTCGAAGGGTGCACGGTATCGCCGCGGAAATCGCGCAGGAAGTCGGCATGTTTTTCGCAAACAATGACTTCCACCCCGCCGCGCGCCAGCAGCAGGCCGAGCATTATGCCGGCGGGACCGCCCCCGGCGACGAGGCAAGTCGTGCGTTTCATGCGAGCTCTCCCCCTTGGCTATTGTGCCAAATGCCGGAGATCGTGTCGCGGGGAAAACGCAAATTCCCGGCGATCGTGAGGAGCCCGATTATGGGGGTGGTAACCATTGCGACGATAGGCATAGTGTTTTGAGTACGCGCATGGAATTCGCCTCCCAACCTGCCCCGAGGACTGCCCGAAAGATGAAGCTAACCTATTTCATTCTCGATGTTTTCACCCGTGATCGGCTGAGCGGCAATCCGCTGGCGGTCGTGCTCAAGGCCGATGAACTTTCGACCACGCGGATGCAGGCGATCGCGCGCGAGTTCAATCTTTCCGAGACGGTTTTCGTCAACGCTCCCAAGGGCGAGCGGCACACGGCCGCCTTGCGGATTTTTACACCGACGAGCGAGTTGCCGTTTGCCGGCCACCCCACGGTGGGTGCGGCGGTGCTTTTGGGCCTGCAGCATAAGCAGAGCGCCGTGCGGCTGGAGCTGGGTGTGGGCAATGTCACGGCTGTCATGGAGCGAATCGACAGGCGAACCGGCGAGGCCAAGTTCGCTCTGCCACAGCTCCCTGCGAGGATCGAAGACCCTGTGGTGATCGCTGATGTTGCGCGGCGTTTGGGGCTGACCGAAAGCGACATCGGATGCGATGGCATGACGCCGGCGCTCTATTCGGCCGGGCTGCCGTTCTATCTCGTGCCGGTGCGTGACGCGCGGGCGCTCGAGGCGATAACGCTGGAGCGTCGCGGGTGGACCGACACGTTTCCGGGCGAACGCAATTCGGTCTATGTCTTCACCAAGACACCAAAGGAACGCGGCAACGACTATGCAGCGCGCATGTTTCATGTCGCCCATGGTGCGGGCGAAGACGCGGCCACCGGTTCGGCAGCGGCGGCGCTGGTCGGCATGCTGGCCGAACATGGCGGCTATGGCGACGGGCATCACGCGATCAAGATTCGTCAGGGTCGCGAAATGGGGCGGCCAAGCGAAATCGGCGTGCAGTTCAACATCGAAGGTGGCCAGCTCAAGCATGCCGGGATTGGCGGTGCCGCGGTCATTCTGGCCGAAGGGGTGCTTGATCTGGACGACTAGTCTTGGGGAGCAGGGTATCGCTGCCGCGCTAGGCGGGGCGTTTGGCCGCGCCGGCGAGCATTTGGTGCAGAGCCTTGCGCGCCGCGGCATCTGGGCGGCGACGTTCGGCGACGGCGCGAAGCGCGGTCCCTTCGATGAGATCGAGAACCATTTCGGCATAGAGATCGCGGTTCGGTGTCTCAAGACCGAGCGTGCTGCCGAGCGCTGCGATCAACCTTGATCGGTTGGCCTGAAAAATCGCCGCGATCTGCGGCTCGCGGAAGGACTCGGCGGTCAACTCGAGCGTCAGCAATGCATTTTCGGGCGCGGCCATATAGTCGAGATAGGCATTTGCGAAGGCGGACAGGGAGTCCTGGGGACGCTTCGCGGCGTCTAGAAGTGCTATGAAGGGTTCCAGTTCTGCGCCTTCGATTGCGGCCAACTCCATCAGAATGGCCTGCTTGCCCGGGAAATGATTGTATAAATTGCCGAGGCTGACACCCGCAGCCTCTGCGATGTCGCGCATACCGGCCTGATGATATCCTTTTTCCAGAATGCAGACGACAGTTGCTTCGATGATCTTTTGTTTCCGGAAGCCGGCTTTTTCCATCCTGGACATGGGCTTGCAATTTTCCTCTACAGCGTCTAGAAAATGAACGAACGTTCGTTTTTTTAACGACGAATGAAGGCGTTTTCAAGGACGCTTCCGGTTTGGGAAAGGGCCGTTGGCCGAAGGCGAGGAGATGGGACAAATGCACGCACAGTCCACGCCCGGTTCCCCGGGCCGGCTCGAAGGGCTCGATCTGGCGCGCTTTTTTGCGTTTGCGGGAATGGTTCTGGTGAACTTCAAGATCGTCATGGGCGCCGAGGGTGGCGAAGGGCTGCTCCACTGGTTGAGCTTACTCGTTGAGGGCAAGGCGGCGGCCAGCTTTGTTGTTCTTGCGGGACTGGGGGCCGGGCTGGCCTGTGCGCGCTTCGGGGACAATTCAATCGGCACCACGCTCAAGCGCGGCGCCTTTCTGTTGGTGCTAGGACTGGTGAACATGCTGATATTCCCCGCTGATATCCTGCATTATTACGCCTTCTATTTTCTGTTTGGCGCGGTGGTGCTCTCGCAATCCACAGCGCTCCTCGTGTCGGCCATGGTGGCTCTCAATATCGGCTTTGTCGCGCTGGTTTTCGTTTTGAACTATGACGCGGGGTGGAACTGGCTCGACTATTCCTATGTCGACTTCTGGACGCCAGCCGGGTTCGTGCGCAATCTGATGTTTAATGGATGGCATCCTGTCATTCCCTGGTTCGGTTTTTTCCACTTTGGAGTGGTGCTGAGCCGGATCGAGTTGAGTGCACGCCGGGTTCAGCTGTTGATGATCGGGACCGGGATTGCGCTGGTCGCAACGATGACTTTGGTCAGCGGGGTGCTGGCGGAAATTCTCGCAGGCCTTCATCCCGAGTTGTCTCCGCTCGCAACGACATTGCCAGTGCCGCCTGGCCCGCTTTTCTCGATAACAGGCATGGCATCGGCTTCCGTTCTCATCGGCTTGTACGTTTGGGTTGCGGATCATCTCGGCAGCGGCGGTTTTCTTGGCGTTCTGATGGCAACAGGGCGACAGACGCTTACGCTCTATGTTGCGCATATCGTCGTCGGGATGGGGCTGCTGGAGGCCTTCGGCTTGGCTGGAGGGCAGACGGCCGCCGGCGCGACACTTGCAGCATTTGCCTTCTGCGTTGTTGCCTGCATCTATGCTGCAGGGTGGGCGCGGCTCCGGCCGCGTGGCCCGCTGGAAGCGTTGATGCGCAAAGTGGCGGGGTGATGGAACTGGAAGGGCCAGTTTTTGCTATACAGGGTGGCGTTGGTCGGGCTTCCAAAGGGTGAGGGCGGTCGAGTCAAACACGTGTGCATCAGTGGCGCGGCGGCGGTGATGATCGAAGGTGTGATTGACCACGATGACCGGACAGTGCTGCCGCAACGCAATCGTCCGACCAAAGTATCGGCTCTAAAGCTCTATTATTGTTGCGCGAAGTCTTGCGCTTGGCGCTCAATTGGACCATTGTCCGCTTGTCGATTTATCAGGAAGGGCAAGGCCGTACCGATGCGCCGCAGTGCAAACCGCGCAATCGCCATAGCCGCCAGCAGGCAAAAAGCCTTGCAGGCCCGTATCCTTGTGGGTTCGGCGCTGCTGCTTTCGGCCGCCCTCCTACTTCTCCTTATCAGCCCCTGATAACCGGCAGTCTGCAATATGCGGACGGGTCGTCAGGGGATTTTGCCATAACGCCGAACATCAATGTCCGGCCATAACCTGCTGCATACGCAAAGCGATCTCGCGCAGGTGGCCGATCAAGGAAGACCAAAATGACCAACCAAGCCAATACCGACCGCGTCTATATTTTCGACACCACGCTGCGCGACGGAGAGCAGAGCCCCGGCGCCACCATGACGCTGGAAGAAAAGCTCCAGGTGGCCGAAATCCTCGACACCATGGGCGTCGATATCATCGAAGCGGGGTTTCCCATTGCCTCGAACGGCGACTTTGAAGCGGTGGCAACCGTTGCCAAGCGCGCCAAGAACTCAGTGATCTGCGGCTTGGCCCGTGCCATTCCAGCCGATATCGACCGGGCCGGAGAGGCGGTGCGGTTCGCCAAGCGCGGGCGCATCCACACTTTCGTTTCGACCTCGCCCATCCATCTGGCCCACCAGATGAAAAAGACCGAGGACGAGGTGCTCGAGATCGTCACCAAGACGGTGACGCAGGCCCGAAACCTCATCGACGACGTCGAATGGTCGGGAATGGACGCGACCCGCACGCCGATAGAATTTCTGGCCCGCTGCACCGAAGCGGCAATCAAGGCCGGGGCGACGACGATCAATATTCCCGACACTGTGGGGTATTCGACGCCCGAAGATTATTACCAGTTGATCCACGATCTGATCGAAATGGTGCCCAATTCGGACAAGGCGATCTTTTCCACCCATTGCCATAACGATCTGGGCATGGCGGTGGCCAATTCGCTGGCGGGTGTCCGCGCGGGTGCGCGGCAGGTGGAGTGCACCATCAACGGGATCGGGGAGAGGGCCGGCAACGCGGCGCTCGAAGAGGTGGTGATGGCATTGCGCACCCGCGCCGATGCATTGCCCTATCACACCGAAATCGAAACCACGCACCTTTCGCGGGCCTCACGGGCGGTATCGGCGGCGGCGAATTTCCCGGTTCAGTACAACAAGGCCATCGTGGGCAAGAATGCCTTTGCCCATGAGAGCGGCATCCATCAGGACGGCATGCTCAAGAACGCTTCGACCTACGAGATCATGACCCCCGAAAGCGTGGGAATCAAATCGACCTCGTTGGTGATGGGCAAACATTCGGGCCGCCACGCCTTCAAGGAAAAGCTGAAGGATCTGGGGTACGAACTGGCCGATAACCAGTTCCAGGAGGCCTTCCAGCGTTTCAAGGATCTGGCCGACCGCAAAAAGCACGTCTATGACGACGACATCATCGCCCTGGTGGACGACGAAATCGGCTCGGGGGCCGATCGTATCAAGCTGGTGGATATGAGCGTGACGTCCAAGACCGGCGGCGTGCATCGGTGCGAACTCAAGGTGGCCGTGGACGGCGCGCCGGTTGAAGTCTCTTTCGACGGCACGGGTTCGGTCGACGCGATCTTTTCGGCGATCAAGAAGGCGGTCAATGCCAGCCCGCATCTGGTGCTCTATGCCGTGGATGGTGTGACCGGTGGAACCGACGCTCAGGCCAACGCGCATGTACGGCTGGAATTGAACGGGCGTATCGCGTCGGGCAACGCAACCGAACCCGATACGCTGGTTGCTTCGGCCCGTGCCTATCTCAATGCCTATAACCGGTTGCTGGTGGAGCGCGGGGCTCCGGCACAGGGCGCGCTGGCGGGCTGATTGGTATTTGGTGTTTCCAGGCGCGTTTTGGAAACACTCCAGGGGACGACGATATAGTGGCAATGATGGCCGAGATCCGTGGCGTGCTCACAGGCTTTGGCCTGGTTGCCGCCGGCATTCTGGTGCTGACACGAATCGACCTCGGCCTGCCCGGCCAGTCCCTGCTGCAATCGCTGCAACTCCATATCGGGGCAAGCCTTGTCGGGCTTGCCCTTTTGCTTGCGCTGGCCGGCGCGCCGTGGCGGGCGGGGCTCGTTGTGGCGATGGCGCTTTTTGCTGCAGGGCATGTGATCTGGCGCGTGGCGGCGCAATATGAGGCGCGGGCGCCCTTGCAAGGGCTCGAGCGGGCGGCCGAATTTACGCTGCTGAGTTTCAATGTCCTCGAATCCAACGAAAGGCACGCCGACGTTGCGGCCTTCATCGCCGGGTCGGGGGCCGATATCGTCTTTGTTCTTGAAGCGGCGCGGATGCGGCAGCATTTGCCTGAGCTTGAAGCTGTTTATCCTTATCGCGCCGGCTGTGTGGCCGAGAATGAATGCGATCTGATGATGCTTTCAAAGCTGCCGCTGCAAGATACCGAAATTCGGTCGTTGGGTAACATCTATCCCAACCGCATGGTCGTGGCGCGCACCGTGATTGGCGGGGAGCCGGTCACGCTGGTTGCCGCGCATCTGACCAAACCTTATTTCGACGATGCGGGGCTGCTCGAAATGCGGCGTCTGACGCGGCAGGTGTCACGGATGGAAGGGGCGCTTGTGTTGGCCGGCGACTTCAATTCCGCTCCCTGGGCCGATGCCGTCGATGACCTGGTGAAAGGGGCCGATCTGTTGCCGCCATCGCGCTACAATGCGACCTGGCCGACCGAACTGGGCCCTCTTGGTGTTCCCATCGACCATGTCTTTTCGCGCGCGCCGATTATTGTCGACCAGATCGAAGCGATGGCGGACCCTCTCGGGTCGAACCATCGTGGGCTGATTGCGCGTCTGGGGATCGTGGCCCAGTAATTAGGCCGTTTCCGGTGACCAGCCCGCGGTGTCGGCGAGGCTGAACTTGGCTTGCCATTGGCCGGTGCCGAGCGTGGTCTGTGCCGGGCGGGTGAGGAGGGCCTCATATTCGCCGCGCTGGAGGACGGTGCCGCCGAGCGCTTCGACCCAGGGTGACATGATCTGGTGATCGACCGTGGTAAAGCCCGCATCGGCCAGATGATGGTAAAGGCTGACGATAGCGAATTTCGATGCATTGTCAGCAATGTGGAACATCGATAGCGCTGAAAATACCGGCCCGATGGTTACGCCGAACAAGCCGCCAACGAGTTTGCCTTCGGCGTCAAAAACTTCCACCGAATGGGCGTGGCCCTCGGCGTGCAGCCGCATATACAGGGCCCGGGCTTTTGGGGTGATCCAGGTGAGATGGGGGCGTGAAGGGGCGCGCGGGGCGGCACAACCATCGATCACACCGGCAAAATCGGTGTCGAACGCGATGCGCATGTCCGATCCGCGCATGGTGCGGCGGAACCGTTTGGCGATATGAACCGACGCAAGATCCATGATGGCCCGCTCGGGGGGCGACCACCATTTCATGGCGCCCCAATGGCCCTGGGGGTAAAATCCGCGCGCCATCGCTTCGAGCACGACCGGGGTCGACAAATCGTTGGCCAGACCCGCAAATCCCGGTGGAGAGGTTCGGATTCGCGAGGCGTCGGGGATCGGGGCAGGACGCACCAGGCGATCTCCCACAAGCCCGGCCACAAGTCCCGGAAAGTGCTTAACGCGCTGGGGTTTGAGCCAGTAAGCTGTTGCGAGTGCCAGCCGGCCAAGACTGTAATTGCCCTGCCGGGAAGGGCCGGGTTGGGAAAAGCTGGTCATGCAATGAGCTCCGGGGGCGAACTGGCGGCGACATTAGGCTGAAACCATTGCCGGGCGCTTACCGTAATTGCTTAAAATACGAAGAATTGCGTACGCTCACGCGGCTTTGACTTGCTGTTGAGGTCGTAGGCGTTCCAACTGACGCAAACGAGGAGGTGCAGCATGCATCGCACACTGATTGCCCTGGCAACCGCTGCGAGCGCGTTTGCCGCAAGCCCCGCACTGGCCGATACCGCGCTTTTTGCCGGCGGGTGTTTCTGGAGCGTTGAATCCAATTTCGAGAAGGTGGAAGGCGTTTCCGAGGCCGTATCTGGCTTTGCTGGCGGTCATGTCGAAAATCCCACCTACAACCAGGTCGCCTATGGCGGCGACACTGGCCATTACGAGTCGGTCCAAATTACTTTCGACCCGGAAGTCGTGAGCTATGAGGAACTTCTCACGGTCTATTGGCACACCACCGACCCGACCGATGCGGAGGGACAGTTCTGCGACTATGGCCCGATGTACAAGCCGGCCATCTTTGCGCTCAATGATGAGCAGGCCGCTATTGCCGAGGCGAGCAAGGCCGCCATTGCCGAATCGAGCGGTTATACGATCGTGACCGAGATCAAGCCGGCCGCCACATTCTATCCTGCGGGGCCCGAGCATCAGGATTTCTACAAGACCAATCCGGACCATTATGAACGCTACCGGATCGGTTGTGGACGCGATGTTGTGATTCGCGAGTTGTGGGGCGATCAGGCGTTCCTCGGGACAAGCGAGAATCCTTTTCCTTAGAGCATTCGGCGCTTCTTTGAATCGCTTCAACTGCTCCGAGAGTTCGGAAGCACTCCAAGCATAACGAAAAAGCACGGATGTGGGTGGACAGCTTGAATGGCGTTTGCTAGAGAGGCGCCACTCTGGCGGTGCGGAGACGCGCTGCCCGATGGATCGGGTGTATAGCTCAGTTGGTAGAGCAGCTGACTCTTAATCAGCGGGTCCGAGGTTCGAGCCCTCGTACACCCACCATATTTCCGGCAGTTGCCTGGAAAACTTCATGTAATGATTGAACGTTGCGCTTCGCGGCGATTTGCGCCGCCGCTGGCCGAGTTTCGGCCAGAGGTCCTCAGCTGGTCAACGGCGCACTCTCCCAATTTTGCAGATATTGCTCGACCGCACGCTATTGCCCGGCAGGGGCAGGCATGGTGTGTTCGGCGCCGTCTGTTGTGGGAGGATTCGATGAAGTGGATAAGGGGTATCGTTGGCATTGTGAGCGTTCTGGCCATCCTGCTGGGTGGCCTCTGGTTCTTGCAGGGCACGGGGCTGGTTGTGATCGAGCCCGTTGCCTGCGTGGGGGAATGCGAACCGCTCGAAGGACCGTCAAGCGGTTGGGCCAATATGGGTTTTGCGACAATGCTCCTGGCCGCCGCCGCGCTTTGGTGGGCGGTCAAACGCCGGTAACCGCTATGCAAAAGTGCAAGCCTTGATTTACCACGCCAGCAATTGACGGGCTTTATCGGCTTTGCGGAAAGCATTCCCTAGGGGGTGCTGGCTAAGTTGGGGTCAAATTGATCTAACCCCGGTGACGCCGATGTCTCTGACCAGCCATTCGCCAGCTTTGACCACGCACGCTCCCACCGCGGCAGGCGCGGTGCGAAAGGATAGAGCGCTTCTCGACTGCCGGTTGGTGGAGGGGGCGGTCTGGGACAAGCTCGTCTCGACATTCGACGGAGTCTGCCAGGAGCAGCTCCATGCCTATGCGAGCCTTCGTTGGCCTGGGGTGGCGCTCGAGCCGGTTCTGTTTTCCGATGACAACGAGCCTGTAGGCGGCGCGCTGGTGATGTTGCAGCGCTTGCCACTGGGCGTGGCGACCGTGGCACTCGTCAAATGGGGACCGTTTCTTGCCAATGCCGAGGGGCGCGATCGCGACGCCCTCATGGGCCGGATGATCGATACGCTGGTGGCTGAATACGCCCGGAAGCGCTCCATGATGGTTTCGATCATGCCCCATGCGGAGGCCGGCGAAACCAATCGCATGGCCGTAATGCTCGGCTCGCGCGGGTTCAAGTCCGGGGTTGGTGTGAAATTTCCCATGCGTTACGTGGTCGATGTCTCGCTCGACGATGAGGCGCGGCTGGCCGCGTTCGGTCAGAAATGGCGCTACAATCTGCGCAAGGCGATGAAGGCCGGGCTGGAGTTTACCGTTGGCGCTCCAGGCGACATCGGCCGGTTCATGACGCTTTATCAGGCGATGAGCGAGCGTAAGTTGTTCCCCGATTATTCTGGCATCGATACGCTCGAAGGTCTCATGGCCATGCCCGATGGAACGGCGCGGCCGGAGCTGTTTTTCGTCTCGCAGGGCGAAAAAACCATCGCCGGGGCGGCGATCTTCACGGCCGGCACAACGGCTTGCTATCTTTATGGCGCGACCGACGATGCGGCGCTCGATTTGCGGGCCGGCTATCTGCTGCACTGGCACATCATCAGATGGCTGCGCGACAATACCAGGGCCAGGCTCTACGATCTGGGCGGCACTGATGGCTTTGCCGGGCTGCACCAGTTCAAGAGCGGCATGGTGGGCGATGCGGGCCATATCAGCCCCATGCCGCCAACCATGAATTTTGCCTCGCATTTGCCGGCCTATGTGGCAGGAACCGCTGCCTACAAGGCGCGCGAGATCCTGACACGCAGCCGCGATGCGGCGCTGGCGACGCGGCTCGAACTGCAAAAGCGCTTCAGGCGCGGCGCGCGAACCCAGGGGTAATACCAGCAATGTCGATAGCCGGCAGGCTCGCCTCGAAATCGGTGATGATCTTTGCCCTGCGCATCTTTGGCGCGGGGTTCATCTTTCTTGTACAGGCCGCAATCTCGCGCGTTTGGGGCGCCCAGTCGCTCGGCGATTTCCTTCTGGTCATCGCGGCGGCCAATCTGATCGCCGTTGTACTGCCGCTCGGGTTTCAGACGGTTTCAACCTATTTTTCAGCGGAGTACGGCTCGCGGGGCGAAGGCAATCATCTGCGGCGTTTCGTGGGCCGAGCCTACATCCAGATGGCGGTCATGGGGGTGGCCATTGTTGCGCTGGGCTGGCCGCTGACCTTCGTTCTGGGCGAAGCGGGCGAGCATTTGCGCCCGATCTGGGTGCAGACGGCGCTGATCGGGATTGCGACGGCCATCACCTATATCAGTACCACCACGTTGGTGGGCCTCAAGCAGCCCATGGCGGGCTATCTGCCCGATATGATCTTCAGGCCGGCACTGACGCTGGCCGCTTTCGCGGCAGTGGCCTTGATGAGCCCGGTTGCCGATCTTGGCCGCATGTTGTGGCTTCTGGCCGCCGCACTGCTGGTACTGTTCGGGTTCCAAAGCATCTGGGTGCGCCGGGCCGTAATAGCCGTGCCGCGCGCTGACGCGGTGCGTCAGGGTGAGCCCATACGCTGGTGGCGTTTTGCGGCGCCCTGGGTGCTCATTACGCTCGCTTCGGACTATTTCTTTGACATCAATCTGATCCTGCTCGCCGGGCTGCTCGACCGCACCGATCTGGCCATCTTCGGTGTGAGCACGCGGATTTTCGCGCTCGCTTCGTTCGGGGTGGTCGCGGTTTATGCCCTGACGCTGCCCAACATGTTCGATGCCGAACGCGATGCGGACAGCGGCGCTTTCGGCAGGCGGGTGGGGGAGGCCAATCTTGTGGCGACGGGGCTGGCGCTGGCGCTGTTCCTCGGCGTTCTGCTGGTGGGGCGATATGCGCTGATGCTGTTCGGCGATGAATTTGCGGACGGGGCCCTGCCGGTGGCCATCTTGTGCCTCGGGCTGGTGGTGCGGGCGGCGTTCGGACCGGCCTCACTGGTGCTTTCGATGCATGACCGGCCCTGGGCCAGCCTGCCGTCGGTGGGCCTGGGACTGGCCGCGCTCATCGTCGGTAATTTCACCCTCGTGCCGCCCTATGGGCTGATGGGTGCGGCGATTTCGGCGTTTATCGCGATTTCGCTTTGGTCGGTCTCGCTGTGGGCGACGGCGCTCTATCGGGCCAAGATCGATGTTTCGATCTTCGGCCGGTTTCGCGCGGCGGTCGCCTAGCGGTCGAGGAGCGCCCGTGCCTTGAGCTTGAGCCTGGTCGCGAGCGGCAGAGATATGCCGTTATCATAACCGTCCACCGCCTTGGTGAACTTGCGTTCCATGACGAAGTAATCTTCCCCGAAGATATGGTCTTCGAGATGGGCGACCTGGCTGTAGCCGTAGCGCTTGAGCAGGACGAGCGCGGGCCGGTTGTCAGGGCGGGTGTAGGTCGACGCCTTATGGAAGCGCGAATTGTCCCAGTGGGAAATGAAGGCATCCATGCCGAAACGGCCCAGCGGCGTGCCGCGATAATCGGGATAGATGGCCGACCAGAACTGGAAGATCGTCCCGTTGGCCGGTCCGGAAATCAGAAAGCCGCCGGTCACGCCGTCCATTTCAAGCAGCAGGATGTGCCAGGGATCGATTTCGAGCAGTGTGCGCAGGAATGTGCGGTTGAACCGCGCCTTTTCAAAGGCTTTGAAGCGCTCGCCGTAATAGGGCATGGAATCGATCAGGTCCATCAGCTCGCGATGGACATCGGCGATATCGGCGTGGGTGGCCGCTCGCGAGGTCATCTGTGCGTCGGTCATCATCTTTCCCCCGGTTTGCGGGCCAGATTAGCCGAAGGTCCGCTAAAAAAGGGTTTGCGGAGCGGTGGAGCAAAATCGCTCATATCGAAACTTGCGCGATTTGCCATCCGGCCGTGCCTTGCGGCTGGCTGAATCGGCGGGTTAAGACAGGGATAGCGAGCCAATAAGGTGGAGGAGTTGTCATGAGTTCGGAAGTGTTTGCACCCTCGGAAGAGGTGGTCGCCAAAACCAGGGTCACCGCTGAGCAGTATGACCAGATGTACAAGCGCTCGGTCTCGGACCCCGACGGGTTCTGGGGCGAGCAGGCGCAGCGCATCGACTGGATCAAACCCTTTACCAAGGTCAAGAATACCAGCTTTGAATGGCCCGATATCTCGATCAAATGGTTCGAGGACGGCGAGCTCAATGTTGCCGCCAACTGCATCGACCGGCATCTCAAAGAGCACGGCGATACAGTCGCCATCATCTTCGAGCCAGACGATCCCGAGGCGGAAACCCGGCATATCACCTATCGTCTGCTCCATGGCGAAGTGTGCCGGTTTGCCAATGTGCTCAAAGACCTCGGCGTTCAAAAAGGCGAGCGGGTTACGATCTATATGCCGATGATCCCCGAGGCCGCCTACGCCATGCTGGCCTGCGCGCGGATTGGCGCGGTGCATTCGGTGGTGTTCGGCGGGTTCTCTCCCGACGCACTCGCCGGGCGAGTCAACGATTGCGATTCCCGCGTCATCATCACCGCCGATGAAGGTTGCCGCGGCGGCAAGAAAGTGCCGCTCAAGGTCAATGTCGACAAGGCCATCGAGGACTGCCCAGGGGTGGAAAAGGTGCTGGTCGTCAGAAACACCGGCGGCGACATCGCCATGCAGGCAGGTCGCGATGTCTGGCTGCATGAGGCGGAGGCCGGAGTTGAGGCAACATGCGACCCCGAGCCGATGAATGCGGAAGATCCGCTGTTCATCCTTTACACGTCCGGTTCGACCGGGAAGCCCAAAGGTGTGCTGCACACGACGGGGGGCTATCTGGTTTATGCGTCGCTCACCCACGAATTGACCTTCGACTACCGCCAGGGCGAGGTTTTCTGGTGCACCGCCGATGTGGGCTGGGTGACCGGGCACAGCTATATCGTCTATGGCCCGCTGGCCAATGGTGCGACGACGCTGATGTTTGAGGGCGTGCCCAATTATCCCGATGCCGGGCGGTTCTGGGATGTTGTGGACAAGCACAAGGTCAACATCTTTTATACCGCGCCCACGGCCATCCGAGCGCTTATGGGGGCAGGCAACCAGTTCGTCGAACGGGCCGACCTGTCCAGCCTGCGCCTTTTGGGCTCGGTCGGTGAGCCGATCAATCCCGAAGCCTGGATGTGGTATCACAAGCAGGTGGGCCGCGAGCGGTGCATTGTCGTCGACACCTGGTGGCAGACGGAAACCGGTGGGTTCATGATTACCCCGCTCCCTGGCGCCATTCCGACCAAGCCCGGTTCGGCAACCAAGCCGTTCTTTGGCGTGCAGCCGGTGGTGCTGGAGCCTGAAAGCGGCAAGGTGATCGAGGAGACCGAAGCGGCAGGCGTCCTGGCCATTGCCGATAGCTGGCCGGGGCAGATGCGCACCGTTTATGGCGATCACCAGCGGTTCAAGGAAACCTATTTCCAGCAATACAAAGGCTATTATTTCACCGGCGATGGCTGCCGCCGGGACGAAGATGGCTACTATTGGATCACCGGGCGCGTGGACGATGTGCTCAACGTGTCCGGACACCGGCTTGGCACGGCGGAAGTGGAGAGCGCGCTGGTCGCGCATCCAAAAGTGTCCGAGGCCGCGGTTGTTGGCTTCCCACACGACGTCAAAGGGCAGGGCATTTATTGCTATGTGACGCTGATGGCAGGGGATGCGGCATCGGATGATCTGGCGGTCGAGCTGCGCAACTGGGTGCGCAAGGAGATCGGGCCGATCGCCTCGCCTGACCATATCCAGTTTGCGCCGGGATTGCCCAAGACGCGTTCGGGCAAGATCATGCGCCGGATTCTGCGCAAGGTGGCCGAGAACGACTATGGTGCGCTTGGAGACACGTCCACGCTGGCCGATCCGGGCGTGGTCGACGATCTGATCGCCAATCGCAAGAACCGGTAGGGTTATCCTGCTTTTTGCTCAGCGCCGGGCTCCGCAATCGCGGCGCCCGGCGCCCTGCATTTACGGGTTGTTCAACTGCTTGGGAGATAAAGGAAAAAGTGCTCACGACATGAATTGTGGGCGAAAGCAGGGGGCGATATTTTCAGGGTGGCGCGGGTTCGGCATCTTTTGGTTACGGCGATCGTGTGCGCGGCTGTGCTGGTGGCCGTGGCGATGGGCTGGTTTTCAGCTTTCGATTTCGCGCTGCGCGACATGCGGTTTTCCATGGCCTCCCGCCCCGCCAGTGGCGACATCGTATTTGTTGAGGGCGATGCTGCGGCCATGGCGCGGGCAGGCAGCCAATCGCGCGCGCGCAGCGTTTATGCCGATGCCCTCGACAGCCTGATCGATGCCGGTGCGCGTACGGTAGTGCTCGACGTCGGGCTCCAAGGCGCACTCGACTATTTCGACGACAACGCGCTTATCGGAGCGATGACAAGGGCCGCCGGCCGCGTGCGGACGGTTGCCACCGAGGTTCGTTCATCGAATGCCTCACGCGTTCTGAATATGCCTCTGGACAGGTTTGCAGCCCATGCGCCGCCAGTCTATGTGGATGCGGTTGGCGGCAGCCAGCGATCGGGGATATATCGCGCCCGGATCGTCAATGATGGCTGGGTCATCGAATCCTTGGCGACGGCGCTCTCGCCAGATCATTCGATATCGCGTCCGTCCTTCTTGATCGATTTTTCCATAGACCTCGCAACCGTGCCGCGGCTCAGGCTTTCGGACGTGATCGGCGGCAGCTTTGAGACCGGCCTGTTCGCGGGGCGGCAGGTGATTGTGGGGCAGGCGAGCTATTCGCAGCAATCGAGCCATTCGGTGCCTCGTTACGGACTGCTCTCCACGTCAGCGCTTCAACTTCTGGCGGCCGAAACCGTACGTCAGGACAGGGCGCTGTCCGATATGGGACGTCTGCCGGCCATCATTATCGTTTTTGGCATGGCGTTGCTCTTTGCCTTTCTGCGGCCGCGCATGACATTGGGTTCTGCCATAGCCGGGTCGCTGGCCTATGCGGGGATGCTGGAATTTACGGCTCTGGCCATGCAGGTCCAAGCGGGCATGCTTCTCGATACGGCGGGCATTCATATCGCCCAGATCGGATTTCTGGCCACCGCGTTCTGGCACGAACTCGAGGCGCGCGGCCGCTCGCTGTCCCATGCGGCGCGCGAGCGCGATTCCATGCGGGGCATCCTGGCCCGCGTGGTTGCAGACAATTTTGACGGCGTGGTTGTCGTCGATCACAACAAATCCATCCGCGCAGCCAGCCGCCTGGCCGAGGAATTGATATCGCCGGGGTTGCGCGGCGCCAATATCGGCGACGTGCTTCCGGCGCCGTTCCGGGATGCGCTGGAAGCGGCTCTCGATAGCGGACGGATGATGGAAGCGGTTTCCGAAGTCGCGATCGTGTGCAATGGCGAGAGCCGGACGGTGGAATTCGTGGTGACACTGTCGGACGTCGATGCGGGCGAGGTGAGCGCGGAGTCGGCTGGACGGGTTGCATGCCTTACCTTCCGGGATGTGACTGAGCGACGGCAGGTCGAACATCGGCTGACCTATCTTGCACAGCACGACCCGCTGACCGGCGCCGCTTCGCGGGTCAAGTTCGTCGAAACGATCGGCGCACTGCTCGCGACGCCCACTGGCCGTGGGCGCGGCGCCAGTGTCTATCTCGTCGGGCTTTCGCGGCTCAAGACCGTGAATGATACGCTCGGGCACGCCTATGGCGATGCTCTGCTCAAACAGGTGGTGGCGCGGCTCGAACTCTTGGGGCCGATCAGCGTGGCGCGGCTGGAGGGCAATGGATTTGCGGTGTTGCGTGAGGGATTGCTGGGCGACGACGGTGGTATGGCATTTGCCGAAACGCTGATTGCCGAGATTATTCGGCCCTATACGTTGGATGAGCACAGGGCCATCGTCGGCGCGCGCGTGGGCATGACCGATTCCGACCTCTCGGGCAGCGCACCCGATGCGCTGGTCAGCCATGCGGGTATCGCGCTCTCGCTTGCATCGGATCAATCCGGCAACCGCGCCCTTGCCTTTACCAAGGAAATGGACACGCGCATCAAGTCCAAGCAGGACATGGAAATCGCGCTGCGCGCCGCCCTGGCGCGCGAGGAATTTTCCGTCCACTACCAGCCTCAGGTAGACCTTGAAACCGGGGAGGTCACCGGCGTGGAGGCGCTGGCGCGCTGGACGCATCCCGAACTGGGGTCGGTTTCGCCGGGGCAATTTATCCCGGCGGCCGAAGAAACAGGGCTCATCATCGAACTCGGCCGCTGGATACTCCATGTCGCGGCAAAGGAAGTGGCAGGCTGGCCACGGCCGGTGCGGCTTTCGGTCAACGTTTCCCCCCTGCAGTTCGAACACGGGGACATCGTCGCCGATGTCCGGTCCGCGCTGGACATATCGGGCCTGCCGGCCGAGCGGTTGCAGGTGGAAATCACTGAAAGCCTTTTGGTGACAGAAACCTCTCACGTCACAGAAAAGCTCAAGGTCCTTAGGGCGCAAGGGGTCGGGGTCGCGCTTGACGATTTCGGCACGGGCTATTCCTCGTTGAGTTATCTGGGCCGGTTGCCCGTCGATACCATCAAGATCGACCAGAGCTTCGTGCGTGGGCTTCCGGGCGATGCGGAGGCTTCGGCCATTATTCGGGCGGTGCTCATGCTTTCGGAATCCCTGGGCAAGCATGTGGTGGCCGAGGGCATCGAGAACCAGGATCAGGCGTGGTTGCTGCGCCTTGCCGGGTGCAAGACCGGGCAGGGTTATTTCTTCTCGCGTCCCGGCCCGGCCGAAGACATACTCGCCCAAATGCTCGCCGCCGAACACGACAAGCTGTCCTCGGTGATGCGCTTGGGCTGATTTGTGCCCTAAAGTTGCGAAAGGTTGGCCCACTTGGTTGGGAATCGGGCACATTTGCCGTTCCCGCCGCCCACCGAAAGCAGGTCATGCGCGTTCTTTTCTCACTTTGTATCGCCCTTTGGCTCATTGTATCGGGCGGCTCGTCCGGCTGGGCGCAGAGCCTTGAGGATATGGCCGGTCAGATGGTGATGGTGGGTTTTCGGGGCGATGCTGCCGATGCCGCCGGCGTGCGGGCGGTGCGCGAACAAATCGCGCGCGGAGAAATCGGCGGCGTGATGTTCCTGCGCATCAATGTGGACAGCCTGGCGGCGGTGCGGGGGATCAATCGCAGCCTGATAGCCGCGCGTCCATGGCTGCCTCCGTTCATCGCACTGGACCAGGAGGGCGGGCAGATCGAGCGGCTGACGGCCGCCGTGGGATTTGACGAAATTCCCTCAGCGCGCGCTGTTGCCGCCCAGGCGCCCGATCGCGCCAGGGTGATCTATGCCGGTCTGGCGGACGATCTGGCGCGGCTGGGGTTCAACGTCAATTTCGGGCCGGTGGTCGATCTCGACCTCAATCCCGATAATCCGATTATCGCGCGCTATGATCGTGCTTTCGGCTCCGATCCGGCCGAAGTGACCGCGCGGGCCTCGGCATTCGTGGAAGCGCATCACGATGCGGGAATAGCGACGGCGCTCAAGCATTTTCCGGGGCATGGTTCGAGCGCCGAAGATACCCATGAGGGTTTCGTGGATGTCACCGGGGTGTGGCAGCCGGTCG
This sequence comes from Rhizobiales bacterium UBA3584, assembly GCA_002375765.1. GTDB lineage: Bacteria > Pseudomonadota > Alphaproteobacteria > Rhizobiales > Devosiaceae > Pelagibacterium > Pelagibacterium flavum. The sequence continues at coordinate 35,485 of DFMV01000047.1, read as the reverse complement.
AGCTCGAACCCTATCGCGAAATGATCGATGCCGGTCTGGCCGACATGGTGATGGTGGCCCATCTCTATAATGCCGATATCCAGGGCGAGGATGGGCGGCAGCTTCCGGCCAGTCTTTCACGCACCTGGATCGAGGGCGTGCTGCGCGACGAGTTGGGATTTGCCGGCGTTGTGATCAGCGACGATCTGGAGATGGGTGCCATCCGCTCACGGTTCGACCTGCACGACACGGTGGTGACAGCGGTGGAGGCGGGGGTCGATATCCTGTTGTTTTCCAATACCGCCGACTATGATCGGGGGCTGGGCACCGCAATCCATCAGGTGCTGGTCGGTGAAGCACGGGCTGACCCGCAGTTTGCCGATCGGATAGCGCAAAGCTATGGGCGCATCATCGCTCTCAAGCGCCGGATCGCGATCGTTCCGTGACACGCTTTGTGGGCCTGCTGTATTCCATTATCCTGCCGGAGGGGAAACGTGTTCTCAACGCGCCGCTGCGCGAGTTGCTCGAGAGATTGGGCCATAGCGAGGTGACGACATTGCTGGCCACCGGCAATGTGGTGTTCACGGCCAGAGATAATGACCCGCGCGCCATCGAAAAAGCGTTCGAGCCGGCCTTCGCGGCGGCGTTCGGACGTCATATCGATTTCATTGTGCGTGAGGGCGCGCGTTGGGAAAAACTGGTCGCGGGCAATCCCTTTCCCGAGCAATCGGCCAGAGACGGCTCCCATGTGACGGTGCGCGTGATGCGCGATCCGGCCACTGCAGACGCGAAGAAATTGATCGAGGATAGGGCCGGCGCCGCCGAGATCGTGCGCGTGGTCGACGGCGACCCGTGGATCTATTTCGGGAACGGAACTGCCAAATCGAAGCTGGCGGGCGTGCTCACATCCAGGCGCACCGGCATCGGCACCTCGCGAAACTGGAATACAGTCAAAAAGATCGCCGATGCGCTGTGATGCAAAGTCGATTGGCAAGGCCGCGAAAGCCTGTTATTAGGTCAGCATTGCTGACATTATGAGCTTTTCCATGACGTCCACCCTCTTTGTCGCCTTCCTTCTGGCCGGCGCGACTGCTTCGTTTTCGCCAGGGCCGAACAATCTGATGGTGATGACATCGAGTGCAAAATTCGGTCTGGGCCGGACGGTTCCGCATTGCGTCGGCATTACCCTGGGCTTTCCGATCCTGGTGTTTGTGGTGGGATTGGGTTTGGGGGAGCTCGTTGTCGCCTATCCGCAGATCAGCACCGTCATGCGCTATGGCGCCGCCGCCTATTTTCTCTGGATGGCCTATCATATGCTGGGCATCACCATGGGCGCGGCAACGGGCCGGGAACGCCCGATGCGCAGCTATGAGGCCGCGCTGTTTCAGTGGATCAATCCCAAGGCGTGGGCGATGGCGGTCAGCTTCGTCGCGTTGTTCGTACCGGCGGGACCGAACCGGATCGCCAATCTGGCGTTGCTTGCGCTGGGCTGCGGTGTCTTCGGGGCGCTGTCCTCGAGTACCTGGATGATTTTCGGACGGGGCCTGACTGTTTTCCTCGAGCGTTCGGGACTGGAGAAATATCTGGGCATGATCCTGGCCGGTCTTATGCTCTGCGCCGTCGTCCTGTTCCTCATCTGACACACACTTCACCCGAAACGGTTTTGCCATCGGGGGCTGCTCGTCTAAAGTACCCGCCGCGCCGATCGGGAATCAGGAAGCGCGCTAGATAGGTGCTTTGGGCATGGAAGAAACGGGGACCGTCCGGCACGTCAGGGCGCTCTTTATAAGCGACGTCCATCTTGGGATGCAGGCGATTCAGGTTGAGGAACTGCTCAAGTTTCTCGCTGTTCATGATGCCGATACGATCTATATCGTGGGTGATCTGATCGATGGATGGCGGCTGCAGAAGGAATGGAACTGGCCGCCCGAATATGACGCACTGGCCAATGCGCTGCTTGCCAAGGCGCGGGCGGGCGCGCGCATCGTTTATCTTGCGGGCAATCACGACGAGTTCCTGCGCGATTATCTAGGCACCTATTTCGGTGGTGTCGAAATCGTCGACCGCATGGTCCACATCACCGCCGACGGCAAGCGCTATCTGGTGATCCATGGCGATCAGTTCGACGTTGTCGTCGCCAATGCCAAATGGCTCGCCCATATCGGGGACTGGGCCTATAATTTCGCGCTGACCATCAACGCGCCCATCAACTGGGTGCGCCGCCGGATGGGGCTTAGCTACTGGTCGCTTTCGGCCTGGGCCAAGCAGAAGGTCAAGAGCGCTGTGTCGGTCATGGGGCGGTTCGAGGAAGCCCTCTCGCTCGAAGCGCGCAATTCCAAGGTCGAGGGGGTGATCTGTGGCCACATCCATCAGGCCGCCATGCACCACAAATTCGGCATCCACTACATCAATTCAGGCGATTGGGTGGAAAGCTGCACGGCGATCGTGGAGGACCACGACGGAGCGTTCGAGTTGATCCGCTGGAAGGACATTTCCGCGCCACCGCGCAAGCGCCGCGGACTGGGCCGGCTGCGCGCGGGCTGAATTCTTACGAAATTGACGGTACTTGGCGCTTGCCAGGGTGAGCGGCGCGGCGCATGGTCGCTCTCTTCAATCCTGCCTTGCGGAACCTTCTTCAATGTTGCCGAGACTGCCCGAGCGGCTGACCACGCCCGAAATGCGCACGGGTCTGTTCTACGCTGCCATGTATCTGCCGATCGGCGTCTCCACGCTGCTTTTGCCCGTATGGCTGGACGGCAGGGGTATAGGCGAGGAAGAAATCGGCATCATCAGCGCGACGCCGATCTTTATCATGATCGTGCTCAATCTGCTTGTCGGGCGTGTGGCGGACAAGGCGAGCGACTGGCGCGGGGTGATCGTCGCCGGCTCGCTCATCAGTGCTGTGGTGTCGTTGGGGTTCGTTTTTGTCGACGCGTTCTGGGGCATTCTGCTCTTTAACACTCTGCTCGTTATCCCTGTCATGGCCATAGAGCCGGTGATTGATGCCGCGACCATAAGAATGACGCGTCGCCGCGGCACCGATTTTGCGCGGGTGAGGATCTGGGGCACATTCGGCTATATCGGGGCGACGGCACTGGCCGGGTGGACGTTCGGCTGGCTGGGAATCGCGGTGTTCGTGCCGCTGCTGATCGCCACGGCGCTACTGCGCGGGCTGTCGGCACTGCCGCTGCCATATTTCCGGTCGCAGAACGGGAGCGGACTGGCGGGCGCGCCGCTGGTGAGCGCCCCCGGTGCGGGCCAGACCCTGCGGCAGGTCGCGCGGCCATGGTTCGTCCTCACGCTTCTTGGGGCGGCCATATTGCAGGCCAGCCATATGCTGCTCATCAGTTTTGGCGCGCTCTTGTGGCTCAGAGCGGGGGTGCCGGACGCTGCGGTAGGCATATTGTGGATCGTGGCGCCGGTCTGCGAGATCGTCACCATGCTGTTTTTTTCCCATTTCGCACGGCGGTTTTCGGCCCGGCATCTGCTCCTGGCGGCCTGCGCCAGTGGGGTTCTGCGCTGGGTCGGCATGGTTTACGCAACGGAAGTGTGGCAATTGGGTCTGCTGCAAGCCCTGCACATGATGACGTTCGGCCTGGCCTATATGGGCATCGTCACCTTCATCGCAAATTGGACCAGCGAAGAGATCGCGGCTCAGGCTCAGAGCTTTTATGTGGTCATGAAGCAGATCTGCTCGGTTATCGCGCTGCTGTTTTTCGGCATGCTGGTGGCCCATTTCGGATTGCAAAGCTTCTGGGCAGCGGGGCTGCTGTCGGCGATCGGGGCGGGGATGATTCTGATTTCACTCTCGATCTGGTCCACCAAGGCACAGAACGAATCGCGCCCGCTGTCACAATAGAGTTGCGCAAATCAGGCATTCGGACAGTCGCGAGCCAACAGCCTTGCGGTACATCCGATGCATTCCGCACAAAAGCCACGTCAGTTGCGCGCTCTGTTTATCAGCGATACGCATCTGGGTATGCGCGGCGCCCAGGCGGGCGCTTTGCTCGATTTTCTCCAATCGGTCGAGGCCGAATGCATCTATCTGGTCGGCGATTTTGTCGACGGGTGGAAGCTTAGAAAAAGCTGGCACTGGCCGCCGGCCTGCAACCGGGTGATCCAGCATCTGCTCGATTGCACGCGCAAGGGCGCGCGCATCGTTTATGTGCCGGGCAATCACGATGAGTTTCTGCGTGAGTTCGCGGCGCTCCGGTTCGGCGGCATAGACGTGCGCGAACGGGCAATTCATACCGGCGCGGACGGGCGGCGCTATCTGGTCATCCATGGGGACCAGTTCGACGTTGTCGTCCGGCATGCCCGCTGGGTGTCCTGGCTTGGGGATATTTCCTACAATCTGGCGCTGCGCGGTGCCATGCTCATCAATCGGGTGCGGCAGCGGCTCGGTCGCCCGCGCTGGTCGCTTTCGGGCTGGGCGCGGGCCAATGTGGGCCGGGCCGCCGCGCTGATCGAGCGGTTCGAAACCGCGCTGGTGCGCGAGGCGGACGAGCAGGGCTTTGATGGTGTGGTCTGCGGCCATATCCATGCCGCCGCAATCGCCAGCCACGGAAGCGTCACCTATCTCAATTGCGGCGACTGGGTGGAGAACTGCACAGCCATCGTGGAGACACGGGAAGGGCGGTTCGAACTGATCCGCTGGGTCGAGGAGACTGTGCCCATTCGCCAAGCGGTCCTGCCTCCGATGCAGGAGGCCACCCCATGACGCGTCTGCTCATCGTTTCGGACGCCTGGCACCCGCAGGTGAACGGGGTCGTCCGCTCGCTCGAAAATGTGGGCAACACATTGAAGCGGCGCGGCTATGAGGTGAGATACCTTACGCCCGAGCCGTTCTGGACGCTGCCCCTGCCGACCTATCCCGACATCCGGGTGCCCTTGCCATCGCTCAGGGTGGTTCAGGACATGATCGCCGGCTTTGCGCCCGACCATATCCACATTGCCACCGAAGGCCCGCTGGGGCTGGCGGCGCGGACGCTTTGCGTGGCGCAAAGCCTTGCCTTTACGACCAGCTATCATACCCGCTTTCCCGAATACCTTGCCGCACGCCTGCCGGTGCCGGTCGAGTGGAGTTATGGCTATCTGCGCTGGTTCCATGCTGCGGCATCGGCAACCATGGTGCCCACACCCTCGGTCCTCAAATATCTGCGGCGGCGGTTTTTCCGCCATCTTGCCGTCTGGTCGCGCGGGGTGGATCTGTCTGCGTTCAGCCCCGGGCCCAAGGCGATGTTTTCGGGCCTGCCAGGGCCGCACCTCCTCTATGTGGGGCGAGTCGCTGTTGAAAAGAACATCGAGGCGTTTCTCGAGATTGACCATCCGGGCACCAAGATTGTGGTCGGCGACGGCCCGGAACGCGGCGCGCTCATGCAGCGGTTTCCCAATGTCGTCTTTACGGGCCAATTGACGGGCGCGGCCTTGCGGGATGCCTATCGCAGCGCTGATGTTTTCGTCTTTCCCTCGCGCACCGATACGTTCGGCAACGTGATGCTTGAATCCATGGCGTGCGGCACTCCGGTTGCCGCCTATCCGGTGATGGGGCCGGTCGACGTGATCGGAGCGGGCAAGGGTGGGGCGCTGGAAGAGGATCTTGCCCTCGCCGTGCGGCGCGCGCTTTCCATTCCGCGATCCGAGGCGATTGAAAGATCCAGGGGCTTTACCTGGGAGGCAGCGGCGGATCAGTTCGCACGGCGCCTGGCACCGATCCGTTTGCAAGCCATGGCCGCGGCATGAGGCGGAAACAAAAACGCACCCCGAGGGGTGCGCTTTTTCAATTCAAGGTTGGGCGGGCTTAGTTCAACCGGCCGCTTGCATGGGCGAGCATCGTATAGACCTTGCCCCGATTGCTCACGAGCTGATTGAAGGTCTGCTGCATGCCGTTAGGGCCGTTGGCCGCCTCTCCAAGCAACTGCTCGAACTCGTTCATATAAGCGCTCGCGGTGCGCGAGAATTCGGGATCGCGCTGGAGCTTGCGGCGCACTTCGTCGAATGTCGACTGCCCGGTGATGGTGTAGAGCCGGCGATTGAAGGCGCCCGACTCCCCATCCTGATAGCGGTTCCAGGCCGCTGTGAGCGCATCACTGTCGATGGCGCGGGCGATGTCTTCGGTCAGGCTCGAAAGGTTCAGCGGGCGCTGCGTGCCGGCCTGCTGGCTTGCCGAAGCGTTGCGCAGGACGTCGCGGAGCCATCCCCCCTCCTGCGGAGCAGCAGGAGCAGCGGCGGGCGCCGGTTGCGGCTGGTTGCTACGGGATTGGGTCAGCGCTTCATTGAGGCGCTCGGACGGTGATTTCTGCGTCTCTGCGGGACGGGCCTGAGTGGCAACCGGGGCCTGCTGGCGCGTCGGCTCGGGCTGACGCACCTCAGGCTGACGCACCTCAGGCTGGCGCACAGGCTGAGGCGCCGGTTCGGCGCGACGGGTCGGCTCGGCAGCGGCAAGCCGTGCCGAAGGCGTCCGCGGCGTGGTACGGTTCGACACTTCGTGGGTGCCCGGCTGGGCCCGCACGATGGCGTTGAGTTCCGACAGCGCTTCGATCTGTTCGGCGACGACGCGACGCATTGCAGCCGCGCTGGCCCGGGTTTCCTCCGGCAGATCCAGCACCGAGCGCTGCAATTCGTTGCGGGTCGCTTCGAGTTCCTGGCCGAGCTGGGAAGCGGTCATGCGCATGGCGTCGGCAGTATCGCCGAACCGGCGGGTCGCGTCGGCGTAAGCGCGCTCGATATCGGCGAGCAGATCGGCCTGGGTCTGGCGCAAGGCGTCGCTGGCGCGCTGGCCTTCGCCCGAGGCGAGATCGCCAATGGTCGAAATCTGGCCGGTCACGGCATCCGATGTCGAGGCGAGCGCGTCTTCCATCGCCTTGCGGGCAGCGATCAGGCGACGCTCGGTCTGGTTGACGGTTTCGGCGATCGACTGGGCGAAGCCGCGCAGGCGGTTGTCGATTTCATCGGTGCGCGCGGCAAAGCCTTCGGCGAGCGACTCCATGGCCCCACGGCGATTTTCCAGCGTATCCATGGTGGAGTTGGAGACTTCGGCCAGATTGGCCGCGGCCGTGGTGAACCCGTCAGTCTCGGAGTTGAGTTTACCCGACAGCTGGCCGAACTGCTCGAGCATTGCAGACATGGTGTTCTGCAGCGCTTCGACGTGCTGGCTCATCATGGTGCCGGCCTGTTCGGTGCCCGTCATCGCATCGCGGACGGCGGCGGTGTAGGCCTGGGTCTGTTCGCCGACATTGCCCTGCAGGCGGGCAAGGTTGCCGGTCGAGGCTTCCAGAACCCTCTGGAGCAGCAGATTGGCATCGTTGAGCTTGCGCAGCGAGTCGGTGATTTCGTGCTGAATACGGTTGGACGATTCCGACATGATGTCTTCGGCGTCGCGGGCGTTTGCTTCAAGCGCGGCGCGCAGCAGATTTGTCTGGCTGCCCAGAGCGTTGGTCAACTGGTTCTGCTTGGTGTCGATGAGTTCGGCGAACCTGTCGGTATGCTCGGACACGATTCGGTTGATCTCGGACGCCTTGCGGCCAAGCTCGTCTGCGGTATGGACGGCGCGCACTTCCACCAGATCCTCGATATGGACAGTGGCCACCTTGAGCTCTTCCATGGCCTTGCGAACCACGGCGTCCATGCGCATTGCCGTCTGTTCGACGTCGGCGGAAATGTTGGCCGTGACGTTGGCGAGCTTGTCGTTGAGAACGGTCTCGATGCGGCTGGCGCCGGATTCGAGGTCGGCCATCGATTGGCCGATGGCGCTGTGGATCGAACCGGTGAGGGTGGATTCGATCCGGTCGGCGCCGCTCTCGAGGTCACGCATGGAATCGGTGATCGTGCCGTGGATGGCCTCATTGAGACCGGCCAACCGTTCGGCGGTGATTTCGGCGCGGGTGGTGATCGCCTCGGGCAGGGTGCCCAGACGATCGTCGACCATCTCGGTAATGGCGCTGCGCGCTTCGGTGAGACGCGCTTCGACCAGGTCCGCAGCGTCGCGGGCGCTCTGGCCGACCGAGGATGCGGCTTCGCCGATCCTGGCGGTGACGCCGGATTCCGCGCCGCTGATCTTTTCGACAGCGACGTCGATCTCGCGGCCGATATTGGAATTGAGCTCGGCCACCTTGCTTTCGATGAGCTCGGACACCTGGTTGGACCGGGTTTCCATCGTTTCGGTGACGTTGACAAGGCTGCCATCGATCGTGGCGCGGATGCGCTCGCCCGAGGCGTCGACAGCGGTGGTGAGTTCGCTTGTCCGGTCGGCGATCGACTCCGCCATGTGGCGGGATTTTTCATCCAGTGATTCTTCGAGCCCGCGAGCCCGATCGCCGATCGAGCGTTCGAGGCGCTCGGCGGATTCGTCGATGATGCCACCCATGTAGCGGGTGCGCTCGGTCAGCGTTTCCGAGAGCTGGCTCGAGGTGATGTCGAGCATCGAATTCATGGCGTTGGCGCGCTCGGCCAGCGTGTCATCGAGCTGTGTGGTGCGGGCCGCCAGCGCTGTATCGAGCTGGGTGGTGCGTGCATCGAGAGCGGAGGTAAGCTGCTCGGAGCGGCTGTCGAGCGCCGAGGTGAACTGTTCGGTCCGGCCATCCAGCGCAGAGGTAAAGGTCTCGGTCCGTCCATCGAGCGCGCTGTTGAACTGCTCGGTGCGGCTGTCGAGCGCCGCGGTCAGCTGTTCGGTCCGGCTGTCGATTGCCGATGTCAGATTGCCAGTGCGGCTTTCGATGACCGAAGCGATTTCTTCGGCGCGGCCATCGAGGGCGGAACCGATCTGCTCTGCACGGCCATCAAAGGCCGATGTGAGCGCCTCGGTGCGGATATCGAGGCTCGAATTGAGCGCGTCTGCGCGGGCGTCGAGGGCCGAAGAGAGCGCCTCGGTGCGCAGGTCCACGGCCGACGTGATGGCTTGCGCGCGCGCGTCGAGGGCTTCGGTGAGGGCCGCGGTCTTGGCGTCCGCCATGGCGCCAAAGCTCTCGCCGCCGGTTTCCAGCGCGCTGGCAAGGGCGCGGCCCTTGTCGTCGAGCAGTGTTTCCAGACGGTTTGACCGGTCTGCGATTTCGGTGGTGTGCGCATCGAGCGAGGAAACGAGCTTTTCGCCCTTTTCACCAACGATTGTGTCGACCTGACCGATGCGGTTATCGAGAATGACCGAAATCTCATCGACCCGGGCATTGAGCTGGGCCAGCGTATCGGTGCCGGCCTTGGTGAGGGTCTCGCGCGTGCGCTCGGTCGATTCCTCGAGCGCACCGTCGAGGCGCAGGCTCATGGATTCGATCTGGCTCTGGAGGGCGTTGGACTGGATAGAGAAGGTTTCGTCGAGCCGATTGGTGATCCGGCTCAGGGTTGCCTCTGCTTCCTCGGCGCGGCTTGCGATGCCATTGGAGACGGTCTCGCCCATCGCGGCAAAGCTCGATCCGAGCGCTTCGGAACGCCGCGAGAAATCCACGAGAATGGATTCGGTCGAGCCCTTGAGAACCTCGCCGATGGTAGCCGACTTTTCTTCGATGGCTGCCGAAAGCGAGATGGTGTGGGAATCGAGCGAATTCACCAGCGAGTTGATGCGCGCATCGACATTCTCGGTGACCTCGCGGGCCCGCTGATCGAGCGCCTCTGTCAAGGCATCGGTCCGGCGTCCGAAGGCGGCCTCGATGCTTTCCACGCCAACGCCCAGGGCGTCTGCGAGAGCTTCGGCCCGGCCCTCGAATGCTGCCCGGACTTCTGCCACGCCGGTTCCCAGCGCTGCCGCCAGCGCGTCGGCTCGGCCCGCAAACGCGGCTTCGACATCCTCGACGCCGCTGCCGAGAACCTTGGCAATCGCTTCGGCGCGACCCTCGAATGCGGTTTCAATGCGCGAAACCCCAGAGCCCAGAGTGTCTTCGAGAATCTGGTTGCGGCTGTCGAGCGCGTTGGTGAGATCGGCGGTTCGGGTTTCAAACAGGGCGTTGAGCTGGCCGGTCGTTTCGCCCAATGCAGCTTCAACCATGCTCGAATGGCCCTCGAGGGCGATCTGAACGCTGGAAGCGCTGGAGGTCAGCACCGTATCGAGGCGATCGGTCGATGTATCGATGGCGGTGGCGAGCGCTTCGGCCTTGTCGGTCAGCGTGCCATCGAGGCGGCTGGAGCTGTCGTCGAGTGCCATGATGAGGTCGGCGGTGCGGCCCTCAATGGTTTCGGCGAAGCTCTGCGAGCGGCGTTCGAACGTGGTTTCGATTGTCGTGCCGGCCGTTTCGATCGATTCGGTCATGGCCGTTGCGCGGTCGGAAATCGCCTGAGTGACTTCGCTGCCGGTCGTCTTGAGCCTCTCGGTGATCGACGAGCCGATCTCGTTAAGGTCATTGGTGACGTTTCCATGCACGGCCGCGATGGCTTCGCGCATGCGCTCGGAATTGGTGATCACCGCGTCGCGCTGGCTGGCCAGTTCTTCGATGAGCTGGCGCATGCGCGTTTCGTTGTCCGAATAGGTGCGCTCGAGTGCGGTCACTTCATTGTGGACCATCACTTCAAGCTCGCCGGCGCGCGAGAGGGCGCGTTCGAGCCCGTCGCCGATGGCGTTCACCTCGCGGCGCACGGCCTGTCCGACGGTGGCGATCTTGTGTGCGGCAGCCGATTCGGGCTCGGTCAGACGCATGGCGGCCTGGGTCATCGAGGCGGCGGCAAGGCGCAGATCCTGGGCACGGCGCACAAGGAAGGCGATGGAAATCATCGCGAGAATGGGCAGGGCGGTGATCGCTGCGAGCGCTGCAAAATCAAGGCTTTGCACAAATTCGGCGATCGAGAGCCCTTCAGTGAAACGCGGGCCGTAGCGCAGGGCGGCGATCAGGCCAACGCCGATCAGCCAGAGAAGGGACGTGGTGATGGCGAACCAGATCGGCGCATTGGATGCACGAGACTGGAGGGCATACAGCGCGGAGGCGGCGGTGGTACGATCGTCATTGGCGACCGAGGAGGCCTGAGCGGCGATCTTGTCGGCGGCGCGCAAACGCTCGGTGTTGGTGGGCGCCTCACGGCGCTGTTCGCGCCTGGGTTCGCGGCTTGCCGGCTGGCTCTCTACTTTGCGGGCTGGCTTGTCATCCATTGAAAAGACCGAGTCCTTGAGTGCGTTTTCGACAGCAGAAAACGCCAGCGCTGCCGGATCGTCCTTGGGTGGGGTCGACTTGTTCGCCATACTCTAAATACTCTTTACTCATGCGCCGCATTTTAGAAAAATGACTTTTGCGGCAATACCTTGGCGGGAGCTAACCGCTTCGGTCACATTGCCTGCCAGGATATCGAACGCGCGGAAACATGCCCCGCAATCACCCCAACAGCCATTTCTCTATCCTGAGTTATACACGGTTTGGGGCCATTGCTGAAATCTTTATTAAAAGACCGTTAACGACTTTTTTCGTGCACCCTCTGGAGCCGAAAATATAGCAGATATCAGCGATTAAGGGTCTTTTTATCCAATCAGGGTTAAGCTGGCGGTAGTGATTGTGACAGTTGCGTAACGGGGTGAGAGATGATGCAGCCACGGCCGGGGGTGAGCCTCGATTCTGTGAAGGTCGACAGGACCAGCCGGCCCATCGATCTCGTGTATCTGGCGCGCCAGACGCTGGGGGACAGGGCGCTGGAATGCGAAGTGTTGCGCATGTTCGAAAAGCAGGTCGCCATCTATTTCGAGCGGGTGAGCGCGGCGACTGATCCGCACGAAATAACGTTGGGGCTTCATACGCTTAGAGGTGCTGCCCAGGGGGTTGGCGCCATGGTTCTGGCCTCCCAGGCGCGGGCTGCCGAGGCGGAATTTGTCCGCGACGGCAAGCTGGACGAGGAGACGCTGGCCGATCTGGGCATGGCGGTCTCCGAGGTGTGCGGCTACATTTCCTCGATCGTTTCGGACTGAGTTTTCGCGCCAACATTGCGCAAGGTTGACCCGCTTGTGTGTGCGGGCTGGTTTTCCTATATCCGGGGCACCTCACAGATTTATCCCCGGAGCAACTTTATGCCTATGATCACGTTCGTTGAACCCGATGGCGCGCGCCGCGAAGTCGAAGCGGAAAATGGGGCGACGCTGATGGAGACGGCGATCCGCAACGGGGTGCGCGGCATCGTGGCCGAGTGCGGCGGGGCATGCACCTGCGCGACGTGCCACGTTTATGTGGAAGAGGAATGGTTCGGGGTGACCGGCGGACCGTCGTCCATGGAGGAAGACATGCTCGATTTTGCCTTCGAGGTTAAGGACACCAGCCGGCTTTCGTGTCAGATCCGGATCCGGGACGAACTGGACGGGTTGGTGGTCAACGTTCCCACGCGGCAGGGTTAGACCCGATATGCAAAAGCCCCGCCGAAGCGGGGCTTTCTTTTTTGGTGCTGAGAGCAATCAGTTCAGCGCGAACCGGTCGAAGAGTTCGACTTCACCTTCGGGGTCGGTGGTGTCGAACACGTAGGAACTGACGGTTGTGCCGTCCGCACCGGTTTCGAGGATCGAGAATGCAGTCATCTCGTTGCTGGCGATGCAGGGGAGGTCTTCGCCGGAGGTCGCATTGGTCATGGGCGAAAACTCGGTCGGCATCACTGGTTCATAGCCGTGCGGATCGCCGGTGACGGCATAGTCCGCAGGGTCGTAATCGAAACCGGACGGGGCGTTGCCGCGCGCCTGATGGCCTTCGATGTAGCAACCGTAATTGTTGCCGACATTGGAGGTTTCGAGGATGTTCATGCCAGCCGGGTTCACGAAGCGATACCAGACGTGGGAATGGCCGGTGTGGACAAGCTGCACGCCGGCGTCCGAAAGAAGCGGTTCGACGTGGTTGACGAACACGTCGGCGTCGACCGGATAGTCGTAGCGCACGCCGGTCAAACGGCCCTCATCGTCATAGTCGAGAATCTGCTCGGGATGAGAGTAGGCGGGAATGGAATTGTCGCCCATCCCGTGCGCCGGGTGGTGCATCAGGGCGAGTTTGACCGGCGCGGATTTGAATGCCTCGCTGTCGAGAACCGAGACCAGCCAGTCATACTGCTCGGAGCCTTCGGCCATGTCTTCGAAGATGAACTCGCCCCAACCCCAATCGTCGGGGGTGTTGAGGTCGGCTGCCGCCTCGCGGTATTTGCCGCGGGTGCCTTCGGACTGTGAGGGCGAGCGCCAGATGCGGGTGCCGTAAAGCCCGATCATGAACACATCGCCATAGCGGATGGCGTAATAGGTTTCCTCGCCCGGACCATCTGCTGGCAGGGTGAAGATTTCCTCGTAGGTGGTGGTGTTGAACGAATTGTCGGCGATCCATTGTTCGCGGATTTCGGTGGCGCCCGACGGGTTGTAGAGGTCGGCATTGGCCTCATAGAGCGCTTCGGCGACAGCGCGGGGACGCGGATCGTTGAACTGGCTGCCCAGAGTGGTGGCAGGATTGTAGCGGCCCATCACTTCGTGGTTGCCGATGACCGGAAACAGCGGGGCGTTCTGGATGATTTCGCCGCCATGATAGGTCGTCGTCGTGTCAAAGGTGGTGTCGCCTTCGGTGCGCGACTGGGCCAGCGCGTAGGCAGCGTGGCCCTGAAGGCCGGGGAAGAAGGCGAAACTGCGATTGTCGTCGAACCACTCGGAAGCCCGGTCCGGGATATTCTGGAGATCGCCGGAAAAGAACACGGCGTCGAGCTCACCGACATTCTCCGCGATCTTTTGCATGTTGGTCGGAGTCATCGGTTTGAGCTGATGATCGGAGGTCAAGAGAATGCGCAGGGGCTGCCCTTGTGCGGGAAGCGGGGCGAGGGAGAATGCCCGGCTTTCGACGGTCTCGCCATCGGCGTCGGTCGAGCGCACGAAATAGGTCTCGCGCTCGCCTGCGGTCAGACCGTCCACATAGGCTTCGTGACGCCACACGTCGCGGGCGGTGGTGGAGGCATACACCGAACCGTCGCCATTCTGGGTGCCGACCCAGGACTGATTGTCTTCAGCCAGACGGCTCATCTTCATGGTTTGGGCCGTAAATTCGCGTTCACCGACGAGAACCGTGTGGTCTTCGCCTTCAAATTCGGTGAACCAGACGACGTGCACGCCGTCCTCTGTGGGAAGTTGTAGGAACGGGTCGGTCAACAGGCGCTCGTCAGCCTGGCTGGCCTGGGCCATCGCGGGGATGGGGGCAAAAAGGGCAGTTGCCGCGAGAAGACCGGCAACAAGAAGGGTTCTGGGGGCGGGAGTCATCGCGTCCTGTCTCCGTTGGGGAACATACGCGACGGCTGTACGATCAGGGGTTTACAGCGGCATGACAGGGAAATGTCAGGCTGGTGAATGGGGTCGGGGCCAGCCAGGCGGGGAAGGCGGTGTCGCCGTCTTCCCCTTGATAGAAGCGGGCGCGGCTATTTTTCTGCAGCGGTCAGGCTTCCCGAAATGGCAAATGCGATCTTGCCGACCGGAAGCGTCAGGCAAAAGGCGATGGGCCAGGCGATGATGAAGGATTTCGGCCAGTTGGCCAGCCATTCCGGCGTTGGGCCAAGGGCGAAAAAGCCCATGATCCCGGACATCGAAAAGGCCATCATCAGGGTAATGAGGATCTGGGCGATCAAAAGGGTGTGTTTGCTGGGCATGTCGATCTCACAATACAGGGCGGAGAACGGCAGATCGAATGTCCCACCATAGCACCACCCAAATCAAGGTTGGTGCCGTGGGTTCGCTCATCGCGACAATCCCGCGATTGCGGGCACCGGAATAACCAGACCGGCCATGATCTTTTCGACGCGGAAGGAGTTATGCCAGCGGCAAAAGAAGATCAAGTCCCAAGGCCGAGCATCGGCGCCAGTCCTTGTCTATCGCTCCGGTCGTGTTTTTCGGGCCGGGAGTGAGAGGGAAATTTATTCGCGCATCGGGACCTTGCCCGCGCGCGGCGTTCCAAGTGGCATCATGGGAGGGAAATAAGTCTCCGAAAGCCGTTCTTGCGCTTGCTGGATGGGCCGAAAGCACCTAATTTTGCACACGTTTGGCAGAGCGCGTGTCCCTCCCGATCCCGCCGCCAACTCCAGAAACTGAACCGATCTCGTTTGCGGCCAGGAGAACCTCACCCGTGGCACGGCTTAACACATTCCCGGTTTCGGTCGCCGTCAAAGGGCGGCGCATCGTCATTGTGGGCGGTGATGAGGAAGCCTTGGCCAAGGCGCGGCTGGCGGTCAAGACCAGCGCGGAAGTCGTGCTGTTCGCCCCTGAATTCGAGGCCGATTTTTCCGGGATGGATGTGACGCTGGTTACGCGCTCGGTCGAGCCCGAAGATTTTGCCAATGCGGCGCTGGCGTTCGTGGCCGATCACGGACCCGACGGCGCGCGGGCGCTCAAACTGGCGCGCGAAGCGGGTGTGCCGGTCAACGAGGTGGACGTTCCCGAAAACTGCGATTTCTTCACCCCGGCCATTGTGGACCGGGCGCCGATCTCGATTGCCATATCGTCCGAAGGCGATGCGCCGGTGCTGGCGCGGCTGGTGCGGGCAAAGATCGAGGCGATGTTTTCGCCCCGGCTGGGCGATATAGCCCGGCTGGCCGGATCGATGCGCGAGAAGGTTTCAGCGTTGCTTTCCGATGGCACGGCGCGGCGGCGCTATTACGAGGCGCTGGTGACGGCGCCCGGTATCGAAAATGCGCTTGCAGCCGGAGAGGGCGAGGCCAGGGCCGATGCGCTTTTGGCCGCGCATGCCGAGGCGGCGTCGGGTGATGGCGTCGTCTGGCTGATCGGGGCTGGGCCGGGGGCAGAGGATCTGCTGACCCTGCGCGCCCAACGCCTGCTGCAGGAAGCCGACGTTATCGTTCATGACCAGCTGGTGCCCTCGGCCGTCGTCGAAATGGGGCGGCGCGATGCAGACCGGATTTCGGTGGGCAAGGCCAAGGGTCATCATTCGTTTTCGCAGGCTCAGATCAACACGCTGATCGTGCGGCTGGCCCGCGAGGGCAAGAAGGTGGCGCGGCTCAAATCGGGCGATCCGATGGTGTTCGGGCGCGCCGGCGAGGAAATCGCGGCGCTGCGCAAGGCGGGAATCGCGTACTCCATCGTGCCGGGCGTCACATCTGCGCTGGCCGCGGCCGCGGATACGGCAACACCGGTGACGTTGCGCAAGGTCTCTTCGGGGTTCGTTTTCGCCACAGCGCACGGCGCGGACAATTCAGACCTTGCCCATTGGGCGTCGCTGGCCCAATCAGGGCTGACGCTTGGGCTTTACATGGGCAAGTCGATTGCCGGGCAGGTGGCCAGCGATCTCATGGGGCAGGGGCTTTCGGGCTCCGTGCCGGTGGGAATCGTTGTCAATGCCGGACGCAGCGACAAGACGCTTTACGCGGGCACTGTTGGCGGGCTGGCATCGGGCGAGATCGATTTTGTCGATGGTCCGGCGATCATCTTTATCGGCGAAGCGGTGGCCGCAGGCGATTGGGCGCAGGCCGAAGCCATTGCCGCAGAAAAGTTCAAGGTAGCGTAAGGCACATATGAAAATCCTCACAGGCAACGAACTGCTCTCCGGGGCGACAGTCTATCTCGATCCGCAAGGCAATTGGGTCGAGGACATTCAGGCTGCGCGGGTGTTTGCAAAGGACGAGACCGAGGCGCTCGAGGCCGCGATGGCGGCGACCAAGGCGACCGGCCGGATCATCAGCCTTGAATCCGAGGACGTCGAAACGATCAACGGCGCAATTTACGCCAACCGTATCCGTGAGCGCATCAGGTCCGAAGGGCCGACCGCGCCGCGCTTTGACCGCCAGCATCTGGGCGAGGACGAACATGTATCGATATGACGAATTTGACGCGGCGTTTGTTTCCGAGCGCGTCGAGCAGTTTTCAGACCAGGTGCGCCGTCGCATTTCGGGAGAGTTGACCGAGGACCAGTTCCGGCCCCTGCGGCTGATGAACGGGCTCTATCTCCAGCTTCACGCCTATATGCTGCGCGTGGCGGTGCCCTATGGCACGCTGAGTTCAAGGCAGATGCGGATGCTGGGCCATATCGCGCGGAAATATGACCGGGGCTACGGGCATTTCACGACGCGGCAGAACATCCAGTATAACTGGCCGAAACTGCGCGACATCCCTGAAATTCTCGCCGATCTTGCGAGCGTGGAAATGCACGCCATCCAGACGTCGGGAAACTGCATTCGCAACGTCACGACCGACCAGTTTGCCGGTGCGGCGGCTGATGAGATCATCGATCCGCGTCCGGTGGCCGAGATCATCCGGCAGTGGTCGAGCCTGCACCCTGAATTCACCTTCCTGCCGCGCAAGTTCAAGATCGCCATCACCGGCGCTCCCAACGACCGCGCGGCGGTGAAATTCCACGATATCGGGCTGATGGCGCAGACCAACGGCTCGGGCGAAATCGGCTGGGCGGTTTATGTCGGTGGCGGCCTGGGCCGCACGCCGATGATCGCCAAGCTCATCAACGGCTTTGTGCCGCACGAGCATCTGCTGGCGTACCTGGAGTCGATCCTGCGGGTCTATAACCGGTATGGCCGCCGCGATAACAAGTACAAGGCGCGCATCAAGATCCTTGTTCACGAGGAAGGGCTGGAGACCATCAAGGCGCAGGTGGAGGATGAATTCTCCCAGATGCGCGGCGGCGTGCTGACCCTGCCCGAGGCCGAGCTGGACCGGATCAACGCCTATTTCGCGCAGCCGGCTTATAAGGACCACGGTGTGGTTTCCATCGATGTGGAGCGGGAAAAGATTCTCGATCCGGCCTATGGGCGGTTTCTGGAAAACAACACCTTCCCCCATGCGCGGTCGGGCTATACCTCGATCACGATTTCACTCAAGCCCATCGGCGGCGCGCCCGGCGATGCGACGGCCGAACAGATGGAAGCGGTGGCCGATCTCGCCGAACGATATTCGTTCGACGAGGTTCGGGTGACCCATGAGCAGAACCTGGTTTTGCCCCACGTGGCACTGAGCGATCTGCGCGCCGTTTACGACGGGCTGGTGGAAGCGGGATTGGCGGATGCCAATTCGGGCGAGATCACCGATATGATCACCTGCCCGGGACTCGATTTCTGCGCGCTGGCCAATGCGCGCTCGATCCCGATTGCGCAGGACATTTCGCGCCGGTTCGCAGCGCCCGATCGGCAGAAGGAAATCGGCAAGCTCAAGATCAAGATTTCGGGCTGCATCAATGCCTGCGGGCATCACCATGTGGGCCATATCGGCATTCTGGGCGTCGAAAAGAAGGGCACCGAGCTCTACCAGATCACCGTCGGCGGTGATGGCACCGAAGAGGCGTCGGTGGGCAAGATTTTGGGCCCGGGGTTCGTTGCAGAAGAGGTTTCGGGCGCCATCGAGCGGCTGGTCGATGCCTATATCGCCCAGCGCACAACCGACGACGAAACGTTTATTTCAGCCTATCGGCGGCTGGGGGATGCGCCGTTCAAGGAGGCGCTCTATGGCAATGGTTAGCTCAATCATCAGCGCGGCCGAACCCAAGCAGGACAAGCTGCGCCAGCTCGGCATTCTCTCGCTCAACGGCATGTTCGACGAGATGGACGCGGAGGGCGTGCTGCGTCAGGCGGTCGAGGAATTGCTGCCGGGCGAGATCGCCTTGGTCTCCTCGTTCGGTGCGGATTCAGCCGTGCTTTTGCATCTTGTGAGCCTGGTCGACAAGAATCTGCCGGTCTATTTCCTCGAAACAGGCAAGCATTTTTCCGAGACGCTCGATTATGTGGAAACGCTCAAGTCGCGGTTCGGGCTGACCAATGTGATCACGCTTCATCCCGACAGCGCGGACATCAAGCGCTTCGATCCCGATGGCACCCTTTGGGAAAGCGATCCGGATTCGTGCTGCCATATCCGCAAGACCGAGCCGCTTGAAAAAGTGCTTGAGGGCTATGGTGGCTGGGTGACCGGGCGCAAGCGCTTCCAGACGGCCGAGCGCGGGGTGCTGCCCCATTTCGAACTGACGAGCGATGATCGCATCAAGGTCAATCCATTGGCCTACTTTACCCATGAGGACATTGATGCCTACAAGGCGGCCCACGAGCTGCCCGAGCATCCGCTGTTCGAGCGCGGGTACAAATCCATCGGCTGTGCTCCGTGCACCAGTGCCGTGGCGGAAGGGGAAGACCCCCGGGCCGGCCGTTGGCGCGGGCGCGACAAGCGCGAGTGCGGCATTCATTTCGACTTCAACGGGAGCATCGCGAAACCGGTGAGCCAATCTTCTTTGACTCTCTTTAAGGACGGTGCGTTCAAAGCCGATCCCTGGCGCATGTGGACCGATGGCGATATCGCTGCCGACGTTCGCTATACCCATGTGCCGCTCACCGTGTTCGTTGAGAACCGCGAGGTGTTTCTGGCCAGCCCGCACCCGATCGGGTTGCTGGTCAGCCCCGGCGAAAAGGTCGAGGACGTGGCCGACGATCTCAATCGGTTTTCTTCGATCGCCATCAACTTCCCGGCCTTTACGGACGGGCGGGGCTATTCGAGCGCGCGGCTGCTGCGCGAGCGGTATGGCTATGATGGCGAATTGCGGGCGGTTGGCGACGTTCTGAGCGATCAGATCCCGTTCATGCGCCGCTGCGGTATCGACGCGTTCGTTGTGACGAACGGGCCGACGCGTGTAGCGCTGGAAAAGGATGCGCTCGCCGAGGTATCGCGTTATTACCAGCCGGTCGGAGCGCGCGTTGAAATTCCCGAAGGCACGCGACCGTTTCTAAGGCGGCCGGCCGATTGATCCATACTTGACAGTTCACGTCATATATATATCCCAAGCGCGAACTTGGAAGCGCACCACAGACCAGGACTCCTTTATCCATGAGCGGAAATGAAATCGTCACCGATGTCGTGATTATTGGCGCAGGCCCCGTGGGCCTGTTTGCCGTGTTCGAGTTGGGTCTGGTCGACCTCAAATGCCACGTCATCGACATTCTCGATCGCGCGGGCGGGCAGTGCGCCGAGCTTTATCCCGAAAAGCCGATCTACGACATTCCCGCATTTCCCGAGATTTCGGGGCAGGGGCTGACCGACAATCTGATGAAACAGATCCAGCCTTTCGGGGCGGAGTTCCATTTCTCCCAGATGGTCAAGTCGGTCGAAAAGCTCGATGACGGTTCGTTCCGGCTGACCACGGATGCTGATGAGGTGTTTCTGACCAAGGTTGTTGTGATCGCGGCGGGCGGTGGCTCATTCCAGCCCAAGCGGCCCCCGGTGGAGGACGTTGAGCAATACGAAGGCAAGTCGGTGTTCTACGCCGTGCGCAAGATGGAAGATTTCCGCGACCAGGATCTCGTCATCGTGGGCGGCGGGGATTCGGCGCTCGACTGGACACTGAACCTCGAACCGCTGGCCCGCTCGCTCACTCTTGTCCACCGCCGTGACCAGTTCCGGGGTCATGCCGACAGCGTCAACAAGATGCGCGCGCTGGTCGAAGAGGGGCGGATCAACTTCATTACCGGCCAGCTCGGGCGTCTCGAAGGCGAGAACGGCCAGCTCAAGGAAGTCTATCTCAAGACCGCCGGCGGCGAGCTTGGCATTCCCGCCACCCGACTGCTGCCGTTCTTTGGGCTGACCATGAAGCTCGGGCCGGTTGCCGACTGGGGGCTCGATTTGCACGACAACGCGCTCATCAAGGTCGATACCGAGAAATTCGAGACCAGCGAGCCCGGCATTTTCGCCATCGGCGATATCAACTGGTATCCGGGGAAATTGAAGCTGATCCTTTCGGGTTTCCACGAAGGCGCCCTGATGGCCCAGGCCGCCAAGAGAATCGTGCATCCCGACCAGAAGGTGGTTTTTCAGTACACTACGTCGTCCACCCAATTGCAGAAAAAGCTGGGCGTCGCGTAACTGGGGTGGCCTGCAAACGGCATTGGCCTGCGCTTCCGGTGCTCACGTATCTGTAATACGCTCCGCTCCGGTTCTCATCCAATACCGTTTTCGACTCACTCCAGCCCCGCGAAAATGGGCGACCAAAACCTCACAGGACCTCACATGCAGATCTACGTCACCGACCAGAATGGGACCGAACACGAACTCGAAGCCCTCGAAGGCTGGCGGGTGATGGAAGTGATCCGGGACTGGGGGCTCAATATCAAGGCCGAGTGTGGCGGTTCGTGCTCTTGCGCGACCTGCCACGTCTTTGTCGATGCCGAATGGCAGGACAAGCTCAACCCGCCGACCGACGAGGAAGAGGACATGCTGGATTCGGTGCCCGATTACGAGGCCAATTCCCGGCTGTCCTGCCAGATCCTGATGAGCGAGGAACTGGACGGGTTGCGGGTAACGCTGGCGGATTCGGCCAAGCAGGAAGAAGCGGCCTGAAATCGGTCGCAACTGGTCCTTTCCGGTTTGGGCGCGCGGGTGTATGAGCACGGCATAGACTGATGCTTTGTCCCGAGTGCCTGCCATGAACCTTCTCGACTATCTCCCCTATGCCATCGCGCTGGCCATAGCCGCCGCCATTCCCGGACCCGGCATCGCCGCGGCGGTCGGCAAGGCGCTCGGTTCGGGCTTTCGTCCGGCGGTATGGTTTGGCACGGGGCTGGTGCTGGGCGATCTCACCTATCTCACGCTTGCCGTTTTGGGCCTTGCGGCGGTCGCGGCGGCCTTTTCGGGCATTTTCGTTGTCGTCAAAGTGCTCGGCGCCGCCTATCTCGCCTATCTGGCGTGGAGCTTCTGGCGGGCCGGCATCGATCCTGAAAAGATCCAGGCCGGCAAGGGCAATGGCGCACTGGCCTCGATGCTGGGCGGCTATTCGGTCACGCTGGGCAATCCCAAGACCATCATCTTCTATATGGCCCTGCTGCCTACCGTGGTCGATCTGCAGGCGGTGACCCCCGAGCGGTTTGCGGGATTGGTCGTCACCACGATTATCGTGCTTTACCTGGTCGTTGTGCCCTATGTGGCACTGGCCGCCAAGGCGCGCGACTTCCTGCGCAATCCGCGGGCGCTCAAGGCGCTCAATCGCGGCGCGGCAGGTGCCATGGCCGGCGCGGCGGCCTATATCGTGCTCAAGCCTTAGGCTGAAGCGGCACGTCTTGCGGAATGTTGGACCGGGCCGGAAATCCTGGCCATTGAAATTTGATCATGTCAGCCGGCGGACCGATTTCAGCCTGAAACCGCCTGTTTCCGGCGTTGTCCAGCGGGTGAAATGGACTCCCTGAACCTGCGCGCCACAAAGTGACAAAAATCTAATATTTTTAATCTGGAAATCGGCTGGAGAGCGCCTATCTCTTGTCCTGTCTCCAACGAGGGACATCAAGAAAAGGATACTTAAAAAATGAAGCTCAAAGCCCTTCTCGCCTCGGTCGCAGTTGTTGCCGGCCTTGCCGCTCCCGCTATGGCCAACACGATCGGCACGATCACAGTTTCCGATGCGGACTGGACCTATGTGACCGATTACTGCGACTCCCTTGATGGCCTTTCGGTTTCCGACGCCTTTGATTTCAGCCCGTCGGCGACCGCTGAACTCTCCACTCCGAGCGTTCAGTTGAGCTCGATCAGCCAGAGCGACTGCCAGAAAGCCGGCCTGATCTGATCGAAAAAGCTATTGTTCAAGATGCGACAAGGGCGGCTCCAGGGAGCCGCCCTTTTCTCTTTGCGGTCGCGAGTCCTTGCCACAACTGTGCCGTAAAATGATCAAATTTGCGGTCGCAACCCATCGACCGGGGCATGCATTGTTCGACCAGCGCCCCGCTTGACGAGACTGGAAGAGCGGGTGCCGCGTTGTTCCATCGGTTGTATTTCGTTGCAACCGATCAAAGAACCAATGGAGAAAACCATGAAACGCACTGCCCTTTTCGCTTCCATCGCCCTCACCGCCGGCCTCGCCGCTCCTGCCATGGCTCAGGAAATCGGCGGCGTTGCCGTCAGCGCTGAAGATTGGGTCTATGTCGAGGACTATTGCGAGACCCTTGCGGAGCCGCTTCCCGAGGCTGTCGACGAATCCCCGAGCTCGGCTGAAGAGCTGTCCACGTCCTCGATCGATCTTTCGACGCTCACCCGTGACGATTGCGCCGAGGCGGGTCTGATCGACGTTCCCATTCCGGGAGAAACCGCGGACGATTAAATAGAATGGTGACGCAGGCGAAGAAGACGCTGAATAATCGCGCATCGTCTTAACGTCTTTTCGGGCAGCGCTTCGGCGCTGCCCTTTATTCTGTCTTGTCCCCGGTTGCGACCTTGCCCAGATCGGCCACGAAGTCCGACACCACCGGCGATGTCCGGGCGGCAAAGGGCAGGGGGCGGACCAGCTTGATCGCCGCGATCCCTACCCGCACCGTCATCAGCCCGTTGAGCACGCCTTCGCCCAGACGCGCGGAGAGCTTGGCGGCCACGCCATGACCGATCAATTGTTCGACCACCCCGTCGGTCAACACCAGCCCACCGGTGACCGCGAGGTGGGCAATGATGGCCCCTATCAAACGGATAAAGCCAAAAAAGCCCGGCCGGGCGCCGTAGAGATCGGCCAGATTGCGGGCAAGGCGGAAACTCTCGAACACGACGAATGCGATGTCGATCAGGGCGCGCGGGGCGACTGCGGTGACCAGCGCGACGCGGCGGGCGCTTGACGCGGTCAGCGCGCGGGCCCGCGCATCGAGCGGCGCCATAAGCGTCCGTTCGGCGGCCAGGATCAGCTCGGCCCCATCCATGATCGATGCGGTATCGGCCTTGAGCCCGGTGCGTGCACGGGCCAGGTCCGCACGCTCTGCGTAAAGCCCATCGAGTTCAGAGACGATTCTTTGCGCGGCGGGCAAGTCGTCGGCAATCAGTGCAGAAGCCGCCCTGTCGCGCAGCCGGTCCATTGTGCGCAGCCGCGCCAGCCCGATCACCTCGCGGATGGTGAGGACGACGAGGGCGAGGGCAAAGACCGCCAGCACGCCCAGCCCGAACCAGCCCAGCCAGTCATAGGCCGCAAACAGATCGCGGATCAGCCGGTCGGCGGCGAGGCCCAGGCCGAGAGACACCAGTGTGCCGCCGGTCCACAGTGCCAGATTGCGCCAGAAACGGCCCTTGCGCTTGAGCGTCGGGGCGACATCGGTATCGGCGAGGTCCTCGGGCGTGGCTTCAAACACATCAGGGGCCGGTTCGGCCAGCGTGGTTTCAAAGGCGCGCGGGGCGCGGGCCGCCGGGTCATCTGCTCGCGTTTGGGTGGGGATGGCGCGGGGTTCTCTCATGCCATCTTGTCCCCGATCAAAAAATCCAGAGCGCGGTCGAGGCGGATATGAGGAAACACGGGATCACCGGTCTGGCTGGGGGAGAGGGTTTTGGGCGGCAGAAAGCGCAGGAAGTTCAGTTGAGGTGTTGAGTCAACCGATTTGAAAAGTGAATCGGGGTTTTCGGGCAAGTCACCGGGAAACAAGGCGATTTCGGTCTTGCCGTCATAGGTGGTTTCGCCGAGGCGCTGGCCGTTTTCGGGGGTGCCGATAATTGTGGGCAGGGTCTCGCCTCCGTGTTTGACGTTGCCTTCATGGGTGGCACGGATGGCGGCGATGGCCAGCGAGCGGGTTTCGGCGCCGTGGAATTTAGCGCGGCGCGAGGCGTTGGCGACGAGGCGGTTGAGGATGGTTTCCAGCCGGGCGTGGGAAGTGTGGTGCAAGAGATCGGCCTTGGTGGCGGCGAACAGGATGCGGTCGATCTTGCGGGTGAAGAGCCGCGAAATCGGGTTGGATGCACCTTGTCGAAAGCAGGACAGCACCGAGGTGAGCGCCGTTTCCAGATCGGCCACCGCTTCAGGGCCGGCGTTGAGCGCACGCAATGCATCAACCAGCACGATCTGGCGGTCGAGGCGGGCGAAATGGTCGCGAAAGAAGGGGCGGACGACGACGGATTTATACGCCTCGTAGCGGCGCTCGAGCATTGCATAGAGGCTCGAATGGCGCGGCGTCGATGCCGGGGCCGGTAGGGGCGCGAAGGTAAGGGCCGGGGAGCCCTCGAGATCGCCGGGCATCAGAAAACGCCCCGGCGGAAGCGTTGAGAGCGCGCGGGCATCGCCCTTGGAGGCACGAAGATAGGCGGTGAAGGCGGTTGCCAGAGTTTCGGCGGCCGCGTCATCGGCTTCGCGCGCGGGATCGAACGAGCCCAGCGCATCAAGGAAAGGCTTTGCGTCCTCGGCGCGGGCCGGGCGGTGGGCGAGCGCCAGGGCTTCCTCGCTCCATTCGGCATAGGATTTGGTCAGAAGCGGCAGATCGAGCAGCCATTCGCCGGGATAATCGACGATGTCGAGATTGAGGGTCGATGTGCCGAACTGCGATTTGATCCAGCTTGCCGACTGGTAGCGGAGCGTGAGGCGCAGCTGGGAAATCCGCCGCGTGCTTTCCGGCCAGACCGGGGGCGTACCCATGAGGGCTGCGAGGTGGTTTTCATAGGCGAAACGGGGCGTGGCGTTGTCGGGGTGCTCGGCGAGCCGGGCGCCGATCAGCCGACCCTCGGCCATGGGCGCAAAGCCGGGCAGGCGCGCGCCCGTCAGCAGGTTATGGATCAGGGCGGTGATAAAGATGGTCTTGCCCGCGCGCGACAGGCCGGTGACCCCCAGCCGCAAGGTGGGGGTGACGGTTCCGGTTGCCGCATCGGCGAGATTGCCGAGCGCTATGCCCAGTTCGTCGGCGATGGTGGTGGGCAGGCTGGGCAAGAACTCGAACTCCGGTTACGCCCGATCAAGGTAGGGGGAGAACACGAGAATGCAAGAGAGGTCTTGGCGCGATATCGCTTGCCCTTGGCGCCGGTCTGGATTATCGATGCGCCGTCTTCGATCTTCGCCGATTGAAGGCTTTGGCCCGGTCGGAGATTCCACCTCCTGGCCGGGTCATTCATTTTTGCACAGCATGGTGACCCTGATGGCCTATACCCCGCGCCGACCCACCAGCGGCAAGGAGCGCGCCGAAGCGCTGTTCAAGGCCGCAACAACCAAGCCGGCAGAGCCCAAAGCGAAAGCCAACACCATCCCGACCGGCAAGGAGCTGGTTTCGCTCCGCATCGATCGCGACGTGCTTGCCCATTTCCAGGACGATGGGCCGGGATGGCAGGAGCGGATCAACGCGGCGCTGAGGGCTGCTGCCGGCCTGGAGTGAGGAGCGGGCACGGCATCGTGCCCAAACTACCTGTCTGTCAAGCCGCTGGCATTTTCTCAAACGCTCGCAATCCCGGATCGATGGTATCCCATGCGTGGCCGCGGATGCTGTAGGTGAGCGCTTGCGGGGTGAACTGGCCGGGGTCGTCGAGGCTGGCGGCGTGGATCGCAATCAACTCAGGCATGGCGGTGAAGGTCAGGTAAACAGGCGTTCCGCAGGTCGGGCAGAAGGCGTGAATCTTGTCTTGCCCGCTGTCCGCCGTCACACGCCACTCTGACACCTCACCGGTGATTTCCACCTCGGCGCGGTGCGGAAAGCTCAGATAGGAGCCGTGTCCGGTGCCGCTTCGCTTCTGGCAGTCGATACATTGGCAGTGGTTCTCGAAGATGGGATTACTGCCCGTTTCATAGCGGACCGCGCCACACGCGCATCCGCCCTTGTAGGATCTGGCCATTTGTAGGTCCT
Organism: Rhizobiales bacterium UBA3584; assembly: GCA_002375765.1. Taxonomy (GTDB): domain Bacteria; phylum Pseudomonadota; class Alphaproteobacteria; order Rhizobiales; family Devosiaceae; genus Pelagibacterium; species Pelagibacterium flavum. The sequence continues at coordinate 9,064 of DFMV01000047.1, read as the reverse complement.
CGAAAATTCGTTCTGCGCGAGGTCAAGCCGCCTTGGGCTTGGTAAAGATGTCGAGCCCGCGACCGGTTTCAAGGAAGGATTTGAGGCTGGAAAGCACGGCCGGCCAGCCCTTGCTGATCCCCGCTTCCATGCCGCTGCCGGCAATCAATTCGTCATGGCTGACGGTGAGGCGGACCATGTCCTCGTATTCCTCGATTGAAAATGTCACGCGGCTGCGCGCCTCGGGGTCGTCGGCCTGTGAAGCGTTTGCCCAGGTGATGACGAGATGGGAAGGCGGGGCGATCTCGACGACCTCGCCGACCAGTTCGACAGTCCGCTCCTCATTGGCGCGGACGTGCTGCCACTTGGCGCCGGGCGTCCAGTCCGACACGTTTTCATGGCCCCAATAGCGCCGGGCGATGTCAGGACGGGTGATGGCTTCGAACACTTTTTGCGGGGTCGAGGCGATATAGGTGACATAAACAAAGCTGGTGCGTTCGGCGGTCATTCTTTCTCTCCTTCGAGTTCGTTCTTGAGCTGGTAAAGCAGGCTCAGGCGCTGGTGCTCGAACTTGCGGACCCAGCGCTCGTAAACGTCGTGGAGCGGCACGGGATTGATGAAGTGCAGTTTTTCCCGGCCGCGTTTGACGGTGGAGATGAGATTGGCCGCTTCGAGGATATCCAGATGCTGGGTGGCGGACTGACGGGTCATGTCCAGCCCTTCGATGAGCTGGCTGAGCGTCCGTCCATTGTTTTCATAGAGCAGGTCGAGAAGCTTCCTGCGGGTCGGGTCGCCCAGCGCCCTGAATACCTTGTCGTCGTCCATTGGCCTCATTTCCGTCTGGAGAGATAATATGCAGGTATTTACCTGCATATCAAGATGCAAAATGGATGCGCGCGGTTGTTGAGGCCGCGCGACCATTTTCCGCTCGATTTCAGTCGATCAGTTCACCACTCGCCCGTTCCGACCTTGTCGAGGTCGTACGGGGTTGTCTGGTAGATCTCGTTGATCCAGTTCTGGAACAGCAGGTGGGCGTGGCTGCGCCAGCGGTTTTCGGGCATTTTGGTCGGATCGTTGTCGGGAAACAGATTGACCGGCATTGGGGTGTCGAGCCCGGCCTCGATGTCGCGATGGTATTCGTCGGCCAGCGAAGTGTTGTCGTATTCGAGGTGGTTGAGCATGTAGGCGGCGCGATATTTGCGATCGTCGAGCATGCAGATGCCCACCTCGTCGCTGTCGATGAGGATATCGAGATCGGGCGAAAGGCTTTGCCGGTCGATATCGTTGTAGCGCGACACGGGCACCGCCAGATCGTCGGAAAAACCGCGCAGGAAGGGGTGGCGGGTGTCGAGCACCTTGTGGCGATAGACCCCGAACGCCTTGTGCTCCATGCGATAGCGCTTGACGCCGTGCAGGTGATGCAATGCGGCCTGGGCACCCCAGCAGATGAACATAGTGTGGTGGACGTTGGTCTGCGTCCAATCCATGATCTCGAGCATTTCGGGCCAGTAGCGCACGTCCTCGAACGGCATGTTGGCAATTGGGGCGCCGGTTACAACGAAACCGTCGAACTTTCTGGTATGGACCTCTTCCCAGGTCGAATAGAAGTTCTGGAGGTAATCCTCGGGCGTGCTTTTCGACAAGGGATCGGCGACCCGGACCAGTGTGAGATCGATCTGGAGCGGGGTGGAGGCGATGAGGCGCGCGAACTGGGTTTCGGTGCGCTGCTTGTTGGGCATTAGGTTGAGCAGGCCGAATTGCAGCGGGCGGATGTCCTGCCGGGCGGAGCGGGACTGATCCATGACCACGACGCCCTCGGTTTCGAGGGTCTTTCGCGCAGGAAGCTGGTCGGGGATGCGAATGGGCATCGTGAAACGTCCTTCAGTGGAATCTTATATAAGTGCAGTCCTGTTTTCTGCGGCCATCACCGGACGATTGGCGATGGCCCTGCACATGAGCTCCATGAAGTCTTTTTCGTCACGCACGCCTGAAAGTTCGGACGCGTCGACCTGGTATCCGAAATTGTCGGCCAGTGCCTGATAGCGCGGCAGCCGGTCGCGCAGCAGCGCCTCGAAACCCCACACACCGAAGGCGTCGGGATCGACGTCGTCGTCATGGGCAACGCCGTTCTCGCGCTTGAACTCGTCCCATTTGGCGATCAGGAAGTCCGGCGGATAATACATCGGCTTGGGATTGGCCTTGTACCGGTCGATCAGGCGCTGGGCATCGTCCTCGGTGCCGCGCAGATAGAGCAGGGCCGTGGTGTCGGTCAAAGCCTTGACCACGGGGTCCTCAGGGTTGTGCGGGTCGAGCACCTCGATCAGCGAACCGCCGGTGTCGCAGAGAAAATTGTCATAGCCATAGAGCGCCTTGGCACGCTCGATGAAATAGGGAACGTCGAGCAGGGCGTAGATTTCGGCGACGCGGTGCTGTTCCTGGCGGCGCTGGTACTCGGAAAAGGTCAGCCCACCCTTGGCCGGATTGCCCGGTGTGCCGAGATAGGTCGAGAGCGGATCGAGATTGTCGAAGCTGATATTGGACTGGATCGAGATCGAATCCGAGCGCAGCAGTTCGGCAAGGAAGGGGACCTTCATTGCCTCGCGCTTGAAATTGTCCACGATGTATTCGCCCATGTGCCGCGTGCCGATGCGGAAATCGACCGAGAAATGAAACCAGTCCGCGCGGCGCAATATGTTGCCCAGCCGCGTCTTGCCCACGCCGGCCATGCCGAAGACCGTGACGGCCTTGCGGGGGAGGGAGCGGAACTCATCGGCGGAGGCAAACAGCATGGGGTGGGTCCAGGCAACTGTATGAAAATCAGACATGCTGCTTAGATTTTTATGGCGCAGCCGTCCAGTCATTCGCTGGCGTGCCCCAGACCTCAGCCTGTCACCCCGGCAGTGGGGAGGCAGTGAGAGCGAACAGGCAAAGAGGGAAAAATTTGCCGGGTGGGCGGCGGAAATTTCCCGGAAATCTGGTCCTTGCCACCCGTCTTTCTGAACAAAGGTCAATAAAATCAATGCCCTTGGAGTCTGGCACTCCCCTTGCATCATCTCTTTGCGAATGCGCGTGCTTGGCGTGCAGATGTTTGGGGCTGTCGCGATCCCGATTGGGGTCGCTCGTACGACGGAGAGTAAAATGGGTATCTATGGGGCATTGTCGACGGCCGTGACCGGCATGGCGGCGCAGTCGTTCGCGCTCGAGAACATTTCGGGCAACATCGCCAATTCGCAGACCACGGGCTACAAGCGCATGGAGACCGGGTTCATCGATCTGATCCCCGATGCGGCGGTCGGTCGGCAGAAGCCCGGCGCGGTTCTGTCCTACTCGCGCTCCACAAACGATGTGCGTGGCGACATCATCACCTCATCGACCGGTACCCACGTCGCGCTGAACGGGTCGGGTTTTTTCGTTGTCGCGGAAAAGACCGGCACGTCCGATGGCAATTCCGTGTTCGGCGATGCGAGCTATTATACCCGCCGCGGCGATTTCGAGATGGATCGCGAAGGGTTTCTGCGCAACGGCGCGGGCTATTATCTCAAGGGCGTGCCGATCGATACCTCGACCGGCAACGTTGCCGGCTCGGTGCCCGAGATGGTGCAGGTGTCCAACGGGCTGATCCCGGCCAAGGCAACCCAGCGCATTGTCTATGAAGTCAACCTGCCCGACACCCCCGCTGTGGGGCTGGCGGCCGATTTTGCGACGACCCTTTCCTCCGATGGCGATATGGACGGCAGCGAGACGCTTCAGGGTGCCGCTCCGGGCCTGGGATGGGCGGCCAGCGACCAGTTCACGATTTCGGTTGGGGGCGGGGCAGTCCAGACTTTCGAGGAAGGTGTGGACGGTACCACGCTCCAGGATCTGATCGACTGGGTCAATTCATCGGTTCCCGGCGCCACAGCGTCGCTGGACTCCGAGGGTCGCCTGCAGATTTCGGCCGAGAACACCAACCACGACATCGCCATCGGCGGTACGGCCACCATTACGGGCATCGCCTCGCAGCCGGTTCCGGATGCGCCGGAAACCAATTCCGACTTTGTCTCGCGCTCGGTCGAAGGCGGGGCGATCACGGTTTATGCGCCCAATGGCGCGTCGGTGAACGTGCAGATGCGGTGGGGCAAGGTTTCCAACGAACCCGACACCTGGCGGCTCTACTACATGAGCGACAGCGAACCCCAGACCTGGTCCGAGGTTCCCGATGGTGAGTTCACCTTCGAGGATGGCGTGCTCCAGACGCAGGGCGGCGCTTCGGTTTCCTTGTCCGAGCCTTTGCGGCTGAACCTGCCAAATCTCACCATTAACGGCACGGAAGTCGGCGACGTTGAAATCGACCTCGGGGCCGGCGGGCTGACCCAGTTCGACAACGCCAATGGTCGCGCCGCTGTCTCCACGCTGAACCAGAACGGCTATCCCGCCGGTTCGTTCATGTCGGTGGCCATCAACGACAATGGTCGGGTGGTCGCCACCTATTCGAATGGCGAGCAGATCGAAATCTTCCAGCTGGTGACGGCCAATTTCAATGCCGAGAACCAGCTCAAGCGGCTCGATGGCGGCATTTACTCGGCAACGGCGGCCTCGGGCGAGGCGATCCTTTCCACCGATGGCGGCATCACCGGGGGCGCTCTGGAATCGTCAAACACCGACATTTCCGAAGAGTTCACCAAGCTGATCGTCACCCAGCAGGCCTATTCGGCGGGCACGCGCATCGTCTCGACGGCAGACGAGATGCTGCAAGAAGCCTTGAACATGATCCGATGATCGATTGGCCGCCGGTAAAACGGCGGCCGGTTAACTGACCCTGTGAGCTGGAGTTGATGCGATGGGATTGAGTTCGACGCTATCGAATGCACTGGGTGGCATGAATGCCAGCCAGCGGGGCATCGATGTCGTTTCGCGCAACATCGCCAATCAGGGAACGCCGGGCTATCACCGGCAGTCCATCGTCATCGAGGAAACCGCCTATGGGACGAGTGCGCAGGTTCGCGCCTCGACCCTCACACGGGCGTTCAACGAGGCGCTGGAAAAGCAGCATCTGGCGGCGGTTTCCTCGGCCAGCTATCACGATGTGCGCACCGATTTTCTCGATCGCATGCAGATGCATCTGGGCAAGCCGGGCGATGCCAATTCCCTCGATACGCTCTATGCGGGGTTCGAGAACGCGCTGCAGGCTCTGGTCACCAACCCCAATGATGTGACGACGCGGGCGGGCGTGCTCAACGCGGCCCAGCAGCTAGTCGGTCAGCTCAACACGTTGACCGGCGCCGTGCAGGAAATGCGCGTAGAAGCCGAGCAGCAGATTTCCAATGGGGTATCCGAGCTCAACCGGCAGCTTACCGCGCTGGCCGATATCAATGTGCGCATCCTCGACATTTCGCAGGATCAGCAGGCGCGGCTTTCGCTCATGGACGAGCGCGACCGGCTGGTGGCCTCGATTTCCGAACTGGTCGACGTGCGTGCCACCTACCGCTCCGACGGCACCGTGGCGCTCATGACCGAGAGCGGGGTGGGCATTCTCGACGTCGAGGCCTCCCAGTTCGGGTTCCGCTCGGGCGGCGGGCTCAATTCGACATCGCTGTTTGATCCCGATCCGGCCAAGAGCGGGGTGGGCGAACTGACCCTGCGCACCCCATCGGGGCTGGAGGTCGACTTGGCCGGGGGCGAATTGCTGTCCTCGGGTCGCCTTGCCGGCCTTCTGGAACTGCGCGACACGACGCTGGTCAACATGCAGGATCAGCTCGACGAGATCGCCGCCGGTCTGGCCCAGGCGATGAACACCGTCACCACGGTCGCGGCGCCCGACGATTTGACGCCCGACCTCTACGAGCTCGACATTTCCGGCATGCAGCCGGGCAATTCGATTGCCCTGACCTATAATGACGGAACGACCGACCGCTCCATTCGCGTGGTGGCGATGGACGATGCGGCCAACCTGCCGCTCGCCACGCCCAATGCAAAGGGCGAACGGGTTATCGGGGTCGACATTTCCGGCGGCGATCCGGCAGCGGCGATTGCCGCGGCGCTGGCTGGCGAGTTGCCGGGGGGCGCGGTCATCACCGACGCTGCCGGCGTTCTGTCGATCGACAGCGCCGACATGCGCGCCATGTCCTCCCAGATCAGCGTGACCGGCACGCAGGACGGCACGGGCGCGCTCAACCTGTTTGTCGATACACGTGACGCGGCCTTTACCAATTCACTCGATGGCAGCGGTCAGAAGCGCGGCTTTGCCGGGCGAATTTCGATCAACACCGCGTTGATCTCGGATCCGGCGCAGCTTGTGCAATATGCCAGTGGCGTGTCGCTGGGCGATGCGACGCGGCCGGAGTTCCTGCTCGATAATCTCAAATCGATGGAGTTTGTCTCCGACAAGATGACCGCGCTTTCCGATGGCGGTGTGCGGCTCACGGGCAAGGTTACCGATCTCATCGGCCAGATGATCAATCACCAGGGCAATGTGGTCTCCAAGGCCCAGTCGGAAAGCTCTGCCGTCAGTTATACGCTACAATCGATCACCACGCGCATGGGGGCCGAATACGGCGTGACGGTGGACGAGGAAATGGCGCGTCTGATGCAACTCCAGAACGCCTATTCAGCAAGCGCGCGCGTGGTTTCGACAGTGCAGGAACTGATCGATGCTCTGCTGGCTATGTGAGGTCTCATGACGATCATCAACAAATCGCTCTATCCGGTATCTTCGACCCTGACGTCCATCTCCAAGATGAGCAAGCAGTTCGAGAACCTCCAGCTGCAACTGGCGACGGGCAACCGCTACAACACGCTGGCGGAGATGGGCAGCGATCGCGTCCACGACATCAATCTGCGCAGCCGACTGTCGCGGATCGAGGGCTATCAGTCCAATATCCTGACCGTCGAAAACCGGCTCAGCTTTTACACAAACGGGTTGGAGCGGCTCGACGAGATCGAAGGTTCAGCCCGGGCGCTGGCCGTGCCCAATGCCTATGGCACCGATGGCATCAACCTCACCAACGCCCGTAATCAGGCCACCAATCTGCTCAAGGAAGTCATCGACGTCCTCAATACCGATATCACCGGGCAGTTCATTTTCGGGGGCAACAAGTCGGACACCAAGCCGGTTGCGAGCTTTGAAGAGATCATGGACGGGCCGACCGGGTTCGTCAGTTACACCGAGAACCGCAACGAAGAGGACATGGGCACGATAGCGGGCAATTCTGGCCGCATCGACCAGGCGCTGGCCGCCGATACGATCACGCTGACCGAGGATGGCGACCACGAATTTGGCTTCAAGATCGCCTCGGTGACCACGACGGGAACCGCCATCACCGGGACGGCGGAGCCGGTCGACCCATTGTTCCCCGACGCCGAGCAGGTTGCAACGATCACGGCGGGCGGCGTGCCGGCCGATGGCGATACGGTCACGATCGGCATCACCTTCCCCCATGACCGCGATACCGTGCAGTATCTCACATTCACGGCCACCAGTACCGATCCGGTGCCCGAGGGGGGCTTTGCCATCGGGGCGGACGCCGACGAAACAGCGGCCAATCTCGATGCGGTCATCGCGGCCAAGCTCGAAACGCTGGCCAGGACCGATCTGCGCTCGTCCTCGACCTATGCGGCGGCCGATGACTTTTTCAATGGCATGGGCGAGGCGCAGGATCCGGCTGCGACGGCCTGGTATCGCGGGCAGGACAGCGACAATCCGCGCCAGACGGTTTCGGCCAATATCGATGAGAACACCAAGACCCAGTATGGCGTTCAGGCCAATGAGCAGGGCTTTGTCGAACTCATCAAGGGGCTGGCGGTGTTTTCGGTTTCCGAGCTTTCGCCGCTCGATGAAGACAATGCCGCCCGCTACGATGCTCTGGTTGACGTTCAGCGCTCGCGGCTATCGGAAGACAAGAACGCCCAAACCGGGGCGATTGAAGTCATCACCATGGAACTGGGCATCGCCGCCTCCACGGTCAACACCGTCAAGGAGCGTCATTCCCAATATGGCGCACAGCTCGAAACGATGCTGGCCGAGATTTCCGAAGCCCCGCGCGAGGAAGTGGCCATGCTGCTTATGACGCTGCAGACCCAGCTCCAGGCCAGCTATCAGGCTACGGCCATGGCCAGCCAGCTCTCGCTGGTGAATTACCTCTAAGCGTTCCGTTCAGAGCCTCAAAAAACTAAGCCCCGGCATCGACCGGGGCTTTTTCACATCGGCGCTGGGCCAGGGGCTTAGCCCTTGCTGCGCAGGCCCGCGGAAATCTGGCGGTTGATGTTGATGAGCGCGTCGAGCTTGGCGGGGTCGGCGCCGGCGAGCAGCTCATAGGTCTGGCCCATGACAAAGATGCCGAGATTGGCGATGTTCTGGCGGATCGGTGCGGGCAGGGGGCTGTCGTCTTTGGTCACGGCCTGAACGAAGATCGACCAAACCTTGCGGTTCTTGTTGAGCGCTTCTGTCAGCTCGGGCCGGCTTTCAGGCCAGGTGTCGCGAATGTTTTGCAGACGAGAGGCAAGACGGGCCAGAAGATTGGCCTCAAGATCTCTGGGACTCGCTGTCTGTTGCGCGGTCCTCTGGTATGCGAGTGCCCCCTGATGTTGCATGCCCCAGCAACTCCCCTTCGTATTCGATCAGCTTTTTTGCAGCCCTGAGAGCTTTGTAGAGATCGCCGGTTAATATCTCATTATTGATAGCGTCGACATAGGGCAAAGTGGACGGTGCGGCGCGGACCATTTCGTTGATGAGTTCGAAATAGCTCTTTGTGAGCTTATCAATATTGCCCTCCACATACATGATCTGGATGGCGAGATAGATGGCCTTGGCGGGCGTGTCGGCTGTCGCTGCGGACAGGATGTCCTTTTCACGCAGGATGGGTGCTTTGCCCTCGATGAACAGACGTGTGCGCTGGTCGGAATTGGTGATTACGCAGCTGCCCACGATGAGCTTTTCGCCGGGCTTCAACTCGACCTTCAGCGCCATGATTCGTACCTCTTCAAATTTGCACCGATTATGAAGAGGGGCGGGACAAAAGAAAAGGGCGGGCCTTCTGGCCCGCCCTTTTCCGAAAGATGTACTCCCGTTCTGGGAGGATCAGATTTCTTAGAACAGACGCAGGACGGC
>DFMV01000048.1:36960-41441 GCA_002375765.1 Rhizobiales bacterium UBA3584 | reverse complement strand
GCTTTGTTTCAAAAGGAAAATCTGCGGATGGCCGACGATGGCCTCAATGGCTTTGGCGATCTGGTGCGCGGGCTCGCCAATATTGGCGCCCAGCGCCAGAACGGCGCGGGCCATCAGATCTGCTCCCGCGTCCTGACCATTTCGATGGCGGCTTCGCCGGCCACGATGGGCAGGGGCGCTTCGGGCTTTCTGACCTTGATGCGGATCCAGTCGAGCTTGTCGAAGCGTTCGAATAGACGCGCCATGATGTGATGGCCGAGCGCCTCGATGAGCTTGAAACGCCTTTCCTCGAAGGCTTCCTTCACCAGATCGTAGATATGGGCATAGGAAATCGTGGAGGCCACATCATCGGAGCGGGCGGCCTCGGACATGTCCAGCCCCAGCTCGAGATCGATGCGGAAGCGCTGGCCGAGGGCGTTTTCCTCCATCATGACACCGTGGTAGCCATAAAAGGCCAGCCCGGCCAGAATGATGCGGTCGCGATCGGCAAAGCTGTCCATGGGACTCACCCCTCCAGTTGCGGCGGACCATAGAGCGTGGCGGCAGCCACGCGCAAGGCGTCGCGATTGGCACGCACGTCATGGACGCGGAAAATATGCCCGCCCTTTAAATAGCCCAGAACAGAGGTTGCGATGGTGCCCGAAACGCGCTCCTTGGGCGGTACATCGAGCAGATTGCCGATCATGCGCTTGCGGGATGTGCCGACGAGCAGGGGAAAGCCGAGCGCGTGCAATTCGTCGAGACGGTTGAGGAGCTCGTAGTTCTCGGCAAAGGATTTGGCAAAGCCGAAGCCGGGATCGAGGATGATCGCTTCGCGGGCGATACCGGCCTTGAGCGCGATCTCCACTGACCGGGAGAGCCAGCGCGTCATTTCATCGATCAGGTCGCGCGCGGTATCGCGCTCGGTGTCCCAGTGCATGGCGATGACGGGAGTGCGGTGATGGGCGGCGACGTCAGCGATTTCCGGATCTCGCTGGAAACCCCAGACATCGTTGATGATTTTGGCGCCCGCCTGGACCGCCTGATCGGCGACCAGGGCCTTGTAGGTGTCGATGGAGATCGGGGTTTCAAAACCGCGCTCCGCAAGGGCGTCGAGCACGGGCATGACCCTGTCGAGTTCGTCCTGTACGCTGACTTCTTCAGAGCCCGGCCGGGTGCTTTCGCCGCCGATATCGATGATATCGGCGCCCTCGGAAACGAGGTCTCCTGCGTGCGCGAGGGCCGCGTCGAGGGCGGAGAAATCACCGCCATCGGAAAAGCTGTCTGGGGTGACATTGAGAATGCCCATGACGAGAGGCGTGCGGCCCAGTGTCAGCGGGCCGCCGGCCATCGGAACGTCATAGGCGAGGTGCGTCACTGCACCGAACCGGCCGGGACCGCATAGAGGTCGTATTCGTCGGAATCGACCACGGTCACCGAGATCATGTCGCCGGGCTTGATGCCGGTAGCGTTCTCGACGATCACATTGCCGTCGATCTCGGGGGCATCCCATTGCGAGCGGGCGATGACGCGCTGCTCTTCGGGTTCGACATCATCGACCAGAACGTCGATGGTGCGGCCGACACGGGAGGCGAGGCGTTCGGTCGAAACTTCCTGCAAAGCCTCCATGAGGCGGCCGTAGCGTTCCTGCTTGAGCTCATCGGGGATTTCATCAAGGCCCAGATCGTTGGCGCGGGCGCCAGTGACCGGCTCGTAGGGGAACGCCCCGGCGCGGTCGATCTTTGTCTCGTGGACCCAATCGAGCAGCATCTGGAAGTCTTCCTCGGTCTCACCGGGGAAGCCGACGATGAAGGTCGAGCGGATGGCGAGATCGGGACAGGTTTCGCGCCATTTGCGGATGCGGTCGGCGGTCTTTTCCTGATTGGCCGGGCGCCGCATGGATTTGAGAACCTGCGGGCTGGCGTGCTGGAAGGGGATATCGAGATAGGGCAGGATCACCCCGTCGGCCATCAGAGGAATGACGTTGTCGACGTGGGGGTAGGGATAGACGTAGTGCATGCGCACCCAAGCGCCGAGCTTGCCCATCTCCTCGGCCAATGTCTGGAAGCGCGCTTCGACCTGACGCCCGCGATAGGGGGACGTAGCGTATTTGATGTCCACGCCATAGGCGGAGGTGTCCTGGGAGATAACCATGATCTCCTTGACGCCGGCCTTGACGAGCCGCTCGGCCTCGTAAAGCACCGAAGCGATGGGGCGCGAGACGAGATCGCCGCGGATCGAGGGGATGATACAGAAGGTGCAGCGATTGTTGCAGCCTTCGGAAATCTTGAGATAGGCGTAGTGACGCGGGGTCAGACGCAACCCCTGTTCGGGGACGAGATCGACAAAGGCGTTGGGCACCGGGGGCACGGCCTGATGCACGGCATCGACGACGGCCTCATACTGGTGCGCGCCCGAAACGGCCAGAACGCCGGGATGGGTCTTGCGGATCAGCTCTTCTTCGCCGCCGAGGCAACCGGTGACGATGACGCGGCCATTTTCCGAAATTGCCTCGCCAATGGCGTCGAGGCTTTCGGCCTTGGCGCTGTCGAGAAAGCCGCAGGTGTTGACGATGACGACATCGGCGCCCTCATAAGAGGGCGAAAAGCTGTAGCCCTGCGCGCGCAGCGTGGTGAGAATGCGTTCGGAATCGACGAGGGCCTTGGGGCAGCCAAGGCTGACGAGGCCGATCTTGGGGGCGTTCTGCGTTGATGTTGGCGCGCTCATGGGCGTCCGCTGATCCTTGAAAAGGCGAGATTGCCAAAGGTACCGGGCCAAGCGGACCGGCGCGATGGGATATGAAACTCGCATGAATTTGAGCGTGTCATAACGTAAAGCGCGCAAAGGTCAATCTTTGCGCGCTTCATACCTGCCTTGATGTCAGGGCGCGGCCCTTCGATTTCAAGCCTTGGGGGCCGGTTTTGCGCGGGTTGCGCGCCGTTTGGCCGCCGGCTTGGGGGCTTCTTCCTCCGGCATGATGGCCGGCTCTTCGGCAACCGGGGTGGCAGGTGCGGGAGGCGTTGGGGCAACCGGAGCGGGAGCCGCAGGCTCGACAGGGTCGGGTTCCTGATCGGCCAGGTCTTCGATTGCTTCGCGGACGTCATCGATTAGGGAAGCGCCCATATGTTCGGGCTCGTAGGTTTCGGCCTCGACGCTGTTGGCGCGGAAAAAGACAATGACTGCTTCGCAAACAATGCGCAGGGCCACGAAAGCCAAAAGTCCGAACACAGCGATTTCGAGCAGGCCCCAAAGCCCGTTGCCGAAACCGAACCGGAAGCTCGAAAAGAAATGATTGATCGCCCATAGGCCGATCGCGGCCAGGCCGAGCAGATAAAGGATCGTCACGAGGCGTGGCGAAATGATCCGGCCCAGATTGAACAGGACGCTGCCCGTTGCCAGTTTCCGCAGATCGTCGAAGCGCATTTTTGTCCCCTTGCACCCAGAAACAGTGAGGATTGCTTTGCAGTCACCTTGTCGCGATCAGAGCGCGGAGGCAAGCCTTGCCGGTCCGAAGTGCGTTTCAAAGTGCGATTTGAGCACCGAATCCACCTCGGCCATCGAAACGATCTGCCCCAGATCCTCAAAGCTCGTCACGCCATGCTGGCTTATGCCGCATGGCACGATGCCCGAATAATGGTCGAGGTCGGGGCTAATATTGAGCGAAATGCCGTGGAAGCTGACCCAGCGCGAGACGCGGACGCCGATGGCGGCGATCTTGTCTTCCACGAACGGGCCCTTATCGGGGCGCTTTACCCAGACCCCGATGCGGCCATCGCGTTTTTCGCCCTTGATATTGAAGGCGGCGAGGGTGTCGATCACCCAGTTTTCAAGCCCGGCGACCAGGCACCGGATGTCGCGTCCGCGCTCGCGCAGGTCAAGCATGACATAGGCAACCCGCTGCCCGGGGCCATGATAGGTGAATTGCCCGCCCCGTCCGGCCTGGAACACGGGAAACCGATCTGGGATCAGCAGGTCCTCGGTTTTGGCGGAGGTGCCGGCGGAATAAAGGGGAGGGTGCTCAACCAGCCATATGGCTTCAGACGCTTCACCGGCCGCGATGGCGCGGGCGCGCTCTTGCATTGTTGCCAGTGCATCGGGGTAGGCCACGGGCGCATCGGCGATAACCCAGTTGGCGGGAAGGCCATCGGCCCGCATGAGCTTGGGCGCGCTTGTGCAAATGTCGATCTGGTCGGTCTTTAACACTTCACTAACCATGACGCCTCAATGTCGGAGCCGGCGCGCGGGAGAAATATCGATTCTCGCCGTACGGTTTGCATATGGGATTCCGACCTGTTGATGAATACGCTTGAAACCATCGAAATCGATGTCTCCGTGGAACTTGGGGCGGCCGTTCTGCCGGTCCATCACCTGCTGCGCATGGGGCGCGGCGCGGTGATCGAACTCGATGCCTTCGAGAACGACGCCATGCGTATCTATGCCAACAATACGCTGATCGCAAAGGGCGAGGTTCAGGTCGACGAGGGACAGCTTAATGTGGTGGT
>DFMV01000048.1:0-36775 GCA_002375765.1 Rhizobiales bacterium UBA3584 | reverse complement strand
CCCAAACGGCGAAATAGCCCTTGAGGGACACCAAACCATTTGCTACATGCAGCCTCGCTTCGCCCGAGGGCGCAGCATTCCCCAGACAGTGCGGTCGTGGCGGAATTGGTAGACGCGCAGCGTTGAGGTCGCTGTGGGGTAACTCCCGTGGAAGTTCGAGTCTTCTCGACCGCACCATCTGTGGCCCTTATGGCCATTTCCTTCCCTTAAAATTATTGCGCTTTCTGTCTCGCCCCTTTTGGGGCGCTCGACCTTTTTTGCGCCGTTATGTGCCGCCAGTCGCGCCTGGATGGAGGCAATATTGCCGGATTCCGGCGGTTTAAGCGCCAATCACACTCTCGTCATCATCGTCCAAGAGGGTTCGGTGGTCGGGTTCATTTGAGCCCGACGAATTGAGTTCGTCTCCGAGAGGCGTTCCACACCGAACGGAAAAGGACACAAAATGGGCATTCGAAACACCATAGCCGCGCTGACCGCCTGCTTTGCATTCGCAGCAGGCGCAGGCGGTGTGGCTTTGGCGCAGGAGGCCGCTCCGGCCATTCCTGAGCAGCCTCCGATGACGGCGCCGGCCACTGACTTCGACCAAAGTCAGATCGAGTCGTTCGCCGTTGCTTATGTTCAGGTCATGGATATCGGAATGCAGGCGGAACAACAGTTGCAGAGCGCCGAGACTGAGGACGACCGCGCGGTCATTCAGATGATGGCGCAGGAAGAGATGGCAAGTGCCGTCGAAAGCACCGAAGGCATTACCGTCGATGACTACAACGCCATCCTGACGGCGGCACAGGCCGATCCGGCGTTTGCCGAGGAGGTCGGGGGCGCCATTAACGCGGTTGTTCAGCCGGACAACTGATTGTCGCAATCCACCGAGTATTGAATGAAAGGGGCATCGGCTTCGATGCCCCTTTCGAAGTCGGCGTTGCCCAACCTCCAGCCCCAGGCAATATTTCGGGCTGGCCTGCATTTGCCACTAAACCAGATGTGCTGGCGGCAATGCTCGCCATAGGGTGTTGCAGATTTGCCGCGCTCTCTGGCCAGATCGCACCAAAACGGCAATCGGGCCGTCATGCGGCGGAATTATGGTGAGAGAAGTTTTAACCCTTATGGTTAATTGTTGCTCACGTTGTTGATTCTTGCCTGGGTAGCTATCGATGAGCCTGACACGACGCGGATTTCTCGTAGGCCTTCCGCTTTTTCTGGCCGCGTGCTCGACGCGCACCACTTCATCCTCAATCTCGATGGTCAGTGCCTATGGGCCCGTTGCCGATGAGCCGTTTCCGCTTGCCGCGCTGAATGCGCGGTTGATCAAGCCGGAATTGCGGCGGCAGGTGGTGGACTACGAGACCAATTATTCCAAGGGCACGATCGTCGTCGATACGCCCAATCGCTTCCTCTATCTCGTTCAGGAAGACGGCAAGGCCATGCGCTATGGCGTGGGCGTCGGACGGGAAGGGCTGGCTCTTCGCGGCAATGCCTATATCGGGCGCAAGGCCGAATGGCCGAGCTGGACGCCGACGGCAAACATGCTGCGCCGGGACCCGGAAGCCAACGGACCGTATCGCAACGGGATGCCGGGCGGCCCCAACAATCCGCTGGGCGCACGGGCGCTCTATCTCTATCGCAATGGCGGCGACACAATGTTCCGCATCCACGGCACCAACCAGCCGCAATCTATCGGGCTGGCGATGTCTTCGGGCTGCATTCGCATGCTCAACCATGACATCATCGATCTCTACGAACGCGTGCCGTCGGGGACCCGTGTAGTGGTCGTTCAGGCCTAGCGCTTCGTCCGATCCGATTTCGAGCGGCCCCTCAGACCTCTGAGGGGCCGTTTTTCGTGAAGGGCCTGCTGAGGTATTTGCTGCCGGGCACCCCGAACCGCCAGGGCAGATCGACAGCCTTGGTGATGCCGATGCGCGGGCCGATGACGACGGGGCCCTCCACGGGGGCAGGAGCGAAGCAGAAGGGGGCGTCGGACAAGGGGCGATCATTGTGGCTCAGGTCGATGCCGAGGGCTTGGGTCAGCCGTCCGGGGCCGGCGCATAGCTTTTTGGGGTCGGGCAGGCCGCGCCTGTCAATCATTTGCTCAATGCCGTCAGTTGGCACGAGCGCGCGGATGAGAACCGCGCTGCCGGGACGGCAGACGAAGTTGACGCACCAGTGGATGCCGTAGCTGCGATAGACATAGACCGTGCCGGGGAGATCAAACATCGGCTTGTTGCGGGGCGTGGGGCCGCGAAAGCTGTGAGAAGCAGGCTCGTTGGGGGCGTAGGCCTCTGTCTCGATGATGGTGCCGCCAACGCCGTCGACATGAAATCGCGCTCCGATCAGGCGCCGGGCGACGGCCACGACGTCATCGTCGAAATAGCGATTGATGAAAGTCGGATCGGCCATTGAGGCTAAATAGCTTTACGCGTCGAGGATTGCAAAGCCGGCGCCGCTTGTGGCGCAGCCGATCAGCCGGACAGTGTTGCGGCCCTCATTCTTGGCGGCGTAGAGCCGTTCGTCGGCCAGCCTGAACAGTTCCTCAAAGCCGGTGCGGCGGTCGAACACGACGCCGCCCACGCTTACGGTAAGCTGGTGGTGGTGGCCGTCGGCGACAAAGGCGAGTTTTTCGACTGCGCGCCGCAGCCGTTCGGCGACCGTTTCGGCGCCATAGCGGTCGACGACGGGCAGGAAGACGCCAAATTCCTCGCCGCCCAGGCGACCGACATTGTCGCCGGCGCGGACCGAAGAGCGGATGGCACGGGCGATCAGGGTCAGGGCGATATCGCCATTGTGATGTCCGAAGCGGTCGTTGATCTGTTTGAAATTGTCTGCATCGATGACCAGCAGGGCGCCGTGGACGTGATCGCCTTGCGGGACCAGCGCCTCGAGCCGGGCCTCGACCAGCGCGGTGAAGGCCGTCCGGTTGAGGCAATTGGTGAGGCCATCGGTGGCGGCCAGAAGACTGAGCTGTCTATTGGCCGATGCCAGTTCGCGCAGCTTGATCGAAAAATAGAAAAAGAACGGGGTGGCCAGCCCAAACGGCACAATGATCGCCGCGAGGGCTGCGCGGACCCTGATTTCCGAGGGAAAGCCCGCAAATGTCATGATGTTGTAACCAAGCGCCACCAGAACGCAGAACAGCGGTCCGCACGCCGTCCATGCCGCGATCGGTATCCACTCTTTGAGCCTATGGCCGCCGATGCTCATTGCCGCCTCCATTGCGTGCTGCAATGTGGTGCGGTCGACGATAAGGGTGTCCTTATATGGCTTTAGGCTAAACTACTTAGCGCGCGCCGGCGGTGGGTGGCTGCCATGCGATTGTGCTGTGGCAAATGGCGGGCGGATGGGTTACGCCATAGCCAGAGCCAAGAGTCGCGGCTTCGCGAAAAACCGGGAAGGAGAGTTGCATGGAAGACGCTGCACCGACCGGACCGGAACCCGACGAAAACCCCGAAAGCATCTATGATGCGGACGGTCGGCTTCGCTCCGATTGGTATGAAGCGCTCCGCGCCGAGATCGAGGCGGGGGATTCCGAGGCGCTGCGCAAGCGCATGGAGCCGCTCCATGAATCGGAAACGGGCGATGTCATCGAGGCCTTGCCGGCCGACGAGCGGGTTCAGCTTGTTACGCTGCTTGGCGATGCCTTCGACTATTCGGCGCTGACCGAGGTCGACGATTCGGTTCGTATCGAGCTTATGGACGAGCTGCCGAACGCCGAGATCGCGCGAGGTGTCGCCGATCTCGACAGCGACGATGCCGTTTACATTCTCGAAGATATCGACGCGGAGGACCGGGACGAAATTCTGGCGCAAATGCCGGCTTTCGACCGCATCTCGCTCAAACGCAGCCTTGATTTTCCAGAGGACTCCGCCGGGCGGCGGATGCAGACCGATTTCATTGCCATCCCGCCGTTCTGGACGGTAGGGCAAACCATCGACTATCTGCGGACCAATGATGATCTGCCCGACGATTTCTACCAGATCTATGTCGTCGACCCGGGTTTCAACCTGCTGGGCACGATCCCGCTCGACCGCATTCTTCGTGTGCAAAGGGCGACGCGCATCGAAGACATCATGAACACCCAGATCCGCCAGATCGACGCCACGCTCGATCAGGAGGAGGCGGCACGCATCTTCGAGCGCTACGATCAGGTCGAAGTGGCGGTGGTCGATGAGAGCAGGCGACTGGTGGGCGTCCTGACCATCGACGACATCGTCGACGTCATAAATGAAGAGGCCAGCGAGGATATCCACCGTCTCGGCGGCGTGGGCGACGAGGACATTTCGCGCACAGTGCCGGGCGTCGTGCGCAGCCGCGCGACCTGGCTGCTGGTCAATCTGGGCACGGCAACGCTTGCCTCGCTGGTTATCGGGCTGTTCGACGGCACGATCGAGCAAATGGTCGCACTGGCCGTGCTGATGCCCATCGTCGCTTCCATGGGCGGGGTAGCGGGCACGCAGACCATGACAGTGACGGTGCGCGCCATTTCGCAAAGGGAACTGGACAAGAACAACGCCTGGCGCCTGATCCGACGCGAATTGCTCGTCGGGCTGACCAATGGCGTGATCTTTGCGGTATTGCTGGGGGTCATTACCGGTTTCCGCTTCGCCAACCCGGCGCTGGGGCTGGTGATCGGCATGGCGATGGTGGTCAACATGATCGTCGCCGGTGGCTGTGGCATCCTCATTCCGATGCTGCTCAACAGGCTCAAGATCGATCCGGCCGTTGCGTCCTCGACTTTTGTCATGACGTTTACCGACGTTATCGGCTTTTTCGCCTTCCTGGCCCTCGCCGGCTGGTGGTTCGGCCTGTTTTGAAGGTGATTCGCAGCCATGCGTGGATTGCAAGCGTGATTTGCGTGAATGTGGCCTAAACATGGCTTGCTTAACCGGCGCTGCGTAGTTAATTAGGCGTTACCGGTGAGTGACAGAGATGGCGCTCACCGATTTTGCAACAGCGCAAGGAGCTTGCATGCGTAGCCAATCCAAGGCCGTATGCTGGCGAGCCGCAAGCTGGACATGTGTCGGCTTGATCTCGCTCGGTTTCATTGTTTCTGTCATTGCTGGCGCCTGATACGGCCTTTCGGCAAGAGACGGATTCAGATACGACAATGGGGTGCCCGGAAACGGTCGCCCCATTTTCTTTTTGGGTGGTTCCCCATGCATATCATCAAGCTTTGTGTTGGCGTTTCCTCGGTCGAGGAATTGATCGAATGGCGGGCCCTGCGCCGTGAGCAGGGGTTCGGACGTCCCGATGGCCTTAACGTTCATCGTACGCGCATGATGCCCAAAAGAGCCGATGAAATCGTGGGGCAGGGATCGTTATACTGGGTTATTGCCGGTGCGATCCGGGCGCGGCAGGTGATTGCGGACCTCAAGTCTGAGACCGACGGGGAGGGCCGGTCGTGCTGCGACATCGTGATGGAGCCTGAACTGATCCGCACAGCGCCCTATCCGCGTCGCCCTTTCCAGGGCTGGCGCTATCTGCAACCCAAGGACGCCCCGCCCGATCTTGCCCGGGCAGGCGAGGACGCTCCGCCCGAAGGCATGGCCGAAGAACTGGCCCAACTGGGGCTTCTTTGAGCCGATCCGATGATACCCTGCCTTAGTTATTTCAGGCTGGAACTCGCAGGAGTCCATTCCGTTGACGGTGCAGTGCAACCAGCAACGGAGACTGACAATGGATCCGAGGACAGACAACGGCTTGCGGGCCCGCGATCTCGACAGGCGCGAAACCGGCAATCTGATCGGTAGCGACAAGGTCGAAGGCACCGCCGTTTACAGCCTGGCCAATGAC
Source organism: Rhizobiales bacterium UBA3584 (assembly GCA_002375765.1). GTDB lineage: Bacteria > Pseudomonadota > Alphaproteobacteria > Rhizobiales > Devosiaceae > Pelagibacterium > Pelagibacterium flavum. Next base: position 30,991 of record DFMV01000048.1, on the reverse strand, counting down.
AAGATCGGCACCATCGAACGGGTCATGATCGACAAGCTCAGCGGCAAGGTTGGCTATGCCGTTCTCAGCTTTGGCGGCTTTCTGGGCATCGGGGACGACCACTATCCGATCCCCTGGGCCAAGCTGACCTATGACGAGAGCCTTGGCGGCTATCGCACCGATATCTCGAAAGCGGACCTTGACAACGCGCCGCGCTACAACGCCGACGATGATTTCGAATGGAACGATCGTCAGCGCGCCATGGATATCTACACCTATTATGGCGTGCCGCCATATTGGATCTGATCGTCACCCCGCGAACTTGATTCGGCTGGTCGGTGCGCCAAACGCGTGCCGGCCATTCGTTTATAAAATGTAAATCAAATACGAGCTAAGCTGACCCCAAGGCGCAATATTCGCACTTGTGCGGGTTTTACGAAGCACACAAGCTGTGCAACGCTTTTTTGGGGCATGGGTTAGAGTCGAATCAATGCAGCGATCGAACGCGCACGTCATCGTTCTGGGCAATGAAAAGGGTGGCTCGGGTAAATCCACCACGGCGATTCACCTCGCCGTTCATCTGCTTTATGAAGGCTTTCGTGTTGCCACCATCGATGCCGACAGCCGTCAGCATACGCTCACGACCTATGTGCGCAATCGCCGGGAATGGTCCAGCGCCCACGGCCTTTCGGTTCCCCATTCCACCCATTTCCACCTGCCGCAGGGGCGAGGCGACTCGCGCGAAAAAAATGCGGACATGGAATTCGAAATGTTCCGCCAGGCGGTGGCTGAAGTGGAGCGGGACGTCGACTATCTGATCGTCGATACGCCCGGATTTGATACCCACCTCACGCGTATTGCCCATTCACTGGCCGACACGCTGATTACACCGCTCAACGACAGCCTGATCGATCTCGATGTCATCGCCAAGGTTGAGCCTGACAGCGGAACCTTGATCGAATTGGGCCATTATACGCGCCTCGTCCAGCGATCACGCCGCGAGCGTCTGGCCATCGACGGGCGCACAATCGACTGGCTGATGGTGCGCAACCGCATTTCCACGCTCAACTCGCGCAACACGCGGCTGGTGCGGACGGGGCTGGAAAACGTTGCCGACCGCGTCGGATGCCGCGTCGCGGATGGCATTGCCGAGCGCGTGATTTTCCGGTCGCTGTTTCCGATCGGCATGACGGTTTTCGATCCGCTCGACGAAGACGCTCTGGGTGGAGCGCCGACCATGAGCCATATCGGCGCGCGCCAGGAATACCGGCTGTTGCTCGACGCTCTTAATCTCTCTGGCAAGCGCCGGAGCGAGGCGCAACCGGCGCAGCGCGGCCAGCGGGTGCTGGCCGGAACGGTCTAGGTCCTTTTTCAGACGAGCAGTGACTGCGCCCCGTCGATCCAGATGGGCGTGCCGGTGATGTGTCGCGAAGAGTCCGAGCTCAAGAAACAGACGAGATCGGCAATTTCTTCGGCCTTGCCCGGCTTTCCATCCGTGAGCGGGATATCGCCGTCGGGGTAGTAGGCAGGCTCTGCCGCCATTTCCACGTTACGCTGTTCGGTGTTCTGATCTATCTGGCTTTCGATGGCGCCGGGGCAGATGGCGTTGACGCGGATGCGGTGCTTGGCCAACTCGAGCGCGGCCATCTGGGTCAGCGCCAGTTGACCGGCCTTGGTGGTCGAATAGGCCGAAGCGCCGGCCGTGGTGAATGTGCGGGTGCCGTTGATCGAAGAGGTGATGATGATCGAGCCGCCGTGTTCCTTCATCAGCGGGACGGCGTGATGGAGTGTGAGGAACGTGCCGCGCAGGTTGACGGCGTTGGTCTTGTCCCAGTCTTCGACCGTCAGCTCCTCGAGCGGCGCCCAGGTGCCGTTGATTCCGGCATTGGCAAAGACGATATCGAGCCGCCCGAAGGTTTCGGTGATCTGATCGAACGCTGCCTGCATGTCGGCGACGTCGGATATGTCGGCATAGAGGGGCAGGGCCTTGCGCCCCAGTCGGGTGATTTCGAGGCAGACGGCGTCCACCTCTTCCATCGTGCGGCTAAGCAGGGCAATGTCTGCGCCTTCGGCGGCCAGCTTGAGGGCGCTGGCCCGGCCCAAACCGGAGCCGCCCCCGGTCACCAATGCAATTCTGCCTTCAAGTGCCATGTCTGCCTCCGTTGCCGATACCCAAGGCAACGCCAGCAAAGACGGGCGGTTCCGTCCGGTTGGTCAGTCTTCCTGGGGCATGTACATGCGCAGAGCGCGACGGCCGGCGGGACTGAAGACGTCGATATCGACCGACACCTTGGGCAGAACCATGCGGCGCGTGCGCGACGACAGTGCCAGAACGACTGACAGCATGTCGGACATACGCCGGTGCACGGGCTTGTTTTCTCCAAGGCCGCGCGCCAGCAGACGCAGGGATTCCGCGCGAACCGCGTCGTCATCCGAGGCGAGTGGCGAGCGGGGCTGGAACTGGCCAAGCTCAGAAAGTCGGGTCATTTCGCTCATTGGGCTACTCCATACATCTGCGCCAATTGTCGAAGACTGTGCGGTCGTTCTGGTCGCTACCCCTGGACCGTGAGGCAGTTGATCGAGGCTTCGGAAAGCGCATCGCAGGTCGTTCTGGCCTGGGTGCGGTCGGCAAAGCCGGCGAAACGGGCGCGATAATAGAGAACGCCGTTGCGCTCGAAGGTTTCGACGTAGCCGCGCAGATTTGCGAGCTGGTCGTATGTCTGGGTGGCTTGGCTCAGCAGTTGCTGGGCATTGCCTTCGCTGTCAGCGGCACCGACCTGAACCACCCAGCCGCCGGCGGGAACGGTCGCCGCGCTGTTGGTGCTCATGGTGTCGAGCGACAGCCCGTCCGGACGTGCGATCGGGGCGGGCGGCACGAGGATCTGTCCCGATTGCGGGCCGAGCTGGAGCGATTCGGCGATCCAGGCGCCGATCGGGTCGTCGGCGGGATAGACCGGTGCCTCGGAGGGCATGACGCCGGTTGCGACATAGGTCGCCTGATCGAGGGCGTTATCGCCCGGGCGGGACGGTATATCGTCCGCCGATACGATCTGGAAGGGGATGGTTTCGGGCTCGTTGGACGCCGGGGTGGGCGCGTCCTGGCTGAGCGAAGCCACCTGAATGGCCTGTTCCTCGGTGATGACCGGGAGAAGACTGACGGGGCGACCGGGCGGCAGGCGGTTAAGCGGCACGGCGGCACCTGCGGAGGCCACGGCAATACCATTGCCCAGCAAGGTGGGGCGCGGGATCATCGCTTCGCGCCAATAGTCGCCCTGGCGGGCCTTGGGCAGGTAGGTGCGCACCAGTTCGGCGACGCGGGCGTTGCGGGCCGCGCCGGTGTTGAACCCCAGTCCGATCACCACAATATGGCGGTTGCCCGAGCGGGCGGCGGTCATCAGATTATAGCCCGACGCATTGATATAGCCGGTCTTGATGCCATCGACGCCGTTCTGGCCCAGCAGCGCATTGTGGTTGCCATACGTCTTGGAGCCGTAGGTGAAGCTGCGGGTCTGGAAATATTCGTAATAGTGGGGGAAATGCAGATAGACGGCGCGCGCCAGGGTGGCCTGATCGGCCGCGGTTGTGACCTGGCCGCTGTCTGGAAGGCCAGAGGCGTTCTTGTACGTCGTGCGGCTCATGCCCAAGGCGCGCGCCGTCTGAGTCATGCGCTCGCCGAACTTGCTTTCAGTGCCGGAGATGTTCTCGCCAATGACCCGGGCGACGTCGTTGGCCGAAAGGGTGACCAGCGCCTTGATGGCGTTTTCGACGCTGATGGTCGATCCGCGCTGCACGTAGAGCTTGGTGGGGACGGCGGCAGCGGCGTGGGCGGAAACCGTAAGCTTGCTGTCGAGGCTGAGGCGGCCGGCTTCGAGTTCCTGGAAAAGGATATAGAGCGTCATCACCTTGGTGAGCGAGGCGGGATAACGCAGATCGTTGGCATTGTCCTGATAGAGGACCTGGCCGGTCTTGGCGTCGACGGCGATACCGGCATAGGCGCGCGGGACGCTTTGCGCTGCCGCCGGAGCCGAAACGGCGGCAAAGGCCATCGCCGCGATCAGAACCGTGAGAAAAAAGCGCACAAATGGGACGCGTGCGGAATCGATACGCAGAAGGGTCGGCACCCGATACTCCAACTCTTTACTCAATCGGTACGAAAAACGCCGCACCGGTACTCTACTCTTGAATTGCCGCGCGCCCGTCCCCCGATGGCGCGCCGGAAACTCCAACTTGCAGGCACTTTAGGCCGATGCAGTTACAAATCCGTAAAGTGCTTAAAACTTGAAGCAAAAACCGTGTCGGGCGATCACACCTGATTGATCGGTTTTTCGCCCCTTAACATGGCCGAGATTTTGCCTACATAATGGGGCCATCTTGCCTTTCTGATTTGGGACGAAAGAGCCGTGCTAATGTCTGCCCCTTCTACCGGTCTGGAACTGCCGCATGGCGGTGGTGTTTGCGCGCGGCGTGACACGCTGCCTGCGATCTCGGCCGGCCCGGGAGATGACGACAACAAGCGGGACGAGGGCGCCGGCCAGACCGGGGTCGCAACCAAGACCAGAACGAAGACGAAAAAGCCGAGCCTTTATCGGGTTCTGCTGCTCAATGACGACTACACGCCCATGGAGTTCGTCATCCTCATTTTAGAAGAGGTCTTCAACAAGTCCCGGGAGGATGCGACGCGCATTATGCTGAGCGTCCATAATCAAGGTGTGGGGGAATGCGGGGTTTATCCATACGAGGTGGCCGAAACCAAGGTTACCAACGTCATGGATGCCGCGCGCCGAAACCAGCATCCGCTGCAATGCGTGATGGAAAAGCAATAGGATAGGACCAACATGCCTTCATTCTCTCGCGGTCTCGAAAAGGCGTTGCATCAGGCCATGAATTTGGCTCGGGAGCGCAGCCATGAGTTTGCGACCCTCGAGCACCTGCTGCTGGCGCTGACCGAGGATCGCGACACGATTTCGGTTTTGACCGGCTGCGATGTCGATATCGAGTCGCTTAGGGCCGATCTCGAAGAATTCATCGACGAGGAACTCGACAGCCTCGTTGTGCCCAACGGCCAGGACGCCCGTCCGACGGCCGCGTTTCAGCGCGTCATTCAGCGCGCGGTGATCCACGTTCAATCGTCCGGCCGCGAGGAAGTGACCGGGGCAAACGTGCTCGTGGCAATCTTTGCCGAGCGCGAAAGCCACGCTGCCTATTTCCTTGAGCAGCAGGACATGACCCGGCTCGACGCCGTCAACTTCATTTCCCATGGGATCGCCAAATCCGGGCGCAATGCCGATCGGCCCGTGCGCGGCGCGGAAGAAGGCGGGCCGGGATTCGAGGGCGAGCAGGAGCGCGGCGGGAGCGGGCCGCAGCAGAGTTCGGCGCTTGCCGATTTCTGCGTCAACCTCAATGAGAAGGCGCGTGCCGGCAAGATCGATCCGCTGATCGGGCGGGGTATCGAGCTCGAACGCACCATTCAGGTGCTTTGCCGCCGGTCCAAGAACAACCCGCTTTATGTGGGCGATCCCGGCGTGGGCAAGACGGCCATCGCCGAAGGTCTGGCCCGCCGGATCGTCGAGGGCGATGTTCCCGAGGTACTTGAAACCGCTGTGATCTATGCGCTCGATATGGGCTCGCTTCTGGCGGGCACGCGCTATCGCGGCGATTTCGAGGAACGCCTCAAGGCGATCATGAAAGAGCTCGAAAAAAAGGACAATGTGGTTCTTTTCATCGACGAGATCCATACGGTGATCGGCGCGGGGGCAACCTCCGGCGGAGCGCTGGATGCTTCGAATCTCCTCAAGCCTGCTCTGGCTTCGGGAGCGATCCGCTGCATCGGCTCGACCACCTACAAGGAGTATCGTCAGTTCTTTGAGAAGGATCGGGCGCTGGTGCGCCGGTTCCAGAAGATCGACGTCAACGAGCCCACGATCCCCGATGCCATCGAGATCATGAAGGGCCTGCGGCCCTATTTCGAGGATTACCACAAGCTCAAATATACCGATGACGCCATCAAGGCCGCCGTCGAGCTTTCGGCCCGTTATATCAACGACCGCAAGCTGCCTGACAAGGCCATCGACGTGGTCGACGAGACGGGTGCCCGGCAGATGCTGGTGACCGAGGACAAGCGCAAGAAGACCATCGGCGTCGAGGATATCGAGGCGACCGTGGCGACGATTGCGCGGATTCCACCGAAATCGGTTTCCAAGTCCGACACCGAGCTTCTGGGCAATCTCGAAGCCAATCTCAAGCGCGTTGTGTTCGGCCAGGACAAGGCCATCGACGCCCTCTCGTCGGCGATCAAGCTGGCGCGAGCCGGGTTGCGTGAGCCCGAAAAGCCCATCGGTTCGTATATGTTTACGGGCCCGACGGGTGTGGGCAAGACCGAGGTGGCCAAGCAACTCGCCGATACGCTCGGGGTGGAGCTTTTGCGCTTCGACATGTCCGAATACATGGAGCGTCACACCGTTTCGCGGCTGATCGGCGCGCCTCCGGGTTATGTCGGGTTCGACCAGGGCGGGTTGATGACCGATGGCGTCGACCAGCATCCGCACTGTGTGTTGCTGCTCGACGAGATCGAAAAAGCCCATCCGGACCTGTTCAATATCCTTCTGCAGGTCATGGATCACGGCAAGCTGACCGATCATTCGGGCAAGCAGGTCGATTTCCGCAACGTCATCCTGATCATGACGTCGAACGTGGGTGCGACCGAACTGGCGAAATCGCCCATCGGCTTTGGCCGGGTGCGCCAGGAAGGCGACGACGAGGAAGCGATCAACCGGATGTTCACGCCGGAGTTCCGCAACCGGCTCGATGCGATCATCTCGTTCGCGCCGCTGCCGCCGTCGACGGTCAACCGGGTCGTGGAGAAGTTCATCCTTCAGCTCGAGGGCCAGCTTGCCGAGCGTGGCATCACCATCGAGCTGACGCCCGAGGCCTCCGATTGGCTGGCGGCCCGCGGCTACGACGAAAAGATGGGCGCACGCCCGCTTGGTCGGGTGATCCAGGAATACGTCAAGAAGCCACTGGCCGAAGAAGTGCTGTTCGGTCTGTTGCAGAAGGGCGGATCGGTGAAGGTGATCGTGGTCGGCGAGGGCAGCGAAGCGCGGCTCGAACTGGTCTCGGTTCCCCCGCGTCCGGCACGGCCAAAGGCCATCACCGGACCCAAGGGCGGCAAGAAGCCGGCCCGGAAGTCCAAGCCCAAGGACGCCGAGCAGAACACCTGATCGAGGTTTCTTGCTAGGCTGCGCGGTCGAGCCGAAAAAATCTGGAACTTTTTCTGACAGCGCTCTGGAAACTATGAAAAAGGCCGGTCTCGCGACCGGCCTTTTTGTTGAGGTTTTCCCCGAACTTATCCTCAGAGTTATCCCCACTGTTCCCAAAGTTATCCACAAATGTTCAGAACGCGGCGCGGATCTTTTCCGCCTGGGCGGCCAGTTCGTCCTGATCGGCCATTTCGCCGGTGTGGGGGCGGAGCGGAACGCCCTCGTACATGGGAATGATGTGGAAATGGAGATGGAATACGGTCTGTCCGGCGGGGGCTTCATTGAATTGGGCGAGGCGCAGTCCGTCGGCATCCATGGCGGTCATGACGGCTTTCGCGACCCTCTGGGTTTTCTGGATCAGATTGGCCAGCACCTGAGGCTCGGCGTCGAACAGATTGCGTGAGCCGGTCTTGGGAATGACAAGCGTATGCCCGCGCGATTGGGGCATTACGTCCATGAAGGCCAGCGTATCGTCGTCCTCATAGACCTTGTGGCTCGGGATTTCGCCCTTGAGGATCTTGCCGAAGATATTGTCCGGATCGTAAGCAGTCATAACACGCTCCCTTGCTTTTCAATCCGAGCTATAGCCGAACGGCGATCAGGAACAAACCCCGCTAACCCTTGCGGAAGGGCGTGTAGTCAGCCAGTTCCTGATTGTGCAGGTCGATATATCTGCGCTCGTCCTCGAGATATTCGGCAACGGCGCGGCGAAGGCCGGGGTGGACGATGTGATGGATTGAACGTGTGGTTGCGGGGGCATAGCCGCGCGCCAGCTTGTGCTGGCCCTGAGCACCCGCCTCGACGCGCGTCAGGCCGTGCGCTATGGCGAAATCGATGGCCTGATAGTAGCAGAGCTCGAAATGGAGGAACGGCACCTCCCGAATGGCGCCCCAGTTGCGCCCGTAAAGCGTGTCCGCACCAAGGAAATTGAGCGCGCCGGCAATATAGTCGGCACCGTCGCGGGCAAGCATCAGAACAATGCTTTCGGCCATGGTTTCGGTGATGCGCGAGAAAAATTCGCGGTTGAGGTAAGGTCGGCCCCATTTGCGGGCGCCGGTGTCCATATAGAACTCATAAAAGGCGTCCCAGTGCGTTTCGGTCAGATCGCTCCCGGTCACCCATTCGCAGGTGATGCCGTCAATCAGCGCTTCGCGGCGCTCGCGGCGGATGGCCTTGCGCTTGCGTGATTGCAGCGTGTCGAGGAAATCGTCGAACGTCTTGAACCCATCATTGGTCCAGTGAAACTGGGTGTCGTGGCGCACCAACCAATTCGCGCTGGCGGCGATGGCTTCTTCGTCGCTGGTCACGAAGGTCGCGTGGACCGATGATGCGCCGAGCCGCTCGGCCAGCGCCTCGGACGCTTGCAGCAGCAGCGTCTGGGTATCTGCGCTGCCGTCTGCCGTCAGCAGTTTCGGCGCGCTGGCCGGGGTGAACGGCACCGAGGACTGCAGCTTTGGGTAGTAGTTTCCCCCGGCCCGCTGGATGGCATCGGCCCAGGCGTGATCGAAGACGTATTCGCCCATCGAGTGCGATTTGAGAAATAGCGGCATCAGCCCGACGGGCTCGTCGCCGCGCGAAATCAGGATGTGCTGGGGCTGCCAGCCGGTTGCGCCGGTGGCGCATCCTGACTCCTCGAGTGCCAAGAAAAACGCGTGTTCAAGAAACGGATTGCCGGGCTTTCCTCCACCACAGGATGCAAGAGCATTCCAAGTCGTGGAGGGGATGGAGGCGGTGGTTGGATGAACCGAGATCGTCAGTTCGGAATTTTCACTCACGCTTCGGGATCGAATCCTTCAAACACTATCTGGTCGGCGTGCTGTAACGCCGCTTCCGCTTCGGCTTTGGAGCGCACCGTCCAAGTCATCACCTTGATGCCGAATGCCCGGCGCAGGCGGATCATCGGGGCCGTCAATGCGGTACGTTCACATGATATGAATGTGAAGTGCGAGGCGGCCCTGTGCAAGGTATTGCGCAGAACAAATTTCTGCGCGCCCTGGAGGTGATCGGCGTGGCTCTTGTAGTCGTAGGTGATGATGCCCAGCGGCCCGCGATAGCCCTTCTGGTGCAGGACGCTGAGCGCCAGAGGGTCGAAGGATTTGAAGGCGAGCGGGCCTGCGTATTCGGCGATTTCGGAAAAGACCTTTTCGGCCAGCAGCCGGGTTTGCTCGGGATATTCCTGCTGCTTGATCTCGACGACCAGACCCACTTGCCCGGCAATGCCCGCGAGAAACTCGGCAAAGCGGATCGGGGTGTCGCCACTGGCGCTGCCGGTGAGCGGCAGCGCGCATAGTGCCTGGGCCGTCATCTCGGAAACCAGACCGTCCTGGCCAGTCAACCGCGCCAGGTCCTTGTCATGAAAGACCACTGCTTCTCCGTCCTGGGTCAGCTGCACGTCACATTCGATGGCAAAACCGCGATTTATCGCCGCCGCGAAGGCCGATCGGGAATTTTCGATGATGCCGTTGGCTTTGTCGTGAAAGCCGCGATGGGCGATGGGGCGGTTGAAGGGAAAGTCGGTCATGGGGCCTGAATGGTAAGCAGAAAAAGGGGCGGCTATTCGATCTCGATGATGGCGTCGATTTCGACGGCAGCGCCAAGGGGAAGGGAGGCTACGCCAAACGCAGCGCGGGCGTGCTTACCCGTGTCGCCCAACAGTTTTATGAACAGATCTGAAGCCCCATTGGCAACGATATGCTGCTCGTTGAAATCGGGTGTCGAGGCAACGAGGACTGTCAGTTTCTGGATGGCCTTGACCTGGGACAGCGCCACGACGGTATTGACCTGGGCCAGAATGTTGATGGCGCAGAGCTCGGCAGCCTTCTGCCCGGCGGCTACGTCGACATCTTTGCCAAGGCAGCCCTTGATGAGCCCATCGGGTCCCTGGGAAAGCTGGCCGGATACAAACAGCAGCTTGCCCGACTGGCGCACCGGGACATAGCTGGCTGCAGGGGCCGATGGGGTGGGCAGTGTGTAGCCCAGATCATTGAGTTTCTGTTCGATCGTCATCGTCGCTCTCCGGTTTGATCTTTGTGGTTTTCGACTGGCGGTAGAGTTTGCCGCGCACCAGGGCTTCGCGGCCGTATTTGTCGCGCACCTTGTCCATGGCCCGCTCGGCGGCCGCCTTGCGGGCGATCTCGGGTTCGATCAGATCGACCGGATCGATGCCGGTGGCGGCCTCGAGACCGGTAACACCGATCCCCAGCAGGCGAAAGGCCGTGCCGTCCACTTCGCGGGCCAGCAGTTTCACGCCGGTTTCATAGAGCGTCGTGGCGAGCTGGGTGGGCAGCATGATGTGCTGGGCGCGGGTCCGGGATTTGAAGCCCGCGGTCTTGAGCTTGATGGTGACGGTATCGCCGACCAGTTGCTGTTTCTTGAGCCGTTCGGAGAGCCGCTCGCATAAGGAGAGCAGGGCGGTAGAGAGGGACTCGAAGTCGGAAAGGTCGGCGAAGAATGTTGTCTCGGTGCTCACCGATTTGGTTTCGCGGTCGATCGAAACACGCCGATAATCTTCGCCGCGCGCCAGCTTGGCCAGTCGCGCCCCCATTTCGCCATAGCGGCGCATGAGATCTTCGGGCGAGCGCTGCTGAAGCTGGCCGATGGTGACGAGGCCGTCCTTGCGCAGCGTTTCGGCCATGACCTTGCCGACGCCGAAAATCACGGTGATGGGCTTTTGGGCCAGCAGCGATACGGTTTCGGCCTCGCCGATGATCGCAAAGCCGCGCGGCTTGTCGAGCTCGGAGGCGATCTTGGCGAGGAACTTGTTGTGGCTCAGGCCGATCGAAATGGTAACGCCGATCTCGTCCTCGATCCGCTTGGCCAGCCGGGCCAGCGAAACCGCCGGCGCAGCCTTGTGCACCTTTTCGGTGCCGGACAGATCGAGAAACGCTTCATCGATGGAGAGCGGCTGGACGAGAGGGGTCAGCGAATCCATCAACGTGCGGATCTGGCGGCTGACGCCGACATATTTGGCCATGTCGGGCTTGATGATGACGCCCTGCGGGCAGAGGCGTTTCGCCTGAAACATCGGCATTGCCGATTTCACGCCGCTCATGCGGGCAATGTAGCAGCATGTGGCGACGACGCCGCGCTGCCCGCCGCCGACGATCAATGGCTTGTCGATCAGGGAGGGATCGTCCCGCTTTTCGACCGAGGCATAAAAGGCATCGCAATCGATGTGGGCGATGGAAAGGGAAAACAGCTCGGGATGGGCCAGGATGCGGGGCGATCCGCATTTGGCGCAGCGGTCGGGAGCCTTTGGGCCTTGCCCTGTCGCAAAGCAATCGCGGCACAGATGTCCGCCGACGGGCATCGCGTCAACTCTGCGGGTTGAGGCCGTGCCACAGCCGCATGACGCGATTCACGTCCAGGCCGGCATTGGCGCACATGGCCAGAAGCAGGGATTCGTTGCGTCCGAAATAATCGACAAGGCCCTCGGCCAGCCCCCGTGTGCCCACCGATTCCCGCAGGCGTTGCGGCGAATAGCCGGCCAGCGCCATGAAGCGCTCGAGTTCGTTCACGTCGGCCGCAAGCCAGGTGAGGCAGGCATCGCCAACGGACACAAGCTCTGCGGTATCGACCCTATCGCGCACGGTGCCAGACTCAGCTTATTTCTTGTTTCGTAACACATTGCTGTTAGCGCAAAGCAATGACAACTCAAAGCACCCGATCGCGGGTGCCGGGCGAGGTGCGATGGCAAAGACCGTCATGATCGTGGAAGACAATGAGCTTAACATGAAGCTCTTTCACGACCTGCTCGAATCCCGTGGATACGATACCGTCCAGACCCGCAATGGGCTGGAGGCGCTGGAGTTGGCGCGTGAGCACCGTCCCGATCTGATCCTGATGGACATCCAGCTTCCCGAAGTGTCGGGGCTTGTGGTCACCAAATGGCTCAAGGAAGACGATGACCTTGCCCACATTCCGGTGATCGCGGTTACCGCCTTTGCCATGAAGGGCGACGAAGAGCGCATCCTGTCGGGGGGATGTGAGGGTTACATCTCGAAACCCATTTCGGTGCCTCACTTTTTGGAAACGATTGAAGGCTATATTGGCAAGGCCGAATAGCCAGAAAGCAAATCTTCATTCAGGGCCGAAGGGACGCGCGCCGTGACTGCACGAGTGCTCATCGTTGATGACATTCCCACCAATGTGAAATTGCTCGAGGCGCGCCTGCTCGCCGAGTATTTCGACGTTGTGACGGCCGCCTCCGGCGCCCAAGCGATCGAAATTTGCCGCAGCCAGGACATCGATATCGTCCTGCTCGATGTGATGATGCCGGAGATGGACGGATTTGCCTGCTGTCAGATTCTCAAGCGCGACGCTGCAACGGCCCATATCCCCGTCGTCATGATCACCGCCCTCGATCAGCCTTCGGACCGCGTGCGCGGCCTTGAAGCCGGTGCCGACGACTTTCTGACCAAGCCGGTCGACGATGTTCAGCTGCTGGCGCGAGTGAAGAGCCTGGCCCGCCTCAAGGGGTTGGGTGACGAATTGCGCGCCCGCACGCGCACCAGCCACGAACTGGCACTGGAAGACACGGCGCGCACCGAGTTCGGCATTCCCGTCGATGCCGGCCGGATTCTGGTCATCGACACCGAACGGGGGCGAGCCGAGCGCGTCGAGGCATATCTGCGCAATTCCCACAAGGTCACGATTCTGTCCGACCCCTCGGAAGCGGTGTTCCAGATGTCGGGCGGGGAGTTCGAGCTCGCCATTGTTTCGATGGCTCTGGAAGGTTTCGATCCGCTGCGCATCTGTTCCCAGATTCGCACCGTCGATCAGACCCGCTCTGTTCCCATCATCCTTGTTGCCGAGGAAAAGGACCGCCCGCAGGTGGTCAAGGCGCTCGACCTCGGGGTCAATGATTTCATCATGCGGCCCATAGAGCGCCACGAGCTTTCGGCGCGGGTCAAGACCCAGATCCGTCGCCAGCGCTATACGGTCGAATTGCGCGAGAGCCTCAATTCGACAATGGCCATGGCGGTGATCGATGAGCTGACCGGGCTCTATAACCGGCGCTATTTCGAGCGGCATCTGGCGATGGTGCTCAACAAGGCGCAGGAGCAGGATCGCGATATGGCGGTGATGCTGCTCGATATCGATTATTTCAAGCCGGTCAACGACACCTATGGGCACGATGTGGGCGATGCCGTCCTCAAGGAGTTTGCCACACGGTTGCAGCGCAACATCCGGGGCGTCGATCTGGCCTGCCGGTTCGGTGGGGAAGAGTTCGTGGTGGTCATGCCCGACACCGACATGCGGGCGGCCCAGGGCGTTGCCGAACGTGTGCGCAGTGCGATTGCCGATGAAGGGTTTCGGGTCGGAGCCGACAGGCCGCTCAGCATTACCGTCAGCGCCGGGCTTGCGCTGAACGATCACGATAACGATACGCCCGAATCGGTCGTCAAGCGGGCCGATATCGCGCTCTACAGGGCCAAACGTGCCGGACGCAACCGCGTGGTGCACGACGCAGCCTGATCGGGGCGGCGGCGGTAAGGTTAACCTTTCATTATTAATGGCAAAACCGGAGCTGAACGGCCCTGGAATGCTTGGCGTTCGGCTGGGCGCGGAGTAGGTTGCCAGCACTGAGACGGACGCGTTCACGCAATCCCGTCCAGTACAAATCCCTACGGTTTTTCAGGTCCGCCGCAACTCCTGATCCCGTAGGGCGGCTGGCCCGGTATCGGACAAGAGTGGCCTCTTCGACAAACCGGACCGGGTCAGCCAACCCCCACCTCATCTCGACCGCATCAAATGCCGTGTTTCACGCGCGCCGAAGGCATGGAATTGCCGGGTCGGGTGTAACCGCGCGAAGGCCAAATCGGGAACGCAATCGCTTCTGGAATCTTAAACTATGGCCAATAGCGGCTCCAGGAGGATCGGATGCAACGCTGGGTGACCGTTACACTGGTTGGAGTTGTGCTCCTTGCCAGCGTCACGTTTCCGCAGGCTCAAGAGATGCCGAGTTCGGACGATGGGCTCTATGCGGACTCCATCGCGATATTCGGCGGGCACTACACGAAGGGTGATTTTGGGCAGTCATTCAATCCTGTGGCCGTGCCTTATGAGGACAATGTCGTGCTGGGTATTGGCGTTCGGCAAGACGGCCCTGTCCGGGACGACGGTATCGCCGTCGGATGGGAAACGGGCGGTGCAGTTCGCGCGGGTGAAACGACCAGCGCAGAAGTGTGGTCAGGGCCATATGTGGGGCACGACGGAATCGAATTGGGCGAAGCTGTGAAAGTATCGCCTTCGGTGACGTTCGGTCTCAGCGCCGTCACCGGCTCGATGGGCTCCGAACAGCGGCGTGCACGTTCCGAAGGGGGCTCACCGGAGTTGTTGTTTTACCTCAGTCCGGAAATTGCGCTGTCTTCGGTGCAAAATCCGGACACGGAGGTATTCTGGAGGCTCCATCACAGATCCGGCGCCTGGGGCACAATCGGCGCCGGTTCGGCAAATGCGACGACAGTGGGTCTTCGCCAGCATTTCTAGACCGTCCGCTTGCGACTGCTCGATGCGACCAACAAAAAACCCCGCTGAATGGCGGGGTTCATGTTCGTTCAGAAGGGGCCTTTGACCAAATTATTTGATCTTGGCTTCCTTGAATTCAACGTGCTTGCGAACAACCGGGTCATACTTGCGGAACGAGAGCTTCTCGGTCGCGGTACGGGTGTTCTTTTTGGCGACGTAGTAAAAGCCGGTGTCGGCTGTCGAAACCAGCTTGATCTTGATCGTGTTGGACTTTGCCATCGCGGTAGCCTTTGAAACAAACAGGCCGCGCGACGGTTTTGCGCACGGCTCAGGAAATGAGTTGGGCGCAAACTATGCATTTCGCGCCAAAAGTCAAGCGGATCAACTCCGCTCGTCGTCCTCGAAATCGTCATGCGCGCCGGCGGGGTCAAAGCCGTGCATGTAGCGCGCCCATTGCAGACCCACGACGGCACCCTTGGTGATCGGCAGCAGGATCAGAGAGGAGATGATGATGAGCGGGATCATCACCCAGAGGTAAGTCAGGGGATGGAGCGGGGTCGAACTCATTTCCATGTGCAGAACTGCCCCGACGGCCAGATGTCCGACGATGGTAATCACAATATAGGGCGGGGCATCGTCAGCACGATGGTGAAAGAGTTCGGTGCCACAGACGTCGCATTGATCGACGACCGTGAGGTAGCTGGAAAAGAGCTTTCCCTGGCCACAATTGGGACACCGGCACTTCATGCCATTGAGCATGGCCGGCCAAGTGGGCCGGGCCGGTCGCAATGTCAGGTCGGTATATGGCATCGGCTATCTCCTCGCGCGGTGCCCGCGCGGCGTCGGCTTGCCCTTGCGGTCTCTGCGACCGCGCGTTGGACCGGGCGGCTTGACCCGTTCACCTTCAGATAGAACTTCAAACCGCAGCGCGCCAGCCATGGGCGCTGCTTCAAGCAGTCGCACCTCGACGCGATCACCGATTCGGAACCGCTCACCGGTGCGTTCGCCGATCAGGGCCTGCTGGTCCTCGAAGTGGCGGAAATAATCCTGGCCGAGCGAGGAAACGGGAACGAAGCCATCGGCGCCGGTCTCATCGAGCCGCACGAACAGCCCCGCGCCAACGAGGCCGGCGATCTTTCCGGTGAAGCGGGCACCGATATGGGCGGCGAGATACTGGGCCAGCAGCCGGTCGGCGGTTTCGCGTTCGGCGACCATGGCGCGGCGCTCGGTGGCGGAAATGTGCTCGCCGATCGAGCCCAGACGCTGTTCCTCGGCCACGGTCAGGCCGTCATCGCCAAGATCAACTGCCCGGATCAGGGCGCGATGGACGATCAGATCGGAGTAGCGTCGGATGGGCGAGGTGAAGTGGGCATAGCGGTCGAGATTAAGGCCGTAATGGCCGTAATTGCCCGGAGCGTATTCGGCTTGCGCCTGACTGCGCAGCACCATTTCGTTGACCTGCTGGCTCTTGCCGGCCTTTTCGGCACGGTAAAGGATCTGGTTGAAATCTTTCGGCCGCAAGGCCTCGCTGCGCGGCACCGGCAGGTCGAGGGATTTCAGGAACTCGCCCAGCGTTACGATTTTTTCGCGGCTCGGCGCGTCGTGAACGCGATAGAGCAGGCCGAGTTTGTGTTTTTCCAGCGTCTCTGCGGCGCAGACGTTGGAGAGAATCATCATTTCTTCGATGAGCCTGTGGGCGTCCAGCCGTTCGGGGACATAGACGCCTTCGACCATGCCGTTGGCATCGAGCCGGATGCGGCGCTCGGGAAGGTCGAGCGCTAGCGGACCGCGTCGGTCACGGGCCTTTGAAAGGGCCTCGTAGGCGGCCCAGAGGGGCTTGAGGATCGGTTCGAGCAATGGCCCGGTCACTTCGTCGGGCCGGCCGTCGATCGCAGCCTGGGCCTGCTGGTAACTGAGCTTGGCTGCCGAGCGCATCATTACCCGGTGGAAGGAATGACTCTTCTTGTTGCCTTCGGCGTCGATAACGATGCGCAGTGCCATGGAGGCGCGGTTCTCGCCTTCACGCAGCGAGCACAGATCGTTGGAAATGCGCTCGGGCAGCATCGGCACAACGCGGTCGGGGAAATAGACCGAGTTGCCGCGCAGGAAAGCCTCGCGGTCCATGGTCGAGCCCGACTTCACATAATAGGAAACGTCGGCGATCCCCACACGGATGATGAATCCACCGGCATTGTTGGGATCGGTATCGGGTTCGGCATGAACAGCGTCGTCGTGGTCCTTGGCGTCGGCGGGGTCAATGGTGACCAGAGGGATGTCGCGCCAGTCCTCGCGGCCCTTGAGCGTTGCCTCCTGGGCCTGCTCGGCTTCCTTGAGAACAGAGGCGGGGAACCGGTAGGGAATATCGAGCGAATGGAGGGCGATCAGGCTGACTGCGCCTTCCGATTGCGGGTTGCCGACAACGCTAACAACCCTGGCGCGCGGAATCATCATGCGGCCCGAAACCGTTACTTCGACTTCGACCAGATCGCCGTCTTTGGCGTCACCCAGATCGCCGGCGGAAATCCGCATTTCGCGGGCCTTGCGCTCGATGGGCACCAGCCGCGCGCCATCATCGTCCATGCGCACGATGCCCAGATCGGCCTTGCGGGGCTTGTCGAGCACCTTCATGGGCCGGGCCGTATAGGTCGGCACCGTGCCGCCATCGCGCTGGATGCGGGCAAGAATGCGATCGCCGGGGCCGGGGACGACGCGGGCGTCCTTGCCAACGGACACGGTCACGCGGGGCTTTTCGCCCTCGTCCTCATCCCATTTGGCCGGGAAGGCGTGAAGGTTGTCGGGATCGGCATCGGCCGGAATGTCGAGCACGGTCACCGCGGGCAATTCGCCCACGGGGCGCAATTCCTTGCGCTTGCGGGCCAGAAGGCCCTCTTTTTCCATGTCGCGCAGCAGCACCTTGAGCGGCACGCGATCATCGCCCTTGATGTTGAAATGCCGGGCGATCTCGCGCTTGGAATTGATCTCGGGGAAATCGGCAATCGCTTCGAGAATCTGTTCGCGGGTCGGCAGCTGACCGGGTGTGAAACTGGCCGAACGCCGGCCCTTGCGCGGAGCAGGGGCCGATGGGGTCTTTCCTGTGCGTCTGGCCATTTCTATCCTTTAGACCTCAGCCTTCTTCTTGGCTGCGGGCTTTTTGGTTGTCGTCTTCTTTTTCGCGGCGGGCTTCTTTGCTGCCGCTTTGGGCTTGGCTTTCGCCTTACTCTTCGAACCGCCCTTGGCGACGATCAGTTCCAGCGCCTTTTCAAGCGTCACGGCCTCGGGGGCCAGATCCTTGGGCAGGGTGGCGTTGACCTTGCCCTGGTTGACGTAAGGACCATAGCGGCCCGCGCGCACGGTAATCGGACCATCGTCATGCTCGAAGGTCTGGATTGCCGCCACGGCAGCGCCACGTCCTCCGCGCCCGCCGCCAGCCCGCTTCTGGGCGATCAGATCGACGGCGCGGTTGAGCCCGACCGTGAAAACCTCCTCCACATCAGGAAGATTGGCGTAAGTCTTCTCGTGCAACACGAAGGGGCCGTAACGGCCGATCCCGGCAGTGATCGGCTTGCCATCTTCGGGGTGCAAGCCGACTTCGCGCGGCAGGGAGAGCAGCTTCAGTGCCTTTTCCAGATCCATGGCGCCCGCGTCCCAACCTTTGGGAATGGAGGAGCGCTTGGCATCCTTGGCGTCTTCGCCAAGCTGGACATAGGGGCCGAACCGGCCGGTCTTGAGATAGATTTCCGAGCCGGTTTCCGGGTCTGTACCCAGAACGCCATCGCCCTGCGCCGCTTCGGACGCCTGCCCGGTGGCGCTTTCGGCCAATTGCTGGGTATGGCGGCATTCGGGGTAATTCGAGCAGCCGATAAAGGCGCCATACTTGCCCAGTTTCAGCGAAAGCTGGCCAGTGCCGCAGGTGGGGCAGAGGCGGGGGTCGGTTCCGTCGGGCCTTTCGGGGAAGATGTGATGGCCCAAAAGGTCATTGAGCGCATCGAGGACTTCGGAAACCCGCAAATCCTTGATCTCGTCGGCCTGATGGGAAAAGTCCTTCCAGAAGCGGCGCAGCACTTCCTTGTAGTCGATTCGGCCGGCCGAGATCTCGTCGAGTTCTTCCTCGAGCCCGGCGGTGAAGCCGTATTCGACATACTTGGTGAAAAAGCTTTGCAGGAATGCGGTGACCAGGCGGCCGCGATCCTCGGGGACGATGGCGCGCTTGTCGATGCGGATGTAATCGCGGTCCCTGAGCGTTCCCAGCGTCGCTGCATAGGTGGACGGGCGACCGATGCCCAGCTCTTCCATCTTCTTGATGAGGCTCGCTTCGGTATAGCGGGCAGGGGGCTGGGTGAAATGCTGATCGATCTCGACTTTTTCGAGTGCCGGGGTGTCGCCGACATTGAGCGCGGGCAGGTCCTTGCCGTCTTCATCGTCCTCGTCGGTCTTTTCAACGCCATAGACGCCGAGAAAGCCCGGGAAGGTCACGACCGATCCGGTGGCGCGCAGGGTGATGGCACGGCCCGCCGCAACGACGTCGATGTCGGCTGTGGTGCGTTCGATTTCGGCCGATCGCATCTGGCTGGCCAGCGCGCGGCGCCAGATCAGCTGGTAGATCTTGTGCTGGTCGGGGTCGAGATTGCGAAGCGTATCGGGGTGCTTGCCCAGATCGGTGGGGCGGATCGCCTCGTGCGCTTCCTGGGCGTTCTTGGCCTTGGTCTGGTAGAGGCGCGGCTTTTCGGGCACGTATTCGGTGCCGAATTCCTTGCCGATCACCCGGCGGGCCGCTTCGATAGCCTCGGGCGCCATCTGCACGGCGTCGGTCCGCATATAGGTGATCAACCCATCCTCATAGAGGCGCTGGGCGATCTGCATGGTGCGCGAGGGCGAAAGCGAAAGCCGCGAAGAGGCGTCCTGCTGCAGGGTGGAGGTGGTGAAGGGCGCGTACGGATTGCGCTTGGTGGGCTTCTTGTCGACGCTGGCGACCTTGAAATTGCCCTTCTCGATTGCCGTTTTCAGACCTTGGGCGTCTTCGCCGGTCTTGATGGCCAGCTTGTCGGTCTTGTCGCCATCGACCGAATGAAGCCGTGTCGCAAAGCTCTTGCCGGACTGGTTGAGGGTCGGGATGACGCTCCAGTATTCCTGGGGCTTGAAGCGCTCGATCTCTTCCTCGCGCTCGGTGACCAGTCGCAGGGCGACCGATTGCACCCGGCCCGCCGAGCGCGAGCCCGGGAGCTTGCGCCACAGGATCGGCGAGAGCGTGAATCCCACCAGATAATCGAGTGCCCGGCGCGCCAGATAGGCGTCGACCAGCGGCGCATCGATATCGCGCGGATGCTGCATGGCGTTGGTCACGGCGTCCTTGGTGATGGCGTTGAACACCACGCGCTTGACCGGCATGTCGGCCTTGATGGCCTTTTTGGCCTTGAGGGCATCGAGCAGGTGCCAGGAAATGGCCTCGCCTTCGCGATCCGGGTCAGTTGCCAGAATCAGCTCGTCGGCCCCCTTGAGGGCGCGGGTGATGTCGGCCAGCCGCTTTTTGGAGTTGGAATCGACCTCCCAGCTCATGGCGAAATCGTCGTCGGGCCGCACCGATCCGTCCTTGGCGGGCAGGTCGCGCACATGGCCAAAGCTGGCCAGAACCTCGAAGTCCTTGCCCAGATATTTGTTGATGGTCTTTGCCTTGGCCGGGCTTTCGACGATGACGACTTTCATGCCTGTGACGGCTCCGCGAATAAGAGAGAATTGCCTTGAAGGGGTGGAGATAGGGCGGAAGACACCCGCCCACAAGGTCCGCGCAAAATGGTGAAAGCGTTCGCTTCTGTCAATTGCGTGCGGTTATTGCAGTCGATTGGCGGTGCTTCCATGAGCCCCAACGCGGGTGAAACCGCATGCCGAGACTTATGCCTTGAGTGCGAAAAGATGGCCGGCGGAGCGCTCGATCCGGCCCGCCAGTTCGAGTTCGAGCAGCAGGATCTGCATGACCGGCGCCGCAATGCCGGTGGTTTCGATCAACAGATCTGTCGCGGTTGGTGCGTGGCTGAGGGCGGTCAGCAGGCGGCCGCGTTCGTCTTCGGAAGGGTCTGCGGTTGTGATTGATGGAGATGGCTCCATCATTTCGTTTTCAAACAGCGGCAGGCGTGCCGGATCGGCATGGGTGAGTTCGGCAATGATGTCGCGCGCGCCGGTCACGAGTTTGGCGCCCTGCTGGATGAGATGGTTCCCGCCTTCCGCGCGCGGGTCGAGCGGAGAGCCGGGCACGGCGAAGACCTCCCGGTCCTGTTCGAGCGCGAGGCGCGCGGTGATCAGCGAGCCCGACCGCTTGGCGGCCTCGACGATGACCACACCGAGACTGATGCCGGCCACGAGCCGGTTGCGGCGGGGAAAATCGCGGGCACGCGGCTCCCATCCGAGCGGCATTTCGGTGACCAGCGTGCCGCCCGCCTCGACGATGGCGCGGGCGAGGTTCTCATTTTCATGGGGGTAGATGTGGTCGAGGCCGCCGGCCATTACCGCCACGGTTCCCGTCTGGAGCGAGGCGTGATGCGCGGCCGCGTCGATGCCTCGGGCCAGGCCCGAAACGATAACACAGCCCTCGCGCCCCAGGTCGGTCGCGAGCAGTTGCGCCATGCGGCGACCGGCTGCCGAGGCGTTGCGGGCGCCCACGATGCCTACCGTCCGCTTGCCGGTCAAAGCGGTGCCCCCCATCACGGTCAGCATTGGTGGCGGGCCAGCGACGTGGCGCAGGTGGGGCGGATAATCGGGATCGTTGATGGCAACGAGCCGCGCGCCTATCGCTTCGGTGCGTGCGATCTCGTCTTCGGCCTCATCGAGACTGGGGATTCTGACTTGCTGCCCGCCGCCGCACCGGGCCAGGTGGGGCAGGGCATCCAAGGCCGCTTCGGCCGAGCCAAAGCGGTTGATGAGCGTGCGGAAGGTGGTCGGCCCCACATTGTCGGAGCGGATGAGGCGGAGCCAGGATACGCGCTGGGGTGGGGTCAAACTCGAGCGCGTCATCTGTTTCGGCCTAGTCTTGTCCGGCGTTCTTCTTGCTGCCGACCTTGCTTTCGGTTCCGGCGATCAGCCGCATGATGTTCTCGCGGTGCGTGATGAACAGCACGATTGAAAGGATCCCCGTGACCCAAGTCAACTGCGCCCCCGAAAATGCAAAGGCAAACATCGGAGCGGTGGCCGCCGCGGTCAGGGCGGCGAGCGATGAATAGCGCTGGGCAACCAGGATCAGCAGCCAGGTGGCGCAAAAAATCAGACCGATCGGCCAGTTGAGCGCCAGAAGGATGCCGACATAAGTTGCGACACCCTTGCCACCCTTAAAGCCCAGCCAGACCGGGAAGATGTGGCCGAGAAAGGCCGCCACGCCGGCGACCATCGCAGCCTCATAACCCCACAGCCAATTGGCGATCATTACCGCAACCGCGCCCTTGCCAGCGTCGAGAACCAGCGTCAGCGCCGCAATGTCGCGTCGACCGGTGCGTAGGACGTTGGTCGCGCCGATATTGCCCGAGCCGATGGTGCGCACATCGCCGAGGCCGGCTGCCCTGGTGATAACAAACCCGAAAGGAACCGAGCCGAGCAGGTAACCCAATATAAGGGCCAGCGCATATTGGGTCATGCGAAGGCTTCCTCTCTATAAACGATCTGCCCGCCGACCAGGGTCGCCATGACCTTTCCGGACATGCGGGCGTTCTCAAAAGTCGTGTTGGTCGAACGCGAGCGGATGGTAGCTTCCTCGACAATCCAGGGATAGTCCGGATCGAAAAGGCACAGGTCGGCTTTGGCGCCCTTGGCGATACGTCCGGCCTCAATACCGAGGATTTCGGCGGGCCGGGCTGTCATGGCGCGAAGGATGGTCATCAGATCTGTATCGCCCGAATGGACGAGCCGCATCGCGGCGGCCAACAGGGTTTCGAGCCCGATGGCGCCCGTTGCCGCATCGGCAAAGGGCTGGCGCTTGCCTTCGGCATCCTGAGGGTCGTGATCGGAGACGATAACGTCGATGGTTCCATCCTTGAGCGCTTCGACGAGGGCCAGCCTGTCGTCTTCGGTTCGCAGGGGCGGGTTGAGCTTGAAGAAGGTGCGGTATGAACCGATGTCGTTTTCATTGAGGCACAGATTGTTGATCGACGCGCCGACTGAAATGGCATTGCTGCGCTGTTTGTAGAATGCGGCCAGTTCGGCGGAACGGGCCGTCGAAATCGCAGCGGCGTGGTAACGCGCGCCGGTCATCAGGGCCAGTTGCAGGTCGCGATCGAGCGGGATGGTTTCGGCTTGTGCCGGGATGCCCTTAAGCCCACGGAAGGTGGCCAGAGGACCCGAGTTCATCACTCCGTCGGATACGAGGTGGGCATCGGCGGCCAGGTGCATGATCGGCATGTCGAAATTGGTGGCATAGACCATGGCGGCGCGGATCACAGCGCTGCTCTGCAGCGCTTTTCGTCCTTCGGTAAAACAGATCGCACCCGCCTCCTTGAGCAACCCGAACTCGGTGAGGTCCTTGCCCTCGGTGCCGGTAGTGATCGCGGCGGTGGGCAGGACGTTGACGCAAGTGGTGGCTTCTGCGTGACGCGCAATGAATTCGACCAAAGCGCTGTTGTCGATCACCGGCTGGGTGTCGGGCATGACGAGGATCGAAGTCACTCCGCCCGCAGCCGCCGCACGACCGGCGCTCTTGAGCGTCTCGCGGTATTCGTGGCCGGGCTCGCCAGTGAACACCCGCATGTCGATGAGGCCCGGCGCCAGCACCAGACCCCTGGAATCGATAATCTCGGATTTTTCGGGAGCGCCCGGTGCCTTGCCTTCGACAATGTCGGCGATGCGGCCGTTTTCGATCAGCACCGCACCGGTGAAGTCGGCATTGCTTGCTGGATCGATGATGCGGGCGTTTTCTATAAGGAGGGGCTTATTCACTGCCGTCCTCCTTGTTGAGCAGCGCATCGAGCACCGCCATGCGCACTGCCACACCCATCTCGACCTGTTCGGTAATTACCGATTGTGGCCCATCGGCGATGGCCGGATCGATCTCCACGCCGCGGTTCATCGGGCCAGGGTGCATGACCAGAGCATCGGTATTGGCTTTGGCCAGTTTGTCGGCGTCCAGGCCGTAGAAGCGGTAATATTCGCGCACCGACGGGATAAGCTTGCCAGAGGCACGCTCGTTCTGGAGGCGGAGCATCATCACCACATCGGCGCCCTCGAGGCCCTTATCCATGTCGGTGAAGACTTCGGAGGCCATCTGCTCGATGCCGCGTGGCAGCAGCGATTTTGGCGCGATGACCCGGGTGCGGGCCTGCATGGCGCCAAGAAGGATGAGGTTGGAGCGGGCGACGCGCGAGTTGGCGATATCGCCGCAGATCGCCACGGTCAGCCCGTTCAGACGGCCCTTGTGGCGGCGGATGGTCAGCGCGTCGAGCAACGCCTGGGTGGGGTGCTCATGGGCCCCGTCTCCGGCGTTGAGCACTGCGCATTCGACCTTCTGGCTCAGCAGTTCCACGGCGCCGGACGATCCGTGCCGCACGACGATGGCGTCGGGCTGCATGGCGTTCAGCGTCGCCGCCGTATCGATCAACGTTTCGCCCTTGGCGACTGACGAGGTTCGTACGGCCATGTTCATGACCGTTGCGCCCAGCCGCTTGCCGGCGATCTCGAAACTCGCCTGGGTGCGGGTCGAGTTTTCGAAAAACAGATTGATCTGGGTCTTGCCCGCCAAGCTCGGCAGCGTCTTGCGCTGGCGCGAGATGGGGATCATCGCTTCGGCCCGATCCAGAAGGTCGATGATCTCGACCGGATTGAGCTGGGCGATTCCCAACAAATGCCTGTAACGGAAAGGGAGAAAGGAGGCCGAGGATGTGTCCGACGTGTCGGGTGCTGGACGTGCCATAGGGGTTCCCACTGCGACTAGCGGTGCGTACCCCAAGGTCCGGCCAACGGCAAGGCCCTATTGGCGATTTTAGGCCATTGACCGCCCGGCGAGAAATATCGCAATGCCGCAAAGCAGCGTCGAGACGATACTGGAGAGGGTGCGGATGTGGTTCCACCAGGTCCAGCGGCTCGAATAGTCCACCCAGAGCGCGCGGGCAGTTTCGGCCTCTTGGGGGATAGATTCCGCACCCAGGGCTTCATTCATGGGGACGTTGACAGCTACGGTTATGCCGAAGGCGCCGATCAGATAGGCGAGAGCGGCCAATCCGAAGACGATGCCGACGTCGCGCAGTCCCATGGAGAAAAAGACGATGGCAGCGAGGACGGCAAAGACCGGAGCGCCGAAAAAGTTGGGGAAGAACCAGGGGTTCTGGATCACCGTGTTGATGCCTTGCATGCCATCGATCGCAGAAGCTGGCGCCGCCGCGTCCAGGCCCCACATCACCGAGATGGAATAGGCAAAGAAAAAACCTGCCATGATGGCGCTGGTGATGAAGGCCAGCGTGGCCAGTATGCCCGCGAAATAGGTCATATCGTTCTCCGTTGGTTGGCCTTATCGTGCATGCGTTGCGGTGCGATGACAGCGCCTTTGTCATCTCCGGGTGGATCGTCGTCGCCAAACAAGCAGCGCGCCGATTGTACCGAGCAAAAGTTCGGACATCATTGCTAGCAACATTCCCGAGCCGGGGAGGCCATCAAGAACCAAGGAAACGCCGCGCGCCGCAGCGTAGCTGAGATAGAATGCCGCTGCGATACCAAGCGCGATGCGGCCCAGACCGGGCCGGAAGGGACCGAGCCCCATGGTGGCACCGACCAATACAAACCAAAGGCCCGGCGAACGCAACTCGTTTGCCAGATCGGTCGATGCTGCCGGATCAATGCCATAGCCTGCGTAGAAGGGGTCCGGCAGGGCGACCATTCCCAGCCCGATCAGGAGCGCGACAGCGCCGGCGGCCAAAAGATAGATGGTTTCCAGTCGCTCCATCATGCAGCCTGCCGCCATGCGCCCTTGGCGATCGCGTTGCGCACGTAATCCGCAAAATCACGCGGTTCGCGCCCCAGTGCCTTCTGGACGCCGTCGCCCACCCATTCATTGCGCCCGTCGAACACTTCGGCGCAGATACTGGTCAGCAGGTCAGCTTCGGCCCTGCCCATTTCAGCCAGCAATGCGGCGTGGAAGTCTTCGATGCTGAGCGGGACGTAATTGACTGCGCGTCCGGCCGCTGCGGCTATTTCGCTCGCGGCATCGGCAAAGGTCATGAGCCGTGGTCCGGTCACGTCATAGGTATGGCCGTTGTGCCGATCATCGAGCAGTGCCGCGACGGCCACGTCTGCAATGTCGTCGGCATCGACGAAGGGCTCGAGTTTGTCGCCGGCGGCCAGGGCAAGCGTGCCCGAAAGGATGGACGGCAGCAGCATGCCTTCATCGAAGTTCTGATTGAACCAACTGGCGCGAACGACAGCATAATCAAGACCACTCCGGCTCAATCTGTCCTCGGAAAGTTCGGCTCCGCGTTCGCCACGGCCCGAGAGGAGGACAATCTTGCGCAGTCCCTCTGCTCTGGCCACGGCGGCAAGGTGTTCGACGACTTCAGGTGCGCCGGGCGCGGCGAGGTCGGGTACGTAGGTCACGAACGCGCTGCGCATGCCGCGCATTGCGTCTGCCCAGGTCGCGGGGTCCTCCCAATTGAAGGCAGGGTTGGTGGAGCGCGAAACCGCGCGGTGGGCATGGTCCAACGCGGCCATACGGCTGGCGACGCGTGAGCCGATCTTGCCGGTCGCGCCAATGACGAGAATGGGGTTGTCGAACGTCATTTCTTCTCTCCTGCTAACGATGTTGCCAATATCGCCGGGAGCAGTTGGACGATCAATGATGGAAAATCCGTGCGTATTTGCAGAACGTCCAAATGACTGGACGTTCTGAGGTTGTCGGTCTAGGCTCTCTGGTATGGATGATTGTTTTCAACCCGCACCGCTGGCCGACCCGCTTGGAGAAGTCCTGCATATGTTGCGGCTCACCGGAACGCTTTATTGCCGCGCCACCATGACTGCACCCTGGGGGCTGATCATGCCAAGGTTGGTGGATTCGATGATCTTTGTGATCGTCACCGCCGGACGCTGCATTGCTGAAATCGATGGAGAGAGCGTTCCGCTATCGGCAGGCACCATGGTGCTGATCCCACATGGCGACAGCTTTCGGCTGCTGAGCGATGCAGATGCGCGCGCCGTACCGCTGTTTGATCTGCCGGTCGAGAAAATCAGCGAGCGCTATGAATTGATGACCTATGGCGGCGGCGGTGAACTGACGCGGGCGATGGCGGGCGTCGTTCAGTTCGATAGCGTTGCGGGCCAACGCATGATGAGCACCCTGCCTCGCATCATTCGTATCGACGGTTGGGACGAATCTCTGGGTGACTGGGTGGGGAGCACGCTGGGGCTGATTGCGCGAGAGGCGAGTGCGCTCAAGCCGGGCGGTGAAATCGTGATGACGCGGCTGGCCGATATTCTCGTCATCCAGGCCATCAGGGCCTGGCTCGATTCCGCGCCCGAGAGCGAACAGGGTTGGCTTGCCGCGCTGCGCGATCCGCAATTGGGACGCGCGCTGGTGGCGATTCATCGTTACCCGCAAACCGACTGGACCCTCACGCAACTGGCCAGGCAGGCGGGCATGTCGCGTTCTGCCTTTTCGGCGCGGTTCAGCGCGCGGCTTGGGCAGTCAGCCATGGCTTATCTCGCCCAATGGCGGCTGCATCTGGCGCGGGCGCGTCTCATGGAAAGCACCGACCCGCTGGCTTCGGTGGCGCGGGAGGCGGGGTATCGATCCGAGGCTGCCTTCAGCCGGGCCTTCCGGCAGCATTTCGGCAAACCGCCCGGTGCGATGCGGCGCTCAGTTGCGGCGTAAACGGTCCAGCGCACCCTGCAGGATGTAGCTTGCGGCCAGCTTGTCGACGACTTCGGCTCGCTTGGCGCGCGACAGATCGGCTTCCAGCATGGTGCGGGTAACAGCCATCGTGGACATGCGCTCATCCCAGAACACGATCGGCAGATCGGTTTTTTGCTTCAAGTTCCGAACGAACGCCCTTGCCGACTGAGCCCGGGGGCCTTCGGTGCCGTCCATGTTGAGCGGCAGGCCCATGACGATCCCAGTCACATTGTTCTGGGCGATCAGGGTCAGCAGGCGCTCGGCATCGGCGGTAAATTTGGTGCGCTTGATGGTTTCGATTGGCGAAGCCGCCATGCGCAGGGAATCGGATATTGCCACTCCGATGGTTTTTGTCCCCAGATCGAGCCCCATCAGCTTGCCGGCAGGATGCAGGTCAGCGAGGGGGTAGGGAGTATCGGTCATCGCGTGGTTCCTTGCGGAGAGCTGTCTGTCGGCTTATCAGCAGTTTGCGCGGCACTGGCAAGGGAAATGGCTCAAATGAAGATCACCTGGTTTGCCAACATGACCTTTCGCATCCAGATCGGGGGACGGATTATCGTGACCTATGTCGAGGGCGCGCCCGAGGGGATCGACCGCACAGAACTGATCGCTGGAGCCCAGACCGTCATTTCGGCCCAGAGTCCCGATCTCGCCCAGTTCGATCCACTGGCATGGCGCCCGCGCCGCCGCACGCGGCTGATCGACCAGGAAGCGGGCGATGAGGGGCTCGATCTCTACCGTTTGGGCGCGCGCGGGCTTGTTGCCTATTCGGTCGATGAAGGATTGCTGGTTCTCGAAGATGCCGGGGCAGGGGCGCAGTGGTCTCGGTTTGCGGACAATGGTGTTATCGTTCTCGCAGGATCGGGCGCCCAATGCGCGGCGCATGGCACAGCCTTGCTCGATATCGACCGGCCGCGCCTCATCGCGCTAGCGGTCGACGATGGAGAGATCGATGCGGCTTTCGAGACGCTTGCACCCAAGTTGGGCCAGACAGGCCTGATCGTTCTTGAGCCGCGGCTGGCCGTGGAAGTGTAAGAAGAACCAATCGGGCGTATAAAGCCCTTCGATGGGCGGATTTGCCGATTGCGTTTGCCGGACGCCCATTGCTAAAAGCCCATTCAACAAAATGTTTGCTAGGAGATGGCTATGTCGGTCGACGCCGATACAGTAAGACGCATCGGGCGTCTGGCCCGCATCCGGATCACCGAAGACGAGGTCGCCGCCTATGAGGGTGAACTCAACGCCATTCTCGGTTTCGTCGAGCAACTCGGCGAAGTCGATGTCGAGGGCGTCGAGCCGATGAATTCGGTGACCCCGATGACGCTGCGCCGCCGCGAAGACAAGGTGACCGATGGCGGCTATGCCGACAGGATTGTCGCCAACGCGCCGATTTCGGAAGACAATTTCTTCATGGTTCCCAAGGTCGTGGAGTAGGCCGTGGCCGCAACCATTGCCATCGAGACACCGCTCACCGATGAGGTGCGGGCGCTGGTCAAGGCGCTCAACGCCTATCTCAACCCGTTGTCGCCGCCGCAATTTCAGTTCCAGATGACCGTCGAGCAGATGGCGGGTGACGACACCACGGTGTTTATCGCCCGTGATGAGGCTGGGCAGCCGGTGGGCATGGGCGCTCTGAAAACGTTCGGCGATGACATGGCGGAGGTCAAGCGCATGTACACCTTGCCGGAAGTGCGCGGCCAACGCGTTGGCGTGGCGCTGCTCGATGCCATCGAAGCCCTTGCCCGGCAAAAGGGCGTCAAAATGCTCAAGCTCGAAACCGGAAACGTGGCCGGGTTCGAGCCGGCCTGGCGGCTCTACGAGCGCGGTGGCTTTTCCCGTTGCGGCGCCTTTCTCGATTACCCCGATAGCGAATATTCGGCCTTTTACGAAAAGGCCCTGATCTAAGGATTTATCCGTGACCGATCTTACCCGTCTGAGCCTTAAAGCCCTGCGCGATGGCATCGCTGCCAAGGAGTTCACGGCACTCGAAGCCACCGATTCCTACATTTCGGCCATTGAGGCCGGCAACGACAAGCTCAACGCCTATGTCACCGTCACCGCCGACAAGGCCCGTGAGATGGCCAAGGCGTCCGACGCGAAAATTGCGTCCGGCGACAACGGCATGCTCGAGGGCGTGCCGCTGGGCGTCAAGGATCTGTTTGCGACCAAGGGCGTCCACACCCAAGCCGCCAGCCACATCCTCGATGGCTTCAAGCCCGAATATGAATCGACGGTCACCGAACACCTGTGGGCCGATGGCGCCGTCATGCTGGGCAAGCTCAACATGGATGAGTTTGCCATGGGTTCGTCCAACGAGACCTCCTATTACGGGCCGGTGGTCAATCCCTGGCGCGGGGAGGGCGGCAACAAGGACCTGGTGCCCGGTGGCTCCTCGGGCGGTTCCGCCGCCGCGGTTTCCGCGTGGCTGTGCGCCGGCGCGACGGCCACCGACACGGGCGGTTCGATCCGCCAGCCTGCAGCGTTCACCGGCACCGTGGGCATCAAGCCGACCTATGGCCGCTGCTCGCGCTGGGGCACCGTAGCCTTTGCCTCCTCGCTCGATCAGGCCGGGCCGATTGCCCGCACGGTTGAGGATACGGCGTTGATGCTGCAGTCGATGGCCGGGTTCGATCCCAAGGATTCGACGTCGGTCGATCTGGCCGTGCCCGATTTTGCCGCTGCCGTGGAGCGGGGCGTGAAGGGACTCACCATCGGCGTTCCGGCCGAATACCGTATGGAGGGGATGCCCGCCGAGATCGAAAAGCTCTGGAGCCAGGGTCTCGAATGGCTCAAGGCTGAAGGCGCGACGGTCAAGGACATCTCCCTGCCGCACACCAAATACGCGCTGCCGGCCTATTACATCGTCGCCCCCGCCGAAGCCTCGTCCAACCTCGCCCGCTACGATGGCGTCAAATACGGGTTGCGCGTTTCGGGCAAGGACATCACCGACATGTACGAGTTGACCCGCGCCGAAGGGTTCGGTCGTGAGGTCAAGCGCCGGGTGATGATCGGCACCTATGTGCTTTCGGCCGGCTATTACGACGCCTATTACGTTCGTGCCCAGAAGGTCCGCACGCTCATCAAGCGCGATTTCGAGGACGCCTTCAACGCCGGTGTGGATGCCATCCTGACCCCGGCAACGCCCTCTGCAGCCTTCGGCATCGCCGATCAGGAACTGCACGCCGATCCGGTCAAGATGTATCTCAACGACATCTTCACGGTGACCGTCAACATGGCCGGTCTGCCGGGCATCGCGGTTCCCGCCGGCAAGGACGGGCAGGGGCTTCCGCTCGGGTTGCAGCTCATCGGCAAGCCGTTCGACGAAGAAACGCTGTTTGCCGCCGGTCGTGTCATTGAAAAGAGCGCCGGTCTCGATCTGGCCCCCGCCAAATGGTGGTAATGACCCAGGGAAAGCTCGAAGAGCTGATCCTTGCCAAAAAGC
>DFMV01000049.1:47158-75976 GCA_002375765.1 Rhizobiales bacterium UBA3584 | reverse complement strand
ATCGACAGCCACATCAAGCGGCTGCGCAAGAAGTTCAAGAGCACCGACGACAGTTTTGACATGATCGAAACGCTCTATGGGGTGGGCTACCGCTTCAAGGAGCAATAAAACAATGCCTTCGGCATTTGTTTGAAGGCGCTCCAATTGGACGCAGGCGAAACCATTTCAGGATCGGCCCCCTCATCGAAGGGGGAAGAAAAGGCCAAGGCCGCCCAGGCACGCCAGGCGGCCCGGCAGCCGCTTTTGCGCGCGCTGTTTGCGTTTTTCCGCGGCGTGGGGCGCCTGGTCAACTTCACGTTCTTTTCGTCCCTCACCCGCCGGATCGTGATCCTCAACCTGGTGGCCTTGGCGGTTCTGGTTGCCGGGATCATGTATCTCAACACCTTCAGGGCCGGACTGATCGACGTGCGCGTCTCAGCGCTCAGGGTGCAGGGGGAAATCATTTCCGCGGCGGTCGCGGCATCGGCAACCGCCAACTCCGATCAGATTACTGTCAATCCCGACAGGCTGCTTGAGCTCTATATGGGGGATTTTCCCTCGTCCTATACGCTATTTGATCCGGCGCTCGAATTTCCCATTAGCCCCGAACGGGTGGCGCCGCTGCTGCGAAACCTCGTGACCCCCACGCGTACGCGCGCCCGGATCTACGATCGGGACGGGCTGATGATTCTCGATTCCAACAATATCTATGCCAGCGGGGAAATCCTGCGCTCCACGAGCACGCAGGAGAGCCCGCAATCGCAGCCGTTCTTTTTTGGCATCTGGAACTGGTTCGGGCGGCTTTGGCGGGGCGGGGAATATCCGGTCTATCAGGATTATCCGGCCCATGAAGGGCTGCGCTATCCCGAGGTCGCGTCCGCGCTCAACGGGTCGCCGGCCGATATCGTGCGGGTGGACGCGCGCGGGCAATTGGTGGTGTCTGTGGCCGTTCCCGTGCAGCGTCAGCGCTCGGTGGTGGGCGCGCTGCTGCTATCCACCAGTCCGGGGGAGATCGATGCCATCGTTGCCCAGGAGCGCTGGTCGATCCTGCGGCTTGCGCTGGTGGCGGCGCTGGTAACGGGCACACTTTCGGCGCTGATGGCGGGCACGATTGCCGGGCCGATGCGGCGGCTCTCGGCGGCGGCCGAGCGGGTGCAAAGCTCGATGAAGGCCCGGGCGGAAATCCCCGACTATACCGACCGGTCCGACGAGATCGGGCATTTGTCAGGCTCGCTGCGCGCCATGACCAACGCGCTTTACAACCGTATCGAAGCGATCGAGCGGTTTGCGGCCGATGTGGCCCATGAGCTGAAAAATCCCCTGACCTCGCTGCGCAGCGCCGTGGAAACCCTGCCACTTGCCAAGACCGAAAAGGACAGAAAGCGGCTTGCCGACATCATCCAGCATGACGTGCGCCGTCTCGACCGCCTGATCTCGGATATTTCCAACGCCAGCCGGATCGATGCGGAGCTGGCGCGCGAAAACACCGAAACGGTCCATCTGGGTGAACTGGCAGCCGCCATCGTTTCGATCCAGGCCGATCTGGCCGCCAATCGGAACGTGTCGGTCGAACTCAAGATCGAAGACAGCAAGTATGCGCCGCTGGTCAAGGGACACGACACGCGGCTGGCGCAGGTCTTTACCAATCTGATCGACAATGCTGTATCCTTTTCGCCCGATCGCGGCACCGTGACGGTCCGCATCACCACCGATGCCGAAAACGTCGTTGCGCAGGTGGAAGATCAGGGGCCTGGACTGGGAGACGCTGAAAAGGTGTTCCAGCGATTTTACACCGACCGGCCCGAAGGCGAGAGCTTTGGCGACCATTCGGGGCTGGGGCTGTCGATTTCGCGCCAGATCGCCCAGGCCCATCAGGGTACGCTTGACGCAGGCAACCAAAGCAAGGCAACTGGAGCGGTGTTTACCCTCACCCTACCCAGAGCTAAAACTTGAGCGCAGAAAAGCACAACGCCCACGGCACCGGTATCCTGATCGGCCATCACGGCATTCTTCTGACCGGCGTTTCGGGCGCGGGCAAATCGCTTCTGGCGCTCGACCTGCTCGAACAGGCGCGGTTGCGGGGGGAAACGGCGCTGCTGATTTCCGATGACCGGGTGGTGCTGTCCACCGATGAGGACGGGCTGATCATGGAAGCGCCCGACACCATCGAGGGCATGATCGAATTGCGCGGGCGCGGCATCATCACGTTGCCCTTTGCCAAAAAGGCGCATGTCCATCTGGTCGTCGATCTCGTGGAAGAAGAAGAGCGCCTGCTCGAGGAATCGGCACTGACCACGAAGATCCAAGGAATCTGGGTGCCACGCTGTCCGGTGCCACGGCGCGGGCGGATCGACGGGCTGCACCAGCGGTTTCTGGTTCATGCCGCGTTAAGGGCGCTTGGCGCAAATCTGCAATAAGACCGGCAAACCCTACTCTCTTGGGAAAGCCGACCGAAAAGACTTGAAACCCGCGCCGAGCCGATCAAGACTTCGCCCGGTTGCGCGGACAGAAAAAGGTAGCGAAGCGATCATGATGGGCTTGGTCCTCGTGACCCATGGCAGGCTTGCCGAAGAGTTCCGTTCGGCGCTCGAACACGTCGTGGGCCCCCAGGACGGGATTGCTGCGGTTTCCATCGGTCCGGACGACGACATGGAGGGACGGCGACAGGACATCATTGCCGCTGTTGAATCGGTCGATACCGGGGACGGAGTGGTGATCCTGACCGACATGTTCGGGGGTACGCCATCCAACCTTGCCATTTCGGTTATGCAGGATCGCGACATCGAGGTGCTGGCCGGATTGAACCTGCCCATGCTGGTCAAGCTGGCGCGGATCCGGCCGGAAATGGCGATGCGTGACGCGGTGCGCCTTGCAGCAGAGGCCGGGCGTAAATACATTAACGTCGCCAACGACGTTTTGGGAAAATGAGCACAACAGTTACCGAGCCGGGAAAGGCCGTGTGCCAGCGGCTGACCATTTGCAACAAGCGCGGCCTGCATGCGCGGGCTTCGGCGCGCTTTGTGCGTACCGCCGACCATTTCGACGCGCAGGTCAGCGTGACACGCGACGGGGTGACCGTAGGCGGCACCTCGATCATGGGGCTGATGATGCTGGCGGCAGGGCCCGGATCGACAATTTTGGTCCAGGCGACGGGCAATCAGGCCCGTGAGGCTGTCGAAGCGCTTACCGAACTGGTTACATG
The DNA here is from genome assembly GCA_002375765.1 of Rhizobiales bacterium UBA3584. Taxonomy (GTDB): domain Bacteria; phylum Pseudomonadota; class Alphaproteobacteria; order Rhizobiales; family Devosiaceae; genus Pelagibacterium; species Pelagibacterium flavum. The sequence continues at coordinate 72,795 of DFMV01000049.1, read as the reverse complement.
CGGGTTCGATGAGGACCAGGACGGCGAAGGGGGCGCCTGACGGCACTTTCATGGCCGGCGAAAGGAAGCCCGATCGATGCTCAAGCGCATTGTCTGCCTGATCGGCGCCGCTCTTGGCGGCGTGACGCTGTCCCAAGCTCCTGAATACACACAGCAATATACCCAACGCCTGGCCGGTGCCGTTGACGAGTTGACGACGATCATCGACCAGTTCGATGCCGATGCCGCCCGGTTCGGGCTGACCCGGCAGGAGGGACTGGAGCGCTATCAGGCCAGTGCCGACGGATTTTTGTCCGAGCGGGGCATTTCCATGCAAGCCGTGTTCGAACGCCACGCGCGGCTGACCACGCAACTGACAGACCTGCGCCAGGCGCCGGCCGGAACACAACTCTTTGAGATGGCGCGCTATTTCGACACCGAAGTTGGTGCCGCGGCGCTCGAGGATTTTGAACCTGCCGTACCACTGACGGTCGTCGGGCTCGCCTATGTGATCGTGGGGCTGGCTCTGGGTTTCGCGGTGTTCTGGGTGCTGGCCAGCCTGCTTGGCGCGCCGTTTCGCCGGCGGCGCAGCCGGGTCAAGATCAGCCGGGCCGGGCGGACATAGGGATATAAAACTTTCTTTATATCCCGGTTGCCGGACCCCATGTCTCTCGGATATAAACGGGCCACGCTTTTTTCAGTATCAGACGTGGAGATCGGGCCGATGAGCGCCGCATCCAATTACGCCGTTAAGGACATCTCGCTGGCTCCCTATGGCCGCAAGGAAATCGGGATGGCCGAGATCGAAATGCCGGGCCTTATGGCCATCCGCGCCGAATATGCGGCGAGCCAGCCGTTGAAGGGCGCGCGCATTGCCGGCTCGCTCCATATGACCATCCAGACAGCCGTGCTGATCGAAACGCTGGTGGCGCTGGGTGCCGAAGTGCGCTGGGCTTCGTGCAACATCTTTTCGACCCAGGACCATGCGGCCGCAGCGATTGCCGAAGCAGGCATTCCGGTGTTTGCCCATAAGGGCGAAACGCTGGCCGAATACTGGGACTTCGCCGATCGCATTCTCGATTGGGGCAATGGCGACGTCGCCAACATGATCCTCGACGATGGCGGGGACGCAACTATGCTGGTGCTGATCGGCTCGCGCGCCGAGACCGATCCTTCGGTTCTGGCCAACCCTTCCAACGAGGAAGAAGAAGAGCTCTTCAAGGTCATCAAGCGCCGTCTGGAACGCGAGCCGGGCTTTTATTCCAAGTGCCGCGCGTCGATCAAAGGTGTTTCGGAAGAAACCACGACTGGTGTGATGCGGCTGTATCAGCTTCAGGAAAAGGGTGACTTGCCCTTCCCAGCCATCAACGTCAACGACAGCGTGACGAAATCGAAGTTCGACAACAAATATGGCTGCCGGGAATCGCTTGTGGACGCCATTCGTCGGGGTACCGACGTTATGATGGCCGGCAAGGTGGCGATAGTTTGCGGTTATGGCGATGTGGGCAAGGGTTCGGCTGAATCCCTGCGCGGCGCCGGCGCCCGCGTCCTGGTGACCGAGGTCGATCCGATCTGCGCGCTGCAGGCTGCGATGGACGGCTATGAGGTTGTGACGCTCGAAGACGCGATTGAACGCGCCGATATCGTTGTGACCGCGACCGGCAACAAGGACGTTCTGACCATCGACCATATGCGCCGGGTCAAGAACATGGCGATCGTTTGCAATATCGGGCATTTCGACAACGAGATTCAGGTCGCCGCGCTGCGGAATCTTAAATGGACCAACGTCAAGCCGCAGGTTGATATCGTCGAATTTCCCGACGACAAGAGGATGATCCTGCTTTCAGAAGGGCGTCTTGTGAACCTCGGCAATGCGACCGGACATCCCTCGTTTGTGATGAGCGCATCGTTTTCCAACCAGACGTTGGCCCAGATCGAATTGTGGACCAAGGGCGGCGACTACGAAAACAAGGTCTATGTGCTGCCCAAGCATCTCGACGAGAAGGTCGCGAGCCTGCATCTGGCAAAACTTGGTGCAAAGCTGACGACGCTATCGGCGGCACAGGCCGACTATATCGGGGTTCCTCAGGCGGGGCCGTTCAAGGCCGATCATTACCGCTACTAAGGCGGCCGCGTTAACCTTTATGACCTGACCAGGGGCGCTTCGGCGCCCCTTTCGTTAACCTTTTGGGGAACAAATCAGGATCAGAAGGACCTCTCGGGAGTGTGCAAGCCCTAAGTTATCCACGGGTCGTCAGTTTGACTCTTTTTCGCGATTCGCGGCGCGGTTATGGTTAACTGATTCGGGGGGCTGTCCAGCCACCTCAGGGGCAGTCAAGGCAAATCATTGAGCAAGAGGGCATCAGGAATGCAGCCGGCGGGATTCCGGAAACTTACGGGATTCGTATCCGTTGGCGTCGCGGGCGCAGCACTTCTTGCCGCCTCCCCTGCCCTTGCCGCACCTTTTGCAGCCACCGCCATATCAGGCGCCGCACCCTATACGATGGCGCTGGGCGCCGCCGGATTCGGCCTGGTCGCTACGCTTTTGGCGCTCAAATGGCGACGGGAAGCCGAAGCCGCGCAGCTAGACGCTGGTGAAAAGCTGGGCGCGATGCGCGCCGCACTCGATGAGTTCGAGGGACTTCTGGCCGGCATGCCCGAAGTCACAATCATCTGGCGCGATACGGGGATCGAACCTTCGGTCATCGGGCCGATCAACACCCTTCTGCCAGGAGAAAACCGGCCGCACGCAGTGCTCGAATTCCGCTCCTGGCTCGAAGACGAAGCGGCCCGTGCGCTGGCGGCGCGACTGACAGATCTGCGGATCGAAGGGCGGGTGTTTGAAACATCGGTCACCGCGCGCGACGGGCGGATCATCCGGGCCACCGGACGGCTGGTGGGCGGCGCGGCCGTCGTGCGGCTGCGGCCATCGGGCGCCAATGTCGAACCCCCGCTCAAGGGCGCGGACCTCACCCGCCTGCCCTCCCCCGCCGAGGCGCAGGCGATCCTTGCAAATCTCACCATCCCGGCCTGGCTGCGCGACAAGGACGGGCTGCTGATCTATACAAATGCCGCCTATCTCCATTTCACCCGCACGCTTGGCCTGAAGGGTGAGCGCGGGACGGCTCCGGACATTTTCGACGCCCAGACCCGCGAGCGACATTTGAAGGCCATCGAGGATGCCGCCGATACGATTGCCTTTACCGAAGAGCACGCGTTGGCGGGCGGGCTCGAACTTGTGCTGTTTCCGCTTTCTGGTGGCAGCGCGGGCTATTGCTATCTGCCGGTGGCGCGAGCCAAACCGGCCGAGACGGAGAACGCCGAACCCGATCTGGGACATCTGACCACGGTGATCGATGCGCTGGCGACGCCGATTGCGGTGTTCGACAAACGCCAGCAACTGACCCATTATAACACCGCCTATGCCAATTTCTGGGGGCTGGACACCGCCTGGCTCAACACAGAACCCAATGAAAAGGCGATCCTGGATAAATTGCGCACCCAGGGGGCGCTACCGGCCGAGACCGATTATCGCGACTGGCGCGGCAAGCACCTGATGAGCTACGCGCTGACCGCGCCGCGCGAGGTGCCCTGGTATCTGCCGGACGGGCGCTGCGCCAATGTGATCGCGGCACCGGCCACCGGCACCGGCGGGGTCATCTATGTCTTTGAGGACATGACCGAGCGCCTGGCACTGGAAACCCGGCACAACGCGTTGATGCACGTACAGCGCGAGACGCTGAACGCTTTGACAGAGGGCGTTGCGGTGTTCGGGACCAACGGGCGGCTCAAACTGCACAATCCGCGGCTCTCGATGCTGTGGAAACTGCCCATGAACACGCTGGGCGGCCACCCCCATATCGACGATATCGCACGGGCCTGCGCCGAGGCGTTTCCCGAGGACGGGCGGCGCATCTGGGGGGACCTGAAACAGCGGATCATCGACCTCAACCCGACGCGATCCGACACCAAGGGGCGGATCACCCGCGCCGATGGGCGGTTGCTCGACTATGCGGTTGTGCGGCTGCCCGACGGGCAGACCATGATGACGTTTGTGGACGTTTCGGAAAGCGCCAATTACGAGCGGGTCCTTAAAGAGCGCAACGAAGCACTGATTGCGGCGGATCGGCTCAAAGATACCTTCGTTCAGAATGTTTCGTATGAGTTGCGCTCGCCTTTGACCAATATCATCGGTTTTGCCGATCTTCTGGCCTCGGGTGAAGTGGGCCCGCTTTCAGACAAGCAGCGTGCCTATACCGATTATATCCGCGCTTCGAGCGCCAATCTGGGCCTGCTGATCGACAACATTTTGGACCTGGCGACGGTCGATGCGGGGATTGCCCAGCTCAATCCCGAAGTGCTCGACATTGCTACCCTGATCGACAAGGCTCGGGCAGGGCTCGATGCAACGTTTACCGGTGGCGAGGAAAAGGTCGATCTGGCGGTCGAGATAGAGGATGATCTGCCGACATTTGTTGCGGATGGCACGCGGATCGTTCAGGTGCTTTATAATCTGTTGTCCAACGCGGCGCGGTTTTCCGATCCCGGTTCGCAGGTGCGGCTCAAGGTATCCTCACGCGGCAATGAGCGGATCGCCTTTGCGGTCGAGGATGACGGGGTCGGCATACCCGAGGATGTGCGCAATGCGATGTTCCAGCGCTTCGAGGGGCAGTCGGTCGAGGGCCGTCAGCGGGGCGCCGGACTGGGGCTGGCGATCGTCAAGACCTTCGTAAACCTGCATGGCGGATCGGTTCTGATCGAGGGCCGCCAGCCGCGCGGCACGCGGGTGACGGTAATCATTCCGTCCAACACCGCGCTGGCCCAGAACGCGGGCGAATAGGGTCATGATCGCGCTGTTCGCGCCCGATGCGGCAGCGACCGACGCCATCGGGGCGGCGATTGCCGCGCATCTTTTTCCCGGAGATATCGTAACGCTCGAAGGCGATCTAGGGGCCGGCAAGACGGCGCTGGCACGGGCCATCATCAGGGCGCGGCTGGGAGAGCCCGACCTGGAGGTGCCCTCGCCCACCTTTGCCATCGTCCAGCCCTATAGCGGCATCGTCCATGCCGATCTTTATCGGCTGGCCGATGAATCGGAAATCGACGAACTGGGGCTGATCGAGGACGTGGGCGACATTGTGCTTGTCGAGTGGCCCGAGCGCGCGCTTTCGCTTATGCGGCGACCCGGGCTGGGAGTTGCCATCGGCATGGGAGAGCAAGGGGCCGGGCGCGTTTTGAGTGTTACGGCCCGGGGCCGTGAGCTCGGGGGGCTGGCCGATGCGCTTGCGCCGTGGCGCGCCGAGGAGACACAATAGGCCATGAGCGATTCTTTTCCCGTACCACCCATAGCCATGCCCGACGTGATGCTGCTTGCCGCGGGGCTGGGCACGCGCATGCGGCCCCTGACCTTCGAGCGGCCCAAGGCGCTGATAGAGGTGGCGGGCAAGCCGCTGATCGATCACGCCATTGATGCGGCTCTGGCCGAAGGGTGCACGCGGTTCGTGGTCAATGCTCATCACAAGGCCGAAATGATTGCCACCCATTTTGCGCGGCTCGAAAGCGCCCTGCCCGATCTGGGATTTGCGGTGAGCCATGAAAGGGACCGGCTGCTCGATACGGGTGGCGGGCTGCGCAAGGCATTGCCGCTGATGACGTCAGATCCGGTGCTGGCACTCAATACCGATACGTTCTGGCTGCCGGACAGCGATACCCCGATTGCGCGGATGCTGGCATGTTATGGGGCGGGCGGGGCCGATACCGTTCTGCTTTGCGTGGCGCCCGACAAGGCATCGGGGTTTCGCAAGGGTGCCGACTATCTGATGGACGCGGACGGGTGGCTTTCCAAAACGCATGGGCGACCGATGGTCTATGCCGGTGCCGCGCTGATTTCGCGCGAATTGGCGGCGACGGGGCCCGAAGTGCCGTTTTCGCTCTACCGGCATTTTGAAACCGCGCGCGAGGCGGGGCGACTGCGGGGCGTCGAAATCGCCGCGCCATGGTTTCATGTCGGCGACCGCCAGGCGCTCGTGCGCACCGAGCAGGATATCGGCGCGCTCGTGTGATGGCGCGGTCGGGCAACATTTTTTCCATCGCTCCGCACGCGCCGTTTCTCGATACACTGGCTGACGCGATCATTGATGGGCGGATTGCGCCGGGCTGGCGGCGCGAGGGAGCGTTCTGGCTTTCGGACTTCACGATCTATCTGCCAACGCGCCGCGCTGCCAACACGCTGTCGCGCATTTTGGCCGACCGGCTGGGCGACGCGCCCATGCTGTTGGCTGACATACGGCCGCTGGGTGGGGACGATCCGAGCCAGGAGCCGTTCATTCCGCCCTATGAGCCCGTGGAGCTGCCCGGCGCCATCAACCGGTTCAAGCGACGTCTGCTGCTGGCAGAAATCATCGAACGCTGGCTGGCGGTGACGGGCGAGGGTGCGTTTTCGGCACCGGGTTTGGGCGGGGTTTCCGGGGCGCCCGATGGGGCTGAGATCTTTGCACTGGCCGATTCGCTGGGCACGCTGATCGACGATTTTACGATTGCGCGGCGCGATCCGCGTTCGCTCAAAAGCATCGAGAGCGAGCACTTGCCGGCCCAATGGCAAGAGCATCTCGATTTCGTGACCTTCGTTCTGGACGCCTGGCCGCAGATCCTGGCCGGCGAAGGCGAGATGGAGGGGGCGGAACGCACCAATATCCTGCTCGAGCGCAAGGCGGCATCTCTTGCGCTGGTGCATGGGGACAGGCCAGTGGTGGTTGCGGGATCGACGGGTTCGATCCCGGCCACGGCGCACCTGATCGCTTCGGTGGCAAAGCTGGCCAATGGAGCCGTGGTTCTGGCCGGACTCGATACGGGAATCGATGGGGAAACGCTTTCAGCTCTTTCCGATCCGGGGCGCAATCCGCATGGGCATCCGCAATACGGGCTGGCGCGCTTGCTCAAGCGGGTCGGCACGCTGCCCGAGGCGGTGACCGAGCTGGCGCCCGACGAGGCGCCGCGCACAAAAATTTTAAATGCGGCGCTGGGGCTGCCTGACGCCACCGCGCAATGGCAGGCGGTTGCGCAAGGTCTGGGCACAGAGCTGCAGGCAGGCACGGAGGGGCTGTCGCTCCTCGTGGCGCGCACGCCCGAGGAGGAGGCGCGGGCCATTGCCATTTGCGTCCATGACGCGCTGGAACAGAACAAATCCGTGGCGATCATTGCGCCCGACCAGACGCTGGCGCGGCGGATTTGCGCGGAACTGGCGCGGTTTGGCGTGTCGCTCGATGATGCGGCGGGGACACCCTTGCTTTTGTCGCGCGCCGGGCGACTGGTGCGGCAGGCGGTTTCGGTTCTGGCCAATGGCCTGAACGCCGTCGATATCATGGCGCTGCTGCGCAATCGGCACGTGACGCTGGGACTGGGGCGCGGGAGCGTGGCGCCGGCCAGCCAATGGCTCGATCTGGGTGTGTTGCGTGGGCAAAGGCCCCTGCCCGGCTTTGCCGGCTTGCGGCGCGCCGTCGCTGAAAATCTCGACGGCACGACCAAGCGCCCCGCGCTGAAGCTGGATGCGGACAAGGCACAGGGGGTTCTTGCGCTGATCGATGCGCTGGAGACCGCGCTGGCACCGCTGGCCGGGCTCATGGCGCGGGACGGGTTTGCGGCGAGCGACGTTGCGGCGGTGCTCGGCGAGACGATCGGCAACCTGAGGGACGTACCGCAGGGCGAAAAAATCGCGCCGTTGGAGGGCGAGGACGAGCTGGCCCGCTGGATCGAGCTGGCGGCTCGGCAGGGCGGGCGCGGGCCAAGACTTTCGGGCGGCGGGCTTGCCTTTGCGCTGGAGGGGCTGATGGCTGGCCAGAGCGTGCGGCCGCGCCAGCCCGATGCCGAGGATGTGCAATTGTTCGGGCGTCTGGAAGCGCGGCTAATGCGGGCTGACCGGGTGATTCTGGCCGGGATGATCGAAACGGTATGGCCTGAAGTGGCAGATCCGGGGCCGTGGATGAGCCGGGGCATGCGGCTGGCCGCAGGGCTGGAGCCGCCCGAAAAGCTGCATGGGCTGGCGGCGCATGATTTTCTAATGGCGGCGGGTGGACCCGAGGTGGTGTTTACCCTGCCCGAGCGGGCGGGAACCTCGCCCGCCAATCCCTCGCGGCTTATCCAGCGGCTCGAAGCCTTTGTGGGGCCCCAGATCAACAAGACGATGCAGGAGCGCGGCGCGGTCTGGGTGGAGATGGCGCGGCGGCTTGATGCAACCGGGCTGCCGCCGCAACCGGCGGGGCGGCCCGCGCCAAGACCGCCCGCAGATGTGCGTCCGCGAAAACTGTCGATCACCGAGGCGGAAACGCTGTTGCGGTCGCCCTATGACCTTTATGCGCGGCACGTTCTGGGGCTAAAGCGCATCGATCCCCTGGGCGCCGACCCCGACCACGCCGAGCGCGGCACGCTGATCCACGACATTTTAGGCGATTTCCTGACCGAAGGGCACGACCCGGCTGATGCCGACGCGTTCGAGGCGATCATGGCAATCGCCCAGGAGCGCTATGGGCGGCTCGATGCCATTCCGGCGCGGCGCGATATCTGGCTGGCACGGTTTGGCGCGATTGCGCGGGCGTTTCTCGATTTCGAGCGAGGCAGGCCGCAGATCGCGGCGCGGATGGCGGAAATTTCCGGCAGGATCGAATTGCCGCTGAGCGATCCGCCATTCGTGCTTTCGGGGCGGGCCGACCGGATCGACAGAACGAGGAGCGGGGGGCTCGAAATCATCGATTTCAAGACCGGGCAGGCCCCAGCGCCCAAGGAAATGAAACAGTTTTTCGCCCCGCAACTGCCGCTCGAAGCGCATATGGCGCGAGTTGGTGGCTTTGTCGGCGCGGAGGGCCAGACCGAGGCGATGGCGTTCATCAAGCTTTCGCATGGGCCCAAGGCGCTCGAAATCACGCAATACGCCGCACCGGACGGGATGAGCCTTTCTGAAGCGATCGAAACCACCTTCTCGCTGTTCCAGAACCACGTGGCCGCGATGCTGCTACGTGACGATTTTCCGATGACGGCGCGGGTTCTGCCCAAGCCCGGCCAGCGCTTTAAGGGCGATTACGACCATCTGGCGCGCACCGAGGAATGGACGCTGCTCGATGGCGGTGAGGAGGGCGAATGAGCGAGGAAATCCTTTCCGTTCCATTCGACACCACCGCCAAGCAGGCGCGGGTGGCCGAGCCGCGGGCCAACGCCTGGGTTTCGGCCAATGCAGGGTCGGGCAAGACCTATGTGCTCGCTCGCCGGGTGCTCCGGCTGCTGCTCGACGGCGCGCAGCCCGAAGCCATCCTGTGCCTGACCTATACCAAGGCGGCGGCCGCCGAAATGCGGCACCGGGTAACGGGAATTCTGGCGGTATGGGCGCGGGCCGATGAAGCCGAGCTTGAACGCGAGCTGGCCGTACTGTTGGGGCAGCGGCCGAGCCCGAACGAAAAGCTGCGGGCGCGGAGCCTTTTCGCCCATGCACTCGACACGCCGGGCGGGCTCAAGATCAACACCATCCACGCCTTTTGCGAGGCGGTTTTGCAGCGCTTTCCGCGCGAGGCTGGCGTGCCGGTCAATTTCACCGTCATCGAGGAGGCGGACGCCACGGCGCTGTTGCGCGAGGCGCGCGAGGGGGTGATCGCCGAGGGGCTCAAAGCAGAAGGGCCGGTTGGCGCGGCGGTGCGGGCGCTGTTTAACGCTCTGAGCGACAGTCAGATCGAAACCGCCATTGCCCAATGCCTAGCCAACAATCGCAAGCTGGGGCCGATCCTTGCCGATCCCGAGCAGGCGATTGCGGCAATGCGGGGCAGCATGGGGGTGGGGCCGGGCGAAACAATCGAAGCGTTCAATCGCGGCGTCGTGGACGGGATGCTGGTTTCGACCGGCGAATATTCCGTGATCTGGTCGCTGACGCCACCCGGCGTTGCCAAGCGGGCCGGATTCGAGGACAAGCTCGAACGGATCGACCGGGCAGCACCCACCGCAGCCCAGCTTTTCGCCGCTTATCTGACGGCGGCGGGGACGGCGCCCAAGCGGGGATTTCCGGCCAAGGCCATTGCAGCTTCCATGCCCGAACTGGCCGAGCGGCTGGCGGCCGAGGCCGAGCGGCTCGAAGCGCTGTTTGAAAAATCGAAAGCGCTGACCATTGCCGAGAACAGCGCGGCGCTGACAAGGGTGCTGGCGGCGATCCTCAAGCGTTATGAGACCAAAAAGCGGGCGCGTTCGCTTATGGATTTCGACGATCTGGTGGCGCGCACTGCAGCTCTGCTCGGCGACAGGGGCATGGGCGAATGGGTGCGCTACAAGCTCGATGCGGGGATCGACCACATCCTTGTCGATGAAAGCCAGGACACCAATCCCGAACAGTGGGCGGTGATCGACGCTCTGGTCGACGATTATTTTTCCGGTGCAGGGGCGGCACAAAAGCCCAAGACGATCTTTGCGGTGGGCGACCCCAAGCAATCGATCTATTCGTTTCAGGGGGCCGAGCCAAAACTGTTTCTGGACAAGGGGCGCGCGCTGGCAGCGGCAGCCAAGGCGGCGGGGCGCGACTGGTACGGGGAAACGCTGGAAACCAGTTTCCGTACGCTTGGTGAAATCCTCAATGGCGTGGACAAGGTGTTCAACCGGCCCGATATCGCTGCGTCGCTTTTGACCGAAACGGTCCGGCACGAGGCGGCGCGGACGCGAAAGGGGGGGCGGATCGAAATCTGGCCGGTGATCGAGAACCCCCACAGCCCCGATATCCCCGAGGCATGGCCGACAGCGCCCGTGGAAAGCCTTGCGGCAGCGCCGCGGCAATTGGCCAACAAGATTGCCGATACCATTGCCGGCTGGATCGAAAGCCGGGCGCCGATCGGGCCGGGAGGCAGGGCGATAAGGCCCGAGGACATTCTGATCCTCGTTCAGAAACGCAAGGGAATTTTTCCCGAGATCGTGCGGGCGTTAAAGCAGCGCAATATCGTCAGCCCCGGCGCCGACCGGCTGCCGGTTTCGGCCCATATCGCCATTGACGATCTTTTGGGGCTTGCCGATTTTCTGCTCAATCCGGCCGACGATCTGACACTGGCGGCAATCCTGCGCTCGCCACTGTTTTCGATTTCCGAGGATGAGTTGTTCACGCTGGCCCATGGGCGCGGACCGATGAGCTTGTTCGAGCGGTTGGCGAGCAGCGAACTGGAGGCGGCGCAGACCGCATTTGAACGCTTGAGCGGACTGCGGCAGCGGCTCGATTTCGACCGGCCCTACGAGTTTTTCGCGCATGTGCTTTACGGGCAGGACGGGCTGAAACAGTTTCACGCGCGGCTGGGCGAGGAAGTGGACGAGGTGATCGCCGAATTTTTAGATCTGGCGCTTGAGCACGAGACATCCGACCAGCCCTCACTGACCGGGTTCGTTGCCGCAATGCGGGCGTCCGATATCGTGATCAAGCGCGATCTGGTGGCCAAGGCGGCGGGCGTTCGGGTGATGACCGTGCATGGGGCAAAGGGGCTCGAGGCGCCGGTGGTGATTTTGGCCGATGCCGCAACCAAGCCTCGGGCGGTATCCGACTGCGTCTTTTTCGGCACCCATGATGGCGATGCGTTTCTGCTCTATTGTCCAAGCAAGGATCATCATTGCGAGGCCTCGCGGCCGCTGCGGGCCGAGGTGGAAGCACGCAATATCGCCGAATACTGGCGCAATCTCTATGTGGGGATGACGCGGGCCGAAGAGGCGCTCCATATCGCGGGCACGCTCGACAGCCGCACCAAGGTTGAGGAAACCTGGTTCGGCGCGGTCTCGGACGCGCTGGAGGACGAGAGCGCCACGATATCGGACCATCGGGGCGAGGTGTTGCGGTTTCCGGCTCTGGAACCGGAAGAATTGACGGGCGGGAACACGAGCGATGATTTGCGTGCCTCAATCCAACCGCTGACGCTGGGGCGAGCGCAGAGACGCAAGGGATTGCCGATCATCACCCCATCGCGGCACGATGAGATGTGGGTGCCGTCGGGACTGGAGACGGTGGCGGAAAGACTACTCGATGCGCGTGGGGCGCGGATGCGGGGCATCGCGTTGCATGCCCTGCTGCAGCATTTGAGTGCCGTACCTCAGGACCGGCAGGCAGCTGTGGCGCTGAGCGCGGCGCACACGCTTTTGCCCGACGATCCCGAGCTTGCCGGGCCGGTGGCAGAGCGGGGGCTGGCGATCCTCTCCGACCCGGCTTTGGCCGGGCTGTTCGGGGCCGACAGCCGGGCAGAGGTGCCGTTTTCACTCAAAGTGCTGCAGGGCGGCGCCGAGGCGCGGCTGGAGGGGCGGATCGACCGGCTGGTTGTCGGGGAAAGCGTTCTGGTGGTCGATTACAAATCCGACGCCGGCGTGCCGGGCGGGCCCGAGGCGGTCTCGGCGGGGTATGCGCGCCAGTTGGCGCTGTACCGGCTGGCCGCGCAGCGACTGTTTTCGGGCAAAAGGATTGAGGCGGCTATCCTGTGGACGGAAAATTCGCGCCTGATGAGCATTCCTCCCGAATTGCTTGACGCGGCAGCGGGCGACGTCACGGTGCTGTGAGAAGGTCACCTCACGGGGAGGCTTGAACTGGCTTCCGACTCTGCCTAGCTATAGTGTAACGTAATTTCCAAAGGTCCATATGTGGGGCCTGATAGTAAAGGTAGTGCCATGACCGGACACGTTACAGACGCCAATTTCTCCACAGAAGTTCTGGGCTCGAAAGAGCCTGTGCTCGTTGATTTCTGGGCGGAATGGTGTGGTCCTTGCCGGGCGATCGCCCCGATCCTCGAAGAGATTTCGGGCGAAATGGCAGGCAAGGTCAAGATCGTCAAACTCAATGTCGACGAAAACCCCGGCGTTGCCGCGCAATATGGTGTGCGCTCGATCCCGACCATGATTTTGTTCAAGGGCGGTGAAGCCGCCGACATCAAGGTTGGCGCAGGCACGCCCAAGGCGGGGCTTGTCAAATGGCTCGAAGGCCACGCCGCCTAGGCATGGTCAGGTGAGGGCTGGCTGCAAACGCGGGTTTTCTGCGCTTCCGGTACTCACGTACAAAAGTACGCTCCGTTCCGGTTCTCGAAAGCCCCCGTTTTCGCACAGCCCTGACCTGCCCTGAGACTCAACAAGAATTCTCGATTTCTCGCCTCTCCTTTCGTTTGGGCGAGACAGCAGAACGCCTCCAGCTTTCAGGTTGGAGGCGTTTTGTTTTGTTTGAGGACGGCGCCTGCAAGGTAGAGGGAGCCGCATATGACGATGCGGGCGCCTTCGAAATGGGCGGCGCGCTGCAGCGCGGCGGGGATCGAACGGGCGATGGTGGTTGGGATACCCCTGGCTTTGGGAAACCCCGCCAAGGCGCGGGCCGGCAGGGCGCCGGTTTCGCCGGGGATTGGGACCGTAAAGACGTGGCTGGTCATATCCGCCAGGGGCGCAAAGAAATTGGCGGCGTCCTTTGAGGCCATCATGCCGCACACCAGCACAAGCGGGGCCGGGCGGGCCTTGTTCATCTCCTTGAGCGCATTGGCGAGCACCTGAGCGCCAGCGGCGTTGTGGCCGCCATCGAGCCAGAGTTCCTGGCCCTCGGCGACATAGCCCGATAGCGCTCCGCGCAGCGGCATGAGGCGCGCGGGCCAGACGACCGAGCGCAGGCCGGTGGCGAGCTGGTTTTCATCCTCTACGAGGGAGAAATGGCGCATGGCGGCAAGGGCTAATGCCGCGTTGTCGACCTGATGAGCGCCGGCCAGGGCAGGGAGCGGCAGATCGAGTAGCCCGTCCTCGTCCTGATAGACAAGCTTGCCGCGCTGGGCGAATCCATCGAAATCGGCCCCGGCGGCGAAGGGTATGACGCCAAGCTTTTTGGCTTCGGTATCGATCACATCCATGGCCTCATCGGGCTGGCGGGCGACGACCAGCGGTGAGCCGGACTTGATGATGCCGGCCTTGGCGGAAGCGATCTCGGCGATGGTTTCGCCCAGAAACTGGGTGTGGTCCGACGAAATGGGCGTGATGATGGTGCCGAGAGGCTTATCGATCACATTGGTGGAATCGAACCGTCCGCCAAGACCCACTTCGAGCAGCAGGTAATCGGCGGGCACGCGGGAGAAGAGCAGGAAGGCGGCTGCCGTGGTGATCTCGAAAAAGGTGATCGGCTTGCCGCCATTGGCCTTCTCGCATTCTTCGAGCGCGGCGTTGAGCGCGCGCGAGGAGACGAGCTTTCCGGCCAGCCGAACCCGCTCGCGGAAGACGACGAGATGGGGGGAAGTATAGACGTGGACGCGCTTGCCCTGCGCTTCGAGCATGGCGCGCAGGAAGGCAATGGTTGAGCCCTTGCCGTTGGTGCCGGCCACGTGGATGACCGGCGGCAGCCGGTCCTGCGGACGGCCTATGGCCTCAAGCATGCGCTCGGTGCGCCCAAGCTCAAGATCGATGAGCTTGGGGTGGAGCGAGAGCAGCCGCTTCAATATCGCATCGGTGCGGGACACGGCCGTCCTGGGCTTTTGATTATGAAACTATTCGGCGTGGCCGGCGACCGGGGCGTTGGCAAGGAAATCGTCATCCCCATCGCCTTCGGCGGCGATCGCGACGTCACGCATGCTGACCGCCGCAGCAGCGGGGGTCGCGCTCTGGCGCGCGGCGGGAATGGCGTCGTTGGCCGGAGCCTTTGTCAGAAGGCCGATCAGCGAGCCGATTGTGGAACGCAGATTATGCCGGTGGACGACCATATCGACCATGCCGTGCTCGTAGAGATATTCGGAGCGCTGGAAACCCTTGGGGAGTTTCTCGCGGATGGTTGTCTCGATGACGCGGGCACCGGCAAAGCCAATAACCGCGCCGGGTTCGGCCAGATGCACGTCGCCCAGCATCGCGTAGGATGCGGTGACGCCACCGGTCGTGGGGTTGGTGAGAACCACGATATAGGGCAGGCCCGCTTCGCGCAGGCGCTGCACCGCAACGGTGGTGCGGGGCATCTGCATGAGCGAGAGAATGCCTTCCTGCATGCGGGCACCGCCCGACGCAGTAAACATGACAAAGGGCGTGTGCGCGACGAGAGCGGCTTCAAGACCGGTCACAATGGCAGAGCCGGCGGCCATGCCGAGCGACCCGCCCATGAAATCGAAATCCTGGACACCAACCGTTAGCTTGGAACCGTAAAGGTCGCCCTGGGCCACAAGCATGGCATCGTCGTTGCCGGTCTTGGTGCGATACTCTTTCAGTCGATCGGTATAGCGCTTTGTGTCGCGGAACTTCAGCGGATCCTGAGGGACCGAAGGCAACGAAAGCTTTGTATATTCGCCATCGTCAAAGAAGTTGTTCAGCCGGTCCGACGGCTTGATTTTCATGTGGTAGCCCGAATTGGGCACGACCCACTGATTGGCCTCGAGATCGCGATGGAACACCATTTCCCCGGTTTCGGGGCACTTCACCCAAAGATTGTCCTCGACCTCGCGGCGATTGAGGAAGGAGCGGATCTTGGGGCGAACGACGTTGTCGATCCAGTTCATTTTCTCTCGTCTCAGCTTTTCATTCGGGCGGAACGCGCTGCCCAAGATGTAGGAAGCAATTGTGGCAATACTATCAGCTTCTGGCGCTGCGCGCACCTTGTGACAATGTACGAACCAGATTGTGAACAGCCTGTGGAGTTCCAAGGCTGGCGCGGCCGTTTTCGAGCGATTTTTCGATCGCGGCAACCAGTGCCGAGCCGACGACAACGCCATCGGCATCCTTGCCGATCAGGGCGGCGTCTTCTGCGGATTTGATGCCGAAACCGACCGCTACGGGCAGGTCGGTGACCGATTTGATGCGATTGACCGCTTCGCCCACCGCGGCGCGGTTTTTAATCTCGGCGCCGGTGATGCCGGTCATCGAGACGTAATAGACAAAGCCCGAGGCGTTGTTGAGCACTGTCGGCAGGCGGTTTGCGTCGGTGGTGGGGGTGGTCAGGCGGATGAAGTTGAGGCCGGTTTTGAGCGCCGGGATGCACAATTCGTCATCTTCCTCGGCGGGGAGATCGACAACAATCAGGCCGTCGACGCCCGATCTTACGGCCTCGGCGATGAACTTTTCGACGCCGTAGATGTAGATGGGGTTGTAGTAACCCATCAGAACTATTGGGGTTTCGTCGTCATTCGCCCGGAAGCGGGCGACCATTTCAAGCGTCTTTTCAAGGCTCATGCCGGCGGCAAGGGCGCGCTGGCCGGCGAGCTGGATGGCGACGCCATCGGCCATGGGATCTGAAAACGGCATGCCCAGTTCGATCACATCGGCGCCCGCGGCCGGGAGCCCGGCGAGAATGGCGTCGGCGGTCGCCTCGTCGGGGTCTCCGGCCATGATGAACGAGACAAAAGCGGGGCGGTTTTCGGCCCGTGTCTTTTCAAACCGCTTGTCGATGCGCGAGGCGCCCATGAAATCTCCACGACGAAAAAGCCAATGTTTGCCGGGATAAAGGACAGGTTGGGGGTGCAAGTCAACTCCATCAATACAAAAGGCACCCGGCCGGAGGCGGGTGCCTTTTTGATGTCGACCGCGAAAGCGGCAGATTACTTGGAGTTGAACGCAGTATCGAAAGCGTGACGGGCCAGATCGGCGCGATTGAGACCGCGCGAGCGCAGTGCATCGTCGGACATGTTGGACAGATTGGAATAAAGGTTCGAGGCGTTGCGGGCGCGGCCCACGTCACCGAAAAAACCCGAGATGGAATCGAAAATCCGATTGCGTGCCATTGTTCAAATCTCCTGAAAGGTGCTTGATTTCTTGAGATTTAAATGCGCCTGCCGGTGGCAATAAACAAGCGCTCAATGGGTATTCCAGCCATGCACAAAGCGGGGGGCTGACGGCCAGTGGACACTCGGTGCACTTGGCCGCCACGCCCAAAGGACATTCAACTGAGGGCGAGCTGAATGTCGCTCTGTCTTACGCCTTGCCCTCGGCCAGCAGTTTTTCGATGTTGGTGAAGTTTTCTTCCCAGCCCCATTTGGCGCCGCCGATGGCCTGTTTCTGTTCGGGGCGGAAGCCGGTCTGCTCCATGCGCAGACGGGTGCCCGTGGCCGTGGCGGTGAGGGTGAAGACCACGACGCTTTCGAGCGCGTAGGCGGGATCGGAGTGGGGGTGGTTCCAGGTGTAGGAAAGGGTCTTTTCGGGCTCGATGGCCAGAACCTCGCATTCCACACCACCCCAATCGCCGCGCAGGGTGAAATTGTGCCCGATCTCGGGCTTGAAGTCGGTCTTCATCAGCCATTCCTCCATCAGATGGGGCTGGGTGAGGGCGCGCCATATCTTTTCGGGCGGAAAGGGGATTTCGCGTTCGACGGTGACGGTGATGGGTTCAGCCATGGTGGTGTCCTCAGTGCGACTTTTTGGTCCGGGCGGGTTTCTTTAAGGAATTGAGGGTTGCGGCGGCGGCAAAGAGCGCCTTTAAGGCCGCCTCGTCGATTTCCGCGTCCTCATGGATGTCGATGGCGCGGCGGGTGTTGCCATCGAGGCTCGAATTGAACAGGCCCTTGGGGTCGTCGAGCGATGCACCCTTGGCGAAGGTCAGTTTGACATAGGTCTTGTAGGTCTCGCCGGTGCAGATGATGCCGGCATGGGACCAGACCGGGGTGCCGCGCCATTTCCATTCCTCGAGAACTTCGGGGACGGCCTCATGGATGAGGGCGCGGACCCTGGCGAGGGTTTTTCCGCGCCAGTCGCCGAGATCGGCGATGCGGGCATCGATCAGCTCGGACGCGCTCGCGGTGGACGGAGCGGCCTGGGTGTCATTATCGGGTTTTGGCATTGGGTAAGTCTCACATTTTTTCGCCGGGCAGCTTGCTGGCCTGTTCGATCCATGAGGCGAACTGGTCCTCATCGAACCCCATGTCCTCATAGATATCGAGGTAGCGCACCGCCGGGTATTTCGAGGTGCCGGGCGGGGGCGGATCGAGGTCGCTGCCCTTAAAGAAGGTCACCTTCACGTATTTCGTCATGCAGTGGTAGGAGGTGAACCAATAGTCCTTTTCGACCCCGTAAAAGGGCGAGTTCCACTTGACCGCCTTTTGCACATCGGGAACCACGCGGGTGATAATGGCATCGAGGCGGCGCCCGATATCGCCCTTCCACCCCGGCATGGCGTCGAGATAGGCCCTGACGGGAGCCTCGCCATAGCCCTTGGGAATCTGGGGATTTCCGCCGGACAACAACACCGGCTTGCTTTCCGATTTGCTCATTGTGTCATGGGCTTTCGCTTGCGCGCCGCCCGCCGCGCCATTTGATGGCATAGGGTAGCACGAACAGGTAGAGCCCCGTAAAAAGCAACAGGAACAAGGGGATGAGGGCGAGCAAATAGACCCAGAAGGCCGGTTCTTCCCCACCGCCCAGGGCGATGAAATTGACGATGACGCCGAGCGTGAAGGCGATTGCCAGCCAGCGGTGACCCTGGCGGAACCATGCGCTGAGTTTCATTGATCCATCCTCCTTAGCAAATCTTCCAGATCGTCGAACCGGCTGTGCCAGAAGCCGGCCATCTGGCGGGTCCAGTCCGCCAGGGGGGCCAAGGCATCGATGCGGGCACTGTAATGGGTGTGGCGGCCCTCATGGCGATCGCTGACCAGGCCGGCCTGCCGCAGCACGCCCAGATGCTTTGAGACCACCGGCTGGGAGACGCCGGCGCCCTGGGTCAGCGCGCCGACCGTAAGCTCGCCGTTTTTGCACAGGCGCTCGAACAGGGCCCGGCGGGTCGGGTCGGCGAGAGTGCGAAACAGTACATCGGGGGTGGCGGACATCGACGACATATATCCCATTGGCTATGGGTTGACGTATAGCCAGGGAGGAATGGGTTCGTCAAGTGTTTTGTTTCTAGCCAGTGAAAGTAGCAAAGGGTGAGAAAGACGCATAGCTTTTGCGGCATGCATTTGCAGCGGCGCGGAGAGATGGACCCCGGGAATAAATCCCGGGGTGACAAGGGAGTGGTGAGGCGTTTGGGGAAGCGTCACAAGCGCTAGGGGTACTGGGTCCCGGGTCTTCGCCCGGGATGACGATGGGGAGGAGGCAAGGTGGTGATACTGTCGGCGCTCAGGGCCACCTTACCCGTATGGCTGCTCATCGCCATTCGAGCATAGCTCTCACGGCCTTCTCGCCTCCAATCGTGCAACTGGCGCGATTGGCAAGACGGCTCAAAGTCTCCCCCAAAGGGCGTCATGCTGAAGCGGCGCGGGGAGAGATCCGGAACATATCCCGGGGAGACAGGGGCCGAGGGGGCGTTGGGAAAGCGCGGGAAGTGTTCCGGGTTTCGGGACTCCATCCCGAATCCGGCCTTTTCCCACCTAGTCATCCTGGGCGAAGACCCGGGAACCAGTAAGCGGCAGAGTTGACGGTTCTGTCCTGGGCGCCGAGTGTACTGGACCCCGGCTCGATGGCCGGGGTGACAGCGTGGTGGTTTTGGCAAGGCAGGAGCCTTTGCCCCCGCAATGTCGATTGGTCTTAAAACACCATGCCCAGATGCTTGCCGACCGATTCGACGTCCTTGTCGCCGCGGCCGGAAAGGCAGAGGACGATGATTTCGTCCTTGGCCATTGTGGGGGCGAGCTTGATGACGTGAGCGAGGCCGTGGGCGCTTTCGAGCGCGGGGATGATGCCTTCGAACTTGGTGCAGGCCATGAAGGCGTCGAGCGCTTCGGCGTCGGTTATGGGCACATAGTTGACCCGGCCGCTGTCACGCAGGAAGGAATGTTCGGGGCCGACGCCGGGATAGTCCAGCCCGGCGGAAATCGAATGACCCTCGGTGATCTGGCCGTCCGCATCCTGCAAGAGATAGGTGCGGTTGCCGTGCAGCACGCCGGGGCGGCCGCCGGTCATGGACGCGGCGTGGCCGTTTTCGATATCGACCCCGTGTCCACCGGCCTCGGTGCCGAAAATCTTCACATTCGGCTCGTCGAGGAAATCGTGGAAGGTGCCGATGGCGTTGGACCCACCGCCGATGCAGGCGACCAGGGCATCGGGGAGGCGGCCCTCGGCCTTTATGATCTGGGTGCGGATTTCCTCGCCGATCACTTTTTGGAAGTCACGCACCATTTCAGGATAAGGATGCGGGCCGGCGGCCGTGCCGATCAGGTAATAGGTGGTGTCGACATTGGTGACCCAGTCGCGCAGCGCCTCGTTCATGGCGTCCTTGAGCGTACCGGCTCCGGCGGTGACCGGGCGGACCTCGGCGCCGAGCATTTTCATGCGCAAGACGTTGGGCATCTGGCGCTCCACATCGGTGGCGCCCATGAAGATGGTGCAGGGCAGGCCGAACCGGGCGCAGACCGTGGCCGTGGCCACGCCGTGCTGGCCGGCCCCGGTTTCGGCGATGATCCGGGTCTTGCCCATGCGCTTGGCAAGCAGGATCTGGCCGATGCAGTTGTTGAGCTTGTGGGAGCCCGTGTGGTTGAGGTCTTCGCGCTTGAAATAGATTTTCGCGCCGCCAAGCTCATTTGTCATGCGCTCGGCGAAATAGAGCGGGGAGGGACGGCCGGCGAAATGGGTGCGCAGATCGTCCATTTCAGCTAGGAATTCTTCATCGGCCTGGGCGGCGCGATAGGCCTTTTCCAGATCGAGGATCAAGGGCATCAGGGTCTCGGCCACGAAGCGCCCGCCATAAATGCCGAACTTGCCGTTCTCATCGGGTCCCTGACGCAGGGAATTGGCGTTTTGCTGGCTCATAGACCTAAACCTTATTGTGCCGCCGCCCGGGCGCTGGCGATGAACCGGGAAATCAACCCGGCGTCTTTTACGCCCTTTTCGCGCTCGACGCCCGAAGAAACATCGAGGCCGAAGGGTTTGAGGGTTTTGACAGCCCGGGCAACATTGTCGCTATCGAGCCCAGCGGAAAGCATGAAGCGGACCGACGGGTCAAGGGTTTCGAGCAGCGACCAATCAAACACCGTGCCCAGACCACCGGGGCGGGTGGCGCCTTTTGGCGGCCGTGCATCGAGGATCAGCCGGTCGGACACCGGGCGATAGGCGGGAACCTGGCGCACGTCGTTCTTATCGCCGATGGGCAGGGCCTTGATGATTTTCAGCCCCGAGCGCTCGCGGATATCGGCAACACGGCCCTTGGGTTCGGACCCGTGAAGCTGGAGCCATTGAGCGCCGGTTTCGACCGCGGCAGCGAGAGTATCGTTGTCGGGATCGACCAGCAGGATCACCGTTTCGATGCGGTCACCGGCCTGGGCGACAAGGGTGGCGATGGTATCGAACGGGAGGTGGCGCGGGCTTTTTTCGAAATGGACGAACCCCGCCATGTCGGCGCCTTGAGCGATGACATGATCGAGAATATCGGGGGTTTTGACCCCGCAGATCTTGATGATGGGCTGGTCCATCAGACCAATTCGTCCGTGGCGAGCAGCGCTGCGTCGGGCTGATGGGCCGGGGCGCGGCGGGAGCGATCGAGATCGGCTTTGAGCTTTTCGTTTTCGCGGCGCAGGCGGCGCTCCTCCTTGCGGTGCTGGCCCTGGGTGAACCAGACCGAAAGCCCGCCGAGCGAAATGCCGATGAACAGCACCGCATAGATCACCAGAAACAGCGGCACGCCAAAGCCTGGCGCAGCCTCATAGGGCGCGACAAGAGGATTGAAATTGACGGCGACCATATGCCGGTTGGCCAGGGCAAAAACCAGGACCACAAGGCACAGGGGCACGAGAACGAGCCAGCCGACGATGCGTTTGCGCATAGAAATGTCTATTCCATCTGTCGCGCAAGCGGAACGAAAGAGCCGCCGGCGCTGCCGGTTACTGGATCCCGGATCAAGTCCGGGATGACGACCGGGGAAGGGCCGTCCCTATCACCATTTTCGCAAGTGCGGGCGGCTTTGACAAACCGGATCGCTTCTGGGCGGTGTCAGCCGCCGTTGAGCCGCTCACGGATTTCCTTGCCGGCCTTGAATTGCGGCACGTATTTTTCGCCCACATCGACCTGTTCGCCGGTGCGCGGATTGCGGCCGATGCGGGCCGGGCGGTTCTTGACCGAAAACGCGCCGAAGCCGCGCAATTCGACCCGGTCGCCCCGGGCCAGCGCGTCACCGATCTCATCGAGGATGGCGTTGACGATGTTTTCGATATCGCGATGGAAAAGATGCGGGTTTTCCGCCGCGAGCTTTTCAATGAGTTCGGACTTTATCATGATCTATCGCACGCCCCCTGGCGCAGGTTCGGGTGCAGGCACCCTCAGGCTAAAGTGTTGCGGCCTTGGCATTATCGGGCTTGAGGGTGCCAAAGCGAGACCAGCCCGTCAAGCGGCAAGCCGGGCCAGCCACCATCGCCCAATGCTCCACTAAACGCGCCGAGCACAAGATCGATCCAGCCAGGAGCGCGCTGGCGCGGCCAGACCGAGACAATATCGAGATCGGGTTCGACGAAACGCTCGGTCTGCAGCCAGGCCAGCGCCTCGGATTGCCCGCCCGCTTCATCGATCAAACCGGCCTCGATGGCCATGACGCCCGAAAGGATGCGGCCATCGGCCAGAGCCAGGGTTTGCGGGCGCGAGAGCCCGCGGCGTTCGGCGACCAGATCAACGAAATACTGGTAGGAAGAATCCACCAGATCGACCAGGGAATCGCGGACTTCGGGCGAGATCGGCTCGTCGAAATCGGGCTTGCCCTTCAAGGGGCCGGACGCGACCTTGTCGAGATCGACGCCGAGGGTTTCAAACAGGCCCGAGGCATCGACGTGCTGGTAATAGACGCCGATGGAGCCGACGATGGAGAGGTTGCGCGCGTAGATGCGATCAGTGGCGATGGCGGCCATATAGGCGGCCGAGGCGCCCAGCTCACCGATGGTGGAGACCACGGGCTTTTGTTCGGCGAGCGCGCGCAGGGAGGCATAAAGCTCTTCGCCGCCCGCCGTGGTGCCGCCCGGAGAGTTGATGGCCACGATGACCGCGGCAACGGTATCGTCTTCGGCCAGCTCCTCGAAAAGCGCGGTGCGTTCGGCGTCCGTCAGGATGGTGCCCGAAATGGTGACGCGGGCAATGACATCGCCAGCGGGGTTCATCAGCGGGGAAAAGCGGGCAAGGCCGACCACCACGGCGATGGCCAGCACCACGAAGGCGAAAATCCGCCAGCGGCCACGCGAGCGCCGCAGGGCGCGGGTGACGGGGATGGTCTCGTAAGGATCGTCTTGAGGCGACATGGTGGCGTCCAGATTTGATCGTTAGTGATCGCTACCGCTAACGGGAGGCGGGTGCAACCATGTAGCGCGCGTCGGGGGCGTAGCTTGAGAGCTTTGCGGCGAGGTGTTCGGCATCGGTGACGGCGAACCCCATGCGGGTCCAGAAGGGGACCGAGCCGTTGACGGCGACAAGGCTGAGGGCGCCGAAGGGGGCGGCTAGGGGGAACAGGGCCTGCACGATCTGGCGGGCCGCGCCGGTGCCGCGCGCGGCGGGCAGGAGAGCCAGATCGTGGATATAGAGCGTGTCGCAGGGCTCGGGGAGACCGCCCAGGACCGTATTGAGCGCCGGGAGAGCGCCCAGACGGAAGGGGTGGGCGAGGATATAGCCGGCGGGGGCGGCGCCGATTTCGAGAAGGAAGCAGAAATCGGGCCCCAGGGCCTGCCGGTCGGCAAACACCGCGTCGTCCTCGGGGAAATCGGGGTGCACCTTCCTGGCGATGGCCGAGACGGCGGGGATGTCGGTGGGGAGAAGCGGGCGCCAGAGAGCGGTCACGGCTGGGCGACCATTTGCACGATCTGGATGAGATTGCCGCAGGTGTCATCGAGGACGGCCATCTTGACCGGGCCGGCATTGGTGGGCGGCAGGGTGAAGGCGACGCCGAGGGCCGAAAGGCGCGCATATTCGGCGTCGATATCGTCGACCTGAAACGAGGTCAGCGGGATGCCATCGGCGACGAGCGCCTGTTTGAAAGGGGCCGTGGCGGGGTGAGCGGAGGGTTCGAGCAGCAGTTCGACCCCGTCAGGCGCGTCGGGGCTGACCACGGTGAGCCAGCGGTTTTCGCCATCGACGGGGATGTCGTGCTTTTTGATGAAGCCGAGTTTGGCCGTGTAGAAATCGAGGGCCTTGTTCTGGTCGTCGACATAGACGGATGTGACGTAGATTTTCATTGGTGTTCCTCCATGAAGGATTGCAGCCAGCCCGCTTGGAGCGCGGCAATGGGTGCGGTGTTGAGGCTGTGGAGCTTTGTGGTGCCCTGCCATTCGATTTCGATCAGCCCGGCCTCCTCGAGGGTTGCCAGGTGCCTCGAAAAGCCCTGGCGGGTCTGGCCGATGCCGTGATTGGTGACCACGCGGGTGAAAAGCTCGAACAGGGACTGGCGGTCGCGCCTGGCAAGTTCGGCGATGATGATGCGGCGGGTCGTATCGCCCAGGGCACGGAACAGGCGGTTGAGGGTTTCGTCGTCAGTGGTCATGACGCCTTATGCAACAAACTTGTTGCATAGTCAAGAGTTGTGGGAAGAGGGTTCGGTTAAGGCCCCGTTAACCATGTTGGCACCTGATGGAGCCGATTGTGTATTGGCTGATTTGGGGTTTTCGAGATGGGGCAGGCAGGCGCGCATATCATTGTTGTGGGCAATGAAAAGGGAGGGTCGGGCAAATCGACGACCTCGCTGCATCTGGCCGTCTATCTGCTCCATTTGGGGTTTGCCGTGGGGACCGTGGACGTGGACAGCCGCCAGCAGACGCTGACGCGCTATGTGCGCAACCGGCGAGCCAGCGCGGAGGCGCGGGGCCGCAACGTGCCGATGCCCAAGCACCTTTATATCCCGACGGCCTGGGGGGATTCGATTTCGGAAAACCAGGCGGCCGAGCGCGAGATTTTCGACCGCTCGGTTACGGGGCTGCGCAAGGAGGTCGATTTCATCGTCATCGACACGCCGGGGTTCGACTGCAACCTGGCGCGGGCGGCGCTGGAGATTGCCGATACGCTGGTGACCCCGCTCAACGATTCGATGATCGATCTGGACGTTCTGGCCCGCATCGACGAGCAGAGCGGGCAACCGATCCAGACCAGCCCCTATTCGCGAAACGTGCAAAAAGCGCGCGCCGAGCGGCTGGAGCGCACGGGCCAGACGATCGACTGGGTGCTGGTGCGCAACCGGATTGCGCAACTGGGCTCGCGCAACGCCAGCGAGGTGCAGCAGACCATCGAGATGGTCGCCGAGCGGCTGGGGTGCCGGGTGGCCGAGGGGATCGCCGAGCGGGTGATCTTTCGCTCGCTGTTCAAACTGGGGATGACGGTGTTCGACCCGCTGGATGCCGAAACGCTGGGGGCCGCGCCCTCGATGTCGCATGTCAATGCGCGGCAGGAATATCGGCGACTGGTGGCGGCGATGCGGCTGCCGGTGGGCTTGCCGGTGCCCGAGGCGGACAATGGAGCAAGCGCGGCGGGAGTCGAGCGGCGTTCGGCTTAGAGGCCCGGGCGGCGGCAGGCCGCTGCGTTCTGCGACTGGCCCGTGTGCATCAGGAAATTTTTTGATGCACACTTGATGTTTGTGTGCAGCAAACTATAACTTGATGCACATAAACGGGGTTCGACATGGAACCGGTATCTCTGAGCCGCTCGGCGGTGGTGGCCTATCAGGATCTCTTGCGCCTTCATCTCGATGAGCGGGCGGCGAGCCTTATGGGCAGTATCGAGGAGCGGCACCGCAACGGGCGGGTCTATCTTTACGAGCGGTTCCGGATCGGGACCGAGATGGTGAGCCGGTATCTGGG
>DFMV01000049.1:0-46944 GCA_002375765.1 Rhizobiales bacterium UBA3584 | reverse complement strand
GCAATCGGAGGGGCGCCGGCAGCGGATGAGCCAACTGGCGCGGACGCTGCGGGCCGAAGGGCTTTTGACGACCGACCGGGAGACCGGCTCGCTGCTGCTCGCCTTTTCAAGGGCGGGGGTGTTCCGGCTGGGGGGAACGCTGGTGGGCACTTCAGCCTATGGGCTCTATCAGGGCGAACTCGGGGTGCGCATGGATGCCGAGGAGCTGGCGCAGACCGGCGATATCGATATTGCCAGTATCGAGCGGCTTTCGGTGGCGTTGGACGACAAGGTTGAAGAAAGCCCCGCCGACATTCTCAATGTGCTTAAATTCGATCCCGTGCCGGGGATCAACAACAAACAGGTGTGGCGATGGCGGCAAAGCCACGGCGAAGTCATGGTGGAATTTTTGACGCCGGCGCTTGGCGAGGAAGGCGTCAAGCCGCTACCCGCCTTGGGGGTGAGCGCGCAGGGGCTTAATTATCTCAACTTCCTGCTTGCCGAGCCGGTCCAAGCGGTTGCGCTCTATCGCTCGGGGGTTCTGGTGCAGGTTCCGCGGCCGGAACGCTTTGCGATTCACAAGCTGATCGTGGCCGACCGGCGCCAGGGCGGGCCGGACCAGATCAAGGCGCGCAAGGACCGGGCCCAGGCGGCGTTTCTGGTGGCGGTGCTGGCGCAGGACCGGCCCGACGATCTCGCCGAAGCCTATAAAGACGCGCTGGCGCGCGGCCCGCGCTGGCGCGAGCGGATCGGGGCGAGTTTGAAGCGGATGCCGGAGACGGCGGGGGTGTTGAAGGGGATGGGCTCTAGTTAGCAGTAGCGCTAACACCCTTCGGCGCTGTCGGGTTCCTGTCGTGGTAAGACGCTCCTATTGTTGCGATGATCTGTTCCATAAATGGGAGCATCTAATGATTAATTCAGACGTGATCGACTATCGCCGCCTTACCGATCCAGAGCTTGCTGCTGTCATTGCGGAGCTTCGAAAAGAAAAGGGTTGGACACAGGAAACGCTCGCTGAAATTGCTCGCGTCAGTCCGCGCACCATACAGCGGCTCGAGAGCGGCCAACCTAGCAGTATTGATACACGTCGAACATTAGCGGCCGCTTTTGATTTTGATGACCTTGATACATTTAACGGGCCTTGGCCCTTACCCAATATTGAAAGGCTAAAGGAAGAATCCGCGCGTATTGAACGCGAAACTGTCGCTGTGGACGTGCAGCAGATGGTGAAGGGGAAACAATTGCGTAAGCTCGCCGAACGCGCCCACAGCTTTCTCATCACATCAATTGATGATCCGACGGACAATGTCGAAGCGTTGCTCGCGTCTCTTCAAGATTGCTTTTGCGAATACGGCGACTGCCATGATCTCTATTCAGCGAGAGACAAGCTTGAAGTGGATCGTCAATTCCAGGAGCAGATCGATGAATTGAGAATGCAGGGTATTGGCATTGTTGCGGGGTGTCGCCGAGCTAGGATGCGACTGAAGAGTTCTCAATCGAGCGATGCCAGCTTTTTCCTCGATATTGTCTATGTCGTTTCGGCCTCCCTAGATGCCCTTCCCCAAATTGTTAGAGTTCCGCGTAACGACAGCTTCGGATTTTAATCCAGCTTGTCGTGTTCTAAGACATTAGTGTCGCGCTCGCGTCGCAACGATAGCGCATCGTCTGAAATCCTGCCGCTTTCCTGACGTGGTACTGTCGCTCCATTCGCGCTAGATTGAAACTCATGAGCAATCGAAATCACAGACCAGATGGAGCAAAGATCCGCGAATTGCGGGGGTTAGCGGGCATGACCCAAGAAATACTGGGTATTAAAAGTGGCGTAGATCGGCGGACGATTCAGCGCGCAGAAACCGACAAGCCGATGCAAATGGAAAGTCTATCCAGCATCGCATCGGCACTTAATGTACGTGTTAGTGAAATTATCAGAACTGCTGAAAATGAGGACGGCACCAATGCAGAGGACTTGGCAGCCCAGAGTTTAATTGTTCTACGGCCAGTTGATTCTGGGATGACTCTCATCAATACGCTGGAAGCCAGCTTTGACGGCAAGATAACGTGCGAGGCGGAGCCGACTTCCGAAAACATTGATGTGCTTGAGGCGATGACTTCCGCGATCGAAGCCATGATGCCGAATCCTTGGCGGACGCCAATGGAAGAGCCGGTGTTTCCGCTGTCGGCAAGGCTTCGTCAAGCCGTCAGTCTGAATCAGCAGATTAAGCAATTATTGGACTTTGGCATTGCCGCCTTTGTCGCAACATACACGGCAAAGGCTCAGATGCCATATTACGATATCGATACTGGCGAAATGTATGTAACCAGCCGGACGCCTCGCGAACTGGTCACAATCTGCCGGATCATGCTGGCGCCGATTGCTCGCAGTGACCGGATCACGCTCAAGGTCGATGATCTCTACGTACCCTCGAAAGCTCCAGCTTTCGAACCGAATGGTTTGGAGGATATTCCTTTCTAAAGTTCCGCAGCGTAGCTCAGGTGGACAGAGCACCCTGTTTTCGACGGTTCGATGTGGTCTTGCCGGACGCCATCACCGGACAGGGAGGTCGCAGGTTCGAATCCTGCCGCTGCGCCATCTCGATAAGCCTGCGAGAGAGTTCCCATAACAGGTTGGCTCGCTAAGCGTATGGCGTGGAATAGTCCATTTTAAGTTTATTCCATAGTGCCCGATCTTACCACCATTCCCAAAGAAAAAGGCCCGCGCTTTCGCGCGAGCCCCATAAAATCGATCACACTATGTGTGTTACTTCTTGTCCTGGCCCTTGAGGGCTGCGCCAAGGATGTCGCCGAGGGAGGCGCCGGAGTCGGAGGAACCGTACTGAGCGACGGCTTCTTTTTCTTCGGCGATTTCCAGGGCCTTGATCGAAAGGCCGATGCGGCGGGTCTTCTTGTCGAACTGGGTGATGCGGGCATCGACCTTTTCGCCGACGGCGAAGCGTTCGGGGCGCTGGTCTTCACGGTCGCGGCTCAGATCGGAGCGGCGGATGAAGGCCGTCAGGTCGGTGTCGGCGATGCGCACTTCGAGGCCACCATCGGTAACGGCGGTGACTTCGGTGGTGACGATCGCGCCCTTGCGCAGGCCATCGGAGCCGGCAGCGGCATCGGCCATTGCATCGGACCCAAGCTGCTTGATGCCCAGGGAAATGCGTTCCTTGTCGATATCGACGTCGAGAACCTTGGCCTTGACGATGTCGCCACGGTTGTAATCCTCAAGCGCTTCTTCGCCCGGACGGTTCCAGTCGAGATCGGAAAGGTGGACCATGCCGTCCACATCGCCGTCGAGGCCGATGAACAGGCCGAATTCGGTCTTGTTCTTGACTTCGCCTTCGATCTCGGCACCGATCGGGAACTTGTCGGCAAAGCTTTCCCACGGATTGGCGAGCGTCTGCTTGAGACCAAGCGAGATGCGGCGCTTTTCGGGATCGACTTCGAGAACGACCACTTCGACTTCCTGGGAGGTCGAGACGATCTTGCCCGGATGGACGTTCTTTTTGGTCCAGCTCATTTCCGAGACGTGGATCAGGCCTTCGATGCCCGGCTCGAGTTCGACGAACGCACCGTAATCGGTGATGTTGGTCACGCGGCCAGTGAACTTGGCTTCCACCGGATACTTGGCGGCAATGCCTTCCCAGGGATCGGCCTGGAGCTGCTTCATGCCCAGCGAAATACGATGGCTTTCCTGATTGACGCGGATGATCTGGACCTTGATGGTCTCGCCGATCGCCAGGACTTCGTTGGGGTGATTGACGCGGCGCCATGCGATGTCGGTGACGTGGAGCAGGCCATCGATGCCGCCCAGATCAACGAACGCACCGTAATCGGTGATGTTCTTGACGACGCCTTCGACCACCTGGCCCTCTTCGAGCTGTTGGACGATTTCCGAACGCTGTTCGGCGCGCGATTCTTCGAGAATGGCGCGGCGCGAAACGACGATATTGCCGCGGCGCTTGTCCATTTTCAGGATCTGGAAGGGCTGCGGCACGTTCATCAGGGGAGCGATGTCGCGGATGGGGCGGATATCGACCTGGGAGCGCGGCAGGAAGGCCACGGCGCCATCGAGATCGACGGTGAAGCCGCCCTTGACCTGGTTGAAGATCTGGCCTTCGACCTTTTCGCCCTTGTCGTAAAGGACTTCGAGGCGGACCCAGCTTTCTTCGCGGCGGGCCTTCTCACGGGAGAGGACAGCCTCGCCCATCGCGTTTTCGACGCGGTCGACATAGACTTCGACTTCCGAGCCGACGGCAATGGTGCCGTCGCGGCCGGCGGCGCCGAATTCCTTCATCGGCACGCGGCCTTCGGTCTTCAATCCCACGTCGATGATGGCGAGGTCTTTTTCGATTGCGACGACCTTGCCTTTGACAACGGTGCCCTCGACGGGATCGATGTCCTGAAAGCTCTCAAAAAGGAGCTGTTCGAAATCTTCTGCAGATGCGGTCTGGTTAGCCATTAAAACTCCATTCCGAGCGGGTGCGCGGAACATTTGGTTGGTGTTGATGATGTGGATAGTCGTGCCGATATAGCCAACGGCGTTCCCACCCCATATGGGGTTTGGAGCGCTGATTTTCAAACCGGCGAATACTGACAGGGCAGGTGAACCCTTAAGGCGGGTTCGGGTGCGAAAGATTTGTGGCCCAACGCCGCAAGTTTGGATTTTGCCTGAGCTCTTTAAGAGCGGGCCGACTTGCGGGCGATAGCCGCCTCCACTTGCGCGATGGCTGCCGTAATGGCGGCTTCTATATCCAAATTGGTCGTATCGAGCAAGACCGCATCGTCAGCGGGGTGAAATCCGCCATGGGGGGCGGCGGCATCGCGCGCATCGCGGGCCTCGATATCGGCAAGGAGCTTGTCTCGATCGACGCTCTGGCCGCGTGCCTCGATCTGGCGGGCGCGGCGGTCGGCGCGGACTTTGGGATCGGCGACGATAAAGAGCTTGGCGTCGGCCTCGGGGGCGATGGTGGTGCCGATATCGCGGCCATCGAGCACGGCGCCGAGCGGGTGGGTGGCGAAATCGCGCTGGAAGGCGAAGAGGGCTTTGCGCACGCCGGGGAAGACGGCGATCCTTGAGGCCAGAACGCCCACTTCGGCGCCGAGCAGATATTCGGGGTCGATGGCGGCAGAATCGAGGTCCCGGGCGGCCTTTGTGGCCCTCGCCTCGATATCGGGGGCATCGATATGGGCTTTGACCGCCAGCCCGACGGCGCGGTAGAGCAGGCCCGTATCGAGATGGGGCAGGTTGAAGTGCCGGCCCAGCGCGGCGGCGATGGTGCCCTTGCCCGAGGCCGCCGGTCCATCCACCGCGATAATCATGCGGCGTCCTCGCTTTTGGAAAAGCCGGCGCCGAGCCGGGTGAAATCGGCTTCGAAGCTGGGGAACGAGGTGGCGATCATCCGGTCGTCATCGACGGCGACAGGCTTATCGGCCGCCAGGCCCATGACCAGAAAGCTCATGGCGATGCGGTGATCGAGGTGGGTTGCGACGGTGCCACCGCCGGGAACGGCGCCCTTGCCGGTGACGGTGAGGAAATCAGTGCCCTCCTCGCAGACAACGCCATTGGCCTCGAGCCCACGGGCGACGGCGGCGAGGCGGTCGGATTCTTTCACCCGCAACTCCTCGAGCCCTGCCATGTGGGTGACGCCTTGCGCAAAGGACGCGGCGACGGCGAGGACCGGGTATTCATCGATCATCGAGGGGGCGCGGGAGGCGGGGACGGAGACGCCCTTCAATGCCGAATGTTTCACCCGCAGGTCGGCGATGTCCTCTCCGCCCGAAACGCGGCGGTTTTCGATTGTGATGTCGCCGCCCATTTCAATGAGCGTATCGATCAGGCCGGTGCGGGTGGGGTTCATCAGAACGTTTTCGATGGTGACTTCCGAGCCCGGCACGATGAGGGCGGCAACGAGCGGGAAACCGGCCGAGGACGGATCGCCGGGGACGATCAGCTCCTGGGCCCTCAGATCGGGCAGGCCGGCGACGGTGATGGTGCGCACGCCGTCGGCATCGGTGGCGATGGCAATATCGGCGCCGAAGCCTTCGAGCATCTTTTCGGTGTGATCGCGGGTCATGATCGGTTCGATCACCGTGGTCGTGCCGGGAATGACCAGACCGGCCAAAAGCACGCAGGACTTGACCTGGGCCGAGGCCATGGGCACGCGATAGTGCACCGGCACGGGATCGGTGGGGCCCTTGAGAGCAATGGGCAGGCGGTTTTCGTGGTGTTCGACGACTTCAACGCCGATGGCGCGCAGCGGATCGAGCACGCGGCCCATGGGGCGGGCCGAGAGCGAGGCATCGCCCACAAAGCGGGTGACGAATGGATAGGCGCCGACAAGGCCCATGGTCAGCCGCACGCCGGTGCCCGCATTGCCGAAATCGAGATCGGCCTGGGGGGCGAGAAAGCCGCCGACGCCGAGCCCGTCGATCTGCCAGGTCTCGCCGATCTTTTCGACCCTGGCGCCCAGAGCCTGCATGGCGCGGCCGGTGGCCAGCACATCCTCACCCTCGAGCAGGCCGGTCACGGTGGTGCGGCCCAGCGCCATGGCGCCGAACATCATGGCGCGATGGGAAATCGACTTGTCGCCGGGCACCCTTATGGACCCGGAAAGGGCGCCGGCATTGTGGCTGGCGCGCGGACGCGGCGGGAGGGCATGGGACATGGCAAACGAACCGGGACTGGAAAGGGTAAAAACGAGGTCGGGCTTAGCATGATCGTATCTGCCTGCCAATCACGGGCATGGCCGCTTACATTTTGCGTTTGACAGCGGCGAAAATTTCACGCTAACCGAACCCCCAACGTGGCCGCCCTTTTCAACCAGGGGTGTTGCGCCCACACTTTATGCCTGTTGCGCCCCTTAGCAAAAACCCGGTAGCGTTTTTTCGGGGCGCTCGAAATACCAACCCTACAGCAGCAGATGAATGGGGAATTGCCTTGGCCAGTGACGAACGCGGTACCAAGCGGACATGCCCGGTAACGGGTAAGAAATTTTACGATCTGGGCAAAGACCCGGTGGTCTCGCCCTATACCGGCAAATCCTATCCCCTGAGCTTTTTCGAAGCCGCTCAGGAAAAGGCAGCCGCCAAGTTCGGCGCCAAGGAGCGCAAGGCTGAAAAGGTCGTAGAGGAAGACGAGGTCGAGGAAGCCGACGTCGATGTGGCCGCCAAGGAGGCGGGTGCCGAGGTCATTTCGCTCAATGACGCGGAAACCGATACCGACGACGATGATGACAATGACGACGATATCCCCGATGTCGAGGACGTCGAAGTCGACGAGGAACTGGGCGGGGACGACGACGATACCTTCCTTGAAACCGACGACGACGATGACGAAATCGATTTCGACGTCGAAGTGGATGATGACGAGCGGTAGAGTTTTTTCTGTCTCACGGCGCGCACCGCTTCGGGCATGACGCGCTGAAACCGCGCTATGCCCTTCGCTGCGCCTGCGACGGCGCGGCGAACGGTCGCCCCAGCCCGCGAGCATAGCTCGCTTGGGCGTTCTGCCTTCAAATCGATCCACCGGATCGATTTGCCCCGCAAGGCGGGTCAGGCAAAACTCCTCACCTAAGGCTCGTCCATGTGACCCACGGACTTGCCGTGCAAGGGTAGACAGGGCTTTTAGGGGTCGCATGAAAAATTTGCGACGCGGGGTGAAATTTGCTCTTGCGTCGCAAAACACTTCTCACTAGGTTCCGCCCGTTCGCTCAGGGCACCTGAGGGACCACCCGGACGGCGCGTTGCGCGCCACCCAATCGATGGGGCCATAGCTCAGCTGGGAGAGCGCCTGCATGGCATGCAGGAGGTCAGCGGTTCGATCCCGCTTGGCTCCACCATTTGTTTCTTCTATCTCACTGCGCGCACCATTCCGAGCATGACGGCGCATAAAGCGCGCCTATGCTCTCCATTGCGTCTGCGACGGCGCGGCCAAAAAGTTGGCCCTAGCCCGCGAGCATAGCTCGCTTGGGCGTTCTGCCTTCAAATCGATCCACCGGATCGATTTGCCCCGCAAAGCGGGTCAGGCAAAACTCCTTACTTGGTTGGTCCAGTCTTCCTTGGATGTTTGTGCTATTCGCAGGCCTTGTTGCCGCGAATGGTTTTGGTTTGCCTCACGGGCCGCTCCGCGCACGGCATGACGCGCTGGCCCTCGGGCGGGTCGGGCAAAACTGCCCGGCCAAAGGCTCGTCCACCCAACCGCTGGCCGCACTAAGCTCCCATGACTTGCGTGAAGAGCGCCTCTCTGTAGAGTTGGGGGAAAGAGGAGTCGTCATGCCCCCCGTCATTCCCGATCCGGAAAAGATTCGTCCGTTTGTCGATTTCGAGAGCTTTTATGGCTGGCTGGCCCAGCATGGGGGCGCCTGGGACGAGGTTTGGGTGCAGTTTTTCAAGAAGGGGTCGGGGGTCGAAACGATTTCCTACGAGGAGGCTGTGCGGGCCGGGCTGTGCTGGGGGTGGATTGACGGGATCAAGAAGACGCACGACGAGAAATCGTATCTCTTGCGCTTCACGCCACGGCGCAAGAAATCGATCTGGAGCCTGATCAATACCCGCCACGCCGAACGCCTGATCGAAGAGGGGCTGATGCGCGAACCGGGGCTGGCCCAGATCGAGGCGGCCAAGAGTGACGGGCGCTGGGACGCCGCCTATTCGTCGGGGGCCGAGTTCACTATGCCCGAGGATTTTATCGAGGCCGTTCGGGCAAACCCTGAGGCGCTCAAGGTCTATGAAACGCTCAACCGCGCCAATCTTTATGCGCTGATGTTCAGGATCAACGGGGTCAAGAAGGCCGAGACGCGGGCCCGTAATATCGAAAAATTCGTCGCCATGCTGGCGCGGGGGGAAACGCTGCATCCCAATGGGAAGGCGAAGGGGTAGGGCGGCGGCGTCTCGCGGTCCGACCAAAATCGGGCATCTGACCGGCAGGCCATGCGCGGTGTCGGAGGGTACGAAAAAAGCGACAAAAACGGCCTTTTCCACCGGCGTCATCCCGGGAGCCAGTAAGCGGCAGAGTTGGTGGGTCTATCACGAACACCGAGTGTACTGGATCCCGGCTCAAGGCCGGGATGACCAAGGGGGTGTGGCGCCGATGGTGCCGAGCGCATAGAGCGCTTTTTCTCTGGTTGGGACTGGCCCTATTGCACCAGGGCGGCGTTGCGGCAGTCGAAGCCGTGGACGGCGACGTCGACTTGGCCCAACCCGATGCCCAAAGCGTCAAAGAGCACCATCAGAACCTCATCGAGCACCAGCGGGACCGGGTCGAGCAGGGCTTGGACGGTGCCGAGCGCGCCTGAGAGCAGGGCGCCGAGCAGGTTGATCGACAAGATTTCGAGGTCGAGGTCGAGATCATCGAGCAGCGCGCTGGTGAGGCTGGAGACGGGGGTTTGGGTGGTTGCCGTGCGGATGGTGCCGTTGGCGGCGTCGAGCGCCGTGAAATAAAGCGGGATGGGGCTGGTCTGGCTCATGGCGATATCGGCGCGGGCATTGATCCGCGCGATGCCGCCCAGCAGCGAGACGATGGGGGTCTTGGCGATCACCAGCGGGCTTTGCGTATCAAGAAACGCCGCATGCGGGGTGTTTCCCACGGCGAGCCGCAGCACGCCGGGGCTGGCGGCGATGGTGGCCGTGCCCTGGTCGGGCCGGCCGGGCGGACAGGCAAGACTGGTCATTTGCGCTTCGGCGGGGGCGAGTTCGGCATAGACGGGCAGGGTGATATCGAGCAGGCCCAGCCCACCGCCATCGCCCAGAACCGAAATATCGAGCCGGAGCCGGGTCTGGGCGGTGCGCAGGTAATTTCCCTCGCCCGAGAGCGTGAACCAGCCGGTGACCGACGGTTCGCCCACCACCAGCGCCACATCGATACCGACAATGCCGGGCACGCCCGCGCCCAGTTCAAGGCTGATGTGGCGGTTGCCATCGGCCACCAAGGCGGCGGCGGACAGAAGGCCAAGCGCATCGACGCTGGCCTGGACGGCGGCCGAGGTGCCGAGCGCCAGACCGGCCAGGCCGTCGGCGACGATGAGGCGCGCCATGTCCACCCTGACGGTTTCGTCGACCAGCCCGGCCAGTTGCACAAGGACCGCGTTTTCCCCTGAGGCCGAAGCGATGGCGGCGGCGATGGCGCCGAGCGAGACGTCGGTATCGAGGAGTTGGGAATAGGTGCCGACCTCCAGATCCACTTCGCCAGCCAGCGCGTCGAGGAAATCGAGCAGCGCAATATCGACATTTGCGATGGCGTTGTAATCGAGGAGGGTGAGGGAGAGTTCGGTGCCCAAAAGGCCGCCGAGAACCGCGTTGAGTATGCCGCCATCGAGACTGGCGAGGCGCGAGCCGATGGACCAGGCGGCCATGGGGGTGGCGCTGGCGGTGGCCACAACGCCGATATGGGGCGGCGGGAAGCCAAAGATCGACGCGAAGTGGACCGTACCCTCGCGCCGCAGGGTGACGCGGGCCGCGTTGAGGGGACCGGTATCGGGGGCGAAGCGCTCGGCGGGGGTCAGCGAAGGATCGGGCGCGTAATGGCCGGTCTGAACGATGATCGTTTCGGGCAGCGGATCGTAGCCTGCATCGGCCAGCACAAGACGCACGCGTTCGGCTGCATCGTCGGGGCTCGCGGCGGCATGGATGGCAGCCAGATCGGCCGCCGATTGCAGGCGGCGCTTTTCAAGGTTGAGCGAGGCTTCATCGACCGCAAAGGCCGCAAGGCCGAGCAGCACCGGAGCGCCGGCGGCAAAGAGCGTTGCCACATTGGCCCCGATATCGTCCAGGAAGCGGGTGACCGGCCCCATCGATCACACCCCGCCATTGCGGATGGTGGAGGAAAAGCTGATCGTTTTGTCGGGCAGGGGCAGCGGGGGATGGAGGTTCCATATGGGCAGCGCTGACGCGTCATAGCTGATGCGGACCAGAAACTGGTCCGGATCGGACGGGCTGGGGGCCGCCTCAATTGTCAAAAGGTCGGGGTCGATCAGGACGTAAGAGCCGCCATTTTCGGCCAGGAAAGCGGTGGCGAGCGCCGTGCGCTCGGCGCCCGAAAGCCCGGCGACTGCCGCGCGGGCCGCATCGGCGGCCAGTTGCTGAACCGAGTGGGCGGCGCCGAAATAGATCCCATAGCCTATGGCGCCGAACAAAAGGAGCAGGAAGACCGGCGCGATCAGCGCAAATTCGACGGCGGACGTGCCCGCGTCATCGAGCCAATTTCGCCGCAAGGGCAGACGCGACCCGCCTGGCATAAGGCCCCCTTCCACTGTTGATGGCGCGGGGGAGAAATTAAACCGCAAACGCTACCAGAACGTCTGTGGGAGCATGAGGATGTTGACGGACCGTATGAATACGGCGGTCAAAAAAACCGGCGCCCCCGGGCAGGGCGCCGGCCTCAAGAAACTGGCCTGAACCGCTCGATTTACCGTCGGACGGCCCTGACGATGGCGATCAGGATACAGGCGCCGATCAGCCCGGCAATCAGATATCCAAACCAACCGCCGAACGAAATTCCGATGATGCCGAAAAGAAAGCTGGCAATCGCCGCGCCGACAATCCCGAGCACGATGTTGAGAAAGATGCCCGTTTCGGTCTTCATGATGGCTGATGCAATCCAGCCTGCCAGACCGCCGATAATAATGGCTGCAATCCAGCCGATTCCTGCGTCTTCCATTTTATCCCCACAACAGCACTGTGAATGGTCGTCCCCAAAAAGGACGATCCTATAACGCGCAAAGGGGCGAACTGGTTGCGTTGCCGGTCAAATCGGGGTGCGCATCATGGCGCGGAAGCCGGTAACGAGCGCATCGAACACGGCGCGCACACGCGGCACGCGGGCCAGGTTTTCATGGGTGACGATCCAGGTGTGAATATCGCCCGGTGAAAAATCGGGCAGGATCCTGACCAGGTCGGGGTCCGCATTGCCGACCGGCACCTGGGCCAGCGCGATGCCCAGACCGGCCCGCGCCGCCGCCAGTTGGGCGGGGTGACTGTCGGTGCGCAGCACCAGCCTTGCGACATCGACCGAGGCGAGCATCTGTCCGGCCAATGCCAGATCGGACAAGTTGCGGTCGGGACCGATGATGTCGTGGGCGGCGAGCTGGTCAGGGTCGAGCGGCTGCCCACGCCGCGCCACATAGGCTTTCGATGCGAAAAACCCCAAGGGGATATTGGCCACCTTGCGGGCAACGAGCCCTTTTTGTTTGGGCTCCATGGCGCGCACGGCCAGATCGACCTCCTGGGCCATCAGATCTGCCGGCAGATTGGAGAGCGACAACTCGATCCGGATGGACGGATGGGCGGTCCTTAAAGGCTCGAGCATGGCGGGGACCACCTCGATGCCCATGAACTCGGGAACGCTGAGGCGAACGGCGCCGGCAATGGCGCCCTCAGGCGCCGAAGCGCGGCGCACGAACACCTCCGATGCCGTGGCCATGGCGCGGGCCGGCTCGCGCAGCGCTTCGGCGGCCTCGGTGGGGGTGAGCCCGGTCATCGAGCGGGTGAACAACAGCGTGCCCAGATCAGCCTCGAGCGCCTCGATGCGGCTGCGCACCGTGGGATGCGACAGGCCGAGCCGTCGCGCCGCGCCCGAAAGGCTGCCCTCTTCGAGGACGGCGAGGAAGATGCGCTGATCATCCCAGTTGATGGCTTGCTTCATAAATTTCTTGTAGGCTGCGCTGCGAGTTTTGACAATTTATTTTCAAGGCGTGTGGGCCCATCTTTCGTCCATCGGAAACGCGAATGAAGGATCTTGATCATGGAGAGCGGGAAGACTGCGCTGGTTCTGGGAGCCACGGGCGGGGTGGGCGGTGCCATCGCGGCGGCGCTTATCGGCAAGGGCTGGACGGTGCGCGGGCTGGCGCGAAACCTTGAAGCGGCGCGCCGGAGTGGGCCGAGCGGGGTTCAATGGGTGGGCGGGAACGCCATGAACCGGGCCGATGTGATCGGCGCGGCGCAGGGGGTTTCGACCATCGTTCATGCGGTCAATCCGCCGGGCTACAGGAACTGGGGCGAGCTTGTGCTGCCGATGATCGACAACACGATTGCCGCGGCGCGGGCCGTTGGGGCGCGGATCGTGCTGCCGGGCACCGTCTATAATTTCGATCCGGCGCAGACACCGGTGCTCAATGAGACCAGCCCGCAGACGCCAAAGAGCTTCAAGGGGCGCATCCGCGCTGAACTCGAAGCGCGGCTGGAGCGGGCGGCGCCGGAGGTGGAAAGCCTGATCGTGCGGGCCGGTGATTTTTTCGGGCCCGGTGCGCGGTCGAGCTGGTTTGCGCAGGCCATGGTGGCGCCGGGCAAGCCGGTGCGGCGCATCATCAATATCGCACGCGGTGCGGGGCACAGCTGGGCGTATCTGCCCGATCTGGCCCAGGCCTTCGCGTTGCTGCTCGAGCGCCCCGAGGCGTTGCGCCCGTTCGAGCGGGTGCAGTTCGAGGGGGTTTACGATGCGAGCGGAAGGGTGATGATCGACGCCATAGAGCGGCAGGTGGGGCGCAAGTTGCCGGTTTATCGCTTTCCCTGGTGGGCGATGGGCCTTCTGGCGCCGTTCGGCGGATTTGTGCGCGAGGCGGCCGATATTGCGGCGGTCTGGCGCCATCCGATGCGCATGGACAACACAAGGCTTGTCGAACTGCTCGGCGCCGAGCCGCGCACGCCGCTCGATACCGCCATGCGGCAAACGCTGGTGGCGATGGGCTGCGTGGAGGATGGGCCGTCGCCCATCGGTGAGCCAACCATGACCCTACCGCTCTAATAGCGGCTCGATGTGGTCTTCAAAAAGGTCGGGCGGATTGGCGCCGGGGCGTGGAGCGTAGGTTTTCTCGGCGGCGAGCGAGATGTCGAGGAAGCGGCCCATACCCACAATTCCCGTCGGGTCGGCCAGGGGGTAGCGGCCCTCGGCCAGCCCCTTGCGCATCATGGTCTTGGACGTGACCATCCTTTGGGTGACTCCAGGGCCATTGGAGAGCGAAACGGGCATCTTCACGTAATCGTGCAATGGCGCGCCGACGTGGAAGCAGGCCGGGACCGTTGCAAAGAGCTTGAGCAGGAAATCGAGATCGGTCATGGAGGGCTGGGTGGTCGAAAAGCGCGGATCGGCGCGGCGGCGGTCGTGGACCAGCATGGAATCCATGGAAAAATTGGTGAACTTGTAGTCGCCGGGCGAGAGCAGCCGGTTTTCACCCTTGCCCACATAGCGCAGGTGGGCGCCCTCTGGTGTGGTGACGTCCAGCGCGCAGGAGACAAGCCCGTACTGGATGGCCAGCGGCACCATGATCTCGAGCTTTTCGGGCTTGAAGGCGTCATCGGCGTCTAAAATTGCGGCGATTTCGTAGCGCGCGGCATCCAGCCCGACATTGCGGGCCGGGCATGAGCCGGCGCCGATCAGGCCCGAAGACAAAAAGCGCAGGCGCGGATCGGCGATGCCGGCCCGGCCCAGAACGGCCTCATAATCCTCCTCGTCATCGGCCACCACGATCAATTCAAAGTGTACGTGGGTCTGGGCCAGCGCCGAGGCGACGGCGCGGGCGATGGTGCCCTGCGCCCTGTAGGCGGGCATGACGATGGAGGCGGCAAGGTCTTTCAGCATCGATAAGTTCTCTTGAACAGAGCGCTGGGTCACCCATATCATAGCCAAGTGACGATGAAGCCTAAAACAGGTTCAAAGTCGCGATGTTGCTTGGCAAACAAGGACATGAACGACCGATGACACGGGTATCGCTGTTTTCCGCCCCCTTTCTTCTGGGCTTTGATACGTTTGAAGAACGCTTCGACCGCCTCGCGCGGGCCTCCGAAGGCTATCCTCCCTACAATATCGAGCGGGTGACCGCCGAAGCGGGGGACGAGACCTACAGGATCGCCATTGCGGTCGCAGGTTTTTCTCGTAACGATCTGGAAGTGATTGGGGAGGATAATCAGCTGATCGTGCGGGGCCGGCAGACTGAAGACGGTGCGCGCCAATATCTGCATCGCGGCATTGCCGCACGGCAGTTTCAGCGCACTTTCCTGCTTGCCGACGGCATGAGGATAGAGGGTGCCGAACTGAAAGACGGCCTCCTCGTTATCACCGTATACCGGCCCGTCACCGAGACCGTGACCCGCCGTATCGAGATCAGTTCGGTCGAGTAGAAAGGTATGCGTTATGAACAAGCCCATTGAAAAGACAGCGTTCACTGACGCCCATCTGGGCGTTGAGGCCGAACCGCTCAAGGCGCTGACCGCCGCGCAATTTGCCGCGCTGGGCGCCGGAGACATCGTGTTCCGCAAGCAGATGGACGCGGGCGAACTGGCCGAATTCATCCCCCAGGCCGCCATGGCGCCTGCCGAACAGAGGCTGGAACTGCTCATGAGTGCCGACGGCGCTCCCGTTCTGATCGCCGATTCCGAAGAAGCGATCATGGACTGGATCGACGGCCACGAGGTGCAACTGGCGACTTTGCACTAGTTATGAATGAGCCTGCCAAGAGCGCGCCGGTGTTGCGTGTGGCCCGCCCCACCGACAACATCGACGCGCTCGTGCATTTCTATCGCGACGGACTGGGCCTCGAGCTTCTTTCGCGTTTCGACGCGCATAACGGGTTCGATGGCGTAATTCTGGGCGGGCGTGGCGCGCCCTATCACCTCGAATTTACCCGCGCGCATGGCCATACCGCCGGACGCGCGCCGACCCAAGACAATCTGCTGGTGTTCTACCTGCCGGACGCAACCGCCTATGGGGAGGCCCGCGACCGCATGCAAGCGGCGGGCTATGCACCGGTCAAATCCTTCAACCCGTGGTGGGACGCCGAGGGCGTGACATTTGAAGATCCCG
Source organism: Rhizobiales bacterium UBA3584 (assembly GCA_002375765.1). GTDB lineage: Bacteria > Pseudomonadota > Alphaproteobacteria > Rhizobiales > Devosiaceae > Pelagibacterium > Pelagibacterium flavum. The sequence goes on along the minus strand of DFMV01000049.1, from coordinate 31,172 downwards.
ACGGCTATCGCGTCGTTCTCTATAACGACAGCTGGAAGCGCTGAACGAATAGGGGCTGTCCTGAATGGGGCAGCCCTTTTTTGTATCCTGCAAGACTGGGCTTTCGTGCCGGAAAACTGGTACCCATTCTCAAGGAGCGCTGTGGAGGGAGCCATGATGCGGATTGGACTTGCGATAGTGGCGATGCTTTCGGGCATGGCCGGGGCATCGGCCCAGACGATCGAGAGCGTTTATACCGATTTCGATGCGGCCGAATGCGTCATGTTTGCTCCGGGCGAGGCGGAGGCGGGAATGCCGCGGCAGGCGGTCTGTCCCGGCTATGGCGGCTATCCTGTGCTGCTTCAGACGATTGGAGACAATCACAGCCTTTATTTCGGGTTTCCCCCGCAGGGCGAGCTGGTCTCGCGCTGGGCAAGCTTTGTCGACACGGGCACGCCCCATGATGTGATCGAATGGCGGGTGCTTGCCGAAAGGGACCGGCAGGTTCCGCAGGCAACGATCCAGCGCTGGTTCGTCGCCGTGCCCGAGCGCGACGATCCGGTGGAGGTGCTGCTTGTCCAGAAGGTGGGGCTGATCGAATACTGGCAGGGCTGTATCGTGGGTTATGTGGTGGCCACGGGCAATCCGGACGCCAATGAGGCGGCGCGAAAAATCGCCGACGCGCTGGGAAGCGCACCGCAATGCAGGACAATCGAACCGGTGATCGAAGCAGGTAGCGTGCCGCTGCCCGAATACATGCTCTACGGCTTTTAGAGCCGGGGCTCTTCCCCCAAAATCAAAAGGCCGCCCCGAAAGGGCGGCCCTGTTCATACCCGATGCAGCGCGGATCAGGCCGCGTTGATGGCTTCGGCCGGGGTGGTGAGGATGTCGCGCAGCTTGGTTCCGTCCTTGGTGGCGCGGAGCCGATCGACCACCCCATCGGCGCGCAAGAGGCGCGCGACGCGGCTGAGGGCCTTTAGATGATCGGCGCCCGAGCCCTCGGGGGCCAGGAGCATGACCACCAGATCCACGGGCTGGTCGTCGACCGCATCGAAATCGATTGGCTGGGCCAGACGGGCAAAAACCGCCGTGACGCTGGGCAGGCCCTTGATCTTGCCGTGGGGAATGGCGATGCCATTGCCCAGGCCGGTCGATCCAAGCTGCTCACGGTTCTGCAGGGTCTCAAAGATCACCTGCGAATCGATACCGACAAGTTCAGACGCACGATCAGCCAGAAGTTGAAGGAGCTGGCGTTTGCTCGCGACCTTAGCGCAGGCAATGATCGAATCCTGCGACAGGATGTCAGCAAGTTCCATTTAACAAACCTTTTGGGTGACGTTTCTCTTCAATGACCGCCGACAATCTCGTATCGAGCCCACGCCGTTCGCGTTGTCCTATACAACGGTCGGGGGGCAATGTGTCCGGCGCGTTTCCAGACCGGGAAGGTGGTATCCACCCTCCCCCGGAAACGCGCCATTGCGCGTCATGTTTGCGACAGGGCCGGATCGATCCAGCCAATGTTCCCGTCGGCCCGGCGGTAAACCACATTCATGCCCCCATGTCCAGCGTGCCGGAACACAATTACATCGGACTGTGACAGATCGAGCTCCATGACGGCCTCACCCACGCTCATTGTGCGCAGGTTGGAGGTCGCCTCGGCGATGACGGGAGGCGCGAAATCCTCATCGAGTTCGATATCGTCATCGGGCGCGGCCAAAACATAGGCCGAATAGCCGTCGGCAGAGCCGTTGGTGCTGCGCCTGTGGTTCTTGAGCTTGCGCTTGTAGCGCCGGAGGCGCTTTTCGATATGGGTGGCCATGTCTTCATAGGCCGCAATGGCATCGTTGGCCGAGGCTGTGGCCTGCAGCACGACGCCGGTATCGAGATGAATCATGCAATCGGCCTTGAACCCGATTCCTTCGGGCTCGAGGGTCAGGTGACCGTCATATCCTCCATCGAAATATTTCCCAACCACGGCATCGATCCGGTCGGTGGCGGTGCCACGGAGCGTTTCCCCGACGTCCATGTTTTTGCCAGATACACGCAAGCTCATGATGGCCTCTTGGTCTGGTTTCGGATGCCCGGCACGGGAGCCATACCCTGTCTGCACCCTTTTTGTGTCGGGCACCTTGGAGTCTAGACCTCTTGGCTGACCCTTGGCAATCAGAACCGGGCCGGCGGCATCACTTTCAATTGGTGACGGTGGATAACAACGGGGCCATACCCCCTGTTCCCTGACCTGGGACAATTTGCATATGGTATTTATTTTCAATGCCTTAATTGGCAAAATTACCAAGGTCACGGCAATTGTGCCGAGCCGCGAGGCAAGGGGATCGGGAGCGTTCTTGTGTCGGGGTGCCCCGACCGGTATAGTCCGGCCTATAATGGCAATTCCAAACGCTAAAAGAGCCAATGACTGCAACGATTAAGGCCGAGGCGCATCCCTCACGCGGCCCCTGCCTGATGGCTGTGCTGCGCATGGCCGGGCTGCGGCCCACCCGCCAGCGGCTTGCGCTGGCCGAACTGCTGTTTTCCGGCCCGCACCGGCACGTCAACGCCGAGCAGCTCCATTCGGAGGCTGAAGGCGCGGGCGTTTCGGTTTCGCTGGCCACCATCTACAACTCGCTGCACCAGTTCCGGCAGGCCGGGCTGCTGCGCGAAATTTCGGTGGACGCGGCGCGGTCCTATTTCGATACCGATACCACCGACCATCATCACTTCTTTATCGAGGATGAGCAGCGGATCGAGGACATTCCCTCCGATTCGATCAAGATTGCCGGAATTCCCGATGCGCCCGAAGGCATGAAGGTGACCCATGTGGACGTGATTGTTCGGGTCAAGCGCACCCAATAGGGTTCACCGGGCGCCGCAGAGGTGACGGGCCAATGAAACTGTTGCAGCTGGCCACTTTCCTTATGGCAACCATCATGGTCAGCGCGTGCCAGACTACGACGCGGCCGGCTGCGGCCGGGCACGACTGCGTGGTCACCCCTTACGACATGGTGGAGTGCAACCTGGTCGAATGACCGGGATCGGTCGCGGTCAGTCGAAGACTTCGCCTTCATAGACGCCCCAGAGCGCATCCTGGGCGACAAAGCCCTGATAGGATGTCGTGTGGCCATCGGGACCGGTGTGGCTGAGGCGGATATTGCAGGTGGTGCCGGTGCAGGTGCTTACAGACACCAGCATCCTGGGGGACAGCCAGGCGCGGACCGCCGAATCGGGGCTGGTGGCCACCCGCAAGGCGATCGCGCCCTCTTCCTGCCAGGGCGCGACAAGCGCAGTCCTGTCACCGACCACCAGGTTCTGGTGCACCCAGCCTTCATCGCCCTCCACATCGCGGATGCGGCGCCAGGTATCGAATTCAGCGGTGATTTCCACGGGAACGCCGGGGCGCACGAAGGTAAAGGCGATATCGTAATTGGTGCCCGGCCCGACGCGGACATTGGTGGGGGCATTGCGCATGGAGACGAAGCGCGGAATGGGCAGGCCGCTCGAGGCGCCGACCTGTGCATTCTGGGCAAGCAGCGGAGTGACCGAAAACGCGGGAGCGCCAAGGGCCAGGACCAACACCAGAAGCAGGCGGAGCGGAACGAAGAAGCGCAAGATTTTACTCATGAAACAGGCTGGATGCGGCACCGGCATGCGCGGCAGGACTTTGCAGCACGGCGCTTTTTCCCTAACAGTAATCGCGCGACCTTAATGGTCGCTGAAAATCACAAAGAACGGTGCCGGAGCTAGTCTGCAATAATGGTGATCGTGTGACCCGGGACCGGGCCAAAATCGTGGTTTCCCGCCGCCTGCCCGAGCCGGTCGAGGCGCGCATGGCGGCGCTGTTCAATGTCGAATTCAACGCGACCGACACCCCGCTCGATTCCACGGCGCTTCTGAGCGCACTCAAGGGGGCCGAGGTTCTGGTTTCCTCGATCACCGACCGCATCGATTCGGAGTTCATTGCCCAGATGCCCGCGGGCGTCAAACTGATCGCCCAGTTCGGCAACGGGTTCGACAACATCAATATCGAAGCCGCCCACGCGGCGGGGATAACCGTGACCAATACGCCCTCGGTTCTGACCGAGGATACAGCCGATATGGCCATGGCGCTGATGCTGAGCGTGCCCCGACGGGTGACCGAGGGCGCGCGGGTGCTGCTCAAGGACGGGACATGGCCGGGCTGGTCGCCCACATGGATGCTGGGGCGGCGGCTGGGCGGCAAGGCGCTGGGAATTGTCGGGCTGGGCCGGATCGGCACGGCCGTGGCGCGGCGGGCCAAGGCCTTCGGGCTGTCGATCCATTACTGCGGGCGCACGCGCAAGGCGCCGCAAATCGAGGAATCGCTGGGAGCGACCTATTGGGCCTCGCTCGACGAGATGGTCGAACATGTCGATATCATCTCGCTGCACACACCCCATACGCGCGACACTGTCGATATCCTTTCGGCCGACCGCATGAAGCGGCTCAAGCCGGGGGCCTTCGTGGTCAATGTCTCCCGCCCCGAACTGGTGGACGAGTACGCATTGGCCGATCTCGTGGCATCGGGGCATCTTTCAGGCGCGGCGCTGGATGTTTTCGAACACAAGAGGGGGGTCAACCCCAAGCTGGTCGAGCTGGCCCGGGCGGACAAGGTGATGCTGACCCCGCATATGGGCTCGGCAACGCTGGAAGCGCGCATCGAGATGGGCGAGACGGTGATCGTCAATATCCGCACGTTCCTCGACGGCCACACGCCGCCGCATCGCGTGCTGCCCGAGGGGCGGTCGCCGCTCTAGGTTTAGGCCTAAAGATAGCCCGTCACTGAAGGCGCCTGCATTTGCTGATCGTGCAGACCGTCTTCATAGACGATGGGGGCGGCATCGAGCTCTTCGGGCGTCACGTCATCCAGCGTGGACACGTTGACGGCGTGGAACCAGCCGTTGAAGGGCTCGAATTCGAGGTAGCCGCGCGAGAAGACCTGTGTGCCGCATTTCGTGCAGAACATGTGATCGATCGTGCCTTCCGGCCATGAGGACGGGTCGGCGGCGTAGTGGCCGATATGGGCTTGGCCCCCGGTTACAACGACGGAATCGCCATAGACGAAGGCCTTGCGGTAGCCGGTCTTGAAGCAATAGGTGCAATTGCATTTCCGGATGCCCTCATCGAGATCAAGAGGGGCGGTAAAGCGGACGGCGCCGCAGTGGCATGAGCCGGAATGGGTCTTTTTCATCGGGGTGCCTCAGGAGAAAAATTCAATGATGAGCGGTGCGATGATTTCGGGGGCCGGGCCATGGCCCTGGCCGGGCAGGGTCTTGCGCGTTGCACTGGGGAGCGAGCTGGCGGCGGTGTCGGCGCCGGCGGCCATGAAATCGAAACTCTGATCGCCGTTGACGACGAGGACCGGTTGAGCAATGCCGCGCCAACGGACCTTCATGTCGGTTTTTGTGGCCTCGGCCATGACGCGGAAATCATGGGCAATGGTGGTTCCAACGCTGGCGAAACCGGCCCATTGCGGGCTTTGCTTGAAGCCCTCGACGTGCTCGGGCGGGGTGCCGACCGAGAGCATGAAGGCTTCCATGGCACCAGCTCCGTCGCCACGGGCCTTGAAGGCCTCCATTTCGGCAAGGTCGGCGAAAGCCTCGTCTTTCGATTGCGCGGTGTCGATGGGCGGCTCGTAGCAGATGACCCGCGTGACCTTGCGGGGAAGGGAGGCGGCGGCCTCCAGAGCCAGGACGGCGCCCGAGCTCATGCCATAGAACATGGCAGAACCGCCGAGCGCATCGATCAGGGCTTCGATGTCTTCGATCTCGCGGTTGACGGCGTAAGGCTCGGTGCTGCCGCTTTCTCCGCGCCCGCGGCGGTCGTAGAGCACGGACGTGAAACGCTGGGCCAGGAGATCGGCCAGCCTGGGGGTATCGGCATCGACGGCGCGATACTGGGTCGCGCCGCCGACAAAGATCACGAGCGGGCCGGCTCCATGGGTCTCATAGCCGATAGAGGTGCCGTCGGCGGAGGTGACGTGAGGCATGGTCAGGCCCCCGATTTTTGCGCCGCGAGTTCGGCTTCGACCTTCTTGTGCTGCTCATAGCCTTCGCCTTCGGTGGCGAAATCTTCGAGCTCGTGCATCTGGCGGATTTCGAAACGATCCTGTCCGTGGGCGATGGGACATTTGGCAACCCAGTCAATGGCCTCCTGGAGCGAGGAGCAGTTCCAGATCCAGAACCCGGCGATCACTTCCTTGATTTCGGCAAAGGGGCCGTCGGTGACGATGGGTTTGCCGTCGGCAATTTGGACGCGGGCGCCCTTGGCGCTCGACATGAGGCCGGCGCCATCGACCAAGATTCCGGCCTTGACCAGTTCCTCGTTATACTTGCCCATTTCAAGCAGCAGGCCCTCCTGGGGTTCAACATCGGCCTCGGTGTCGGCGGAGGCTTTTATCATGACCATGAAGCGCATTTTTTTCTCCCTTGAATGCGTGTCTGTTGCAAGGACGTTGCCCAACACGCCCTGCCGACATCTCATCACGATTTTTTTGCCGGCGACATGAAAAAACCCGGCGCTCCTTTCGGGGCGCCGGGCTGATCGTTTGGGAGAGAAGCGGGCCGGTTTATTCGGCGGCTTCGTCTTCCTTGGCCTTTTCCTTGCCGGTCTCCTGGTCGACGACCTTCATGGAGAGGCGAACCTTGCCGCGCTCGTCAAAGCCCAGGAGCTTGACCCAGACCTTGTCGCCTTCCTTGACGACGTCGGTGGTCTTGCCCACGCGCTCTTCGGCGAGCTGGGAGATGTGCACGAGACCGTCCTTGGCACCAAAGAAATTCACGAACGCGCCGAAATCGGCGGTCTTGACCACGGTGCCCTGGTAGATTTCGCCAACTTCGGGCTCGTCGGTGATCGACTTGATCCACTTGATGGCCGCATCGATCTGCTTGCCGTCCGAGGAGGAAACCTTGACCGTGCCATCGTCTTCGATGTTGATCTTGGCGCCGGTCTTTTCGACGATCTCACGGATCACCTTGCCGCCGGTGCCGATCACTTCACGGATCTTGTCGGTCGGGATTTTCAGGGTTTCGATGCGCGGGGCGAACTCGCCCACTTCGGAGCGTGCCGTGTCGATGGCCTTGGCCATTTCTTCAAGGATGTGCTTGCGCCCATTCTTGGCCTGGTCCAGAGCGATCTTCATGATCTCTTCGGTGATGCCGGCGATCTTGATGTCCATCTGCAGGCTTGTCACGCCGTCATGGGTGCCGGCGACCTTGAAGTCCATATCGCCCAGGTGATCTTCGTCACCGAGAATATCGGACAGGACAGCGAATTTTTCACCCTCGAGAATCAGGCCCATGGCGATGCCGGCGACGGCCTTCTTCATGGGAACGCCCGCATCCATGAGCGCCAGCGAGGTACCGCATACGGTCGCCATTGAGGACGAACCGTTGGATTCGGTGATCTCGGAGACTACGCGCAGGGTGTAGGGGAATTCTTCAGCCGAAGGACGGACCGGGTTGATGGCGCGCCAGGCGAGCTTGCCGTGGCCGATTTCGCGGCGTCCGGGCGAACCCATGCGGCCAGCTTCACCGACCGAATAGGGCGGGAAGTTGTAGTGCAGCAGGAAGTTCTGCTTGTAGGTGCCTTCGAGCGAATCGATGAACTGCTCATCGTCCGCCGTACCGAGCGTCGCAACGACCAGCGCCTGGGTTTCACCGCGGGTGAAGATGGCCGAGCCGTGGGTGCGGGGCAGGACGCCGACTTCGGAAACGATGGGACGGACCGTTTCGAGGTCGCGACCATCGATGCGGGTCTTGGTGTCGAGAATGTTCCAGCGCACGACCTTGGCCTGGAGCGACTTGAACACCGCGCCGACCTGTTCGGGGGTGTAGGCCGCTTCGCCCTCTTCGGGGATGAAGTGGGCCTTGACCTTTGCCTTGACCGCGTCGACGGCGTCGTAGCGGGCCATCTTGTCGGTGTTCTTGTAGGCGTCGCGCAGCTCGGTTTCGATCAGCGCGAGCATTTCGGATTCGAGCGCGCTCATATCGGCGGGTTCGAACTCGCGGGGCTCCTTGGCAGCCAGCTCGGCAAGCTTGATGATCGCGTCGATCACCTTCTGGCTCTGCTGGTGGCCGAACATCACGGCGCCGAGCATGACCTCTTCGGACAGCTCCTTGGCTTCCGATTCCACCATCAGAACGGCGTCGGCGGTGCCGGCCATAACGAGGTCGAGCTTGGAATCATCGCGGCGGTCGATGGGGAGGTTCAAAACATATTCGCCATCGACATAACCGACACGGGCCGCGCCGATCGGGCCCATGAAGGGCACGCCCGAAATGGTGAGCGCAGCGGAAGCGGCGACCATGGCGAGCACGTCGGGCTGGTTTTCCATATCGTGCTGGAGCACGGTGATGATGACCTGGGTCTCGTTCTTGTATCCGGCGGGGAACAGGGGACGGATCGGGCGGTCGATCAGGCGCGAGGTCAGGGTTTCGGCTTCGGTCGGGCGGCCTTCACGCTTGAAGTAACCGCCGGGGATCTTGCCGGCGGCAAAATACTTTTCCTGGTAGTTGACGGTCAGCGGGAAGAAATCGATGCCGGCCTTGGGCTGCTTGGCGGAAACAACGGTGGCCAGAACCACGGTTTCGCCCAGCGTGGCGAGCACGGCGCCATCGGCCTGACGGGCGACCTTGCCGGTTTCGAGCGTCAAGGGCTGTCCGCCCCAGTCGAGCTCGACTTTGTGGTGGTCGAAATTGATTGTCATGAGACATTCCTTCTTGTGCGAAATCCATCCGGCGCGCGATGGACGCGCTGCCGGGTCATTCGCAAGTGGCGCCAGAGGCTGCCCTTCAAGTTTTCCGGAACATGGACAAGATGGCGAGACACTCAGGCGACTATGTGAGTGTCCGGCGATCCTGCCATGCCCCATTTAAAAGGGCGCTTCCGGCAGAAGCAGCATCGGGCCCCATTGCCCAATGCTATACGATGCGGGGCCGGCGAAAAAACCGCCGACCCCGCACCAAAGTCAGTTTAGCGGCGGATGCCGAGCCGTTCGATCAGGCTCTGGTACCGCGCGTGGTCGCCGCGCTTGATATAGTCAAGAAGCGAACGGCGGGTCGAAACCAGCTTCAAAAGGCCACGACGGGAGTGATTGTCCTTGGCGTGGGTCTTGAAATGTTCGGTAAGGTTGGTGATCCGCTCGGTCAGGATGGCGACCTGAACTTCCGGAGACCCGGTATCGCCAGCTTTCGTCGCGTAATCCTTGATGAGCTCAGCCTTGCGCTCAGCAGTAATCGACATCGTAAAATTCCTTTCAAAACAAGGAGTTGAGTGACGCCAAAACCGGGATGCCGTCCAGGAATGGCCGATCGAAGTGCAAAGGGAAACCCTTTTGCTGGCGCCCATATAGGGTATTGGGGGGCAAATGAGAAGTTTTTTCTCGTTTCCGGCCGATCAGAGCCCGGCCTCGGGCTCTTCGGTGTCGGGGCTGTCGCGGTCGGGATCGATCTGCTCGAGAGGGATGGAAAACACCCATTCGATGCCGTCGGGGTGAACCGTACGCTCAACATCGGCCTTGAGCGCGCTGGCCACCATGGTTTGCAGAACAACGGTGCCGAAACCCTTGCGATCGGACGGCGGGGTGAAATCGGGCACCGTTTCGCGCCAGACCAGATGCAGCCGGTCGCCGCCAGCCCGGTTCCAGTTGACGGTGAGCTTGCCGCCTTCGCGGGAAAAGGCGCCATATTTGGCGGCATTGGTGGCCAGTTCATGGGCGGCCATGCCCAGAACCTGGGCGGCCTGGACGTTGAGATAGACATTGACCCCGGTCTTGACCACGCGCGAGGGATCTTCGGGGCGGAACGGGTCGATCTGGGTGCGAAACAGATCGCGCAGCCCTATCCCTTGAGTCCCGTGAGCGAGAAGCAGATCGGTGGAGCGGGCGAGGCCATAGAGCCTGTTCTGGAAATTCTCGACGAATTTTTCCACATTGTCGGCCCCGCGCGCCGTTTGCTTGGCCATGGCCGAGATGACGGTGAGCTGGTTTTTCGAGCGATGCGCCACCTCGCGCATGAGGAACCGCGATTCATTTTCGGCCCGGCGCCGCTTGGCCCCCGCATCGGCCAGTGCCTCGGAAACCGTGGCCAGTTCCTGGACCGGATAGGGTATGGCGACGATTTCCTGACCGGCGCCCATGGCGCGGGCCTGACGGGCAAGGCCGCGCACGGACAAGGCGATCCGGTGCCCGATGAGCGCGGCGGCAAAGCCAGCCAGTCCGACAATGACCAGTGCCCCGGCCAACAGCCACAACAGCGTGGTGCGCATGGGCTCGGTGACCACCGCGGACGGCGCCCAGGCCACCACGTACCAGCCGGTCAGGATCGAGTGCTGGGTGATGGTCTTGTAGTCCTCGCCCGAGATCGTGATGTCGGACCACCGCGTGCCACCCGCGTCCTCGCGCAACGGAATGAACAAAGGCTCGCCAATGACAGCCGCGTCCTCGGAGGCGGCAAGAACCGTATTTTTGGAATCGACGAGCGCCACGTGCCAGCCTTGCGGCAGTTCGCGAGTCAAAAGCGCGTTCGAGAGCGAGGACGCGTTCTGGGTGAGAATGGCCAGCTGGGGCGGGACGATGCCGGGGCGCTGGCGCACGACGTTGAACACATATTCCTGCGCCGTGCGGCCAAAAAACACGTCGGACACCACCGCATCGGGGGTTTCGAGCGCCCGCTGGACGGTCTCGAAATCGGATACCTCGCCGAGCGGGGTGCCATATTCGACGCGGGTGTTAAGCAACTGGTTGGCCTGGTGATCGGCAACGATGAAATACGAGCCCGTGCCGGTCAGCGCGGTCTGGGCGTGCTCGTGGAACTGGGCCAGATCTCCATTGTTGAGCGCCTCGATGCTCATGAGCACCCTTTGAGTGGTGATCATGCCCGAGATTTCGCGCTCGACCGACTGGAGGACCGAGCGGGCCGTTGCGACGGTGAAGGTCTGGACTGTTTCTTCCTGGGCGACGTTGTGGCGGGCCAAAAGCACCGCGGTAAAGGCGGTGGCCGGCAGGACGACGACCGCGACCAGAAAGGCAAGATAGAAAATGATCGGAATGGATACCGGCCCGCGCCGGGCTTCCGGGCCGCTCGATTCGGCCTGATTATTCTCGTTCTGCGTTACGGACTGAGACATGGACGAGTGGCCGATCCTTATGGACCAGCAAACCTTTAGCCTGTCACAGGGGGAGGGTAAAGAGGGCCGGTGGGCCAGCCCCGCCTAGCCGAGGATTACCCGCCGGGGCTTGAACTGGCCCGCTTCGACGAAACCGAGCGCCACGGCTTCGCCCTTGAGCGATGCCCATGCCTCATCAAGGGCCACGGGCGCGTCGCGACCCGTCAAAAGCACCGGGTTGCCCAGCCGGATGGTTGCCGCCTGGCGGGCGTCAAGCCGGATCTCGGGCAGATCGGCCAGACCCGCGGCGACAGGGAGCAACAGCGCGTCCCGCGCCGCAAGATCGATCGATTCGACCTGTTCAAGCGCAACGGCGTCGGCATCGGTGAAATTTCCGACCTGGGCGCGGTGCAGGGCGCCGACATGGCCCCTGGTTCCGAGCGCCTCGGCGATATCGCGCGCCAGGGCGCGGACATAGGTGCCCTTGGAACAGGTGACCGAGAGTTTGCTGCGCTCGGGGGTATGCGCGATCACTTCGAGAGCGTCGATTTCGACCTCGCGGGGCGGCATATCGAGCTTGTGGCCGGCGCGGGCCAGATCATAGGCGCGCTCCCCGCCGATCCTGATGGCCGAAAAGGCGGGCGGGATCTGGGTGATCAGCCCGGTAAAGCGCGGCAGGACCGCTTCAAGCGCTTTGCCGGTGGGGCGAACATCGGAGGTGGCGATCACCTCGCCCTCGATATCGTCGGTAGAGGTGGCCTGGCCCCAGACGATATCGAAATGATAGATCTTGGTGCCGTCCTGGACGATGGGGACGGTCTTTGTCGCCTCTCCGAACGCAATGGGCAGGATGCCGGTGGCCAGCGGATCGAGGGTGCCAGCGTGACCGGCTTTCTTGGCGCCATAGAGCCAGCGCAGCTTGCCCACAGCTTCGGTGGAGCTCATGTCATAGGGCTTGTTGAACACAAGCCAGCCGGACAGGTCGCGCTTGACGCGCTTTTTTTGAGCTTCGCTCACGGCACGTCCTTAAAAACTATTCTTCGGTGTCGTCGTCGCCTGCCAGATCGCGCTGCACGCGATCGGAGCGCAGGATGGCGTCGATGCGGCCATATTCATCGAACGTCTTGTCGACGAAGAAGCGGAACTGGGGCGCGTATTTGAGATCGAGCGCCGGGGTGACGCGGCCGCGGATGAATTTGGCGTGGGCGTTGAGCGCGGACACCACATCCTCGGCATTTTCTCCGCCAAGCGGCATGACATAGACATTGGCCAGCTTGAGATCGGGCGTCATGCGCACCTCAGGGACCGTGACGGTGACGGTTTCGAGCAGCGGATCGATGATCTCGTTGCGCGAGAGCAGGGCCGCGATCTCGTGACGCACGCGTTCGCCGACGCGAAGCATGCGCTGGGAGGGTGCCGATGTTGATGCCTTTTTGACCATCTGCGCGAGATAGGGTGCAATTGGCTGCGCGTCAATCGTCACGTTGGCGCAATATGGCCGCATGGCCCTCGCGATAGGTGGGATATTTCAGCCCATAGCCGAGCGCTGATTTGATCCTGGCGTTCGAAACACGGCGGTTTCCCGCATAAAAGGTGCGGGCCATGGGGGAGAGATCGGCGTCTTCAAAGGCGATCTCGGGCGGCGCGATCATGCCGAGCAAGCCGGCTGCGTGGGCGATCACGTCCTGGGGCGGGGCCGGCTCGTCGTCGCAGACGTTGAAGATGCCGTGCAGGCGCTTGTGGGCAGCAAGGGCGGTGATGGCGCCGATATCTTGCACGTGGATACGGTTGAACACCTGGCCGGGTTTGACGATGCGGCGGGCGGTGCCCGATTTGAGCTTTTCGAATGGCGAGCGCGAGGGGCCGTAAATTCCCGCGAGGCGCAGGATGGCGAGGGGAATCGACTTTTCCTCGGCCAGTGCCTGCCAGCCCGCTTCGGCATCGAGCCGGTAGCGGTTGCGGGCCGAGAGCGGTTCGGTGGGCGCGGTTTCGTCGATCCATTCCCCTCCGGCATCGCCATAAACGCCGATGGTGGAAAAATAGCCGATCCATTTCAGGTTCGGCGCGGCCAGAAGGTCGGACCCATGATGGGCGAGCACCGGATCGCCATCGGGGCCGGGGGCGATGGAGACCAGTATGTGGCTGGCGGCCTCCAGCGCCGGGCGCAGGGACGATGATGGGGCCGTGCCATCGAACACATGGCTGGTTACGCCCCGTGCTGCCAGATCGACTGCCTTTTCCGCAGTGCGGGTCGTGGCCGCTACCGGCATGTCGCCGATCAGGCGCAAGGCGTCGATGGTGGCCTGGGCGGAGTAACCTGCGCCGAAGACGAACAAACTTAATGGCTCCATTCGGCTCTGACCTCCGGGTCGGATTCGGTTGCGAGGGATTTGGCGCGCCGGGCTTCGGCCTCGCCGGGATCGGTCAATTGGCGCAGGGCCCATATGGCCATGCCGCGCACCAGCGGGCTTTCATGGGAGAAAAGCCGCTCGATGGCGGGCAGGTGATGGCGGTCGCCCGAATTGCCTGCCGCGACGAGGCAATTGCGCAAAAAACGGGCCGAGCCGAGGCGCTTGACGGGTGTCTGGGCGAAAAAATCGCGAAAGCGCGCGTCGTTTAAAGCCAGCATGTCGCTCAGTTGCGCGTTCCGGATCGCTTGACGGGCGGAGAGTTTGGCGTCGCGGGTGGCGCTGGCGAACTTGTTCCACGGGCAGACCGCAAGGCAATCATCGCAGCCAAAGACGCGATTGCCCATGGGTTTGCGAAATTGGATGGGAATCTGGCCCTTGTGCTCGACCGAATAATAGGCAAGGCATTTGCGGGCATCGAGGCGGAAGGGGGCGGGGAAGGCATTGGTGGGGCAGATATCGAGGCATTTTGTGCAGGTGCCGCATTTTTCCTGTTCCGGCGTGCTGGCGGGCAGGTCGGCCGAGGTGAAGATGGCGCCCAGAAACAGCCACGAGCCCGCATCGCGCGAGAGCAGGACCGTGTGCTTGCCCTGCCAGCCCAAGCCCGCGGCTTCGGCGAGGGGCTTTTCCATCACCGGTGCGGTATCGACGAACACCTTGACCTCGGCACCGGTGCGGCGGGCGAGGAGGCCGGCGAGGTCCTTGAGGCGGCCCTTTATGAAGTCGTGATAGTCGCGCATCTGGGCATAGACAGAGACGTTGGCGAGGGATGTGTTGGTGAGACGGTCGAGCGGGTTTTCATCGGGGCCGTAATTGACGCCCACCATGATGACCGACTGCACATCGGGCCAAAGCGCCTTTGGGGATTGGCGGCGATCCCTTGTCTCTTCCATCCACTCCATATCGGCGTGCCAGCCGCTTTGCAGCGCGGATTGAAGCCTTTGCGGCAGGTCGGGGCGGGCATTGGCCGGCGCGATGCCGAAGGCGGTAAACCCGAGAGACACAGCGCGGGCATGCAGTTCTTCAACGATGGTTTCGCGCTGAGCGCTCAAAAATCAAGGTCCGCGTAGGTGGTCGAGGCGGGCATGCCCACAATGCGATCGCCCAGAAGCGGGCGGAAGGCGGGGCGCGATTTGATGCGGGCGTACCAATCCTTGATTTCGCCGGCCTTTTCCCAGGCGATGTCGCCCATATAGTCGAGGACCGAAATGTGGGCGGCGAGCGCGAAATCGGCAAGGGTCAGCGTATCGCCGGCCAGCCAGCGGCGGGTGGCCAGCACCCAGGAAAAATAGGCAAGATGCTCGGTGAGGTTGGCCTTGGCGATGCGGATGACCGAGGGTTCGGGGGCGCCCGAGCGCAGATCGCGCTTGATGAGCTTTTCTTCCAGAAGATAGGCGGTGACTTCGGGACCGAGTTTTAACAGCACCCATTCAAGCAGGCGCCAGACCTCCATCTTTTCGCCGGCGTTTTCAGGCAGCAAGGCTTCGATATGGCCCTCGGGGCCGAAATTGTCCTCGATATGGGCGATGGTGGCCAGAACGCCCACGACCGGCGGGAACGGCTCATCGAGCATGACCGGGACCGAGGCGGCGGGGTTGATTTCAAGGAAGTCGGGATCGCGGCGCCAGGGCGAAACGTCGACCAGATCGACATCGACGCCGTATTCGGCAAGCATCAGGCGGATGAGCCGGCTTGAAGGATCGAGCTTGTGATGGAGAAGCTGGGGCATGGACCAATCGTATAAATGATGCGGCGCCGTCCGGAGGGACGCAAAAACCTCAAGACGCGATTAGGCCGTGCAAAGTGGGGGGTAATCAAGGTGTTTTTGTGCCCAAACCGTCAAGTTTGGGCACCAATTCAAGTCAACCGGTCAACGAAGGGTTAACCGCGAACCGCTCAGCCATTGACCAGCGGATTGATATGGCGGTCGAACTCGCCATGCTTGCGGAAGCGCCACATATAGGTGGGCAGGATGGCGTCCATGGTGGTGGGCGCTATGCCGAACGCTTCGAGGGTGCGCTTCTGCTTTTTCGCTTCGGGCGAGACGATGTTGTCGATGCCGAGCTGGATGACCTGATCGGGGGTCAGGAGCGGCTTGGGCAGAAGCGAGAAGATTCTGGCGACAGCCATTGCCACAAATTCGGGCAGGGGCAGGACGAGCCGCTTGCGGCGGGTCTGTTCGAGGACGCGCTCGATCACCTGCTCCATGGTGACGATTTCCGGGCCGCCCAGCTCATAGACCTTGCCGGCTTTGACAGCACCTTGGGCGGCAAGGGCGATCGCTTCGGCGACATCGCCGACATAGACGGGCTGGAATTTGGTATCGCGCCCGATCAGGGGCATGACGGGGGACATGCGGGCGATAAAGCCGAACAGGTTGAAAAACCCGTCTTCGGCGCCGAACACCAGCGAGGGCCGCATGATAATGGCTTTGGGGAACGCCTTGAGCACTTCTTCCTCGCCCAGCGCCTTGGCACGCTGATAGGCCGAAGGCGATTGCGGATCGGCGCCCAGGGCGGACATGTGGACGAGAGTGGGCACCCCGGCATCGCGGGCCGCTCCGGCAACGGCCCTGGCGCCCAGGGTCTGGACGGCGCGGAAGCGCTGCTTGCCCTTTTCAAAGAGGATGCCCACCAGGTTGATGACAACATCGGAGCCGCGCACGGCAGCGGCAACCGATTCGGGATAGCGCAGATTGGCCTGGATCGGCTGAATCTGGCCGGGGAACCCGAACATGCGAACATGGCCCGCCAGATCGGGGCGCCTGACGGCCACCCGCACGGAATAGCCACGCCGCGCCAGATCCTGGGTGAGCTGGGTGCCGATAAAGCCCGAGCCGCCGAAGATCGTCGCGATTTTTCTTGTCTTTTCGGTCATTTTAAAAGGGTCCCGTCGCCAAAACGAACGCCTGTGAGGATGGCCCGTTCTAGCCCCGGTGGCTGGCCGATTGCAATCGGTTTGAGGCGGTATGAAGCCGCAGGGGGAAAAGGGGTTGACTCCATCTTCCATTTGTTCTTGTTTTGTTCTTATTAATGTCAGGAGTGATACCGTGAGCGAGCAGGCCGATATTCCCGTTTACGAAGGCAGTTGTCAGTGCGGCGCGGTGCGATTTACGGCCCGCACGCGGCTCGAGGCGCCTTTTCAGTGCAATTGTTCGCGCTGCCGCCGGCTCAATGCGGTGATGCATTCAGTGCCGGGGGATGATTTCGTCCTGCTCGGCGGCAGCGAGGCTCTCAAGACATACAAGTTCAATTCCCACACCATCGCCCACCAGTTCTGCACCCAATGCGGCATCCAGCCGTTTGCCGCAGGCAGTGACGGACAGGGCAACACCATCCATGTCATAAACGTGCACTGCCTGAACGAGCCGCGCTATGACAGGAACGCGATAAGCCATTTCAACGGCGCCGATTTCTGAGCCGCAGATTTTCCCGGCAGGCCAGCGCAAGCTGCATTGACAAAGCCCCAAGGGCACTCTAAAGCGTGCCCCCGTTGCCCAGATGGCGGAATTGGTAGACGCGCTAGCTTCAGGTGCTAGTTCCCGAAAGGGAGTGGAAGTTCGAGTCTTCTTCTGGGCACCAATCCTTTTCGGCTCTGCCGAATTTTCCTGAAATATTGCGTTTGATCGATCCCTCCCCACATTGCCTGCGGGGACGAGGCGCGATTGGTCGCAGCCAAGTTGGCATCTGCCGGGTCTAGGCAAAACGCTGCGGGGTGTGGCATCTAGGGACACCTTTGCCTCTCCCCGGAGTATAGAGACGACATGAGCGTTCGACTGCACAAGGGCGATCTGCCCGACCTTTCCCGCTACACCGGACGGCAGGTGGCCATCGATACCGAGACCATGGGCCTTAATCCGGCACGCGACCGGTTGTGCGTCGTGCAGCTTTCGCCCGGCGACGGCACGGCCGATGTGGTCCAGATTCTTCCCGGACAAACCGAAGCGCCCAACCTTGCTGCGCTTCTGGCCGACGAGACCAAGACAAAGCTCTTTCATTTCGCCCGCTTCGACATGGCGGCGCTTTTTGCCGCGTTCGGGGTGATGACCACGCCGGTCTATTGCACCAAGATCGCTTCGAAACTGGTGCGGACCTATACCGACCGGCATGGGCTGAAAGATCTCTCGCGCGAACTTCTGGGCGTCGATATGAGCAAGCAGCAGCAATCGTCTGACTGGGGGGCGGAAACGCTGAGCCAGGCCCAGCTCGATTATGCGGCCTCCGACGTGCTCTATCTGCACGACCTGCGCCGGCATCTCGACCGCATGCTGGCCCGCGAAGGGCGGACCGAGATGGCCAGGGCCTGTTTCGAGTTCCTGCCCACCCGCGCCCACCTCGATCTCGCCGGCTGGCCCGAGACCGACATCTTCGCCCACAGCTAGGTCATGCGATGATCGCTCCTTCGGCCAGCGTCCGACACGAAACCTACCGGCGGTCCCTTGCGCACAATCGGCGCATCGCGGCGCTGCGCTGGATCGTGCCGGTAGTCGGGATCCTGGTTCTGTCGGTGCCCGCGTTCCAGATTGCCGCCAGCATGGTCGGCGATATCGTGCCGATTGAAGGCTTAAGGCTGGAAAACGATACGCTGGTGATCGAAGGGCCGCGCTTTGAGGGGCGGACGGCGACGGGATCGAACTACACGCTGGAAGCGGCGCGGGCGGAATCGCGGGTCGGCAATCTCGATACGGCCGATCTTTACGATCTCTCTGTCGATATTGCCGACGATACCGGGTATTCGGCCCATATCGAATTTGCTTCGGCCGAATGGACGATGAGCACCGAACATCTGGTGTCCAACGAAGATGTAACCGTCCTCGATTCGACCGGGGCACGCGGCGTCCTGGCCGGTGTCGAGGTGGATTGGCCCGCCCAGATCCTGATTTCGGACGGGCCGGTGCGTTTTGCCTTCGACACGGGCGCGCAACTTCATGCCGATACCATGGAACACGACCTGGAGGCGGCGCGCTGGCATTTTACCGGCGTGAACCTCGATATGGTGCCCCAGCCCGACGCCGGTGAGGCACGGGACCCTTTTGGAGCGGAGACGGACAATGATGCGCCTTAGAGTGCTGATCGCATGTTTTGCCCTTGTTGCCGGGCCGGCCCTGGCCCAGAGCACGGCCAGCGATCCGGCCGGGTTCGGAGGGCTGGCCGAGGAGGCCGACGAGCAGGTCAACGTGACCGCCGACAGTCTCGAAGTGCTCGAAAACGAGAGCACGGCGCTTTTTACCGGCAATGTCGTGATCACCCAGGGCACGATGCAACTTGAAGCGCCGCAGGTCAAAACCCTTTACGGAGAGGGCGGACCGTCGGACCTGGAAAGCTTTTCGGCTTCCGGCGGACGGGTGAAAATGGTGTTCGACGAGCAGACCGTGGAAGCGGACACCGCCGACTATGATTTTGGCGACCGGGTTCTGGTGTTTGCCGGCTCGGTTGTGGTGGTCAACGCGAGCGGCACCGTCAACGCCGATCGGCTGGTGATCGATACGCGGGCCGGCACCTCCTCGTTCAGCTCTGCGGGCGGCGGCGGGCGCGTGACCAGCACGTTTACGCCGGGGGGCTGATGGCCGAAATCGACCAGACCGGCTGGCTCGTCGCCCACGGTCTTGCCAAGAGTTTTGGAAAGCGCGCGGTTGTGCGCGACGTTTCGATCGCGGTGCGGCGCGGCGAGGCGGTGGGCCTGCTCGGGCCGAACGGGGCGGGCAAGACCACGGTTTTCACCATGATCATGGGGCTGGTGCGGCCCGATGGCGGGGAAGTGCTGCTCGATGGGCTGCCCATTACCCATCTGCCGCTTTATCAGCGCGGACGGCTGGGCATCGGCTACCTGCCGCAAGAGGCCTCGATCTTTCGCGGCCTCTCGGTCAAGGACAACGTGCTGGCCGTGCTCGAGGGGCACATCAAGAACAAGAAAGAGCGCAACGCGCGGCTCGACGAATTGCTCGACGAGTTCTCTGTCTCCCATTTGCGCGATGCGGACGCCCTGGCGCTGTCGGGCGGCGAGCGGCGGCGGGTGGAAATTGCCCGTGCGCTGGCGGCGGACCCCAAATTCATGCTGCTCGACGAGCCGTTTGCCGGGGTCGATCCGATCGCCGTGGCCGATATCCAGGGGCTGGTGCGCCAGCTGACCCAGCGCGGCATCGGGGTGCTGATCACCGACCATCAGGTTCGCGAAACCTTCGGGCTGGTGGACCGGGCCTATCTGATCCACGGAGGCAAGGTGATGATCCAGGGGCGGCCGGAAACCATCATGGCCGACCCCGACGCAAGACGGGTTTATCTGGGCGAGAGCTTCAAACTTTAGGCCGCACGAACAGCTGGCACCGAAACTTGGCACGGAAATTGTATGGCATGTCTTGAAGGGCTGTCACAAAGCCGCTAGGTTCGCCCCGTCGACGTCCTCGGTTGTCGCGTGTCCGAATCGAACAACCGTTTCCACTTGTTCTGGACACGCTCTGGCCTGGGACGCTTCGATTTGGGGGAACAGAGTGGGAGCTGATTAGGCATGGCGCTTTCGCCACGGCTGGATGTCCGGCAAACCCAGTCCTTGACACTGACGCCGCAATTGATGGCGTCGATCCGGCTTTTGCAGCTGAGCCATCTCGAGCTCAGCGCATTTGTCGATGCCGAACTGATGCGCAATCCCCTGCTCGAAAGCACCGACGCGCCCGATGGCGATACGCCCATGGAGCGCGAGCGGGCCGAGGAAATCGACCCCTATCGCGACGTGGTCGACCATTCCGACCATCTGGGCAGCGCAATGACGATTGCCGACAGCCTCGATACCGACGTGTCCAACGTCTTTCCCGAACAATCGGGGCAGGATTCGCTGAGCCAATCGAGCTCGTGGCCCGAGGGCAAGGGCGGCGCGCTGGGGGGCGAGGCGCCCGATATCGATCAGTATGTTTCCGCCCAGATCTCGCTTGCCGACCATCTGGCCGAACAGGTCAATCTGATCCTCAAGGACCCCGCGGAGCGGCTGATCGCGCGCAGCCTTGTCGATAATCTCGACGAGCGCGGCTATCTGATGGCCGAGATCGGCCAGATCGCCGAGCAGCTGGGGGCAGAAGCGGCGACCGTCGAAGCGGTACTGAGCAAGGTGCAGGGGTGCGAGCCGCTTGGGGTTTTCGCCCGCTCGCTTGCCGAATGTCTTGCGATCCAATTGGCCGACAAGGACAGGCTGGACCCCATGATGGCCGGGCTGCTCGCCCATCTCGACCTGGTGGCCAGCCACGATCTGGCGCTTCTGGGCAAAAAGATCGGCGCGGACCGCGAGGACATCCTCGACATGCTGGCCGAATTGCGCGAACTCGACCCGCGGCCGGGCCGAGCCTTCGATTTTTCCCCGGTGCAATCGGTGGTGCCCGATGTGTTTGTCAGACGCGGCAATGACGGGGGTTGGCAGGTCGAGCTCAATTCCGAGGTTCTGCCCCGGGTTCTGGTCAACCGGGTTTATTATGCCTCGATTTCGAAAAAGACCCGCGATGCGGAGGAAAAGACCTTTCTTGTCGATTGCCTCAATACGGCGAACTGGCTGACCAAGAGCCTCGACCAGCGCGCCCAGACGATTCTGAAAGTGGCGACCGAGATCGCCAAGCAGCAGGACGGATTTCTGCGGCACGGGATTTCCCATCTGCGGCCCATGACGCTCAAGGCCGTGGCGAGCGAGATCGAGATGCACGAATCGACAGTGTCGCGCGTGACGGCGAACAAGTACATCGCCACGCCGCGCGGGCTGTTCGAGATGAAATATTTCTTCACCACCGCGCTCAATTCCTCTTCGGGCGGCGACGACCATTCGGCTGAGGCCGTGCGCCACCGCATTCGCCAGTTGATCGAAGCGGAACGGCCCGAGGCGATCCTTTCGGACGATACGATTGCCGAAATGCTCAAGAACGAGCAGGGAATCGACGTGGCGCGACGCACCGTGGCCAAATACCGCGAGGGCATGGGCATCGCCTCCTCGGTGATCCGGCGGCGCCAGAAGAAAGCGCAAATGGCGTAAACCCCTGCCTCGGGCAAATGGTCTATTGACCCTCCTAGCGATTGCCCTCTACACAGTTTTTTCCAGATTTGCGGGGAGTCCATGGCAGAGCGCGCCCATTCTTACGATTACGACCAGTTGCTGGCCTGTGGGCGCGGTGAGCTTTTTGGACCGGGGAATGCGCAATTGCCGCTCCCGCCCATGCTCATGTTCGACCGCATCACGCGGATCGATGATGATGGCGGCCCCCATGGCAAGGGACAGGTGCGCGCCGAACTCGACGTCACGCCCGATCTTTGGTTCTTTGCCTGCCATTTCCACGGCGACCCCGTGATGCCCGGTTGCCTGGGGCTCGATGCGCTGTGGCAGATGACCGGATTTTTTCTCGGCTGGGGCGGATCGCCCGGGCGCGGTCGCGCGTTGGCGGGAGAGATCAAATTCACCGGCCAGGTTACAAATGACGTGAAACTGGTTGAATATGGTATCGACATCAAGCGCGTCATGCGCTCGAGACTGACGCTGGGAATTGCCGACGGCTATGTGAAAGCCGACGGAAAAACCATATATGAGGCCAAGGATTTGCGGGTCGGCCTTTTTACGGACATGGGCGCCCTGTAAGTTTTGGGCCGAACTTTACGTCTGACAAGAAAGACCAAGGGGCATAAATGAAGCGCGTTGTGGTCACCGGCATGGGGATCGTCTCCTCGATCGGAAACACTCTCGACGAGGTGCTCGACAGCCTTAAAAACGCGCGTCCGGGGATTTCCCGGGCGTCCGATTATGTCGATCTGGGCTTTCGCTGCCAGGTGCATGGCGCGCCCACGCTCGACCCGTTTGAAGTGCTCGACCGGCGCACCACGCGCTTTATGGCCAAGGGTGCCGCCTGGAACTATATCGCCATGCAGCAGGCCATCGAAATGGCCGGGCTCGAGGAAAAAGACGTCAAGAACCCGCGCACGGGTATTGTTATGGGATCGGGCGGGCCTTCGACACGCGCAGTGGTTGAAGCTGCCGACATCACCCGCGAAAAAAAGAGCCCCAAGCGCATCGGCCCGCTCGCCGTGCCCAAGGCGATGAGTTCGACCGCTTCGGCAACGCTGGCCACCGCCTATGGCATTCTTGGGGTCAATTATTCGATCTCTTCGGCCTGCGCGACGTCGAAACACTGCATCGGGAACGCGTACGAACAGATCCAGCTGGGCAAGCAGGATATCGTTTTTGCCGGCGGCCACGAGGATCTCGACTGGTCCATGTCGAACCTGTTCGACGCCATGGGCGCCATGAGCTCGGATTTCAACGATACGCCCGAAAAGGCATCGCGCGCCTATGACGCAAATCGCGACGGGTTCGTGATTGCAGGGGGCGCCGGGGTTCTGGTGCTCGAGGAATACGAACACGCCAAGGCGCGCGGCGCCAATATCATTGCCGAACTGATCGGCTATGGCGCGACCTCGGACGGCTACGACATGGTGGCCCCTTCGGGCGAGGGCGCGGTGCGCTGCATGCGGTTGGCGCTTGAAACGGTCAAGGCGCCCATCGACTATATCAACCCGCACGCCACTTCGACCCCGGTGGGTGACCGCAAGGAAATCGAGGCGCTGCGCGAAGTGTTCGGCAATGAGGACAAGTGCCCGCCGCTGTCGGCCACCAAGTCGCTGACCGGGCATTCGCTGGGCGCGACGGGCGTGCAGGAATGCATCTATTCGCTTCTGATGATGCAGAACCGCTTTATCTGCGAGAGCGCCAATATCGAAACCCTCGATCCCGATTTTGCCGACATGCCGATCCTGCGCCAGCGTCGCGACAATGTGGATCTGGGCGTCGTGCTGTCTAACAGTTTCGGGTTTGGCGGAACCAACGCAACGCTGGTGTTCAAGCATCCCGAGGCCTGATTTCTGCCTCACGGGCCGCACCGCGAAAGTCATGACGGGCCAAAACCGCCCTATGACATTCGCTGGCCCTCCGGCGGGGCGGCGAACGGTCGCCGAGGTCCTCGCTGCGCTCGTCCGCGGTGGCAATCGCGCGATGGTAAAGCGGCAGCCCGCTATCTGTAACTCATGATCCGGCTCTCGCCGGTGCGGGCGGAGTAGATCAGAAGCTTTCCCAGAAGCGGTTCGCCGAAACCGGCGAGGTATTTGATGGCCTCGTTGGCCATCATGGTGCCCACGATTCCGGGGAGAACGTTGAGAACACCGACAAGCTCGCAGGGCGGGCTGTCCTCGGGGGTGGGATCGACCGGATAGAGGGAAGCGAAATCTGGCCAATGGGTGCCGTCTTCGCGCTTGAGGAACGGCGCCAGGACAGTGATCGAGCCGTCGAAGGGGCCAAGAGCGCCGGTGACGAGGGGGATCTTCAGATCCGCGCAGACCGCGGCCACCGCGCGCTTGGCGGCGAAGCTGTCAGTGCCTTCCACAACCAGATCGGCGCCAGCCAGAAGATCTTTTGCATTGTCCGGCGTGAGGCTCTCAACCTGGGCCGACGGCGCGATCTCGGGATTGAGTCGTGCGGCGAACCGTGCGGCCGCCTGAGCTTTGGGCGTGTCCAGATCGGCGTCCGAATAGATCACCTGCCGGGAAAGATTGGAGAGCGACACGCTATCGGGGTCGATGATGGTGAGCTTTCCGATCCCGGCTCCGGCAAGATAGGCGATCACCGGCACGCCCAACCCGCCGGCACCGACAATCACCACATTGGCCGCGCTGAGCCTTTGCTGACCGGCGCCGCCCATATCCTTGAGCACGATATGGCGGGCGTAGCGGGCCGACTGAGCGGGCGTTAAAACCACCTTATTGAACATCCCCAACCGGCAACGCGATGAAGCGCCGGTCAGGCCCTTCGAACCCGTGCGACCAGACGGAAAGCACGGCAACGGAAGATGCATTGTCCCAGGAGTCGAACGGGTTGAAGATTCCGTAGAATTTATAGGTGATGACGCAGTGGCGTGAAGCGGGCACGCTTGTGTCGCGATAAATCTCTTGGGTGATGCCGTCGGCCTGCCGCATCACCGCGACGCCCATCGGGGTGCCTTCGAAGAATTCGCAATCCTGGGATGATGGCGCCTTGAAGATTTCGAGGTTCAGCGTGTATTCG
Organism: Rhizobiales bacterium UBA3584; assembly: GCA_002375765.1. Classification (GTDB taxonomy): domain Bacteria; phylum Pseudomonadota; class Alphaproteobacteria; order Rhizobiales; family Devosiaceae; genus Pelagibacterium; species Pelagibacterium flavum. Next base: position 6,594 of record DFMV01000049.1, on the reverse strand, counting down.
CCCGAGATTTCGGCAAGGCCATAGCTGGGAATGCCGTAAGAAATCGACAGCCCATCATCGCCCAACTCGCCGTCGCCGCGCAGGGCCAGGGGAACAGCGGGACGGGAGATGCCGAATTCGGCAAGGGCCTTTGCCGCCTCCGCATGCGCCTGGGCGCGGGCGTCGGCGACCGGGGCCATTTCGGTATCGATACGGACATCGAACGGCGCGCCGCCCACGAAACTGTCGATGGAAAGATCGATCAGGAAAATTTCCGCATAAGCAAAGCCCGAGCCATCCTGAATGCCGAACTGCTCGAAGGCGAAGTATCGCCCGTCTTGGGAATAGCCGATGGCATCGAACTGGGCGCTGTCACCAGCGAAAGCGGGTACGGCCGCTGCGAAAGCGAGGGCAAGGCCAAGCCATTTAAGGTGGTCGCGCTTCCGAACCGAAAAAGCGGTTCGCATCCCCGATCGGGGTCGAGGACATGCTTTTTCTGGAAACGCTCTAGGTCCCCGTCGAGCCAAATCCACCAGTGCCACGTTCGGTCTCCTCGAGTTCGTCCACTTCCAAAAGCGCGATATCGGGCACGGCGGCAATCACCATCTGGGCGATCCTGTCGCCACGCCGTATATCGAACGGATCAGGGCCATGATTGACGAGGATGGCCTTGACCTCCCCGCGGTAATCGGCGTCGACCGTACCGGGCGCATTGAGCACGGTAACACCGAGCCGGGCGGCAAGACCAGAGCGCGGCCGGATCTGGGCCTCGTAACCGACCGGCAGGGCCAGCGCGAAACCGCAGGGCACCAGCGCAAAGGCGCCGGGGGCAATGACAAGGGTCTCGTCCTGGGCCACCGCGGCTGCAAGATCATAGCCCGATGCCGCCGTGCTCTGGCGCATGGGCAGGGGCAGGCCCCGCCCATGCTCAAGCCATTTGAACCTGACTGTCATGGCCTATTTCTGGACGACCGCGTAGATTTCCTCGGGCATATCGAGGGTCGCGGCGAACAGATCGACAAAGGGAATTTCATAGCTTGCCGACATGCCATCGGCCGAAATTTCCATGTTGGTGTCCACGATGGTGCCGCCGGCGACCGCAAGGGTGATGGCGTGGCCCTCAAACATCGAGCTGATCATCGCCTGCATCTGGGGGTCCTGTTCCTCGCCCATGCTTTCATCAAGCGAGGCGGCGAGATCGCCGGTGGGGAAGGTGACGCGCACCTGACCGCCGCCAATGGCTTCGATCACCGGGCCTTCTCCTTCTTCAGCATCGAACTCGAGCTCGTCAAAGGGACCCGATTCAACGACGATGCAATCGATCATGTCACCATTTTCGATCAGTTCGCCTTCGGCGCAGAATTCGTCGTCACCACCCTCGGCCTGGGCATTCATCATCTCGACCATGTCGGCGGCCATGGAGGTGACCATGGTGGCCTCGGCCTCGGTTTCGCTTTGCACGTCGACAGTCATCGAAACGTCCATGCATGCGGTAAGCAGCAGGGCCAGGCCGCTGGCGCCGGCCAGACGGGTCATCGTGGTCATGGTCATCGGGTATCCCTTCCTCAACAGTTTGGCGCACTGTGGTCGGAAACAAGCAGATTTTGCAAGACGCCAGAGCATTTCTGCGCTTCTTCGAATCGCAAAAATTCTCTTGCTCTTCGGTTTGTCGCGCTTCCGAACCGAATAAGTGGTGTCCATTTATTCTGGAAGCACTCCGGGCTCAGTTGCCGCCGGCAAAATGTTTCGCGATCCGGTCCGCAAGTTTCTCGGCCACGGCGGCTTTCGATTGCGGACCCCAATCATCGGTGCCGGTGCCATCGAGAAACAGAATGCGGGTGTCGGCGCCGCCGAAAACGCCGGTTCCCGGGCTTACATCATTGGCGAGAAGCCAATCGCAGCCCTTGCGCGCCAGTTTGTTTCGGGCGTGGGTTTCAAGGTTTCCCGTTTCGGCGGCAAAGCCAATGACCAGATTGGGGCGTTCGCCCGCAGGGAGGTGGGAGACCGAAGCGAGGATATCGGGGTTGGCGACAAAATCGAGTTCAGGCGCAGCACCCGACCCATCCTTTTTCAGCTTGGCGTCGGCGGGCTCGGCAACGCGCCAGTCGGCAACGGCTGCGGTAAAGATCGCCGCATCGGCGGGCAGCGCGGCGGTGACTGCCGCTTCCATTTCGACGGCGGTTTCAACCGGGATGATTTCGCAGCCTTTGGGCTTTGAATATTCGGCCGGGCCAGTGACGAATTTGACGATAGCACCCTGTGACGCGAGCGCTTCGGCAATGGCGGTGCCCTGGCGGCCCGAGGACGCGTTGGAGATGTAGCGCACCGGATCGATCGGCTCGCGGGTGGGCCCGGAGGTGACGATGACCGTCTTGCCCTCCAGAGGTCGCGGTCCGGGTCCATGGGAGAAGTGATCGGTGATGGCGGCGAGAATATCTTCGGGTTCGGCCATGCGGCCCGCGCCGAATTCGCCGCAGGCCATATCACCCTCTTCGGGGCCGACAAAGGCTATGCCATCGCGGCGCAGCGTTTCGATGTTGCGCCGGGTTGAGGGCGCTTCCCACATGCGCACATTCATGGCCGGAGCGGCGAGCACCGGAGTGATGGTGGCCAGAAGGCAGGTGGTGGCCAGATCGTCGGCCAGCCCGTTGGCCATGCGCGCCAGGATGTTGGCAGTAGCCGGCGCGACAACGACCAGATCGGCCGAGCGGGAAAGCTCTATATGGCCGATCTCGGCCTCGCGGGTCAGATCGAAAAGGTCGGACAGGGCCGGGCGGCCGCACAGCGTTGAAATGGTCAGGGGAGAAACAAACTGTTTTGCCCCTTGTGTCAAAATCACCTGCACCGTTCCGCCCGCTTTCTGGATCAGACGGATCAGCGTGATGGCCTTGTAGGCGGCTATGCCGCCCGAAATGATCAAGAGGATGTGCTTGCCGGCAACACTCACAGCGCGCCTCCCAGATGGGCGATCAGACTGATGATCGCCAGAACGATTGTTGCAAGGCTCCCCCATTTGAGGGTTTCGATCAACGGGTCCGTTTTGTCCTGACGCATCTGGTCGGCTTCGAGCCGGGTCAGAACGCGCTCGGCGCGGCGGCCCAGATCAGGGAGCCGCCTGGCCAGGTCGAGCGCCTCGTCGATGGGCTCTTTGGCGATTTCGAGCTTGCCCTGGGGCCCGACCGCGCGGCGCACCCATTCGCCAACCACCGGTTCGGCGGCGGTCCACATGTTGAATTGCGGATCGAGCAGGCGGGCGGTGCCTTCGGCCAGCACCATGTTTTTTTGCAGCAGAACCAGTTCGGGCCGGGCGGTCATGTCGAACAGCTCGGTCACCTCGATCAGCTGGGCCAGAACCCGCGCCATGGAAATCTCATCGGCGCCGCGCCCGACCAGCGGTTCGCCGATGGCCCGGATGGCCTGGGCGAAATCGTCGATGGTGTGGGTTTGCGGCACATAGCCGATATCGAGGTGCAGTTCGGCCACGCGGTAATAATCGCGGGTGATGAAGCCATAGAGGATTTCGGCAAGGAAGCGCTGCTCACGCTTGCCGATCCGACCCATGATGCCGAAATCGACGGCGACGATGCCGCCGGTTTTCGGGTCGGCAAACAGATTGCCCGGGTGCATGTCGGCGTGAAAAAATCCGTCGCGGATGGCCTGGCGCAAAAAGCTCTGGATCAGGCCCGCGGCAAGCTTTTTGCGGTCCATGCCCGCCGCTTCGATCTTTTCGACCTCGCGGATGGGGATGGCGTCGATCCAGCCGGTGGTGAGGACCGAGCGCCCGGTCTGTTCCCAGAATACATCGGGGACCCGAAAATCGCCGTCATCGCCCAGATTGTCGGCAAGCTCGGACATGGCGGCCGCTTCCATGCGCAGATCCATCTCGAGCATGGCCGAGCGAGCCAGCGCATCGACGACCTTCTTGCCATTGAAGCGCCGCGTGGCGGGCATGAACCGCTCGGCAACCCCGGCCAGGGCATAAAGCCCATCGAGATCGCGGGCAAAACGCTCGCGGATTTTGGGGCGCAGGAGCTTGACGGCGACGAAGCGCTCGCCCTGCGGCGTTTGGAGCCGGGCCTTGTGGACCTGGGCGATCGAGGCGGCGGCGAGGGGCGGGGAAATGTCCTTGAGCGCTGCGGCCTTTTCGCCCAGCGCTTCGGCGAGGAGGCCGGGGACGAGCTTTTCATCGAACGGGGGCAGCGCGTCCTGTAGAGCGGCGAGATCGGAAGCGATTTCAAACCCGACGATGTCGCGCCGGGTGGCGAGAACCTGGCCAAGCTTGACATAGACCGGGCCGAGCCGGGTCAGGGCGTTGGCCAGCCGCGTGACGCGACCGGTCTTGCGCACATCGCGCTTTTCGATCAGTCGGCCAATGCCGACCAGCAGCTTGGCGGACGGCGGAATGGGGTGGCCCTCGGCGAGCGAGAGCGCGCCCTCGCGGGCCAGAACAAAGCCGGCCCGTGCGAGCCTTAGATAGGTCCCAAGCCCCATGGTCAGAGTTTCCAGCCCCCGTGAAGAGCGGCGATATTGCCGGAAAGCGCGGTGTGGGTAACGCGCTTGAAGCCGGCGGTTTCGATCATGGTCGAGAATGTGGTCGGATCGGGGAAGTTGCGAATGGATTCAACGAGGTACTGATAGGGCTGGGCATCGCCGGTCACCATCTTGCCCATGGGCGGAATGAGGTGATCGGAAAAGAGATCGTAGATCTTGTCGAGTACCGGCACATCGACTTTGGAAAATTCGAGCACCAGAATGCGGCCGCCGCGTTTGAGAACCCTGTGCGCTTCGCTCAACGCCTTGTCGATGCGGGGTACGTTGCGGATGCCGAAGGCGATGGTGTAGGCATCGAAACTGTTGTTTTCAAACGGCAATTCTTCGGCATTGGCCTCAACGAAATCGACATTGGCCGGATAGCGCCAGGACTTGGCGCGTTCGGCGCCGACGGCGAGCATGTCGGCATTGATGTCGGAGACCGTGACCCTGGCATAACCATGGCTGGCATTGAGGATGCGCATGGCGACGTCGCCGGTGCCGCCGGCCATGTCGAGCACTCTGTAATCGCGCGACCCGGAGCGGGGCGGGGCGAGGCGGGCGACCATCAGGTCCTTCCAAACTCTATGGATTCCACCGCTCATCAGATCGTTCATCAGATCGTAGCGCGAGGCCACCTTATGGAAGACATCGTTGACCAGGCCCTGCTTTTCGCCCAGCGGGACGGTGCGCGTTCCGAAATGGGTGGTTTGAGCGTTGTCGGTCATCTCGCGCCTCTCTGCTTGGCTGACAGCCCGGTTATGGGCTTGGCCGATCGATAACGCAAGGTGTAGAGCTTTGGCGAAATCGTCGCAAACACTGGCGGCAAAATGTATGAACTTGAGTGAAATTCATGCCCGAATTGCCCGAAGTTGAAACCGTGCGGCGCGGACTGGCCCCCTTCATCGAGGGCGCGCGGATCGAGAGCGTCACGCTCAACCGTCCCGACCTGCGGTTTCCGTTTCCCGAGGGGTTCGTTTCCCGGCTCGAAGGACAGACGATCACCCATCTTGGGCGGCGGGCCAAATATCTGATCGCGACGCTCTCGGATGGCGGAGCGTGGCTCTCTCATCTGGGGATGACCGGGGCGTTTCTCGTCGCCGACCGGCCGCTCGACGAGGCGAGCCGTCTCAACAAGGGCGATGGCACCGGCAAGCATGTTCATGTGGTGGCGAGCCTCACCCATCCTTCGCGCGGGCGCGTTACTCTATCCTATAGCGATCCGCGCCGGTTCGGGTTCATGGACCTGTTTGCGCCCGGGGCGGCCAACCCGTTCACCGATTCTCTGGGTCCTGAACCCTTGGGGAACGATCTGAGCGCGCCCTATCTGGCGCAAAGGCTGAAAAACAAGAAGGGGCCGATCAAGACGGTGCTGCTCGACCAGCGGGTGATCGCCGGGCTGGGCAATATCTATGTGTGCGAGGCACTGTATCTGAGCGGAATCGAACCGCGACGGGCCGGCGGCACACTCAATGGCGGCGAGATCGAAAAGCTCGTGGCGGCAATCCGGCAGGTGCTGGCGGCGGCGATCGCGGCGGGGGGCTCGACGCTCAAGGATTTTGCAAAGGCGGACGGCCAACCGGGCTATTTCCAGCACTCCTTTGCGGTGTATGGCCATGAGGATGATCCCTGCCCGAGGCCGGGATGCGGCGGAACGACAGAAAGAATCGTTCAAGCGGGGCGCAGCACATTTTTTTGCCCGGCGTGCCAGCGCTAAAGCGTTTGACTCTCAAATCCCCGCTCTCTATAGAGCAGCCTTCGCTGGGCGCGCCGCAAGGGGCGCCCGTTCCGGTTGTGCTTGCCCCAGGGGTTCAAGCACGCAAGGCATATCCGCCACGAGGAATTTAAAAAAATGGCAAATACCACTTCGGCCAAGAAGGCCGCCCGCAAGATCGAAGCCCGGACCGCCAAGAACACGGCGCGCCGCAGCCGCGTTCGCACCTATCTGCGCAAGGTTGAAGAAGCGATTGCTTCGGGCGACCAGGCAGCTGCCGCAGCCGCGCTGCGCGCCGCCGAACCCGAACTGCAGCGCGCTGCCGGCAAGGGCGTGTTCCACAAGAACATGGCCGACCGCAAGGTTTCGCG
>DFMV01000050.1:13351-22705 GCA_002375765.1 Rhizobiales bacterium UBA3584 | reverse complement strand
ACGGTGTCATGATGGAGGAAAACTCCCTCGGCCAGCGCTTCCGCATTGATCTTGAGCTGGGACTGGACATGTCCGAGGCCGCCCGCACCGATGACGTGGCCTCCACCATCTCCTACGCCCACATCTACGATCTGGTGAAGGAAGCCTTCGAGGAAAGACGCTTCAAGCTGATCGAAGCGCTCGGCCACCATATCATGACACGCCTTTTCGAACGCTTCGACAAGCTCGACTGGATCCGCATCAAGGTCAGAAAGCCCGAAGCGCCCCTGCCCATCGTGGCCGGCGAAGCCGCCATCGAAATGGTCAGGACGCGGGAGCAGATCTGATGGCCCGCGCCGTTCTGGCGCTTGGCGCCAATATTGGCGATCCCGCGCACCAGATCGCCAAAGCCATTGAGGCCATCGCCGGCCATCCCCGGATTTCCCTTTTGAAACAAAGCGCCCTGATCGTCAGCGAGCCCTGGGGCAAGACCGATCAGAACCCGTTTCACAACGGCGCCGTTCTGGTCGAAACCACCCTCTCCCCGCTCGAACTTCTCGATTTCTGCCTTGCCACCGAAGCCGAAATCGGACGCGTCCGTATCGAGAAATGGGGCCCGCGCAGCATCGATATCGACGTTATCACCTACGATGATCTGGTGATGGAAACCGAGCGCCTGACCCTGCCCCATCCCTATGCCCATGAGCGTGATTTCGTGCTCGATCCGCTGCGCGAAATCGCCCCGGATGTGGCCGAATGGCTGCTGAATCAGGCTGGCAGGAAATTAGGCTAAGAGCTTGATGACATTGACGGCGGCATCAAATTCGAGGCGCCTCTGCCGACGCCGCGCCGCCGCCTCGTAATCTTCGCCCCACAGCGAAATCTGGTAGTCCTCGTCCACATGCGCCGCCGTCCACGCGGCATCGGCATCGACCAGCTGCTCGCGCAAACCAATTGCCAGCAGACCCGAGCCCGTCAGCCCCGTCACCGACACCATCGCAGTGGCAGGCACATGATGCAGCGGCTCGATGGCACCTCTGAGCTTTTTCAGCATGTCGGGAGATTGCGCCCTGTGCACAATCCCAACGGTTGGCTGAAAGCTGACCGAAAAATGCCGTGCGATCCGCACGAGCACATCGTCCCAGATCTGCTCCTGCTTTTCGACAAGCTCGCGCGGGCTGTCGGCGCGATAGAGCAGCAGGTCGTTACCCGCATATTTCACCACCTCATCGAGCAGAGCCGCCCGCGACTCCTCGCCCGCCTCGACGGCCGAGTTGATGAGTTTGACATGCGGCATCATGTCGGGATCGATGCGATCGCCCTGCGCATCCCATTCCTCGCGCATGCGCGCCGCCAGATCGGCGTGGCCCACGCCAACCTGCTTGCCGGTCGGCGTCTTGGTCACGCGCCCATCCAGCAGCACGGTGAAAACGCCATCGGTCTCGGCCACGTCCACCGATTTGTAGAAGCGCTTGGGCAACTCGCGAATCAGATCCTTCTGATGGCGCCCCTGTCCGGCATCCTGGTGCCGGATCGCGTCTTCGAGAAATTCGCGCATCAGCTCAAAACCCTTTCGATAGCGTCATCGAGATCGGCATAATCGTCGATGATGATATGGGCACCGCTCTCTTCAAGCGCAACGCGGGCGTGATAGCCCCAGCTAACCCCGATGGTCCGCGCCCCAGCCGACCGCCCCAGCTCCATGTCGAAGGTCGTATCCCCGATCATCACCGTGCAGGACGGATCGATCCCGGTCTCGGCGCAGGCCCGCAGGATCATCCCCGGATGAGGCTTGGACGGATTGTGGTCGGGAGTCTGCAGTGTCACGAAATGATCCGCCAGGGCGTGCAACGCCAGAATGCGATTGACCCCGCTCAGCCTCTTGCCGGTGGCAATGCCCAGGATCGACGCCTCATGCGCCCGCAACCGGTTCAGCGCCTCCAGCGCCCCCGCATAAAGCGGCTCGTGCCGCTCGCCGCCCGCCAGCATGGCGCGATAGTGCTGGCGGTAGGTTCCTGCCATCAGGATGGCTGTCTCCGCATCGCATTGCGCCAGACGTTCCATGGCAATTTCCAGCGACAGACCAATGATCGAATGAGACATTTCCGCCGTCGGCACGTCCAGCCCGTGATCGTGAAACGTCGCCGCCATGTGCTCGGCAATGATCGCTCCGGAATCGATCAACGTGCCGTCCATGTCGAACATGATTAGACGCGGCTCGGCCATCACGCATCATCCTCCGGATCGACATCCTGCACATCATACTGATTGGCATCAAACCCCAGCGTCTCGAAGCTCGCCTTCATATGCGGCGGCAGCGGCGCCGTGATATCGAGCCTCTTGCCGCTGCGCAGCGGAATGGCCAGCCGCCTCGCGTGCAGATGCAGCCCGTTGCCCAGTTCCTCGGGCCGCTCGAAATTCCAGTTTTCCAGCGTGTTGTAGCGCGGGTCGTCGAGAATGGGCGTACCCAGTTCCATCATGTGCACCCGCAACTGATGCGTGCGCCCGGTCACCGGCTTGAGCGTCACCCAGGCGAACTGGTTGGCCGCGCTCTCGGTCACCGAATAATAGCTCACCGAATGCTGCGCGCCCTCGGTGCCGTTTTCGACAACCACCATCTGCTCGCCATCCTGGGTCGATTGCCGCGCCAGAAAGCACGAAATCCGCCCCTGGCGCGGATGGGGAACGCCAATCGTTATCGCCCAATAGATCTTGCGCGCCGAGCGTGAGCGGAACACGGTTCCGAAATGGCTCGCCGCCGCCCGCGTCTTGGCCACCAGCAGGCACCCCGACGTATCCCGGTCGAGGCGGTGAACCAGCCGCGGCGGCTCACCCTTCTTGTTGGGCAGCGATTTGAGCATGCCATCGATATGGCGCTTGGTGCCCGATCCGCCCTGCACGGCAAGCCCGTGCGGCTTGTTGAACACATAGACCTCATCGTCCTCATACAAAATGAGGTCGCGCAGGAAATCGGCATCTTTCTGATTGATCCGCGGCGCGTCCGGCGAGCGCACGGGCGCATCGCCCAGCGGCGGCACGCGCACCGTCTGCCCGGCGACCAGCCGCGCATTGGTGGCCACGCGCCCGCTATCCACCCGCACCTGCCCAGACCGCAGCAGCTTCTGCAGGCGCCCGAAGCTCAGGTCGGGAAAATGAACCGAGAACCAGCGGTCGAGCCGCATCCCGTCCTCATCCGCCACCACTTCCCGCAATTGCACGCCGCTCATAAAACTTTGTCCTTTGTCATTCGCGGCCCTTCTAGCGGGAAATCACTCCGCCGTCATGGGCGAAGTCAGTCCTGCAAGCAGTTAGGTCAGGGTGAGTCGAAAATGGTGGTTTTCGAGAACCGGCGCGGAGCGTACATTTTGGTACGTGAGCACCGGAAGCGCAGAATACCGCCATTTGCAGACCACCCTCACCTAACTGACGTCGCGCTTCGCCGCGCGCAGTTTCCCGAAATAATCCATCCGCTTCTTGATATCGCGCTCGAACCCGCGCTCGACCGGCTGATAGAAATCCTGCCGCCCGATCTTTTCGGGAAAATACTCCTGCCCCGAAAACCCTTCCGGCGTATCGTGATCGTAGATATAGCCCTCGCCATACCCTTCCGATTTCATCAGCTTGGTTGGCGCGTTGAGAATGGCCGTGGGCGGCGTCGGCGACCCGGTCTTTTTGGCCAGCGCCAGCGCCCGGTTGTAAGCATTATAGAGCGCGTTCGATTTCGGCGCCGTGGCCAGATAAACCACCACTTCAGCCAGCGCCAACTCGCCCTCGGGTGAACCGAGCATGTGGTAGGCGTCCTTGGCGGCCGTGGCGATGGGAAGCGCCTGCGGATCGGCCATGCCGATATCTTCGACCGCCATGCGGATCAGCCGCCGCGCCAGATACATCGGGTCCTCGCCCGCATCGATCATGCGCGCGAAATAATAGAGCGCCGCATCGGGATCCGATCCGCGCACCGTCTTATGCAGCGCAGAAATCAGGTTGTAGTGGCCATCCTGGCTCTTGTCGTAGATCGGCGCCCGCCGCTGCACCAGGCGCGCCAGCCCTGCAGGATCTAAAATTTCATCCGGTCCCGTTGCGGCAATGATCTCCTCGATCAACCCCAGCATGGCCCGCCCGTCGCCATCGGCCAGCCCGATCAGCGTCTGTCGCGCGTCCTCATCGAGCGGCAATACCTTGCCCAATTCCTCTTCGGCGCGTTTGGCAAGCGCATCGAGATCGTCCCGATCGAGACTGGTAAACTTGAGCACCTGCGCCCGCGACAGAAGCGCCGCGTTGAGCTCGAAACTGGGGTTCTCCGTCGTCGCCCCGACCAGCACCACGGTGCCGTCTTCCATGACGGGAAGAAAACTGTCCTGCTGCGCCCGGTTGAAGCGATGGATCTCGTCGACGAACAGCAGCGTGCGCTGCCCGGCCCGCCGCGCCGTGCGCGCCGTTTCAAACACCTTCTTGAGGTCCGCTACCCCCGAAAAGATCGCCGAAATCTGCTCGAACCGATAGTCGACCGCATCGGCCAGCAGCCGCGCCACTGTCGTCTTGCCCGTTCCCGGCGGTCCCCACAGGACAAGCGAACCCAGCCGCCCCGATGCCAGCATCCGCCGCAGCGTGCCGTCGGGCCCGATGAGATGGGTCTGCCCGATCACTTCATCGAGCGATTTCGGCCGCAGCCGGTCGGCCAGCGGCCGGTCGGCGCCCGGTTCATCGGTCGGTCGCGAGGCCCGAAGGTCCTCGGGAAAAAGGTCGCTCATCGCACCTCACATGGGTCTCATCCGCTCACCACCGAACGGATGACCCTGCCTCCGCGTTGCAGGATAATCTGCCAGGCGCGCGGACGCTGGCTGGCAACGGATTCGAAGGTTTCAATATCACGGATTTCCATGCCGTTCAGCGCAACGATGACATCGCCTTCCTCAAGCCCCATCCGCGCCGCCGGGCTCCCTGGCTCGACGCCGACCACGGCAATGCCCTGCGTTGAAAAGCCCAGCCCCAATTGCTGCGCCAATGCGGGGTTCAGTTCAGCCGCCGTAACCCCCGCAAATCGCGTATTGCCCGAAATCGTCGCCTGCCGGTCCGAAGTGGCGGGCGGCGCCCCCAATTCCAGTGCGGCAGTCGTTTCGGCGCCGTTCCGCCACAGCGTCAATTGGGAGATCGAGCCGACCGGCTTGGTCGCCACGCGATAATTGAGCGCTTCGGGGTCCTGAACCGCCACTCCGTCGATCGCGGTGATCACGTCTCCCGAAGCCAGCCCCGCAGCCTCCGCCGGGCTGCCGGGCGCGATCTCGGTCACCAGCGCCCCGCGCGGCGTGGCCAGCCCCAGGCTGGCGGCCAGCTCGGCGTCAAGCATCTGCATCTGCGCGCCCAACCATGGCCGCACGATCTCGCCGCCCGCCGCGCCCGCATCGGCGATCACCCTCGCCATATTTGATGGTATGGCAAACCCGATCCCTTGCGACCCGCCCGAGCGGGTAAACAGCGCCGTGTTGATACCGACGAGTTGCCCGTTCATATCGACCAGCGCGCCACCCGAATTACCCGGATTGATCGCTGCATCGGTCTGGATGAAGAACTGGTAGTCGGTCATCCCCATGCCGGTCCGCGCCAGCGCCGAAACGATGCCGCTGGACACCGATTGCCCCACCCCGAACGGGTTGCCGATGGCCAGAACGAGATCGCCGACCTGCAACTGGTCGGAATCGGCAAACGTGACGAAGGGAAACTCCCCCGCCCCGTCCTCGGCCCTGAGCACGGCCAGATCGGTCGAGGGATCGGCCAGCACCAGCTCGACGGGATATTCCCGCCCGTCATTGAGCACGACCCGAATGTCGGTCGCCCCTTCCACGACGTGATTGTTGGTGAGGATCATGCCATCCGCACTGACAATCACGCCCGACCCCAGCGATTGGGAGGTCTGCGGCCGCTGGTTGAACAGCGGCGAGCGCCCGAAGAACTGTTCAAAGAACGGATCGTTGAAACTGCTCTGCTGCTGGGTGACCCGCGTGGCATAGACGTTGACGACCGCCGGCGCGACCTGCTCCACGACAGGTGAATAGGATAGCTGGATTTCCGCCTGGCTCTGCGGGACCACCTTTTCGGCCTGAGCGAAGGCGACGGCGGGTGCGAGAGCCAGAAAAACGGCAATAATCGACTTGCGGAACATGGGCACACTCCAGAGCTTGCAACGCGCCTCAGAGGTTAGTTGCCAGGGCTTTGGTTTCAAGTGACAAGCCCGTAAGGTTGGCGGCAAAAGCGTGTCAATTTTGACCCCGCACAAAGAATCGTCACAACCTGGCTCTATAGCCGAAATTGGCCATTGCAGAGGGGGGCAATGAGCCCTATACACGCGCGCTTTCAACCCCCGCACAAGGTATCAAGGTCAATGGACCACGCGCCGTCTCGCACATACGCGAACACCGCAGAACTGATCGCCACCGAGGAACCCGATTATCCGAGTTTCCTGTTTTCCGAACGGCTTCTGGTCGATGCCATAAATACCTTCAAGACGGGCTTTGATGGCCTGTTGACCTATGCGGTCAAATCAAACCCCTCGCCCCATATTCTTGAGATCATGAATCGCGAGGGGCTCAAGGCCTACGATGTTGCCTCCAACACCGAAATGGCCCTGATCCGCAAATACGCGCCTCAAGCCGGGATGCACTACAACAATCCCATCAAGTCGCGTCGAGAGATCGAGCGCGCCTATTCCGAGTTCGGCGTTCGCTCCTTTACCATCGACCACGTGGCCCAGCTCGACCAGCTCGCCGCCGTCATCCCCCCCCGCGAGGATGTCGAGGTGACTGTGCGCTTCAAGGCCGGCAAGGCGCTCAAATCCTACGATTTCGGCACCAAGTTCGGCGTGATGGAGGAAGGCGCCATCGCAATCTGCACATTGGCCAAGGCCATGGGATATTCGACCTCGCTGTGCTTCCACGTCGGCAGCCAGTGCGAGGAAGCCTATGCCTATGAGCGCCACATCGCCGCTGCGGGGCGCATCGCCCAGGCCTCGGGCATCGAGCTCAAGCGCCTCAATATCGGCGGCGGCTTTCCCGCCCCCTACATCACCAATTCGGCCCCGCCCCTCGACGTCTATTTCGAGACCATCCGCAACGCTGTCGCCGATACGTTCGGCTCGAACAAGCCCGAACTGATCGCCGAGCCCGGACGCGGCCTGTCCACCGGCTGCACATCGCTCCTGCTGCGCGTCAAACACGTGCGCGGCGAACAGTCGGTCTATCTCAACGACGGCGTCTATGGCTCGCTGATGGAAGCGATGATCCTTGAATTCATGCCGCCGATCCGCGTGTGGCGCGGCGACAAGGTGCTGACCGGCGAGAGTTGGGACTTCAAGATCTTCGGGCCGACCTGCGACAGCTACGACGTGATGCCCCAGACCTTCATTCTGCCGGCAGCAATTGCCGAGGACGACTATATCGAGTTCGGCCTGATGGGCGCCTACACTCAGGCTTCCCTCACCCCGTTCAACGGTTTCGACCGTCGCGACCTCTATTGGGTCGACGACATTCTGGTCTGATGACCGCCGGCAACAGCCAATTCCCGCGACCCGAAACACTCGGGCCGCGGATTTGCGTTTTCGGTCCATCCAATTCGGGAAAATCGACCCTCGCAGCGGCGATCGGTCAGGCTTTGAGCTTGCCTCCCGTCCACCTCGACCTGCTCCATCATCAGCCGAACACCGATTGGGTTCCCCGCCCGGCGCAAGAATTCGAGCGCCTGCACAACCAGGCCATTGCTGGCGAGAATTGGGTAATGGAAGGCAATTACTCCCGCCTCATGCCCCAACGCCTCGAGCGCGCCACCGGCATTATCTGGGTCGATACGGCAATGCCCGGCAATCTCTGGCGCTATTTCCGTCGCACGCTGTTCGAACGCCACAGGATCGGCTCCCTCGAAGGTGGTCAGGACAGCCTCAAATGGCTGATGATCCACCATATCGCCTTCGTCCAGCCCCGTCGCCGCTCAAAACTCGAGCACGTCGTTAAGGCCAGCGGCCTGCCCTTTGCAAGGGTCGACAGCATGGGCGCCCTCAATCGCCTGTATGCGCAATGGGGTCTGGAAAAACCCAGCGCTTAATCGGCATTCAGGCGTTCCCGGAAGGATTTGCACCCGATTGCAGCATTGGATCAGGATCGACCATACCGCAATGACAGGCAGATTCTGAGGCGACGCCTCCCCCACAACTGTCGCCCCGGGACTTGCTCCCGGGGTCCAGCAGTATCACCACAATCAACAACCGACTTTCGGGACCGCTGCCTCCCCGGCCAACGGATGGCCGGCCAACAAAAAAGGCGGCTCGAGAGCCGCCCTTTTCGATTCTGCCTGAGGCGGAAACCGCTTATGCGGCTTCGCTCTCTTCGTCGCGCGTGAAGTCAGCGGTCGGGCCGGAATCCTTGCCCTTGGCTTCGACATCGCGATCGACAAGCTCGATGATCCCGACAGCGGCGTTGTCGCCGTGGCGGAAGCCGGCCTTGAGGACGCGGGTGTAGCCACCGTTGCGGTCCTTGTAGCGCGGGCCCAGAACGTCGAACAGCTTCTTGACCATGGTCTCATCGCCGATCTGGGCGATGGCCTGGCGGCGGGCATGCAGATCGCCGCGCTTGCCAAGGGTGATGAGCTTTTCGACGATCGGACGCAATTCCTTCGCCTTGGGAAGGGTCGTCACGATCTGTTCGTGCTTGATCAACGATGCGGACATGTTCTTGAACATCGCCTTGCGATGCGAAGAGGTCCGGTTCAGTTTGCGGCCGGCTTTACCGTGGCGCATGGTACTCTCCTAATTTCGGAACGTTCGCAGAAAAAGTGGATACCATCTTTTTCGGTTCGCGAACGCGACAATCCAAAAGTTCGTTCGCTTGGCGGACGATCAATAATGATCTTCGTAACGCTTGGCGAGGTCTTCGATGTTTTCGGGCGGCCAGTTGTTGACGTCCATCCCGAGATGGAGCCCCATCTGGGCCAGCACTTCCTTGATCTCGTTGAGCGACTTGCGCCCGAAGTTCGGCGTGCGGAGCATTTCCGCTTCCGTCTTCTGGATGAGATCGCCAATATAAACGATGTTGTCGTTCTTGAGGCAGTTCGCCGAACGCACCGACAACTCGAGCTCGTCCACCTTCTTGAGCAGCGCCGGGTTGAAGGCGAGTTCGGGTGTCGAATCCTCGGCCTTTTCCTTGGTGGGCTCTTCGAAATTGACGAACACGGACAGCTGGTCCTGGACGATGCGGGCCGCAAAGGCCAGCGCGTCTTCGGGGCTGATCGCGCCGTTGGTCTCGATCTGCATGCTCAGCTTGTCAAAGTCGAGGTTCTGGCCCTCACGGGTCTTTTCGACCTTGTAGCTGACGCGCTTGACCGGCGAGAACA
>DFMV01000050.1:8741-13068 GCA_002375765.1 Rhizobiales bacterium UBA3584 | reverse complement strand
TGACGGCACCCGGACCCTGCTTGGAAAGCGTAAGGCGCTTTGGCCCTTCGTCTTCCATCTTGATGGCGATTTCCTTGATGTTGAGAACGAGATCAGTCACGTCCTCACGCACGCCGGGAATCGACGAGAATTCGTGCAATACGCCATCGATCTGGATGGCGGTAATTGCCGCACCCTGCAGCGACGAGAGCAGAACCCGGCGCAGCGTGTTGCCAAGGGTCAAGCCATAACCGCGTTCGAGCGGCTCGGCGACCACGGAGGCGACGCGCGCGGAATCGCTGCCCGGAACGACGTCGAGCTTGGTCGGCTTAATCAGTTCCTGCCAGTTTTTCTGGATCATCACGTCCAACTTCCTTTCAAAATCGCGGCCCTGCCCGGCCGCCATGCCGCAAACCGTAAAAGAACCCCGGCTGGCCTTGCCGAGGTCCATTCACATCAGACGCGACGGCGCTTGCGCGGCCGGCACCCATTGTGAGGAATGGATGTAACGTCCCGGATGGAAGTGACAGTGAAACCGGCGGCCTGAAGGGCACGCAGTGCCGATTCACGACCTGAACCCGGGCCACGGACCTCGACCTCGAGGGTCTTCATGCCGTGTTCCTGCGCCTTCTTGGCGGCGTCTTCAGCAGCCATCTGTGCTGCGTAAGGGGTCGATTTGCGCGAACCCTTGAAACCCATCGTACCGGCGGAGGACCAGGAGATCGTGTTGCCCTGAACGTCGGTGATGGTGACCATCGTGTTGTTGAACGAGGCGTTCACATGTGCAACGCCAGCACTGATATTCTTGCGCTCGCGGCGGCGAACGCGTGTCGTTTCTGCTTTAGCCATTTACTTCCTCTAGTGATCTCTAGCGCCGCCGTGGTTCCAGCGGCTACACCTCAAGAAACCCGAAACGGAACGTCGGGGCCGGGCAAAATGCCCCACCCTGCCGCACCGGCGCCGGCCTTCTTATTTCTTTTTGCCCGCGATGGCCTTTGCAGGGCCTTTGCGGGTACGCGCGTTGGTGTGGGTCCGCTGACCACGCACCGGCAGACCGCGACGATGACGCAGGCCGCGATAGTTGCCCAGATCCATCAAACGCTTGATGTTCATGGCAACCGAACGGCGAAGGTCACCCTCGACCTGATAGTCACGGTCGATGGTTTCGCGGATCTGGATAACTTCCGCGTCGGTCAGCTCATTCACGCGCCGCTCGGCCGGAATGGACACCTTCTCGCAGATTTCAGAGGCCATTTTCGGCCCAATCCCGTGAATATACTGCAACGCGATGATCACGCGCTTGTTCGTCGGGATATTGACGCCAGCAATACGAGCCACGTCGGATCTCCTAAATTGATATGAGGACGTTACCGTCCCGTTTCGTTCAACAACAAGGGACCGGCATCCGACCCCCTTCTCTATACGGAAGGAACCGAATCCAGCCCTCGAAATTTCTGAGACTGGGCGCGGTTCTAAGGACTCACGGCATCAAAGTCAACACTGCCGCAAGCCCAATCGTTTCGGTCAGCTGATCGCTGCCTTGATCGCGGAGGTGACCTCCTCGATCGGCGCCATTCCATCCACTGATTTGAGCAGGCCCTGCTCGGAATAGAACGACACCAGGGGCGCGGTCTGCTGGGTATAGACATCGAGGCGCTTGCGCAGCACTTCCTCATTGTCGTCCGCCCGGGCGCCGCCGCTTTCCTTGGCCCGATTGATGATGCGCTCGACAAGCACATCGGGATCGGCCTTGATTTCGATGACCGCATCGAGGTGAAGCCCCTTGCGGTCAAGCATATGCGTCAGCGCCTCGGCCTGGGCGATGGTGCGCGGGAAGCCGTCGAGGATGAACCCGTTTTCGCAATCGGGCTGATCCATGCGCTCGGAAATGATGCCCGACACGATATCGTCGGAAACCAGATCCCCCCGATCAACGATCGCCTTGGCCTCGAGGCCCAGCGGCGTCTTGTCGGCAATTGCCGCCCGGAGCATGTCACCGGTCGAAAGCTGCGGAATGGAATAGGTCGATACCAGGATCTGTGCCTGAGTGCCCTTGCCTGCCCCCGGAGGCCCCAAAAGAACCAGTCTCATCTTTTCCGTCCCCCTAGACGCGATTTTTTGACCATGCCCTCATACTGCTGTGCGATCAGATGGCTCTGAATCTGGCTCACCGTATCCAGCGTCACCGTGACCATGATCAGCAGCGAGGTGCCGCCCAGGAAGGCCGAGATGTTGAGCTGGCTCAGGAACACTTCAGGGATCAGCGCGACGATGGTCAGATAGATCGCGCCGACAACGGTAATGCGGGTCAGCACATAGTCGATATGCTGCGCCGTTCTTTCACCCGGACGGATGCCGGGAATGAACCCGCCCGACCGCTTGAGATTATCCGCCGTCTCGGTCGGATTGAAAACGATCGAGGTGTAAAAGAACGCAAAGAAGATGATCATTCCGGCAAAAAGCGCCAGATAGAGCGGCTGTCCGCGCCCGAGCAGCGCCGAGATATACTGCAGCCACTGCGGGGCATCGCCCTGGGCCGAGAATGTCGCGATCGTTGCCGGCAACAGCAGCAGCGAGGACGAGAAGATCACCGGGATAACGCCCGCCGTGTTGAGCTTGAGCGGCAGGTGCGAGGTATCGCCCTGATACATCTTGTTGCCCACCTGGCGCTTTGGATACTGGATCAGAAGCCTGCGCTGGGCGCGCTCGAAGAACACGATGACACCGATTACGACGATAGCGCCGATCAGGATGCCCACCACGGCAATGGTCGGCAGCGCGCCGGTGCGGCTCAATTCGAGCGTCTGGGCGATGGTCGCGGGCAACGATGCCACGATACCGGCGAAAATGATCAGCGAAATGCCGTTGCCGACACCGCGCGCCGTCATCTGTTCACCCAGCCACATCAGGAACATGGTGCCGCCAACAAGCGTGATGACCGTCGAAACACGGAAGAACCAGCCCGGATCGGCCACTACGCCTTCGCTCGCCTCAAGGCCCACGGCAATGCCATAGGCCTGAACGGCGCAGAAGATGACGGTAAGATACCGCGTGTACTGGTTGAGCTTGCGCCGCCCGCTCTCCCCTTCCTTCTTGAGCGCCTCGAGGCGCGGAGAAGCCGTCGACATCACCTGGATGACAATCGAAGCGGTAATGTAGGGGATCAGGTTGAGCGCGAAAATCGCAAGCCGTTCGACAGCGCCGCCGGCGAACATGTTGAACAGCCCGAAGATGCCGCCCTGCGCCTGCTGAAATGTCGACGCGAAGGCATCGGGGTCGATGCCCGGAATCGGAATATAGGTGCCGAGTCGGTAAACCAGCAACGCGCCAAGGGTGAAGAAAATCCGCTTCTGGAGTTCCTTGGCCTTCGAAAAGGTCGAAAAACTCAAGTTTCGGGCCAGTTGCTCGGCTGCAGACGCCATGACGGCTCCCTCTGAAGTAGCTTATAGAGCAAAGGAACGGGCCACATGGGCCCGGAAAAAAGACAATGCTCTGATATAGTCAGAGCGCGCCCCTATGCAATCCCCGTATTCAGGAAGATCGCCAGGGCGCGCTCGAAAAGTCGCAACGAATTATTCGGCGTCGGCAGGCTTGCCGATCAGCTCGACCTTGCCCCCGGCTGCTTCGATAGCAGCGGCGGCACCAGCGGAAACGTGGTTGACCTTGAAGGTGACCTTCTTGGCCTTGAATTCACCGCTGTTGATCAGGCGCACACCGTCCTTGGCACGGCGGATGACGCCGGCCTTGACCAGTGCTTCGGCATCCACGACGCCCTTGGCGTCGAGCTTGCCGCTATCGATATAGGCCTGGATGCGGTCGAGGCGAACAGCATTCCACTTCTTGGCGAAGGGATTGTTGAAGCCGCGCTTGGGCATCCGCATGTGAAGCGGCATCTGCCCGCCTTCAAAGCCATTGATCGAAACGCCCGAACGGGACTTCTGACCCTTGACGCCACGACCGCCGGTCTTGCCAAGACCAGAGCCGATGCCGCGACCGACGCGAACCTTGGCTTTGGTGGCGCCGGCGTTATCGGCGATCTCGTTGAGTTTCATAATACCAAATCCCTCTTACTGCTCATCCACGACGCGGACGAGGTGAGCGACCTTGGAAATCATGCCGCGCACCGACGGCGTGTCTTCCAGCTCGCTGCGGCGATGCATCTTGTTCAGCCCCAGGCCCACAAGTGTCGCGCGCTGATCTTCCTTGCGGCGGATCGGCGAACCGATCTGCTCGACGATGACGGTCTTCTTAGCCATTGTTTCTCTCCTCGAGCGCTCTATCAGGCCTCGACGGCGGCTTCGCCGCGACGTGCCTGCAACTCGGAAACCTTGAGACCGCGACGGGCCGC
>DFMV01000050.1:6354-8619 GCA_002375765.1 Rhizobiales bacterium UBA3584 | reverse complement strand
ACCTTGCCGGCGCCGTGACGGCCCTGCACGTCATGGTGCAGCGTACGGGCTTCGCGCAGGGGCACGCGGATCATCTGGCGCTTGGCCTGCTCGGTTGCCTTGCGGATGGCTTCAGGCACTTCGCGTGCCTTGCCATGACCGAAGCCGACGCGGCCCTTCTGATCCCCAACGACGACGAGCGCGGCAAAACCGAACCGCCGGCCGCCCTTCACCACCTTGGCGACGCGATTGATGTGCACCAGGCGATCTACAAACTCGCTGTCGCGCTCTTGAAAGTCTTTCATCGTTCCTACCAGTCTTCTTTGTCAATTATCTGGTTTGGATCGTTAGCTTAGAAGCTCAACCCGCCCTCACGGGCTGCATCGGCCAGCGCCTTGACGCGACCATGGAACAGATAGGAACCGCGATCGAACACGACATTCGAAACGCCGGCCTTGGTGGCGCGGGCAGCGAGTGCCTTGCCAACTTCAGAGGCAGCGGCCTGATTGGCGCCGTTCTTGATCTTGAGATCCTTTTCGAGCGAGGAAGCGGACACCAGGGTCACGCCATTCGCATCGTCAATGATCTGTGCGTAGATATTCTTTTCCGAACGGAAGACCGACAAGCGCGGACGACCGTTGGCACGGGCCTTGAGAGCCCGACGAACACGCGCCTTGCGCCGTTCGATACCAGAAAGCTTAGCCATCTCGACCAATCCTTACTTCTTCTTGCCTTCTTTGCGGTAGATGTGCTCGTCCGCATAGCGCACGCCCTTGCCCTTGTAGGGCTCCGGCGGACGGAATTCACGAATGTCGGACGCGACCTGTCCAACTTGCTGCTTGTCGATACCCGTGACGACGATTTCCGTCTGGGTGGGTGCTGCAAGCGAAATCCCGTCGGGCGCCTTGAAGATCACTTCATGGGAAAAGCCGAGGGACAGCTTGAGGTCCGAGCCCTGCATCTGGGCACGATAGCCGACGCCGGTGATGGCGAGCTTGCGCTCAAAGCCGGTCGAGACGCCGGTCACGATGTTCTGCACGAGCGAGCGGGACAGACCCCAGGCCGAACGGGCCTCGCGGCTGTCGTTGACAGGGGTGACAACGACGCCGTCATCGGTCATTTCGGGCTTGACCAGATCGACGAGCACCACAGAAAGCTCACCCTTGGAGCCCTTTGCGGTGACCTTCTGGCCGTCCACTGTGACCGTCACGCCGCTGACCGGTGCTACCGGCTTTTTGCCAATACGCGACATATTAAATTGCCTTTTCGTTGTGTGAAGGCAGGCTTTCACCCTGCCCGCTTCCGATCACACGGAAACTCCAAACGTATGTGCGCCACGCCGGCCGGTTGAAACGACCGGCATGTAACACGTTTTAGAAGACGCGGCAGAGAACCTCGCCGCCAACGTTTTCAGCGCGAGCCTTGTGGTCGGCCATCACACCCTTGGGGGTGGAGAGGATCGAGACACCAAGACCATTGCCGACAACCGGAATATTCTTGACCGAGGCGTAAACGCGACGGCCAGGCTTCGACACGCGCTGCAGTTCACGGATAACGGGCTCGTTTTCCGAGTACTTCAGCTCGATCGAGAATTCGGGCAGACCGTTTTCGTTGGTCTCTTCCGAATAGCCACGAATGTAGCCTTCAGCCTTGAGAACGTCGAGAACGTGAGCGCGAAGGCTCGAAGCCGGCGTACGGACGACATCGCGACGGCGCATCTGCGCGTTGCGGATGCGGGTCAGCATATCGCCAAGAGGATCTGTAAGAGTCATCTTCGTTCTTTCCTTACCAGCTCGACTTGACCAGACCGGGGATCATGCCCATCGAGCCAAGCTCGCGGAGCGCGATACGGCTCAGCTTGAGCTTGCGATAGTAGCCGCGCGGACGACCCGAAACCTCACAACGGTTGCGAATGCGAACCGGCGAAGCATTGCGGGGCAACTCGGCCAGCTTGAGCTGGGCAGCGAAGCGCTCTTCAAAGCTGAGCGACGCGTCCTTTGCCTTTGCCTTGAGCGCAGCCCGCTTGGGCGCATACTGCTTGGCGAGCTTGGCGCGGCGCTTGTTTTTCTCGATGGAGCTAGTCTTAGCCATCTAAGTCTCTCTTTCGTCTCTTTTCCAGTTATCCGCTTACTGGCGGAACGGGAAATTGAAAGCCTTGAGAAGCGCACGCGCTTCGTCGTCGGTCTTTGCCGTGGTGCAGACGATCACGTCCATGCCCCAGACCTGGTCGATCTGGTCATAGTTGATCTCGGGGAACACGATATGTTCCTTGATGCCCATGGCGTA
>DFMV01000050.1:5658-6178 GCA_002375765.1 Rhizobiales bacterium UBA3584 | reverse complement strand
CGCGACGTTGACCAGGCGGTCGATGAATTCATACATCTGGGCACGACGCAGCGTGACCTTGACGCCGAGCGGCATGCCTTCGCGGACCTTGAAGCCGGCGATCGACTTGCGCGCATAGGTGACGACAGGCTTCTGGCCGGCGATCTTTTCGAGATCGGCCAGAGCAGCCTTCACCTTCTTGGAGTCGGCAACCGCTTCGCCGACACCCATGTTGAGAACGACCTTCTCAAGCTTGGGAACCTGCATCGGGTTGACGTAGTTGAAGGTCTCGGTGAGACCGGCACGCACCACATCTTCATAATGTGTGCGCAGGCGCGGAATGTATGTCTCAGCCATCGATCACTTCTCCAGAACGCTTTGCGACGCGCTTCTTGACGCCGTCTTCGATCTTGAAGCCGACGCGGGTCGGCTTGTTGTCCTTGGCATCGACCAGAGCGATATTGCTCAGGTGAATGGGGGCTTCCTTGGTGATGATGCCCGCATCCTGGCTCTGGGTCTGCTTCTGGTGACGACGCACCAG
>DFMV01000050.1:1103-5417 GCA_002375765.1 Rhizobiales bacterium UBA3584 | reverse complement strand
ACCTGGCCCTTCTTGACGCGGCCGCGCGGGATGGCGTCCTTGACCGACACAACGATGATGTCGCCAACAGACGCATACTTGCGATGCGAACCGCCCAGCACCTTGATGCACATAACACGACGAGCGCCCGAATTATCGGCGACGTCGAGGTTCGTCTGCATCTGAATCATGACTGGTTGCCTTCTTTAATTACTGGTCCGCGTCCGGTATCCGGCACGGCACTAGACCTCTTTATGAGCTCTTGCGTTACGCCGGGTTAACGAGCGTCCAACGCTTGTTCTTGGAGATCGGCGCACATTCCTGGATCTGCACCACATCACCGATCTTGGCCGCATTGGCCTCGTCGTGTGCGTGATACTTCTTGGACCGGCGCACGGTCTTTTTCATGATCGGGTGTGTAAAGCGGCGTTCGACGCTCACCACAACCGTCTTTTCGTTCGTATCGGAGACCACTGTCCCCTGCAGGATACGCTTGGGCATCTTGGCTCCTTACTTGGCTTCTGCTGACTTCTCAGCAAGCACGGTCTGGACGCGCGCGATATCGCGGCGGACCTTGCGCACCTGAGAAGTGTTTTCCAGCTGCTGGGTGGCGCGCTGGAAACGCAGGTTGAACTGCTCTTTCTTCAGATTGACGAGCTCGTCCTTGAGTTCGTCGACCGTCTTTGCCCTAACGTCGCTCGGCTTTGCCATCGCTGTACGTCCTTAATCTGCAATGCGGCTGACGAACCGCGTCTTGATCGGCAACTTCATGGCCGCCAGACGCAGAGCTTCACGCGCAATCTCTTCACTTACGCCGTCAACTTCGAACATGATCCGGCCGGGCTTGACGCGGGCTGCCCAATATTCGGGAGCACCCTTACCTTTACCCATACGGACTTCGGTCGGCTTGGACGACACGGGCACATCCGGGAAAACCCGGATCCACACACGACCGGCACGCTTCATGTAGCGAGTCATCGCGCGGCGTGCGGCCTCGATCTGGCGGGCGGTTATACGCTCAGGTTCCTGAGCCTTCAAGCCATATTCGCCAAAATTCAGATCGGTGCCGCCTTTGGCGGCGCCGTGGATCCGGCCCTTGTGGGCCTTGCGGAACTTTGTACGTTTCGGTTGCAGCATTTTTTATAGTCCTATCAGCTTGCAGCCGGACCGCGGCGGCCCTGCCCGCCGGAGTCACCACCTTCGGTGGCGCGGCGCTCGTGAGCCATCGGATCGTGTTCCATGATCTCGCCTTTGAAGATCCAGACCTTGATACCGATGATGCCATAGGTGGTCGCGGCTTCGGCAACACCATAGTCGACGTCGGCACGAAGGGTGTGAAGCGGCACGCGGCCTTCACGGTACCATTCGGTCCGGGCGATATCGGCGCCGCCAAGACGGCCACCAACGTTGACGCGGATGCCCTGGGCGCCCATGCGCATTGCCGTCTGAACGGCACGCTTCATGGCCCGGCGGAACGCCACGCGGCGTTCGAGCTGCTGGGCAATGCCCTGTGCAACCAGCGTTGCGTCGGTTTCCGGCTTGCGCACTTCAACGATGTTGATGTGCACTTCCGAATTGGTGAACTTCTTGACCTTGTTGCGGATCTTCTCGATGTCCGCACCCTTCTTGCCGATCACGATACCCGGGCGAGCCGAGTGGATCGAAATGCGGCACTTGCGGTGCGGGCGCTCGA
The DNA here is from genome assembly GCA_002375765.1 of Rhizobiales bacterium UBA3584. Taxonomy (GTDB): domain Bacteria; phylum Pseudomonadota; class Alphaproteobacteria; order Rhizobiales; family Devosiaceae; genus Pelagibacterium; species Pelagibacterium flavum. The sequence continues at coordinate 3,745 of DFMV01000050.1, read as the reverse complement.
TGACGATCTTGGAAACAGCGGCCTGCTTGAGCTCTTTCTCGAGCATCTCGCGGATCTTGAGATCTTCCTGCAGGAGCGAACCATATTCGCCCTTGTTGGCGTACCAACGGGAGTCCCAGGTGCGGTTGATGCCGAGGCGAAGCCCGATCGGATTAACTTTCTGGCCCATCAGACGGCCTCCTCGACTTCACGGACAACGATGGTCAGATGCGAGAACGGCTTTTCGATGCGAGCGCCGCGACCGCGGGCACGTGCATGAAACCGCTTCATCACCAGAGCCTTGCCAACGAAGGCTTCCGAGACCACCAGGGAGTCCGTATCCAGACCATGGTTGTTTTCGGCGTTCGCAATGGCGCTCTCGAGGGTCTTCTTGACCGAAAGCGAAATCCGCTTGCGCGAGAATTCGAGTTCGGCCAGAGCCTTCTCGACCTTCTTGCCACGGATCTGTGCGGCAACCAGATTGAGCTTCTGGGGGCTCGTGCGCACCATGCGAAGGACGGCTTTCGCCTCTGTGTCCTTGAGCGCGCGTTCACGCTTTTCCTTGCCCATCGTTACTTCCTCTTCGCCTTCTTGTCGGCCGCGTGCCCGTAATAGGTGCGCGTGGGCGAAAACTCACCGAACTTGTGGCCGATCATATCCTCGGAGACATTCACCGGGATGTGCTTCTGACCGTTATAGACGCCGAAGGTGAGGCCAACGAACTGCGGCAGGATCGTGGAGCGACGGCTCCAGATCTTGATCACTTCGTTGCGGCCCGATTCCCGGACCTTGTCTGCCTTCTTCAGCAGATACCCGTCGACAAACGGGCCTTTCCAGACGGAACGTGCCATGGCTTACCTGCCCTTCTTGAGGTGCCGCGAGCGAACGATAAACTTGTCCGTCGCCTTGTTGGTGCGGGTGCGCTTGCCCTTGGTCGGCTTGCCCCACGGAGTAACCGGGTTACGGCCACCCGAGGTACGGCCTTCACCACCACCATGGGGGTGATCGACCGGGTTCATCGCGACACCGCGAACATTCGGACGCCGGCCCAGCCAGCGATTGCGACCGGCCTTGCCGATCGAGGTGTTCGAGTGATCCGGGTTGGAAACAGAACCGACGGTCGCAAGGCATGAGCCGTGGACCAGGCGCTGTTCGCCAGAACCCATGCGAAGGATCGCCCAGCCGGCATCGCGGCCCACATACTGAGCATAAGCGCCGGCCGAGCGGGCCATCTGGCCGCCCTTCTTTGGCTTGAGCTCGATATTGTGAACGATCGTGCCGACCGGCATGCGCTCGAGCGGCATGGTGTTGCCCGGCTTCACGTCCACGGCGTTCATCGACGAGATCACCTTGTCACCGGCAGCGAGACGCTGCGGCGCCAGGATGTAGGCCTGCTCACCGTCGTCATAGGTCACCAGAGCAATGAACGCGGTCCGGTTGGGATCGTATTCAAGGCGCTCAACGGTGCCCTGGACGTCGAACTTGGTGCGCTTGAAATCGACGATGCGATAGCTGCGCTTGTGTCCGCCGCCCCGTGCAAACGAAGTGACGCGACCGTTGTTGTTACGGCCACCCGACTTGGAAAGACCTTCGGTCAGCTTCTTGACCGGACCGCCCTTCCAGAGCTCGGACCGGTTGATGCCGACAAGTTGGCGACGGCCCGGCGAGGTGGGATTGTATTGTTTCAAAGCCATTTGAACTCTTCCTTCTCGCCTTCTTACAGACCGGTCGAAATATCGATGGTCTGACCGTCAACGAGGGTAACGACGGCCTTCTTGACGTCCTTGCGGGTGCCAAGCATGTTGCGGAACCGCTTGACCTTGCCCTTGCGGACGATCGTGTTGACAGCCTTGACCTTGACTTCAAAGAGCGCCTCGACGGCGGCCTTGATTTCCGGCTTGGTTGCGTCGATGGCAACATCGAACACGACCTGACCGTTTTCCGAAGCCATGGTGGACTTTTCAGTCACGACCGGATTGCGGATGATGTCGTAGTGCTTGAGCGCGCTCATTGGAACCGGCCCTCCAGCGCAGCAAGAGCGTCCTTGGTCAGGACCAGCTTCTCACGACGCAGAATGTCGTAAACGTTGATGCCCTGCGCCGGAAGCACGTCGATCTGGGGAATGTTCCGCGCGGCAAGCGCGAAATTGGTGTCCAGTTCGGTGCCGCCGATAATCAGCGCATTGGAAAAACCGAGCTTGCCGAAGATCGCGCGAAGTGCGGCGGTCTTGGGCGCTTCGGCCGTGGCCTGGTCGATGATGACGAGATCACCGGCCTTTGCCTTGGCGGAAAGAGCGTGCTTGAGAGCAAGCGCGCGGACCTTCTTGGGCAGATCGACCGCGTGGCTGCGCGGAGTCGGACCGAATGCGCGACCACCACCACGGAAGATGTTGGAACGGCGCGAACCGTGACGAGCACCGCCGCCGCCCTTCTGGCGACCGAACTTCTTGCCTGTCTGGGACACTTCGGCACGATTTTTGACGTCGTGCGTACCCGACATGCGCTTCAGAAGCTGATAGCGCACCATGCGCTGGATCAGGTCGGCGCGGGGCTCGAGACCGAAAACGGCGTCATCGAGAGTGACCTTGCCGGCCGACTTACCCTCAAGGGTTGTGACCTGGAGTTCCATTATGCACTCTCCCCATTGGCTGCGGCCTTGAACGA
>DFMV01000050.1:0-829 GCA_002375765.1 Rhizobiales bacterium UBA3584 | reverse complement strand
CGCTCGGCACCCATGTGCCCAGCCATCTTCTTGCCCTTGAACACCTTGCCGGGGTCCTGGTTCTGACCGGTCGAACCGTGCGAGCGGTGCGAGACCGACACGCCGTGCGATGCACGCAGGCCACCGAAATTGTGACGCTTCATGGCACCGGCAAAGCCCTTACCGATCGAAGTGCCCGTGACGTCCACGAGCTGACCTTCGATGAAGTGGTCCGCCTGAAGTTCAGCACCCACTTCGATAAGGTTGTCTTCGCTCACGCGGAACTCGACGACCTTGCGCTTGGGCTCGACCTTGGCAGCGGCGTAATGTCCGCGCTCGGCCTTGCTTACATTCTTGACCTTGACCGAGCCTGCGCCGAGTTGCAGCGCGACATAGCCGTCCTTGTCCTGCGTCCGCTGGCCCACCACCTGGCAGCCTTGCAGCGCCAGAACGGTAACGGGTACATGAGCGCCGTCATCGGTGAAGATGCGGGTCATTCCCAGCTTCTGTGCGATCAATCCAGAACGCATCGGTTGTTACCTTCTCTTTATCTTGCGGCTTTCCGGGTCATTGTTTCCCAAGAGGACCCACTAAAGCGAAAACCGCGTCTAAACGCTTAAGCCTAGAGCTTGATTTCGACGTCGACACCGGCGGCGAGATCGAGCTTCATCAGTGCATCCACCGTCTGGGGGGTCGGATCCACGATGTCCAGAAGACGCTTGTGAGTCCGGATTTCGAACTGCTCGCGGCTCTTCTTGTCGACGTGGGGCGACCGGTTGACGGTGTATTTGTCAATTCGCGTCGGCAGCGGAATGGGTCCGCGAACCTGCGCGCCTGTGCGCTTGGCCGT
>DFMV01000031.1:58110-58276 GCA_002375765.1 Rhizobiales bacterium UBA3584 | reverse complement strand
ATGCCGACGATCTGATCCCCGCCGTGCGCGAGGCGCATTCGGTCGATGGCACCCAGTATGCCTCTCCGTTCTATGCGGAAAGCGCCATGATCATGTACCGCACCGACCTCTTTGAAGAGGCCGGTCTGGAAATGCCTCAAGAACCCACCTGGGAATTCATCGGCGA
>DFMV01000031.1:20514-58014 GCA_002375765.1 Rhizobiales bacterium UBA3584 | reverse complement strand
CAGTTCGACAGCCCCGAATGGAACGAGGCGCTCACCCATTACGTCGACCTGATGACCGACGCGGGCCCTCCGGGTGCTTCGTCCAACGGGTTCAACGAAAATCTGGCACTGTTCCAGCAGGGCAAGTGCGGCATGTGGATGGATGCCACCGTCGCGGCGTCCTTCGTGTCCAACCCCGATGAAAGCCAGGTTGCAGACAGCGTGGGCTATGCGCTGTTCCCGACCAATGGCGAGTTCGACAACCACGGCAACTGGCTGTGGGTCTGGTCGCTGGCCGTTCCGGCAAGCTCGCAGAACGTCGATGAAGCCAAGCAGTTCATCGAATGGGCAACGTCCGAAGCCTACCTCGAAATGGTCGCAGAGGAAGAAGGCTGGGCCAACGTTCCTCCGGGAACCCGCACCTCGCTCTATGAAAACCCGGCCTATATCGAGGCGGCCCCGTTTGCCGAGATCACCCTTGAGGCGATCCAATCGGCCAACACCACCAACTCCTCGGTGCAGGATGTGCCCTATGCCGGCGGCCAGTTCGTGGCGATCCCCGAATTCCAGGGCATCGGCACGTCGGTCGGCCAGATCTTCTCGGCGGCCCTCGCCGGACAGGTCGGCGTCGATCAGGCCCTCGACCAGGCCCAGCAGACAGCCCGCATGGAAATGGATCGCGCCGGTTACTACCGCTAGCTCCTAACTGAAGGGGCCGGGTCAGGCCGGCCCCTTCACTTCGCGATCCCCCAATCGCGCGCCAAGGTCAGGGAGAGGACAATGGCAACAGCTCAAACCCAAACAGCGGCCCGGTTCATGATGGCCCCCTCGGTCATCGCGCTTCTGATCTGGATGATCGTGCCGCTTTCGATGACCGTCTGGTTCTCGTTCCAGTGGTACACGGCCTTCCGCGCCCCCGAATTCACCGGCTTTGCCAACTACACCTACTTCTTTGCCAATCCCAACATCTGGACGGTGTTCCTAAACACCCTGATCCTCGTTGGTGGCGTGCTGGCGATCACCCTTGTCGGCGGCACCTTGCTGGCGCTGTTGCTCGATCAGCCCATGTTCGGGCAGGGCATCGTGCGCCTTCTGGTCATCGCTCCCTTCTTTGTCATGCCCACGGTGTCCGCGCTGGTGTGGAAGAACATGCTCATGCATCCGGTCAACGGGCTCTTCGCCTGGATCGCGCGAACCTTCGGGTTCCAGCCGGTCGATTGGTTTGCCCACGTGCCGCTGTTTTCGGTCATCATCATCGTTGCCTGGCAATGGCTGCCCTTTGCAACACTGATCCTTCTGACCGCGCTGCAATCGCTCGATGAAGAGCAGCGCGAGGCCGCCGGCATGGACGGCGCCGGTCCCATATCGCTGTTTTTCTACATAATCCTGCCCCACATGTCCCGGGCGCTCACGGTGGTCATGCTCATCCAGACCATCTTCCTGCTTTCGGTGTTTGCCGAAATCTTTGTCACCACCAATGGCGGGCCGGGCGTTGCCACCACCAATCTGCCGTTCCTGATCTATCTCCAGGCCCAGTTCCAGTATGATTTCGGTCTGGCCTCGGCCGGCGGCATCGTCGCCGTCATCCTCGCCAACATCGTCGCGATCTTCCTGCTTCGCGTCGTCGGCAAGAATCTGGAGGCCTAACCACCATGGCACGCGCAATTTCCACTCAAAGAAAACTCGGCGTTTCCGCCATCGCCTGGGCAATCGCCTTTGTGATCTTCTTCCCGATCCTCTGGACGTTCCTGACCAGCTTCAAGACCGAAGGCACCGCCATTGCGACCCCGCCCCAGTTCCTGTTCTTTAGCTGGACGCTGGAAAATTACGAAACGGTCCTCGAACGCTCGAACTATTTCCGGTTCCTGGGCAATTCGATCATCACAGCGGTCGGCTCGACCCTTTTAGGCCTGGTCATCGCCATTCCCGCCGCCTGGGCCATGGCGTTCTCGCCCACCAAGCACACCAAGGACATCCTGATGTGGATGTTATCGACCAAGATGCTGCCCGCCGTCGGCGTTCTGGTGCCCATCACCATGCTGTTCCGCATGGCGGGTCTCACCGATACCCATCTGGGGCTCACCCTGGTCCTCACCCTCATCAATCTGCCTATCATCGTCTGGATGCTGTTCACCTATTTCAAGGAAATCCCCGTCGATATCCTCGAAGCGGCCCGCATGGACGGCGCATCGCTCCGCCAGGAGGTGATCTATGTGCTCACCCCCATGGCCATCCCCGGCATCGCCTCCACCATGCTGCTCAACATCATCCTGGCCTGGAATGAATCGTTCTGGACCATCGTTCTGACCACCACCCAGGCAACCCCGCTCCCCGCGTTCATCGCGGCCTATTCTTCGCCCGAGGGCCTGTTCTGGGCCAAGCTTTCGGCAGCATCGATGATGGCCATTGCGCCCATCCTCATCATGGGCTGGTTCAGCCAGAAACAATTGGTCCGCGGCCTGACCTTCGGCGCGGTCAAATAGGAGCGGTTGCAGGAAAAGTGGGAACCGGTTTTCCGGTTCGCGACCGCGACAAAAGGTAGGAGAACTGGTCCCATGGGATCGATCACACTCAAAAATGTTCAAAAGAGCTTCGGCGGCGTCACCGTCATCCCCGACATCTCGCTCGAGATCGAGGACGGCCAGTTCGTGGTCTTTGTCGGCCCCTCGGGGTGCGGAAAATCCACCCTGTTGCGGCTGATCGCCGGGCTCGAGGACGTCACCTCCGGCCAGATCCTCATCGATGGCGTGGATATGTCAAAGGAAGCACCCGCCCAGCGCAAGCTTTCGATGGTGTTCCAGTCCTACGCGCTCTATCCCCATATGAGCGTGCGCGGCAACATCGCCTTTCCCTTGAAGATGGAAAAGGCGCCCAAGGAAAAGATCGACGCGGCAGTCAACAACGCCGCCTCAATCCTCAATCTCACCGATTATCTCGACCGAAAGCCCCGCCAACTCTCGGGCGGCCAGCGCCAGCGCGTTGCCATCGGCCGCGCCATCGTGCGCCAGCCAAAGGCCTTCCTGTTCGACGAGCCGCTCTCAAATCTCGATGCCGCCCTGCGGGTCAACATGCGGCTCGAAATTTCCGACCTGCACCAGAAACTCAAGACCACCATGGTCTATGTCACCCACGATCAGGTCGAGGCCATGACCATGGCCGACAAGATCGTCGTGCTGCACGCCGGTCGCGTCGAGCAATACGGCTCCCCGCTCGAGCTCTACACAAAACCGGCCAACAAGTTCGTCGCCGGCTTCATCGGATCTCCGAAGATGAATTTCATCGAAGGCGCCGAGGCGAAAAAATTCAGTGCCCACACCATCGGCATCCGCCCCGAACATCTCGCCGTCTCCAAGGAGGGCGGCATCTGGTCGGGCATGGTCAAGGTCTCAGAGCATTTGGGGTCCGATACCTTCTTCCACATCGATGTGGCCGGCATCGGCACCCTGACCGCTCGCGCGGCGGGCGATGTGCCCTTCAAGCACGGCGAAACGGTCACCCTCTCCCCCCAGGACGGCCGCATCTACAAGTTCGATGCTTCGGGCAATGCTGTCTAACGCAAAGAACACCATTCGAGGATCAGCGGCATCATGAGTGTCAGACTAGCGGCAAACTCTCTCTCCTCCTTGCCCGGTTCGGTCGCCGTGCCGCGCTACGATCACTCGAATCTCGCGGCGGGGATCGTCCATTTCGGCGTTGGCAATTTCCATCGCGCCCACCAGGCCGTCTATCTCGATGATCTCTTCAATCTCGGGCAGGACCACGATTGGGGAATCGTGGGGGCTGGCGTGCGCGCCAATGATGCCGAAATGAGAAAGATCCTCGCCGCGCAGGATTATCTGACCACCGTGGTCGAACAGGAAGCCTCGGGCACAAACGCGCGCATCACCGCGCCCATGATCGATTTCCTCGATCCGGGCGATCCGGCCACGATTGTCGCCAAACTGGCCGATCCCGCCATTCGCATCGTCTCGCTCACCATCACCGAGGGTGGCTATTATCTTGACGCCGCCGGCGCGTTTAACCCCACCCATCCCGATATTGTCGCCGATGCCGCTCGGCCCGAAACGCCCAGCACCGTGTTCGGCCTGATCCTTGCCGGGCTCAAGGCACGCCGCCAGGCGGGGGTCGAACCCTTCACCATCATGTGCTGCGACAACATCCCCCACAACGGCAAGGTGACCCTCAACGCGGTGGCGGGTCTGGCCGATCTGTTCGATAGAGAAATGGCCGATTGGGTCCGGCGCTCGGTCGCCTTCCCCAATGGCATGGTGGACCGCATCACCCCGGCGACGTCCGATCGCGAACGCACCATCGTTTCGGAAGAATACGGCATCGCCGACGCCTGGCCGGTGTTTTGCGAAACCTTCAAACAATGGGTGCTCGAAGACAATTTCCCCACCGGCCGGCCCGCGCTCGAAAAGGTCGGCGTCACCTTCGTTAGTGACGTCTCCCCCTGGGAGCTGATGAAAATCCGTATTCTCAATGGCGGTCACGCTGCCATTGCCTATCCTTCGGCACTGATGGATATCCACTTTGTCCATGAGGCCATGGAACACCCGCTGATCGCCGCCTATCTCGAAAAGCTCACCAAAGACGAGATCATCCCCGTCGTCCCCCCGGTGCCCGATACCGATCTCGACGACTATCGGCGCCTGATCGCCGGGCGCTTCGCCAACCCCAGGATCGGCGACACCATCCAGCGCCTGTGTCTTGACGGCTCAAACCGCCAGCCCAAATTCATCCTGCCCTCGGTCGAAGACCGTCTTAGGTCCGGCGCCCCGGTCACCGGCCTCGCACTGGTGTCGGCCCTCTGGTGCCGCTATTGCTATGGCGTCACCGATTCCGGCACGCCGATTGCGCCCAACGACCCGAACTGGGACCGCCTCCAGACCGCAGCGATCCGTGCCAAGGACGATGCAAAGGCCTTTCTGCAGATGAAAGACATTTTTGGCGCCGCCGCCGAAAACCCCGATTATGTCGCCGCCTTCACCAACGCGCTGGGAACGATCTGGCAATTGGGCACCCGCGACACCCTCACCCGCTACATCCAGGGCAAGCTTTGATGCCAGGGCAGGGCGCACGCCTTACCCACCCCCTGCAACCCTGCGGAACATGCCGCAATGACAATCCCGGTGAGTGGAAAAACGCCACCCCCCAAACTCCCCCTGTCACCCCGGGATTTATTCCCGGGGTCCATCATCGAGCCTCACAACCGGCAGTGCATCAATGATCTCCCCAGCCGCCCCCGAGCCGCAATCCAAAACGCCCCACCTCGTCATCTTCGATTGCGACGGCGTTCTCGTGGATTCAGAGCCCATCGCCATCGACGTGCTTGTCGAAACCGTTGCCGCGCTTGGCGTCCACATCGCCACCGACATCGCCTACCGCGATTTTCTCGGCCGCACGCTCAAGACGGTCTCGGCCTCTCTTGCCACCGACCATGGCGTCACCATGGATGCTGCGGCGCTCGACGATATGCGCCACCGGCTCTATGCCCGTTATGAAAGCGCGCTCAAGCCCATGCCCGGCATTTCAGGCGTCCTCGATACCCTCGATGTTCCCGCCTGCGTCGCCTCGTCCAGCGTTTACGAGCGCATCGAAATCAGCCTCAAACTGACCGGTCTTTACGACCGCTTTGCACCCAACATCTATTCGGCCACCATGGTCGCGCGCGGCAAGCCCGCGCCCGATCTCTTCCTTTTTGCCGCACAGCAGATGGGCATTGCCCCCGCCGATTGCGTGGTCATTGAAGACAGCCCCGCCGGCGTTACCGCAGCCAAGGCCGCGGGCATGGCCGTCATCGCCTTCACCGGCGGCAGCCATATCGGCCCCGCCGGCCTCAAGCCGCAACTGGCCGCATTGAACCCCGATGTCCTGATCGACGATTTGCACAATCTGCCCAATTGTTTAAGGTCGCTCCCGGCAAAAAGCTCGCAGGCCTAAAGTGAGATCAGAAAAGGCGCAGACTTTTTCGGTTCGATCTCGCGACCAACCAAGTTCCTAGAGGATCAAATGACCGCCCTTCTGGTTGCTGTCGATGTGGGGACGACCAGTGCGAGGGCCGGGATTGTAACCGCGCAGGGCGATATTCTGGGCCGCGCCGAAGCGCCTATCGATATTCGCCGCGAGGGCGCCATCCGCGCCGAGCATCGTTCGGAAAACATCTGGTCCGCTGTCTGCACCGCCGTTCGAGAGGCGCTCACCACGGCCAATGCCGATCCGCTTTCGGTCAAGGCCATCGCGTATGCCGCCACCTGCTCGCTGGTGGTTCGGGGCAGGGACGGGGGCCCTCTCCCCGTCGGCCCTGATGGCGAAGAGGGATGGGACACGATCGTCTGGCTCGATCACCGCGCCATGGCCGAAACCAGCGAGATCAACGCCACCGGCCACGCCGTCCTGCAGTTTTCCGGCGGCGCGCTCAGCCCGGAAATGGAAATCCCCAAACTGCTCTGGCTCAAGCGCAACCTGCCTGCCATCTGGCAAAAGACCGGCTACATGTTCGACCTCGCTGACTTCCTCGCCTGGAAGTCGAGCGGCACGCTCGAGCGCTCCCAATCGACCCTTACGAGCAAGTGGAGCTTCCTTGCCCACGAACTCGATGGCTGGTCGGCCGATTTCCTCGAAGTGGTCGGGCTCGAGGACCTGCTCATTCGCGCCAGCCTGCCACGCACCGCGTCCCCCATCGGCGCCCCGCTCGGAACCCTGACGGCAAAGGCCTCGCGCGAGCTCGGTCTGCCCCGTTCGGTCGTCGTGGGCACCGGAATGGTCGATGCCCACGCCGGTGCTTTGGGCGTGCTGGGCGAGTACACCGAGGATCCATTGGGCGTCGATCGGCATTTGGGGCTGGTCGCGGGCACCTCCAGCGCCGTCACCGCTCTGGCCGAAGACCCCCGCCCAACCCCCGGTTTGTGGGGCCCTTACCATGGGGCGGTCCTCCCCGGCTTCTGGCTCACCGAGGGCGGCCAGTCCGCCTCGGGCGCCGCGCTCGATTACATCATTCGCGTCCATGCCTCGGGTGCTGCGCCCACCCCCATCATGCACGCCGAAATCATCAACCGCATCAACCGCTTGCGCGAGACCGAACCCGATCTCGCCCCGCGTCTCCACATTCTCCCCGATTTCCACGGCAACCGCTCCCCCCTCGCCAATCCCGCAGCGCTCGGGGTCATTTCCGGCATGAGCCTGGATTCCTCGTTCGACGGGTTGTGCAAGCTCTATTGGCGCACCGCCGTCGCCATAGCGCTGGGTGTGCGCCATATCCTGGAAACCCTCAATGCCACCGGCTATGCCATTGATACGCTTCATGTAACCGGCGGCCACACCCGCAATCCGCTCCTGATGGAACTCTATGCCGATGCCACCGGCTGCACCATCCACGAGCTCCCCGATGCCGACGCCATGATCCTTGGCACCGCCATGGCCGCCGCCACCGCGGCGGGACTTTATCCCCGCCTCACCGACGCCGCCTACACTATGCGCCACGCCTCGGTCACCCGCACCCCCGACCTCTCCCGCAAGGCGCGCTACGACACCGATTATGCGGTGTTTTTGAAAATGCACGCCCACCGGCGGGAGATCGAATCCATGCTCTGATAACCTCACGACATCCGATCGTGCCAAAAATGTGCGCCATCATGTAAAATATAATTGACGTTAGGTTAGAAATATACGATATAGCGCCAACAATATCTTCCATTGGGGCATATGATGAGCTTTCGGGAAAAGAACGCATGGATCGCCGTTTTGACCACGCTGGTCATCTGGACAGTCTATTTCTGGCAGGTGGGCGTCGCCGCTCTGTCCGGCACGCTCGATGGCGATGCAACCTTCTGGCTTTTCGTCTGGTGCCTTGGCATTTCCATAGCCATCATGCTGCCCATAAACATCGTCGCCGCCATCCTCGCCCGCCAGAACATGGATGCCCCGCCCGATGAGCGCGAGCGCGAAATCGATGCCAGGGCCAACCGGGCCGGCCTGATCCTGCTTGAAATCCTCATGGTCGGCATGGTCCTCTCGAGCGGCCTTATCGCCGATTTCGCCCGCCGGGTCTATGAAGCCGATCCGGCCGGAGCAACGGCGATCATCTTTATAAACCTTACCCTTTTTGCCCTGGCGTTCTCGGCGCTGGTCCGCGAGATCATCCAGATCGTCCATTTCAGGATGCTCGACTGATGGCCCGCCCCCCGATCACCAATCAGATCCGCCGCCTGCGCTTCGAGCACAACGAGATGACCCAGCAGGAACTTGCCGACCGCATCGGCATGACCCGCCAGACCGTGGCATCGATCGAACACAACAAGTATTCCCCCTCCCTCGAAGCGGCCTTCCGCATCGCCGAAACCTTCGGCGTGCCCATTGGCGAGGTGTTTTTCTGGAAGGCCGAGGAACCCCGAAAATGACAGTCCCCACCACCATGAAAGCCGCCATCGTCACCGCCTATGGCGGGCCCGAAGTGGTCGAGATTCAGTCCCGCCCGGTTCCCATCCCGCGCGACGATGAAATCCTCATCAAGACAATCGCCACCACGGTCAATTCCGGCGACGCCCGCATGCGCGCCCTCGATGCGCCGCAGGGCATGAAGACCCTCATGCGCCTCGCCATCGGCATCATCCGCCCGCGCCAGCCGATCTTCGGAACCGAAATCGCCGGCACCGTGGTCGCCGCCGGCCCCGGGGTTTCGCGCTTCGCCATCGGCGACGAGGTTATCGCCTTTCCCGGCGTCGGGCTCAGATGTCATGCCGAATATGTCGCCGTCTCCGAGCGCAAACCCATCGCCAAAAGGCCCGAAAATCTTTCATTCGAAGAGGCTGCGGGCCTATGCTTTGGCGGCACGACGGCCTTGCACTTCCTTCGCAAGGCAAACCTCAAGGCGGGCGAACATATCCTCGTCATCGGTGCCTCGGGCGCAGTTGGCTCGGCCATGGTGCAACTGGCGAAACATTTCAGCGCCAAAGTTACCGCTGTCGCCAGCGCCGCCAACGCCAATTTGGCCCTCAGCCTCGGCGCCGACGCCTTCATCGATTACGCGATCACCGATTACACATCGACCGCCTCGGCCTACGACGTGATCGCCGATACTGTCGGCGCCACCCGTTTCCAGCGCTGCCTGAAAGCGCTCAAACCTGGCGGCCGCTACCTGGGTATTGCCGGAGGCGTCGGCGATATGCTGGCCCGGCCCAAAGACGGCAAGCGCCCCATCGCGGGCATGGCCACGGAGCACCCCGAAGACGTCGCTTTCCTCGCCGATCTGGCAGCAAAAGGTCAATACCGGGTGGTCATCGATCAGACCTTCGATTTCGATGATATTGCCCAGGCTCACGCCCGCGTCGACAGCAAACACAAGCGCGGCAGCGTCGTGGTGCGGATGCCGCAATAGCGCATCTTGACAGAACAAAATAAGAACGACATGCTGGCCGAAATCCAGGGAGATGCAGCATGGCTCATATCGTTCTGTTTCACTCCATCCTCGGGCTGCGGCCCGTCGAGGGCGAAATCGCCGCCGTGTTCGAGGCCGATGGTCATACCGTCACGCTGCCCGATCTTTACAACGGCAAGTCGGCTGACGATTACGATGCCGGTTTCGCGATCAAGCGCGAGATAAGCGACGAGGAGATTTCCGCGCGCGCCACGGCAGCGCTCGAAAGCGTCCCTGACGATGCCGTGCTCTCGGGCGTGTCATTTGGCACCATGATGGCCAGCCGTTTCGCCGCCAAACGTCCGCAGACTGCGGGCCTGCTGTTCTTTGCCGGTGTCGCTCCCTGGTTTGCTCAGCCGCGCGCCGGCCTGCCCGTTTCGGCTCACGTGGCCAAGCCCGATCCGTTCGACGATGAGGATTATTTCCTCGATTGGCTGAAAACCGCAGGCGATGCCGATATCGCGTTGCACCGCTATGAAGGCGCGGGCCACTACTTCCTCGATCCCAGCTTGAACGATTACAACGAGGCCGCCGCCAAACTCTGCCTCGACCGCTCGCGCGCGTTTCTAAAGAGCCTTTAAGGCGCATCGGGCCACGACCAAAAAGCACCCCTCACTGTCATCCCGGGCGAAGACCCGGTAGTCCGCAGCGCGAGTGGCCGTCGTCAGACCAGCGCGTCCGCCCGCACCGCCTTGCCCTCGCCATCGAACAAATGCCGCTTGGCCCTCTCGAACGTTACGAACACCTTCGAGCCCGGCGCGAAATAACGCTCACCGAACAGCCGCGCCGTCAAAAGCCCCGCCTTCTCGTTTTTCAGATAAAGGTTGGTATCGGCCCCAAGCTGTTCGATATGCACCACCTCGCAGGCCAGATCGCCCGCACTCTCTGACACGCTCATATGCTCGGGCCGGATGCCGATGGTCTTGGCCGAAGTTTCCCCCAGCGCGCCCGCATCGATGAAATTCATCTGCGGCGAGCCGATAAAACCGGCAACAAACATATTGGCCGGCCGGTTATAGAGTTCCATGGGTGTGCCGATCTGCTCGATCCGCCCGGCATTCATTACAACGATCCTGTCGGCCAGCGTCATGGCCTCCACCTGATCGTGGGTGACATAGACCATGGTGGCCGAAAGCTCGCGATGCAGCCGCGCGATTTCGAGCCGCGTGTTGACCCGCAGCGCCGCATCGAGATTGGACAGCGGCTCGTCGAACAAGAACAGCTTGGGCTTGCGCACTACGGCCCGCCCGATGGCCACCCGCTGGCGCTGCCCGCCCGACAATTCGGCCGGCCGCCGCTCGAGCAGCGGATCGAGGCCCAGCATCTTGCTCGCCACGCCCACCCGATCCTCGATTTCCGATTTCGCCGCGCCTTCCTGCTTCATGGCGAGGCTCATGTTTCCCTTCACCGTCAGGTGCGGATAGAGCGCATAGGACTGAAACACCATGGCGATGCCGCGCTTGGCGGGCGGGGTGGCGTTGACCACATTGCCATCGATCTTGACGGTTCCTGCGCTCGCATCTTCCAGCCCGGCAATGATCCGCAACAGTGTCGATTTTCCGCAGCCCGACGGCCCGACGAAAATGACGAATTCGCCCTCTTCGACCGAAAGATCGATGCCGTGCAAAACGTCGGTGGACCCGAAGGTCTTCTTGATGCCGGAAAGTTCCAGAGCGGTCATTGTTGATCCTCGTTTCACAAATCCACCGGCTTGCCGGTTCTAATCGATTCATCGGCGGCCAGGCAGATGCGCAGCGACTGGATCGCATCGCTCATGTGCCGGCCCAGATCGACATCCTCGACAATCGCCCGATAGACATAATCCTGTTCCCGCGCGCACAAGGCGTCGTGCCCCGGCTCCCCCTCCATCGACAACATCTCGTCTTCATGGATGAATTCCCCATCGCCGCCCAGATCGGCCCGGTGGATGCGGATGCGGTCGGTCTTGGTGTGGGTCTCGTGATCGGACGATTTCGCGCCCTCGTCCATGACGATCGACACCGAGCCTTTCGGCGTTAAGATGTCTTTGACGAAAAACGCGGTCTCCGAAATCATCGGCCCCCACGCCGCCTCGTACCAACCCACCGACCCGTCATCGAACATCACCTGCAGATGCCCGTAATTATACATCTCGGGCGCAATCTCGTCGGTTAGCCGAACCCCCATGCCGCGCACCTGAACGGGTTTGGCGTCGGTGATCTGGCACATCACATCCACATAATGCACCCCGCAATCAACGATCGGAGATGTCGTCTCCATCAAGGTCTTGTGCGTGCGCCAGAACCGCCCCGCCGATTGCTGGTTGAGGTTCATGCGAAACACGTACGGTCCGCCCAGCGCCCGCGCCTCGGCGATCAGACGCACCCAGGAAGGATGGTGGCGCAATATATAGCCAACCACCAGTTTCTTGCTCAGCCGGATTGCCGTCTCCACGACCCGTTCCGCATCGGCCACACTGGTTGCCAGCGGCTTTTCGATGAACACATGCGCGCCCGCCTCCATCGCCGCCACCGCATAGTCCGCATGGCTGTCCGAATAGGTGTTGATCGAGGCAAGGTCCGGCTTTGTCGCCTCAAGCGCGTCGTAAAAATCGCTCCAGTGCTTATACTCCCCGAGCCCTTCGGGCACAGAATCCTTGCTGCGCGTCACGACCCCGACGATCTCGTATCCGGGATGGTTGTGGTAGGCCATGGCATGCGCCCGGCCCATATTGCCCAGCCCGGCAACGAGCACTTTAATAGGTTGGCTCATTTGACGGCTCCCGAAGTGATGCCGCGGATCAATTGCCGCGAGAAGATGAGATAGAGAACCAGAACCGGAATGATGGCGAGGGTCAGCGCCGCCAGCACCGCGTTCCAGTTGGTCACGAACTGCCCGATGAACACCTGCGCCCCCAGCGTCACGGTCTTGGTCGCCTCGGCCGGCGCCAGGATCAGTGGAAACCACAGATCGTTCCAGATCGGGATCATGGTAAACACCGCCACCGTCGCCATCGCCGGCCGCACCAGCGGCAGAACCAGCGTGAAGAAAATCCGGTACTCCGATAGCCCGTCCACACGCCCGGCGTTTTTCAGATCCGCCGATACGGTCCGCATGAATTCGGAAAGAATGAAGATGGCCAGCGGCAGGCCCTGCGCCGTGTAAACAAGGATCAGCGCTGTATGGGTGTTGACCAGCCCCGTCGCCACCATGATCTGCAGGATCGCCACAGTGCCCAGCCGGATGGGGATCATGATTCCCAGCGCCAGATAGAGCGCCATGAGCGGATTGCCCTTGAACCTGTATTCCGACAGCGCAAACGCCGCCATGGCGCCAAACAGCAATACGCAGAACAGCGACGCCACCGTCACGATCAGCGAGTTCTGAAAATAGAGCAGGAAATTGCCTTGGCTCGTTACCGTCTCGAACCCGATCAGCGAGAAACTCTCAGGGGTCGGCACCGCCAGCGGATCGGAAAAGATCGCCCGGCGTTCCTTGAAGGCGTTGATAACGATCACGAACACCGGAAACAGAGCGATCAGCGTATAGGCGATCAGCACCGCATGGGCGGCAAGGGCGCGGGGCAGGGAGGAGCGTGCCGTATTCATCAGAACTGATACCTCCGAAGCCGCGTCTGGATACCGAACAGATAGATCGAAACCCCAACGAGAATGATCAGGAACATCATGGTCGCAATCGTTGAGCCCATGTTCGGATCGCCCAGTTGGAGCTGGAAGCCGAAGAAGGTGCGATAGAGAAGGGTGCCCAAAATGTCGGTCGAAAAATTCGGACCTGCCTGCGCGCCCTGGCTCACATAAATCAGGTCGAATGCGTTGAAATTGCCCACAAAGGTCAAAATCGAAATGATCCCGATAGTCGGCAGGATCAGCGGCAGCTGGATCTTGAAGAACTGCTTGGCCCCCGTTACCCCGTCGATTTCCGCCGCCTCGATCACCTCATCAGGGATCGAGAGCAACGCCGCGTAAATCAGCATCATGGGAATGCCCACGAACTGCCAGACAGAAACCAGCGCCAGCGTGGTCAGCGCCGCGCCCTCCTGTCCCAGCCATGGCGCAAAAAGGCTCCGCAGCCCGATGGCGTCGAGCATGTTGGGTGCAATCCCCCACAGCGGCGACAGGATCAGCTTCCAGACGAACCCCACGATCACGAAAGAGAGGATGGTGGGGATAAAGATCGCCGTGCGGTAAAAGCCCCGCAGCCGCAGATTGGGGTTGGACAGGATCGCCGCAAGCAACACCCCTATGGGGTTCTGCACGATCATGTGGATCACAAAGAACCAGAAATTGTTCGATAGCGCATTCCAGAAGCTCGCCGCCCAGCGCGGATCGAAAAACAGCGTTCCGAAATTGCCAAGGCCCACAAAGGCGCGCTCTCCGTCCACTGTATTGAACAGCGACTGAAACAGCGTCGAAAACAGCGGGACAATCATGATGGCGGTATAAACAAGCACCGCCGGCGTCAGAAACACGGCGATATGCCAGCGCCGCGCGGGTTTGGACACTTTGTCCTGATCCACCGCCATGATGATTTTCCCCTCGGCTTGTAAAAGCCGGGCGGCAGGGCCGCCCGAAACAGGTCGTGAACGTCTGGCGCCCCCTTGCCCCGTCCTCTCCCAGGGGGAAAGGCAGGCCGGGAGGGGGCGCCCGGTGCTTACATGCCCGGCGTGTACCAGCTGTCGAGGCCTTCCTGCAGACGCGCGGCAGCGTCCTCGGGGGTCTCGGTGCCGTTGATCACATTGGCCGAAGCGTTCCAGGTTTCGTTTTCAAGGTTCGGCGTGCCGCGTGACAGGATCGCGTAGGTCGAGCGGATCGTCGATTCACAATCATTGCGCCAGGAGACGAACTCGTTGGCCAACGCATTGTCGATTTCCACCGGCTCGCTCGAAAGTCCGAAAAAGCCCGGAAGTGCATTGGCATAAAGCGAGGCAAATTCGCTCGAGGCTACCCAGTTGAGGAACGTGCGGGCCTCTTCAGGGTGCTCGGTTGCCGCGTTCATGCCGATGCCGATGTCGTTGTGATCGGAAATATAGCATGTACCCCCTTCGGCAACGACCGGAGGCGGAAAGGCGCCCAGGGCAAAATCGGCCTGTTCTTCAAACAGCGCGATTTCCCATGAGCCGGCCGGGAATATGGCGGCGCGGCCCAGCGTGAACAGGTTCTGGCTGTCGGGATAGGTCTGGGCCTCGAACCCCTCGCCGAGATAGTCAGCCCAGCGGGCAAGCTCGCGATAGGGTTCGACCCAGCCCTCGTCGGTCAGTTTCTGTTCGCCTGCGATCAGCGCCAGCCGACCCTCTTCACCCTTCCAATAGGTCGGGCCGATATTCTGGTAGCCCATCGTCGCAGCTTCCCACTGGTCCACAGTGCCCATGGCCATGGGGATATAGCTACCGTCCGCCTTGATGGCGTCGAGCACGGCGTAGAATTCCTCGACCGTGGTGGGTTCTTCCAGTCCCAGTTCGGCAAAGGCGTCGGCATTATAGATAAAGCCGTGGATCACCGAAGCCATCGGCACACAGAACGGGGTCGAGCCATCGTCCGTGTTCCATGCCGATTTGGCGACGTCCGAGAAATTGGAGATGCCTTCGAGATCGTCGAGCGGAGCGAGATAGCCCGCCTCGAACAGGGCCAGCGATGCATCGAACGGACGGCAGGTGATCAGATCGCCAGCCGAGCCCGCATCGAGCTTGGCGTTGAGCGCCGCGTTGTATTCGGTCGGCGCGGTGGGCGCGAAATTGACCTTGATGCCCGGATGGCCGGCCTCGAAGGCCGGGATCAGGGTCTGCTGCCAGATGGTCAGATCGTCATTGCGCCAGCTTTCGATGGTCAGCGTCACGTCCTGGGCCAGCAACGGTGTTGCCGTCAGGGCCACAACGAAACCTGCACTTGTGCAAAGCAGTCTCGATTTCGAGATCATGATGGTTCCTCTTCTTTGTTGACCCCGTCCGGAAAAGCTCCGGACGGGCGTTCCCTCGTCGGACAAGGCTCATGTGCGGCCCAAAAGGCCCAGCGCCTTGCGTACGACACCGCCCGATTGCGCGAGTAACTCCCGCGCCTCGGACAGATCTTTTGCACCCGCGGCCAGAAGGATCGCGGGCTTTACCTCGTTATTTGCCGTTTCCATGGCCCGCGCCGCAATCTCAGGTCCAACCCCGGCGATGTGCGCCACTATGCCGGTCGCTCTGAGGACCAGCTTGTCGTTATCGGCTGTGACATTGACCATGAAATTATCATGCACATGCCCCATCCGGACCCCGATCAGGGTGGAAAGCATGTTGAGCGCCGCCTTTTGTGCGGTGCCCGCCGCCATCCGCGTCGAGCCGGAAATCACTTCCGCGCCCGTGGCCAGAAGGATTGCCACGTCGGCTTCAAGTAGCAGCGGCGCGCCGCCATTTCCGGCAATACCGACCGTCCTCGCACCCGCGCTCCTGGCCGCTCGCAAGGCGGCAACGGTATATCGCGTCGTCCCGCTCGCCGAAATGCAGATGGCGCAATCGTTGGGCCCGATACCGAGCGCGCCAAGATCGGCCTCCCCCAGCCCGGCATCGTCTTCCGGCCCGCCAAGAAGTTCCTGGGTCATCGCCAGTCCGCCAGCCATCACGATTTCGATGCGATCGCGGGCAATGCCGTAAGTCTGGGGAATTTCCAGCGCATCGCCAAGCGCGATCAGCCCCGGACTGCCGGCGCCGACATAGATCAGTCGCCCGCCCGCCTGCAGCGCTTGAACGCCCATGGCTGCGGCTTTGGCAATGTCTGGAATGGCGGCGGTCACAGCGTCGAGGCCGCGCTTCTGGCCGTCGAGCAGGGCGGAAAGAATGGCGGCGTCGTCCCAGCCGTCGAGGCCGGTAAAACGCGGATCGGAATGTTCGGTGGCAACGGGCGCGCTCACGGCTTCCGCCTGTGCGCAATCGTTCCGATCAGCATGTCGCCCCTTCGTGGCATGCACAATCCTCCTGTTCCCTCGATAATGCCAAAAAAATACCACTTGTCCAGTGGGGGTGTTACGAAATTGTCGTGAGCAACGGATATGTGCCTCCGGAATTGTCCAGAAATTTGGGAGTTTCTGACTTTTTACGAAATTTCCGGTCTTCCAGCTTGGCCAATGGTCTATTATTGGTATTATAGCCGCGAAGAGGGGTGCCCGGCGTTGGGCCGGACGAGGAGCGGTCCGATGAGTGCCACCATCGAGGACATTTTCAGGCAGACCGCCGGCGGGGGTGGCGGGCCGCTATACATGCGCTTGCGGCGGTCGATCGAGGAGGCGGTCAGGACCGGCCTCATCAACCCCGGCGATGCGCTGCCCTCGGAGCGTGACATCGCCGCCACCGCTGAAATCTCCAGGGTCACCGTGCGCAAGGCGGTCCAGCATCTGGTGGCCGACGGCATTCTGATCCAGCGCCACGGGTCGGGCACCTTCGTTGCCCCCACAGTCCAGCGGGTCGAACAATCGCTCTCCAGCCTCACCTCGTTCACAGAGGATATGGCGCGCCGCGGCATGACACTGAGTTCGCAATGGCTTGATCGCGGCCTTTACGACCCCTCCAACGAGGAAACCGTCATTTTGGGCCTTGGCGCCGGCGAAAAAGTCGCCCGCATCGCCCGGCTTCGGATTGCCAACGGCAATCCCCTGGCCATCGAGCGCGCCTCGCTCGCCGCCTCGGTGCTTCCCGACCCCGATGCCATCGAAAATTCGCTTTACGCCAAGCTCGACGAGACGGGCAATCGTCCGGTGCGCGCCATCCAGCGCATAGCCGCGGTCAACCTGGGCAGGCATGACGCCGAACTGCTCGATGTCGCCCCCGGCGCTGCCAGCCTGCGTATCGAGCGCACCTCATATCTGCCCTCCGGGCGGATCGTTGAATTCACCCGCTCCATCTATCGCGGCGACGCCTATGATTTCGTCGCCGAATTGCGCCTGCAAGCCTGAGCGCGACAAAGCAAGAAGTTAGGAACACCCGGCATGACCCAGACACACATGAAGCGCGAAATCGCCGAAATCCCTGCCGCCGTGGCCCGTCTGCTCGGCGAGGGGCGTCCGGCGCTCGACGCCGCGGCAAAGGCCCTTGCCGATGCCGATCCGCGCCTCATCATCACCATCGCCCGTGGCTCGTCCGATCACGCGGCGAATTTTTTCAAATATGCCTGCGAGCTGTCCACCGGTGTTCCCGTCGCCTCCGTTGGCCCCTCCATCGCCTCGATCTACGGCGTCGATCTCAAGCTCGACCGCGCCGCCGCCATCGGCATCTCCCAGTCGGGCAAAAGCCCCGATATCGTCTCCATGCTGCAAAGCGCCTCCCGCTCGGGCGCGACAGCCATCGCCATCACCAACACCCCGGCCTCGCCGCTCGCCGAAGCCGCCCATCATGTCATCGACATCTGCGCCGGCGAGGAACAATCGGTCGCCGCCACAAAGACCTTCGTCACCTCGGCGGTGGCCGGGCTGGCTCTCGTTGCCGGCTGGACAGGTGACAAGACCCTTCTCGATGCGCTCGATTCTCTCCCCCAAGCGCTGGAGAATGCCCTTGCCTGCGACTGGTCGCCTCTGGTCGAAGCGACGGCAAACGCCAGTTCGCTCTATGTGCTCGGCCGCGGTCCCGGCGCGGCAATCGCCCATGAGGCGGCGCTCAAGTTCAAGGAAACCTCGGGCCTGCATGCCGAGGCCTATTCCACAGCCGAAGTGCTGCACGGCCCCGCCGCCATCGTCCAGAAGGGTTTTCCGGTTCTCGCCCTCAGTGCCGACGACAAGGCCCGTTCCTCGATTCTGGAAACCTGCGCCCGGCTGGCCGGGCAGGGCGGCTCGGTCTTTGTCACTGATCCTCGGCCCGGTTCGGGCATCGCGCTGCCTGTCGCGCGCACCGGTCATCCGCTGACCGATCCCATCGCCCTGGTCATCTCGTTTTACGGCTTTATCGAAGCGCTGGCCCGCCATCGCGGGTTCAACCCCGACGAACCCCCGCATCTGCGCAAGGTAACATCGACCCTATGACCATGTTTTCGCTCTCGGCTCCCAGGATCTTTGACGGCCGCACCTGGCACGAGGGACGGGTCGTGCTGGTCCAAGACGGCCGCGTCAAAGCCCTCGTCCACCCTTCGGACGTTCCTGCCGGCACCACCGAAATCGATCTTGGCCATGGCATGCTGGTGCCCGGCTTTGTCGATCTTCAGGTCAATGGCGCGGGCGGCGTGCTGTTTAACGAAGATCGCAGCGTCGAGGGCCTGCGCCGGCTTTGTGCTGCGAACTTCCAGTTCGGGACCACCGCGCTCCTGCCTACCCTCGTCACCGACACACGCCAGGTCACCCGCTCCGCGCTCGATGCGGGCATCGCCGCGCATGCACAAAAAGTTCCGGGATTTGTCGGCCTGCACATCGAAGGCCCGCATTTGTCGGTCGCTCGCAAGGGCGCCCACAATCCCGCCTTCATCCGCCCCATGGACGAAGCAGACCTGCAGGCACTTGCCGCGGCCCGCCACGCCATGCCGGCGCTGCTGACCACCATCGCCGTAGAGTCCGTCGGTCCCGATCAGATCGCACGGCTGGTCCAGGCTGGGGGCACCGTTTCCGTGGGCCATTCAGATACCGGCATCGCCGGCGCGGTGCTGGCCTTTGAGGCGGGGGCATCCATGGTCACCCATCTGTTCAACGCCATGAGCCAACTCGGCAATCGCGAGCCCGGCCTTGTCGGAGCGGCGCTCGCCAATGGCGTCTGGGCCGGCCTGATCGCCGATGGCATCCATGTCGACCCGGCAACCATCGCGATTGCCCTGCGCGCCAAGACCGGTCCGGGTAAGATCTTTCTCGTCACCGACGCCATGTCCCCCATGGGGACCGACATGACCGGCTTCACGCTCAACGGCCGCGAGATCATCCGCGCCGACGGCGCTCTGCGGCTGGCCGATGGCACGCTGGCTGGTGCCGACCTCACCATGATCGATGCCATTTCCTATATGCACAAGACCATCGGCGTCGATCTCGACGAGGTCCTGCGCATGGCCTCGCTTTACCCCGCCCAGGCGATCGGCCTCGCCGAAACATTTGGACATTTGGGCTCGGGCGCCACAGCGTCGATGGTGCACCTGTCCGATGGGCTCGATGTCGAAGGCGTCTGGGTCGAAGGCGAACGGGTTATCGGCTAGCTGGCTTTTTCCAGAAGATCGACTTCCCCGATGGCGTCCGCCAGCGTCGTGCGGTCGAGCACTGCGCGCGTCGCGTCTGTCACCTTGGAAAACACGTGCCGGATTTCGCAATCGTCCTCGCTGCGGCAGTCGATGCACCGCCGATAGGCGATTTTGGACAGGCACGGCAGGGGGGCGATCGGGCCGTCGATGATGCGCAGCACTTCCCCGAAGCTGATCTCCGCCGGCGCCTTTAAGAGCAGATAGCCGCCCGACTTGCCGCGTTTCGACATCACAACGCCGTTACGCTTGAGTTCGAGCAGGATCTGTTCGAGGAATTTTTTCGGAATGTCCTGCCCGGTGGCGATTTCCGAGATCATCAGGCTTTCGCCCTCGCCGGCGCGCGTCAGCGCCACAAGGGCGCGCAGGGCATAGCGGGCTTTTTGCGATATCATCGACACGAGAGGCAGGCGCTCCTCATAAAAGGCGATTATGTCATAATTGGCCTTGCCCTCGGGTGCAACCTCTTGACCTTTCTCCCCAGGACGTATCCCAATATCGACCGATGGCGGGGAGGCTGGACATGGCGCAGGCAACAGGCATAGGCGGCGTATTCTTTCGCTCTGGTGATACCGAGGCGCTGGCGAAATGGTATGAAACCCATCTCGGCGTTCCCGGCTTCTGGGAGCAGGAGGCCGGAATGACCGTCTTTGCTCCCTTCAAGCGCGAAACCGATTATTTCCCGTCCGACAAGCAGTGGATGATCAATTTCCGCGTCGATGACCTTTCGGCCCTGATGGCTGATCTGAAAGAGGCCGGCATCGCGGTCGAAACCCGCGCCGAGTGGGACACCCCCGAAACCGGCCGTTTCGCCCGCATCCACGACCCCGAAGGCAACCCAATCGAATTGTGGGAGCCTCCCGCAGGCTGACACAGCGCTGCGGCCCACCGGGTATTTCGTTCGGATTTCCACTCTTGGGCGGCACTCACCCAGTTGCCGTGATTCAGGCGTATTCGGCGCCACTTCCATGGGTGAGAAGGCTGTCCAGCAATCGTGCACAAAAATTTTTTTGCCAATATTTTCAGCAGGTAGTACCGGCAAGTACGCCGGAGTTGCCCGGAATTCGGCAGTTTTTTGACCGGATAGTCAAAAAAGGACAGTATATCTGACGTAAACGTCGCCCACATACCCATTGCGCGATCAAACAAAAGACGCTTTGTTGCGGCTTCGGCGCGCACCGCCTGGGTCTCAAACGCCCACGCGGTGCTGGCCCCAAGTCGCAGGGAGGGATCGTCATGCAAAAAAAGATAATCCCTGCACATCGATCAACAGAAAGAGCTTAATCGTCTGACCGTGCCGTTTCGACATATTCGACCCCCAAGTCAGTATCTCGTTCCGGCCCAACAGGCGGGGGCGTTTTCTGGATGATGGCTTCCGCCATCGGCGCCTGGCAAAGGGCGCCGATGGCGGGTAATTTTTGTCAAGGGGATAAACTCGATATGCGAAACACGCTCACCGGCATCGCGGCGGCTCTTTTTGCCACCACCATGCTTGTTGGCGCGGCCAGCGCTGAAACGCTGCGCTGGGCCCGTCAGTCCGATGCACTCACGCTTGATCCGCACTCGCAGAACCAGGGCGTGACTCACACCTTCAATCACCACATCTACGAGACGCTTCTCGATCGCGATGTTGAAGGCAATCTTCAGGCGCGCCTTGCGACCGACTGGTACGTCAAGGAAGGCGACGAGACCGTTTGGGTCTTCGAGTTGCGTGAGGGCGTGACCTTCCACGGCGGCGAAGAGTTCACCGCCGAAGACGTGGTTTTCTCCATCGAGCGGGCCAAGTCCGAAAATTCCAACATGCGTCAGCTCCATGCCGACGTCGAAAGCGTGTCCGCGGTTGACGACTACACGGTCGAATTCCAGATGGCCGGGCCTTCCCCGCTCTATCCCAACAACATCACCAACACCTTCATCATGGACAAGGGCTGGTCGGAAGCAAACGACCTTCAGGAAGTCCAGGATTTTGCCGCTGGCGAGGAAAACTTCGCGGTCCGCAACACCAACGGCACGGGCCCCTACGTCCTCGCCGAACGTGATCCCGACGTCCGCTCGGTTCTGACCGTCAATGAAAACTGGTGGGGCGACGCTCCGGCGGTCACTGAAATCATCTACACCCCGATCTCCGACAACGCGACCCGCGTCGCCGCGCTGCTCTCGGGCGAGGTCGATCTGGTTCAGGACGTTCCCGTACAGGATATCGAGCGTCTTGCCGGCACCGATGGTATCAAGGTCGAGACCGGCCCTGAAAACCGCACCATCTATTTCGGTTACGCAATGGATGACGAGCCGCTCATCAGCTCCAACATCACCGACGAAAACCCCTTCGCCAACCCCTTGGTGCGCGAAGCCATGTCGCTGGTCATCGACCGCGAGGCCATTCGTCAGGTGGTGATGCGCGGTCAGTCGCTGCCCACTTGCGTCAACATGCCTCCGTTCGTGAACGGCTGGACCGAAGAGCTTGATGCCTGCCCGGAGGTTGATGTCGAGCGTGCCAACGAGCTGATGGCCGAAGCCGGCTATCCCGATGGCTTCTCGGTCACTCTCGATACTCCCAACGACCGTTACGTCAACGACGAAGCCATTTCGCAGGCCTTTGTGGGCATGCTCGGCCAGATCGGCATTGACGTGACGCTGGCGTCGCGCCCGATTGCCCAGCATTCGCCGTTGATCCTCAACAGCGAGACGGACTTCTATCTCCTGGGCTGGGGCGTTCCCACCTTCGATTCCGCCTATAACTTCAACGACCTGGTTCACACCAAGGGCGAGGACTACGGCACGTACAATATCGGCCTTTATTCCAACCCAGAAGTCGACGAAATGATTGAATCGCTGGGCACCATGACCGATCTCGAAGCCCGCAACGCCGTCATCGCCGACATCTGGGCTCAGGTTCAGGAAGATCGTGTCTTCATCCCGGTCCACAATCAGGTCCTGGCCTATGCAATGCGCGACGACATGACCCTTGCCGTGCATCCGGAAAACCAGCCCTCCATGACGGGCGTGGTCTTCGAATAAGCCGGTCGTTCAGACAGCGCGCCGCGCCACAATTTCTGTGGCGCGGCGTTTGTTTGCGAAGCCTTGCAAAGCCCGCGATTGTCGCCGGCGAATTTTCCGATAAAGTTCAAACGCAATGCACATGGGTTCGGGCCGTCCCGGACTGAAGCGCAAAAGCGTTCACGGAGACCACATCCATGCTGGCCTTCATCTTCAAGCGCCTCGGGCAATCCATACTGGTGATGCTTGCTGTCGCTCTGATTTCGTTCGTCATGTTCCGCTATGTCGGCGATCCGGTCGCCTCCATGGTTTCCCAGGAAGCCTCGATGGCCGATCAGGAATTCCTGCGCGAAAGCCTAGGCCTCAACGATCCCTTCTACGAGCAGTTCTTTCGCTTTATCGTCAATGCCCTGCAGGGCAATTTCGGCATTTCATATCGTCTTCAGACGCCGGTCGCAGAACTCATCATGTCGCGCCTGCCCGCGACCATCGAGCTGGCGCTCACTTCAGCCGCCATCGCTCTGGTGTTCGGCATTCTAGCTGGCGTCTTTACCGCGCTGAACCGCAAGAACCCCGCCGCTGCCGCCATCATGGCGTTTTCGCTGATCGGTGTTTCGCTGCCGACCTTTCTGATCGGCATCGGGCTGATCTACATCTTCGCCGTCGAACTGCAGTGGCTGCCCAGTTTCGGGCGCGGCGAGGTCATCGATTTCGGCTGGTGGCGCACCGGCTTTCTCACTGAAACCGGCCTGCGCTCGATCATTCTGCCCGCCATCACACTGTCGTTGTTCCAGATGACGCTGATCATGCGCCTGGTGCGCGCCGAAATGCTCGAAGTGCTGCGCCAGGACTATATCAAGTTCGCTCGCGCCCGGGGCCTTTCCAAGCGTGCCATCAACTTCTCGCACGCGCTCAAGAACACGATGGTCCCCGTCATCACCATCGCCGGCCTGCAACTGGGCTCGATCATCACCGGAGCGCTGATCACCGAAACCGTGTTCCAGTGGCCCGGCATCGGCTCGTTGTTTTTATCCTCGGTCGCCGTCGTCGATGTGCCGGTCATGGCCGCCTACCTGATCTTTGTCGGCTTCGTCTTCGTGATCGTCAATCTCATCGTCGACATACTCTATTACGTCGTGGATCCGCGCCTGCGGGTCGGCGCGGCAAAGGGGCACTGAGCAATGAACGATATAACCCCCACAGCCCCCAAAGGCCGGCTTGTCCGCATCATCGATTCCGATATCTTTTATTCCTACCGTACGTCGCCGGTGGCCATCGTCTCCTCGATCGTTGCCACGGTGCTGATCCTTGCGGCCATCTTTGCGCCCTTTATCGCCCCCTATGATCCCTTCAACCCGCGCACCCTCAATCTCATGAACGGGTTTACCCCGCCCATGAGCGAAAGCTTTTCGGGCAGCTTCTTCCTGCTCGGTTCGGACCATCAGGGCCGCGACGTCTTTTCCGCCATTCTCTACGGCTCGCGCGTCTCGCTCATGGTCGGTCTGTCGGCCATCCTGTTCGCCATGCTGCTCGGCGTCACTCTGGGCCTGATCGCGGGCTATCGGGGCGGGCTGACCGACACCATCATCATGCGCATCGCTGATATCCAGCTTTCCTTTCCCTCGATCCTCATCGCGCTTTTGATCTTCGGTATCGCGCGCGGCATCATTCCACCCAACCAGCGCGAATCCATGGCGATCTTTGTCCTGATCTTTTCCATCGGGCTTTCGGACTGGGCCCAGTTCGCCCGGACCGTGCGCGGCACCACGATGGTCGAGCGGCAAAAGGATTACGTTTCGGCCGCCCGCATCATAGGGGTCAAACCGGTTTTCATCCTGATCCGCCACATCCTGCCCAATGTGCTCGGTCCTGTTCTGGTCATCGGCACCATCGGGCTGGCCCTCGCCATCATCGCCGAAGCGACGCTCTCGTTCCTCGGCGTCGGCGTTCCGCCCACCCAACCCTCGCTGGGCACGCTGATCCGTATCGGCCAGCAGTTCCTGTTCTCGGGCGAATGGTGGATCCTGTTTTTCCCCGCCATCACGCTCGTGCTCCTCGCCCTGTCGGTCAACCTTCTGGGTGACTGGCTGCGTGACGCCCTCAATCCAAGGCTGCGCTGATGAGCCAACCTGTTCTTTCCGTCAAAGACCTTTCCGTCGTCTTCCATCTGCGGCGCGGTGACTTCACCGCCGTCAAATCCATCTCGTTCGACATCATGCCCGGCGAAGTGCTCGGCGTGGTGGGCGAGTCCGGCGCCGGCAAATCGATGACCGGCACCGCCATCATGGGCCTTGTCGATTGGCCGGGTGAAATTTCCTCGACCTCGATTACCCTGAGCGGCGACCGCATCGACGGGCTCGATGAGGAAAGCCTGCGCAAGATCCGCGGCCGCCGCATCGGCATGGTCATGCAGGACCCGCTGACCTCGCTCAATCCGCTCTTTACGGTCGGCGAGCAGTTGATCGAAACCATCCGCCGCCATCTGCCGCTCAGCCAGGACGAGGCCCGCACCCGCGCCATCGCACTTTTGGCCGATGCGGGCATCCCCGATCCCGAAAGTCGCATCGATTCCTATCCCCATCAGTTCTCTGGCGGCATGCGACAGCGCGTGGTGATCTCGCTCGCCCTCGCGGCTGAACCTGAACTGGTGATCGCTGACGAGCCCACCTCGGCCCTCGATGTTTCGGTTCAGGCTCAGATCATCAAGGTCTTAAAGCGCCTGTGCGCCGAGCGCGGCGTTGCCGTAATGCTCATCACCCACGATATGGGCGTCATCGCCGAAGCCGCCGACCGCATGATCGTCATGAACAAGGGCGAGATCGTCGAGACAGGTTCGGTGGGCGACATCATCAATCGTCCCAAAATGGACTATACGATCAAGCTGATCGAAGCCATTCCCTCGATCACCGCCCAGAACCCGCGCTACGCGGCGGCGGTCGCCAAGGGCCACAGCTTTGCTTCGGAAAAGACCGACGAACCGCTCGTCGTTGTCGAAAATCTTTCCAAGCAGTTCGATATCTCGGGCTCCTTTCTGGCCCGCATCACCGGCCGCAACCGCAACATCGTCAACGCGGTCAATGGCGTGTCCTTCACCATCCAGCGTGGCCAGACTTATGGTCTTGTCGGGGAATCGGGGTCGGGAAAATCGACCTGTGCGCGCATGATGGTCGGCCTTTTGCCGCCCTCTGGCGGCAGTGTCAGGCTCGAAGACACCGACATCTGGTCCAAGGGCGCCGAAAAAAAGCGCCGCTCGAAAATCCAGATGATCTTTCAGGATCCCTATGCCAGCCTCAACCCGCGCTGGCGAGTGGGCGAAATTATCGCCGAGCCCATGCGGGCGCTCGGCATCGCCAGAAAGCCCGGTGAAATCGCAGATCGCGTTGCCGACCTGCTCGAACGCGTGCGGCTCGATCCGGTCTCCATGCGCAAATATCCCCACGAGTTTTCCGGTGGCCAGCGCCAGCGCATCGCGATTGCCCGCGCGCTTTCGAGCCAACCCGAATTCATCATCTGCGACGAACCCACCTCCGCTCTCGACGTTTCCGTCCAGGCTCAGGTTCTCGAGTTGATGAGCCGGCTGCAGGAAGAGTTCGGGCTCACCTATCTGCTCATCAGTCACAACCTCGCAGTGGTGCGCCAGATGGCCGATGCTGTGGGCGTCCTGCATCACGGCAATCTGGTCGAAAGCGGCCCCGTCGAACAGATCTTCAGCGCCCCCAGGGCCGACTACACCCGCATGCTGCTCGATGCGGTCCCCGATATTTCCAAGGTGGCCTAACGGCCTGCCCAAAACCGGTCACAATTGAAGCGCCCCATCGGCCTTGCGCCGGGGGGCGTGCTGGAGTGACATCAGGAAAAGGTGCAGACTTTTCCATCTCGATGCCGCGACCGGCCAAGACAATTTGGGGACCAATCATGCAATCCATCTCGCGCATTCTCGCCGCGTTGCTCGTCGCAATCGGTCTGGCTCTGGCCGGCTGGCTGGGCGGTCAGGCGCTCATCGAATCCCGCCAGCCCATCCGCACGGTCACGGTCAAAGGCCTCTCCGAGCGCAACGTCACCGCCGATCTGGCCTATTGGCCCATCAAGTTCGTCGCCACCGGCCCGACCCTTGAAGATGCCCGCGCCCAGCTCGAAACCTCCGATGCCGCAGTGCGCGACTTCCTCACCGGCGCCGGGTTCCCTCAAGATTCGATGCAGGTCCAGAATATCCTCGTCGAGGACCGTCTCGCCGGCTACAACGCATCCAACACCCCCGACATGGCGCGCTTCGTTCTGACCGAGGAATTCATGGTCACCTCGAACGATGTCGAGGCTATCGCCGCCGCCTCGCGCGACATCGGCGACCTTTTGCGCGCCGGCGTGGTGTTCTCCTCCGACAGCTACAATGCCGGCCCGAGCTACATTTTCACCGCGCTCAATGATCTCAAAACCGACATCCTCGCCGAAGCCACCCAACGTGCCCGCGAAGCCGCCCAGCAATTCGCCGAGGAAGCGGGCGCCGAAGTCGGCACCATCCAGACCGCCAATCAGGGCGTCTTCGAGATCCTCGCCGCCGTCGAAATCCCCGACCAGCGCTCCGAAAAGCAGATGGACAAGAAGGTGAGGGTGGTGACGACGATCACCTATTTCCTGGAATAGCTTTTCACACTCACACTATCCCAACACACTCCGTCACCCGGCCTTGAGCCGGGGCCCGGTAGCGTTCAAGATGCGCTCAGGCGTTGCCGCATACTGAATCCCGGATCAAGTCCGGGATGACGCCGTGTCGTGGTTGGCCCAAACGACCGCCTCACGCGGCCGCACATACCCGACACTCCCCGCGTATCTCCATCGTCGTGCGCTTGACAACAAACCCCTCCCGGTCCGCCCAGCCCGTCAGTCGCTCCCGAACCACATCGTCAGAGAACTCGGAAACCTGCCCGCACTTCTCGCAGATCGCAAAGGCGATCAGCCCTGAATCATGGCAATGCGGATGCGCGCAGGCGACAAACGCGTTCATCGATTCCAGCCGGTGCGCCAGTCCCATATCGAGCAGCTTTTCGAGCGCCCGATAGACCTGCAGCGGTGCCCGTAACCCGTCATCGCGCAACTGGTCGAGGATCGCGTAGGCGCTCATGGGCGCGTCGGCCTTTTCCAGCCGGTCGAGCACCAGCGACTGGTTGCGGGTGAGATCGGAATGCGCACTCATTTCTCAGGCGGCTCCCTTGTTGCCCAGCGGGACGATGGAGGTAATAGCAAATACGCAAAGCGCCGCAACCACGATCGAGGGTCCCGATGGCGTATCGAAATGCAGCGAAGCCCACAAGCCTGCAAGAACGGCGGCGATCCCGCCCAGCGCCGCATAAATCGCCATCTGCTCGGGTGTATTGGCCAGCCTTCGCGCGGCGGTGGCGGGAATGATCAACATCGCGGTAATCAGCAGCACGCCGAGGATTTTCATCGATATGGCGATCAGTGCCGCGAGCAGCACCATGAATATCAACCGTGTGCGCTCGGGGTTCAGCCCCTCGGCCTGCGCGATATCCTCGGAAACAGTGCCCGCCAGCATCGGCCGCCACAGCCACGCCAGCACCCCCAGAACGAGGGTTCCCCCGCCATAGATCATCGCAATATCGCTCACCGACACCGCAAGAATGTCGCCAAACAGCAATCCCATCAGATCGATCCGCACATTGGGCATGAGCGACACGAGCACCAGCCCCAGCGCCAGCGCCGAATGGCTGAGCAGTCCCAGCAGCGAATCCGCCGAAAGCGTGCCCCGGCGCTGCAAGAACGCCAGGATCAGCGCCACCATAACCGCAATGGCGAACACCCCCACCACGGGCGAAAATGAAAAGAACAGCGCCAGCGCCACCCCCAGAATGGCCGAATGGGCCATCGTATCCCCGAAATAGGCCATGCGCCGCCAGACGATAAAGCTGCCCAGCGGCCCCGTCACCGCCGCCAGCCCTAGCCCGGCGATCAGCGCCCGCGTGAAAAAGCTCTCAAGCATGCCTGTGGTCTCCTTCATGGTCATGCTCGCAATGGGGCCCATGCGCGTGATGGTCGAAATGGAGTTGCCCCTTGGCATCTCGCACCGTTCCATCGGGCAGATGCGCATGGTCGTGCTCATGGCGATAAATCGCCAGCGTTTCGGCCGCCCGCGGTCCGAACAGCGCCGCATATTCCCCGCTCGCCGCCACGCTGTCGGGCGTGCCCTGGCAGCACACATGCCCGTTGAGGCAGATCACCGTATCGGTGCGCGCCATCACCACATGCAGATCGTGGGAAATCAGCACCACCCCGCATCCGGTCTCATCGCGTATCCGCCCGATCAGATCATAAAGCGCCACCTCGCCGGAAAAATCGACCCCCTGCACGGGCTCGTCGAGCACCAGAAGGTCAGGCCGCCCGATCACCGCGCGGGCAATCAGTGCCCGCTGGAATTCCCCGCCCGAAAGCGAATGCACCTGCGCGCGAGCGAGGTGGGAAATCCCCACCATTTCCAGTGCCGCCGCAATCTCGGCCTTTGTCCGGCGTCCGGTCAGCCCCATCAACCGCTCGACGGTCATGGGCAGCGAGCGGTCCATGGCGATCTTTTGCGGCACATAGCCGATGGCAAGGTTTTTGGCCCGCCACACACGCCCCTCATCGGGTTTGATGATGCCCAGAGCGGTCTTGACCGTCGTCGATTTGCCCGACCCGTTCGGCCCGATCAGCGTCACGATTTCCCCGCGCGCAATGGCCATGTCCACCCCGCGCACCAGCCAGCGTCCGTCGCGTTTCACCCCGACGCCTTCGATCCGAACGATGTCGTCCCGCTCGGGAGCGGTAAAATTTTTCATGCCCGATCCTGACAGATGCGCATTGACTCAAGTCGCAATGTTATAGCATTACATCACTGTGTAATGTCATAACATAATCGTCTGGAGCCCTTCCGACAATGCCCAATAAAGCCTTCGCCCTTCTCGCCCCCGCCGCCATCGCGCTTTTTGCAGCCACCCCCGCGCTCGCCGCGCCCAATGTGGTCGCCACCATAAAGCCGCTGCATTCGCTGGTCGCTGGCGTCATGGAAGGCGTGGGTACACCTGAACTGCTCATCGAAGGCGCAGCAAGCCCGCATGGCTTTTCCCTGCGCCCCTCCGACGCCGGCAAGCTTGAAAGCGCCGATCTGGTCTTCTGGATTGGCGAAAATCTCGAAACCTTCCTCGATGGTCCCCTCGATACACTTTCGGCCGGTGCCACCAAGGTCGAGATGATGAATATCGAGGGCATGAACATTCGCGAACTTCGCGAAGGCGGTTTGTTCGAAGTTCACAGCCACGATGACGAGCACGAAGAACACGAACATGAAGAGCACGCCGAGGATGAACACGTCGACGAGGACGATCATGCTCATGAAGACGAGCATGACCATGAACATGGCGACGCCCACCTCTGGCTCGATCCGCAAAACGCCCGCTTGATGGTCGCCGCCATCGCCGACGCGCTGATTGCCGCCGACCCGGAAAATGCCGAAGCCTACAATGCCAACGGCCAGGCCCTGGCCGCCCGTCTCGATGCGCTGCAGGCCGAAATCGATGCCCGCCTCGAACCGGCCCGCGGCAAGCCCTTCTTTGTCTTCCACGACGCCTATCACGCCTTCGAGGAAAGCTTTGACATCGAGGCATCGGGCTCGTTCACGGTCAATCCCGAGATCGCTCCGGGGGCAGGGCGCATGACCGAACTCCGCGCCGTAGTCGAGCAGCAAGGCGCCGCCTGTCTTTTCGCCGAACCCCAGTTCTCCCCGCAGGTCATCGAAACCATCGCCGAGGGCACCGGCGCTCGCATCGGCACTCTCGATCCCCTGGGGGCCGACATCGCCGACGGTCCCGAACTCTATTTCACGCTGATGAACACCATGGCCGACAATCTTCTCGATTGCCTCGCCGACTGAGCCGGTTTGCCTGCCGGACCCGGTTGCCGGGCAAAGGGGCGGGGTGCCTTAGGGCACCCGCCCCACCCCGAAATCACCGCCCACATCCATGGCCTTTTCGCCACCTTAAGGGGCTGCACCGCTATCAGGCCCGAACCCTCATTTCGGTTCCTTACTGCCCAGTCCCGCCGGTGCATATCTGGATGCAAATGTTACGTTATATCATTAATAGGAGAAATCCCGTGAAGCCAAGTGCTCCGATATCCCACGCCATCCTGCTGGCCGGCATGTCTCTCCCCGGCACAGCAGCATATGCCGACGAGATTTCCGTCTGGCGCGCCTTCGTCGCCGATCAGGCCCAGGGAACCGTCAGCGTTATCGACCTCGAAGCCGGCGAAGTCGTCGACACCTTCGCGCTTAACGGTCCAGCCAGCCTCTATGTCACCTCCAGCGCCCAGCGCGTCTTTGCCGTTCAGGGCAATGCCAATATCGTCCAGGCCATCGACACCGGCATCGCAATCGACGATCACGGCGACCATGGCGATATCGAGATCACCGATCCCGCGCTGCTCGACACAGCAATCGAAGGCGAATATCCGGTCCACTTCGTCGACCATCACGGCCAGATCGCCCTGTTCTTCGATAATGAGGGCGTGGCAAAAATCATCGATGAGTCTGATTTCGGCGCAACCGAGCCGCGCATCGTACCGTCCGGCGCCCCCCATCACGGTGTTGCCGCTGCTTATGGCGATTATACGCTCATCACCGAACCGCACCCCGAAGACCCCTCCAACTTGCCCGTCGGTATCAATGTGCTCGACGCCGACGACCGGCAGGTTGGCGATACCCACGCCTGGCCCGGCCTTCATGGTGAGGCAAGTTCCGGCAATCTGCTTGCCATCGCCTGCGATACGGGCCTTCTTCTGGTCACTGACAGCGCCGATGACCCCCAGATAACCCATCTCCCCTACGATGAAGCGCTGCCCGAGGGCAAAAGTTCGACCCTGCTCGGTGGCGTCGGCATCCAGTATTTCCTCGGCAATTACGGCGCCGACCGTCTCGTTCTGATCGATCCCCATCAGGAAAGCTTCCGCCTCGTCGATCTGCCCACGCGCCGCGTGCATTTCGCCGTCGATTCCGTCCGGCCGCAGTTCGCCTATATCTTCACCGAAGACGGCAATTTGCACCGTCTTAACACGCTCTCGGGTGAAATAAGCGCCACTCTCGAACTCACCGGCCCCTATTCCATGGACGGTCATTGGTCCGACCCGCGCCCCCGCATCGCGGTGGCGGGCGACGAAATCCTCGTCACCGACCCCAACGCTTCGCAGATCCATCGCATCGACGCGGTCGCCTTCGAGCCTTCCGGCACCATCGCCGTCGATGGCCTCCCCATGGGCATCGTCGTCGCCGGCGGCTCCGGCGCCGTCCATTGACACTAAAAGGACCGCCTTTCGGGGCGGTCCCTCCTGCCATCAGACAGGGCTCTAGCGGATCGGCCCCTTGAAGATGAAAAACGCCCCCAGCGCGATAAAGCCGAACCCGAGCATGTGGTTGAGTGTGAATTTTTCGCCGAGATAGAAAATCGCAAACAGCGCGAAGACCGAGAGCGAAATCACTTCCTGAATGGTCTTGAGCTCGGCCGCCGAATAGGTGCCATACCCGATCCGGTTGGCGGGCACCGCCAGCCAGTATTCGAAAAACGCGATCCCCCAACTCACCAGCACCACCACCCACAGCGCCGCTCCGGGAAATTTCAGATGTCCGTACCAGGCGAACGCCATGAAGACGTTCGAGGCGATCAGGAGCAGGATCGGGGCAGCAAGGGAGAAAAGAGAAGGGACGGCAGCAAGGGCGGTCATGAATCAGGTCTCGGACATCGCCACGATTGGCGGACCGAAATCGAAAGCGCGCTTCCCGCGCCAAAATCAAGCCCAATCCTTATCCGCGCACGTCGAACCTTCGAAAATGTACATCCTGATGCGGCCATGGGCTGATCCGGTGCCGCGCTCGCACGAGCCTGCCGGCACCGACCGGATTTCTTCAGCGAAGTTCCTGGGCGAGCCCGATCAGCAGCCCCTCCGGCCCACGGATGTAGCAAAGCCTATACGCGTCTTCATACTGAACGACTTCGCCCACCAGCTGCGCGCCGCAATTGCCGAGCTTTTCGAGCGTTTCGTCGATATCGTCCACGGTGAACATGACGCGGAGGTAGCCTAAGGCGTTGACCGGCGCATTGCGGTGATCCGCCACAACGGCGGGGGTGACGAAGCGGGAAAGCTCAAGCCGGCTATGACCGTCCGGCGTACGCATCATTGCAATCTCCACGCACTGGTCGCCCAGTCCGGTGACCCGTCCGGCCCATTCTCCTTCGATGGTTGCCCGCCCTTCGAGCTCGAGCCCCAGCTCGCCAAAGAATTCGATCGCCCGGCCGAGGTCTTCGACGACGATTCCGACATTGTCCATCCGTTTGAGTGCCATGTGTCCTCTCTCCATATTGTCGTTTAGACCGTAAGCTCATACCTGCCTGCCAAGCGGCAGGGTGTTCTATGGGGCTCCAGCCAGATGAACCGCCCGCAAGGCGTCCATATGCGCCTCCACCGCGCCCGGCCCGGCCCGGTCCCGCGCCTCCCCTGTTGCGGCCAGCACGGGGTCGACCGGCATATAGCGGCGGCTCCAGCGGCTGATCTG
The DNA here is from genome assembly GCA_002375765.1 of Rhizobiales bacterium UBA3584. GTDB lineage: Bacteria > Pseudomonadota > Alphaproteobacteria > Rhizobiales > Devosiaceae > Pelagibacterium > Pelagibacterium flavum. The sequence goes on along the minus strand of DFMV01000031.1, from coordinate 24,866 downwards.
CGCGATCACCGGCAGAAGTTGGATGCCTTTTTCGGTCAGCGAATAGATGGCCTTGAGGCGATGGCTGGGGTCGTCGGCCCGGGTGATGATGCCGATGCGCGTCAGCATGGCCAGCCGGTCCGCCAGAATGTTGGTGGAAATACCTTCGTCCGAGGCCAGGAACTCGCGGAAATGCCTTTTGCCCGCAAACATCATGTCGCGGATGATCAATAGGGTCCATTTGTCCCCGAACACTTCAAGGCCGAGATTGATCGGGCAGCCGGAGCGAAAAGGCGATGAGTCCATAGGGTTGACTCTATGTCTAATGGTTGTAAAAAGCAAGTGATTGTATTTTGCAATCATAAAAAGGAGGAAGCGATGACGACCTTTGTTGTGGTGCATGGTGCCTGGGCTGGCGCCTGGGGTTGGGATCTCGTGGCAAAGCGGCTCCGCGCGGCGGGCCATGACGTGCATGTGCCGACGCTGAGCGGGCTGGGGGAGCGCTCGCACCTTGCGCAACTGCCCATTACCCTGAGCACGCACATCAACGACATCGTCAACGAGATGGTCTGGCATGACCTCAGCGATGTGGTGTTGGTCGCCCATTCCTATGGCGGGTTCGTCGCCACAGGTGTTGCCGAGCGTGCGCTCGAGCGCATCGCTTCGATCGTCTATCTCGATGCCTTCATTCCTGAAGATGGCCAGTCCTTCGAAGACATCATGGGTGAGAAACTCACTGGTCCGGTGGTGCCGGCCCCGGAAATCGGCGACGGCGAATACGCCACGAAGGCCGAATGCGACCGCGTCGCTGCTCTCTCCACGCCACAGCCGACGGGCACTTTCACCGAACGCCTCAAAGTTACCGGCGCCTATCTCAAGATCGCCCGCAAGGCCTTCATCCTCGCCACCGGCTGGGATGGTTTCGGCTCTGTCGCCGCTCCGCTGCGCAACGATCCGGCCTGGACGGTACACGAATTGCCCTGCGGCCACGACGTCCCGTTGCTCATGCCCGATGAACTGACGGCATTGCTGGCAAGGGCCTGACCCAGCCGGCTCAGATCTCGCCGCGAATATTGGGTCGCACCTTTTCTGCATAGAAGGTGGCGAGGCTTTCATGGACCGATCGCGGCAATTCGGGTAGGTCCCCGGCCTCTGCGTTAACCCCGATCTGGTCGGGCCGCGAAACCCCGGCAATGATCGTGGAGACCGCCTTGTGGTCCAAAATCCAGCGCAGCGCGAAAAGGCTCATTCTTTGGCCCTCGGGCACATAGCCGCGCAACTCGTCGGCCAGTTCCACCCCGACCTCGAACGGGATGCCGCCAAACGTCTCGCCCACTGAAAATGCCTGCCCGTCGCGATTGTAGCTCCGGTGGTCGGTGGGGGAAAATTCGGTGTCGCGCGTATATTTGCCCGACAGCAGCCCCGAAGCCAGCGGCAGGCGCACGATCACCCCCACATCGCGCTCCATCGCTTTGTCGAGCAGGCTTTCGGCCGCGTCCTGGCGGAAGATGTTGAAGATGATCTGCAGCGTCGCCAGCCCCTCGTGCTCAAGACAGATCTCCGCCTCGGCGATCGTTTCCACGCTTGCGCCCCAGTTCTTGATCAGACCTTCGGCCTTGATCTCATCCATCCAGCCAAAGATTTCGCCCGCTTCGAGCACGTCGCGCGGCACGCAGTGCAGCTGCGCCAGGTCGATACTGTCCACGCACAGCCGCCGTGCCGATTCTTCAAGGCTCTCGCGTACCCCGCCCTTGGTGTATTTGTCGGGATAGAGCGCCGCCGCACGGCCCACCTTGGTGGCCACCACCAGCCCGTCGGGCTTGCCATAGAACGTGCCGATCCGGTGCTCGGAAAGCCCGTTGCCGTAAACGTCAGCGGTATCCCAGAAATTGACCCCCAGCCGCGCCGCATTGGCCAGGATCGTCGAGGCGTCATTATCCTCGATCGGGCCGAAATCGCCGCCCAGCTGCCAGGTACCCAATCCGATTTCGGAAACCAGAAAGTCGGTTTTGCCCAATCGCCGCGTTTTCATCTTTATCCTGCCTCTCCGATTGTCTGGTTCTCTCTGGTGATAAGCGAGCACGCTCTCCGATGCAATTGACGCGGGGTCATTGCGCGTGGCACATCTAGAACCGTGTTGGTTCCCCTTTCGTTGCAAGAGTCGAAACGGGAAGCAAAAGGGAACACGGTGCGGACGACCCAAAAGGGGCCAATGCCGTGGCTGCCCCCGCAACTGTAAGCCGCGATGGATTCCGGAAAATCCACTGATCCTGAGGGTCGGGAAGGCATCCGGAAGCCGATGAAGCGCTTCCAGCAAAAGTGGATATCACTTTTGCGGTTCGGAAGCGCGCCCGATGAGAATCGGGAGCCATGAGGCGATTGGACAATCGCCGAATTGCTCGAAAGTGGCCAGCCAGGAGACCTGCCAGCACAGAGAACCGGCCCCATGATGGGGGCGGCATTTCGCATTTGCACACGGAGGGTGTTGCTGTGACGACCAGAAGTTTTCCCGCGGCCGGCCCGCGATCCGTCCTGTCCGATCCGCCCTTTGCCCGTTAGGGGAGCCGATCGCGCATAGGACATGTTAAGGCGACAGGTCCGCTGCGCCCACCGCGCAGCCGCTCTGCGCGGCGCCCCCTTTCAGCCTAGATTGTTTCAGCTATTCCATGGAGGGTCGCATGACCTCGAAAATCCCGACAACCGTCATCACGGGCTTCCTCGGCGCCGGCAAGACAACCCTTGTCCGCCATCTGCTCGCCCACGCCAAGGGCAAGCGCATCGCGCTCATCATCAACGAGTTCGGCGATATCGGGGTCGACAAGGACGTGCTCGCCGGGTGCGGGGACGAAACCTGCCGCGAGGAGGATATGATCGAACTGGCCAATGGCTGCATCTGCTGCACCGTGGCTGACGATTTCATCCCCACCATGAACCAGATCCTTGCCCGCCCTGACCGCCCCGATCACATTGTCATCGAAACCTCGGGGCTGGCACTGCCCCAGCCCCTGATCCGCGCCTTTAACTGGCCCGAGATCAAGGCCGAGGTCACCATCGATGGCGTGGTGACCGTTGCCGACGCCGCCGCGCTCGCCGAAGGCCGCTTCGCCGCCAACGAAGAGGCCGTCGACGCCCAGCGCCGGCTCGATGAAATGCTCGATCACGAAACCCCGCTGGGCGAGCTTTTCGAAGACCAGATGGTCGCCGCCGACATGATCGTTCTCAACAAGACCGACCTTGTCGAACCCGCCGCCCTCGAAGCCGTCGAAGCCGAACTCAAAAAGCACATGCGCCCTGGCACACAGATCGTGCGCGCCGCCAACGGCCACGTCGATACGCTTGCCCTGCTCGGTCTTGGCATGTCCACCGAGGACAATCTTGAGGGCCGCGAAAGCCATCACGAGCTTGAGCACGATGGCGAGGGCCATGAGCATGACGATTTCGATTCGTTTTCGCTCACCATCCCTTCCGGCCCCGGCCGCGACCAGCTCCTCACCGCCATCGCCGATACCATCGCCACCCATGACGTTTTGCGCCTCAAAGGCTTTGCTGCCATCCCCGGCGCCCGCGCCCGCCTGGCCATCCAGGCGGTCGGCCCCCGCGTCAACGCCTACTTCGATAGAGATTGGCAAGAGGGCGAAGCGCGCGAAACCCGCCTCGTGGTCATCGGCGAAAGCCCCCTGGCCCGCGATGCCATCGAGGCGAGCCTGAAAAAGATTGCCGAGGCGGCATAGCGATGACAGGGCCGGATACGGAAACTGCCTATCGACGCTCCCGACTGGCGCTTGCGGCGTGGATCGTTCTGGCCGGCCCTGTCATTGGCGCACTGGTGACGTTCGTTGCCTTCATGGTCGTCGGGCGGTCCTGGGAAAACGAGTCATTCCTAAATCTTCTCCCGTTCATATTCATCGGCCATCTCGTTTACAGCTGGCAGCTTGGGTTACTCGCGGCCATCGCCGCCGCCGCACTTTGGCTGGTGGCCGATGATATGCTCTACACCACCTCACAACGCTGGACCGGCGTGATCCTGATCGGGGGGATGACCGGTGCAGTCTTGCCGCTACTCGTTCTGAGCGTCGTTTCTGGCCGCAATCAGTTGGACGCGCTTACTATCATGTCCACAGCCCTTGCTGGCATTGTCGCCCTGGCCCTCACGGTCCGCCCCTGGAGCGACCGCTGATGCATCTGCTTGCCGCCCAGGCCGGTGCGCTCCAGCAGGAAGGCGAGGCCATCGACCTCGCCCAGACCCCGGGCGATTTCGCCTTCGCTTCGTCCGCCGATAGCGAACTGGCCATGCTCGCCGCCGCCGCCGATAGGGCTGGCGAGGACGGCTTGCGGCTGGCCAATCTCATGCGGCTGACCCACAATTTCTCGGT
>DFMV01000031.1:0-20505 GCA_002375765.1 Rhizobiales bacterium UBA3584 | reverse complement strand
GCGACGCGGTCCCCGATCCTGTGCTGTTGTCCCGCTCCACAATCCCCGAGCCCGATTGGCACGCCCTTCACAAACTGTTTTTGACCGGCGGTCCCTGACAATGCCGATGCGATCCTATCGGCCTTCCGCGCCCTTGCTGCGGGTGGTCCCATCCCCGCCTGCGCCCCGATCCCTTTTCCCGCCTTCGGCTTCTGGGATCGGGAACGCGGCATCGTCAGCGCAGCCGGCGCGGCGATGTCTGTCCCGAACCGATGGAAACGACGCATAAAAAGCCGGCCCACGTGCCCATCCTGTTTTACCGCGCCGTGCTCGAAGGATCGGGCACAGCGACCCTCGAAGCACTGACAAGCGGGCTGGAGCGTCAGGGCCTTGCGCCGGTCCCCATCGTCATCTCCTCGCTCAAAGCACCCGACTGCGCTGCGTTCGTGCGCCAGGCACTGGGTGACATCCAGCCCGCCGCGATCTCTCAACCTGACCGGCTTCGCCCTGGGCATCAACGACCTCACGCCCGAGAAAAACCCCTTCGCGCTGACCGACGCGCCCGTCATCCAGCTCGTCCAGGGCTCGCGCCCACCCATCATGTGGGAAGCCGACCCGCGCGGCTTGACCTCCAAGGACCTCGCCATGCAGGTGGTCCTGCCCGAAATCGATGGCCGCGTCGGCGCGCTGATCGTCGGCCACAAGGCCGAAGCGGTCTGGCACGAGCGCACCCAATGCCCGCTCACCGCCTTCACCCCCGAACCCGACGGCATCGCCCGCGCCACCGACCTCGCGCAAAACTACGCCCGCCTGCGCGCCAAATCGCCCCCCGAGCGCAAGATCGGTCTCGTCCTCGCCAACTACCCGCTAAAGGATGGCCGCCTCGCCAACGGCGTCGGCTATGACGCCCCCCAGTCGAGCGTCGAAATTCTCAAAACCCTCGCTGAAGCGGGCTATCATGTTCGGCCTGTTCCGCCGTCGGGCACCGCCTTCATCGAACACCTCCAATCCGGCCCTACCAACGCCCGCCCCCGGCAGGGCACTTCGGACGCCACCCTTCCGATTGAAACCTACAAGGCCTGGCTCGAAACCCTTCACCCCTGCATCCGCGAGGATGTCCCCGCCCGCTGGGGCACGCCGGAAGCCGATCCCTTCGTGCGCGGCGACGCCTTTCATCTGCCCATAAAAATCTTCGGCAACATCGCCATCCTGCTCCAGCCGGCCCGCGCCTACGATGTGGCCGAGGAGATCAGTTTCCACGATCCCAATCTCGTGCCTCCTCACGCCTATATCGCCTCCTATCTCTGGCTGCGCCATGCGTTCGGCGTCGACGCTCTTATCCACAATGGCAAGCACGGCAATCTCGAATGGCTGCCCGGCAAGGCCAATGCCCTCGACAGCGAATCCTACCCCTCGGTCCTCTGGGGGCAGGTGCCCCATTTCTACCCCTTCATCGTCAACGATCCGGGCGAAGGCACCCAGGCCAAACGCCGCACCGGCGCCACCATCATCGACCATCTGGTCCCCCCTCTGACCCGCGCCGAAACCTACGGCCCGCTCAAGGACCTCGAAGCCCTGCTCGATGAATATTATGCTGCCCTCGGCATGGACCAGCGGCGTCTGGAGAGCCTCAAACGCAAGATCCTCGATTTCACCCGCGACGCCCGCCTCGATCTCGATCTGCGCCTGCCCGACGATGAAACCGAAGCGCTCAACCAGATCGACAATTTCCTGTGCGAGTTAAAGGAAGCCCAGATCCGCGACGGCCTGCACATCTTCGGCCAGTCCCCCACCGGCACATTCGAGCGCGATCTGCTCGTCGCCTTCGCCCGCGTCCCGCGTGGAGAAGGGCAGGGGGGCGATGCTTCGCTCATCCGCGCGTTGGCCGACGATCTCAAGCTCGGCATCGATCCCCTCTCCCTCGACCTTTCCGCCCCCTGGAGCGGCCCTAAGCCGGATGTCTTGGCCACCAATGGGATGTGGCGCTCCAACGGAGACACCATCGACCGCCTCGAAGCCCTCGCCGCCGATCTCGTCACCGGCCGCGCGCCCGATCCCGACTGGACCGCCACGGTGGAAGTCCTCGATACCATCGAAACCGCCATCCGTCCGCGCTTGGCCGCTTCCGGTCCCAACGAGATCAAATCGCTCCTCGACGGCCTCGCCGGAAAGTTCGTCGCCCCCGGCCCCTCGGGTGCCCCCACCCGTGGCCGCATCGATACGCTGCCCACCGGCCGCAATTTCTATTCGGTCGATAACCGCGCCATCCCTACCCAGACAGCATGGGCACTGGGGCACAAAGCCGCCGAAAATCTCTTGAAGCGCCACTATCAGGATCATGGCCTCTGGCTCACTTCGCTCGCCATGAGCGTCTGGGGCACCGCCAACATGCGCACCGGCGGAGACGACATCGCCCAGGCTCTGGCCCTGATCGGCGCCAGGCCCGTCTGGCAGGGCGCCTCGCTCACCGTTTCGGGCTATGAGATCATCCCGCTCGCCAAGCTCGGCCGCCCCCGTGTCGATGTCACCTTGCGCATTTCGGGCCTGTTCCGCGATGCCTTCCCCGCCCAGATCGCCCTGTTCGATCGCGCCATCCGCGCCATCGGGGCCCTGGATGAACCCATCGAGGACAACCCCATCGCCGCCCGCATGCGCACCGACGCTCTGGCCATGATGGAACAAGGCGCCACACAGGACGAAGCGGGTTTGCGCGCCGGCCACCGCATTTTCGGCGCTGCGCCGGGAGGCTATGGTGCAGGCATCGGCAAGCTGGTCGATACTGGCAAATGGGCCGAAAAATCGGACCTCGCCGAAGCCGTCCTCGCCACCGGCCAATACGCCTATGGCGCCCACACCGAAGGCGTGCCCGAAAAAACGCTGTTTGCTGCCCGCCTCAAATCGGCTGATGCCGTCGTCCATGTCCAGGACAATGCCGAGCACGATCTGCTCGATTCTGATCAGTATTATCAGTTCGAAGGCGGCCTTTCCGCCGCCGTCGAAACCCTCTCGGGCCACAAGCCCGCCGCCTATCATCTCGATACCTCGCGTCCCGAAACCCCAAAAGTCCGGACGCTCGAGGAAGAAATCGCCCGTGTGATGCGCGCCCGCGTGGTCAATCCCAAATGGATCGACGCCATGAAGCGCCACGGCTATCGTGGCGCCTTCGAGATCATCGCGACGGTCGATTTCATGTTCGGCTTTGCCGCCACCACAGGCGCCATCAAATCCCACCATTTCGACCTGGCCTTCGCTGCCTTCATCGAGGACGACGTCACCCGCGATTTCCTCATCACCGCCAACCGCTTTGGCTATGATGAGCTGATCGAAAAGTTTTCCGAAGCCCGCATCCGCGGCTTCTGGACCCCCCGCTCCAATTCCGCCTACGCCTATCTCGAGGACGAGACATGACCGAACGCACCAAAAAGACCGACCGGATGACCGAGGCCGAACGCGACGCCTATCACGCTGAAAAGATGAAAAAGAAAAAGGCCGCCCGCGACAAGCTGGTCGAGGCCAATTCGAACGAAAAGGGCCTGCTCATCGTTCACACCGGCAAGGGCAAGGGCAAATCCACAGCCGCTTTCGGCATGGTGTTCCGCGGCATTGCCCACGGCTTCAAAATCGGCATCGTCCAGTTCGTGAAAGGCAAATGGCACACCGGCGAGCGCGATATTCTGGAGCACTTCCCCGATCAGGTCTCGATCAACGCCATGGGCGATGGCTTCACCTGGGAAACCCAGGACCGCCAGCGCGATCTGGCCGCCGCCCGCCAGGCCTGGGACCGGGCCAGGGAACTGATCGCCGATCCCGACTACCAGATGGTCTTGCTCGACGAACTCAACATCTGCCTGCGCTACGACTATCTACCGCTCGATGAAGTCCTCGAAACCCTAAAGACCCGCCCGGCCGACAAGCACATCATCGTCACCGGCCGCAACGCCAAGGACGAATTGATCGAGATCGCCGATCTGGTCACCGAAATGACCCAGATCAAACACCCCTTCCGCGAACAGGGCATCAAGGCCCAGGCGGGGATTGAGTTTTGAGCCGTGCCGTCATCATCGCGCTGGAGCCGGGCGACGAGCCGCTGCTCATTCGTGCGCTGCTTGAAGTCCAAGGCATTGACGTTCAGCTTCGCCGCATCGGAGGGCCGAGCGCGGTTCTGACCGCGTTCAATTTCAATGGTGGCCCGAGCGACCTTGCTATCATCACCGGCCATGGTGACGACGAAGGGTTCATAATGCCTGAAATGGCGCGCGGGATCGACACGCTCGATCTTGCCGGTAACCGCCTCCGCGCTACTGATCTCACTGGAATACGGGTAGACGCCTCAACGGTGATATCGACGGCTTGCGGCACCGGGACCGACGCTTTCGCCGCCGCCCTTCTCGCCGCCGGCGCTGCCCACTATATCGCCCCGAAGGACTACCCGGACGGCGCCGCGATAGCCCCGATTTTAAGCGGCCTCATCCATTCGGTCTTCGGCCGAGCCATGTCATGGCCCGATGGCATTGCAGCGGCCAATGCTCTGGTGGCTCCCGACGATCGCTTCCGGCTCTGGCCTGCTCCTTAAAAACACGCCCCGTCCTGCGCCAGGCTCTGCCCCAGCCGGTTGACCACGGCGTCGAACGCCGGCACGTCCATCGCCGGATAGTCGAGCCGCACATTGGCGGTTTGCTGCCCGTTACAGACAAGAATGGTCTTGGCGTAAAAGACGTGCCCGCCGCGCGTTCCGCCCCACGCCGCCCAGTCCGGAGTTTCCGAGCGGTAGGTGATCGTCCAGCCTTCAGCCTCTTCAGCCCCGATCCGCCCCCGCATCTCGGCCAGAAAATCGGCCTCTAACACCGGCCCGCCCCAGGCGGTAATCACCGCCCGCCCGTTCGAAGCGCGAAACCTTTTGCCTTCTCCAGCCACCTGGGCCGGGCCCTCGGCGGCAAAATCGGCCGGAATATCGACGGCCGCGCCGAATCGCGGGTTAACGTAACGCGTCCAGTCCGCCGCCGGAAAACTGCCGGAAACGCTGGAGAAAATGGCTATGGCAAACACAAATCGGCGCAACATGGAGCGATGATTGCCCGGCGAATATGGCTTTCGCAAGCCGCCTTGATTCCATTGACTTCGCCCGTGGTTCCGCTCCGGCCACAATTGGCGTAAACAGGGGCCTCAAAAGCAGCTGTTTGGGGCAGGGGCAAGTGAAAAGACCATCCATCGGAGACGTGGCGCGCCAGGCCGGCGTGTCGACGGCCACAGTCTCGCGGGCCATCAACGCGCCTGAAACCGTCACCGAAAAGACCCGCCGCAAGGTGCAGGAAGCCGTTGACGCCCTCCATTATGTGCAATCGGAAACCGCGCGCAATTTCAAAAAGCAGCGCGCCAACACCGTCCTCGTGGTCGCCGCCGATATCGGCAACATCTATTATTCGGAAATCTTCCGCGGCATCCAGCGCCGCGCTGAAGCCTCTTCCTATTCCACGATCATTGCCAATCCCAGCCCCGGCGGCACCCAGGATCTGATCCTGTCCAATTTGCGCAATGCCAGGGTGGATGGCGTTATCATTCTCTCGGGCCACGAAATCGCCGACCACGACCTTGAACTGTTGCAGCAGCTCTATGCCGGCCCCCCGCCCATCGTCGCCATGAGCGAGGAGCGCGGCTATATGCGCGTGCCCCATATCCTGATCGACAACGAACGCGCCGGCTATGTCGCCGGCCGGCATCTGATCGAAATGGGACATACCCGCATCGGCCACGCCTATGGCCCCCACCGCACCCCGGTACGCCGGGCCCGCGCCAACGGCTTGCGCCGCGCCATGGGCGAAGCGGGGATCGCTGTCAACGATACCTGGTTTTTCGAAGGCGGTTTTTCGGCCATTGGCGGGCGCGCCGCCGCCCAGAGTTTCCTCTCGCTCAAGGACCGCCCCACCGCCATTTTCTGCGCCAATGACGAGGCGGCCATGGGCTTTATCTCCCAGCTTCACCGCTATGGCATTTCGGTGCCGGACGATCTCTCGGTCATGGGGTTCGACGATATCGTGCTCGCCGATACCTATGTGCCCGGCCTCTCGACCGTGCATCAGCCCAAAGAGGAAATGGGGCGCCACGCCATGAATCTGGTCCTCGACATTATCGAAGGGCGTACAAAGGCCGAGCTCCCCATCATTGAGTTGCCCGTCCATCTGGTCCCCCGCGAGTCGGTCGCTCGCATCACCTGACCGCCGGGCCGAGGCTGCCCCCAGCCCCTCCTCCCCACCGCCGTCATTCCGGGCGAAGACCCGGGATCCAGTACCCCCAACCTCTCGTCGATCCGCCATATGCGCGGCGTCCCCGCCCCAACACATTGCCCACTTCCCCCAACCGTGCTAGGCGAAAAACCGAACTGCCTCACTCAACTTAAATTTTGGCGTTGAAGACCCCGCTCGTATTTTCCACCTCGCCTCGCGGCGATGAGATCGCCCGTCACGTCGCCCAGCTTCTGGGTGCGCCGGTGCATTTGTGCGGTCCGGGCCGGATAGACGCCGCGCCTCTGGCTGCCGATGCCTATCGTCAGGGCGCTCCCATCGTCGGGGTGTGCGCCACCGGCGCGTTGATCCGGCTCCTCGCCGGCACGCTGGGTGACAAGATGTCCGAACCGCCCGTGGTTGCGGTTTCCGCCGATGGCAAGGTTGCCGTGCCCCTGCTGGGCAGCCATCGCGGCGCCAATGCTTTGGCCCGCTGGATAGCGGACGGCTTTCGCGGCTTTGCCGCTGTCACAGCCACTTCCGATTCGCTCTACGATTTCTCCCTCGACGATCCGCCCCCCGGCTATGTGGTGGCCAATCCCGAGGCGGTGCGCCCGCTGATGGCGGCGCTCCTCAAGGGGGAAAAGCTGCGTGTCGAAGGCCTTTCGGGCTGGCTCGAACTGGCCGGCTATCCGGTCTCGCGCGATGGCAGCCAACTGCTCCGCCTCACCGAGAGCCCCGCGCCAGGCCCCGGCCTGCTCGTCCACCCCAAAACCATCGTTGCGGGGCTGGGCTGTACCAGCAAGGCGGCGGCCTGCGAGGTGATAACGCTGGTCGAGACCACTTTGGAAGCCGCCGGCATCGCCCCAAAGGCCCTTGCCGCGCTGGCCACCATCCACACCCATGGCAGAACACCCGCGCTTCTCGAGGCCGCCACCCATTTCGGCGTGCCCCTGCGCACGTTCACCCGCCGGGAAATCGACCGCGAGAAAAAGCGGCTGGCAACCCCTTCGGCCAGTGTCCAGGCGGCCATCGGACTTTCGGGCGTTTGCGAGGCGGTGGCCATAAAGGCCGGAACGCTCATCATGCCCAAGCGGATCGCGGGCAATGTGACCTGTGCCCTGGGACGGGCCGATACGCCTGTCGACGTCAACCGGTTCGGAAAATCCGCTTGACGCTTTCGTGCGCCCAAACCACCGAATCCACGGTTTCTGCCTTGGGCAGAAGGGGGCGCCGGATCACGATGATGGGGATTGAAAGCTCTGCCGCCGCAGCCAGTTTGGCTGCCACCTGCGCGCCGCCCGAATTCTTGGTCACCAGATGGGTGATGCCGCGGTCTTCCATCAAGGCGATTTCGCTCGCAAGCGTAAACGGCCCGCGCGCCGCAATCACGTCCCAGTCATCGGGCAGCCCGGCCGGCACCTCGATCATGCGCGCTGTGTAATGGCAGCTGGTGCGGGCCAGGAACGGTCCCAATTCCTGCCGGCCCACCGTCAGCAGCACCCGCGCGCCGCGCGGCAGGGCGTCCACTGCGTCCTGGGCGGTCCCCACCTCGACCCAGACTGCACCCTTGGGCGCTTCCCACGCGGGGCGTTCGAGCCGGATCAGGGGTACACCGGCGTCCGAAGCGGCGGCAACGCCATTGATCGATATTTGCGCCGCAAAGGGATGGGTCGCGTCAATCAGCATGTGGATGTCATTGGATTTGATATAGGCGGCCAGCCCCTCCTTGCCGCCAAACCCGCCGATCCGCACGATACCCGCCGGAAAACGTGGATTATCGGTCCGCCCCGCCAGTGAGGTGATGACGTCGTAACCGGTTTTAACCAGCATGCCCGCAAGTTCGCGCGCCTCGGTCGTTCCCCCAAGGATCAATATGCGCTTGCCAGTGGTGTCGCGATTGCCCGAATTCATGGCATAGACTTATACAACACCTTCAAAAAGGAAATGGGGATTCGCGTGCTCGGCTGGCTCAAGCGCAAATCGATGAACAAGGGCCATTTCGCTCGTCTCGATGCCGCGCAGTTTCCGGTGTTCGCGCCGGGCTCGGTCTGGCTGGTTGGCGCCGGCCCCGGCGCGCCCGGCCTTATCACGCTTTTGGGCTATCACGCTCTGGGGCAGGCCGATGTCATCGTCTATGACGCCCTCGTTGGCCCCGGCCTGCTCGACATGGCCAATCCAAAAGCCGAAAAGATCTATGCGGGCAAGCGCGGCGGAAAGCCTTCGGCCAAACAGGCTGACATAACCTTGAAACTCGTCGAACACGCCCGCGCCGGCAAGCGCGTGCTGCGGTTGAAGGGGGGCGACCCCATGATGTTCGGGCGCGGCGGCGAGGAGGTCCAGACCCTTGCCCGCGAAAACATCGCTTTCCGCATCGTGCCCGGCATTACGGCGGGGATCGGCGGGCTGGCCTATGCGGGAATCCCCGTCACCCATCGCGACACCAACCACACCGTCGTATTCCTCACCGGTCACGACGAAAAGGGCGGCATCCCGCAGGGCGTGGATTGGGGCTCCATCGCCACAGCCTCCCCGGTCATTGTGATGTATATGGCCGTCAAGCATCTCCCCTCGATCGCAAAAAAACTGATCGCCGCCGGTCGTGATCCCGCCGATCGACTCGCCATCGTCTCCAATGCCGCCTTGCCCGATCAAACCGTTCTTGAATCTACCCTGGGCCGGGCAGGGGAACTGGCCGATGCCAACGTACCCACCCCGGCCATCATCGTCCTCGGCCCCGTCTCCCGCTACCGCGAGACTTTCGACTGGTACGCCGCCGCCCAGCGGGAGAATGCCATTGGCTGATCCCGTCCCTCGCGGCTTCATCATCGCCGCCCCGCGCTCGGGTTCGGGCAAGACCGCCATAACGCTCGGCATCGCCCGGGCGCTCACAAATTCGGGCTATCGCGTCGCCCCGGCCAAGACCGGCCCCGACTATATCGATCCCGCCTTTCTCTCCAGAGCTGCCGGCTCCCCCGCAATCAATCTCGACCCCTGGGCCATGGACGCCGCCACCCTTGTGGCCCGCGCCGCCCGGCATGCCGAGCGCCATGATACGCTGCTGATCGAAGGGGTCATGGGCCTGTTCGATTCCGCCATCGATGGCAAAGGCTCCACGGCCGACCTCGCCGCAACGCTCAACCTGCCTGTTGTCCTCGTCCTCGATTGTGACCGCCAGGCCCAGTCGGTCGCAGCCCTCGTCCACGGCTTTGCCTCATGGCGGAACGATGTCTCCATCGCCGCGATCATCCTCAACAAGGTCGCCTCCGACCGCCACGAAACCATGCTGCGCTCCGCGCTGGCAAAAACCGGCATCCCTTGCCTTGGCGCCATCCCGCGCCGCGCCGATCTCGCGCTGCCCGAACGCCATCTCGGCCTCGTCCTTCCCGGCGACATCGAGGGGATCGATGACCATCTGGCCCGCGCCGGGTCTGTGATGACCACCCATCTCGATTTCCGCCTGCTCGGCGCCATCGCCGCCCCGGTGGCCTCCGCCGCGCCGGTCCCCAGCCTTGCGCCGCTCGGCCAGCGCATCGCCATCGCTCATGACGCGGCCTTTGCCTTTGTCTATCCCCACTTGCTGGAAAGCTGGCATGCTGGCGGAGCCTCGCTGAGCTTTTTTTCGCCCCTGGCTGATCAGGCGCCAGATGCAGATGCCGACGCCGTCTTCCTTCCCGGCGGTTATCCCGAACTCCATGGCGCCACCCTCGCCAACGCAGCGGGTTTCAAAACCGGCCTTATCAAAGCGCGCGACCGCGGCGCGCTGATCTATGGCGAATGCGGTGGCTATATGGTCCTTGGGCGGGCCCTCACCGACAAATCGGGGGCGACCTACCCCATGGCAAACCTTTTGCCGGTTTCCACCGCCATCGACCGCCCCAAGCGCGTCCTCGGCTATCGCCGCCTCACCCATTCTTCGCCATTGCCATGGCCGGAAAGACTGTGTGCGCACGAATTTCACTATTCCCGGCAGGTCTTGTCCAATGGCCGGTACCCTGGCCTCACCGAACACTCCACTTCATCCCCTTTGCCGCCGTTATTTGCGGCGTTTGACGCCCTCGACACCCCCCTCGACCCCATGGGCTGCGTGCTCGATAACGTCATGGGGTCCTACGCCCACATCATCGAAAGAGGCCCGCAATGACCCGCGCCATCATGGTCATGGGCACCGGGTCCGATGTCGGCAAGTCCTTGATCGTGGCCGGACTTTGCCGCGCCTTCGCCAATCGCGGTCTGTCGGTCGCGCCCTTCAAACCCCAGAACATGTCCAACAATGCCGCCGTTACATCCGATGGCGGCGAGATCGGCCGCGCCCAGGCCCTGCAGGCCAAAGCCGCCCGCAAGCAGCCCACCACCTTGATGAACCCGGTCCTGCTCAAGCCGGAAAAAGATACAGGTTCTCAAGTGGTTATCAGGGGGCGTCGTGTCGCCTCCATGTCGGCCCGCGAGTACTTTTCATCCCGCACCCAATTCATGCCCGCCGTCCTCGATGCGTTTGACCTTCTCGCCGCCCAGAACGATCTCGTCATCGTCGAGGGTGCCGGCAGTGCATCGGAAATAAACCTGCGCGATGGCGATATCGCCAATTTCGGTTTCGCGCAGCAAGCCAAGATTCTGGTGATCCTGGTCGGCGACATTCACCGCGGCGGCGTCATCGCCTCGCTTGTCGGCACCTTCGCCGTTATCGACCCCGCCGATGCCGATCTGATCGCGGCAACGCTGGTCAACAAGTTCCACGGCGACCCGTCCCTGTTCGATGCCGGCCGCCACTTCGTGCAAACCCGTACCTCGCGCCCTTGCCTCGGCGTTGTCCCCCATTTTCCCGATGCGTCACGGCTTCCGGCCGAAGATGTCCTGGCCTTGGAAACAATTGAACAAAATTCCGCCGAAACCGTAATCGCCGTCCCGCGTCTGGCCCGCATCGCCAATTTCGACGACCTCGATCCCCTGCGCGCCGAACCTGGCGTTCGCCTGATCATCGTCCAGCCCGGCCAGCCCATTCCCCGTGAGGCAAAACTCATCATCCTCCCCGGCTCGAAAGCCACGCGCGCCGATCTCGACTTCCTCCGCCAGCAGGGCTGGGATATCGACATCGCCGCCCATATCCGCGCCGGCGGCCACGTACTGGGCATCTGCGGCGGCTACCAGATGCTCGGAACCATGGTGGCCGACCCCGACGGCATCGAAGGAAAAGCCGGGCAAACCCAGGGACTTGGCCATCTCGCCGTCACGACGCGTCTCGAAGGGGGCAAGCAGCTCCGCCTCGAAACCGCCAACGACGCCCTCTCAGACCTGCCGCTGACCGGCTACCACATGCACATGGGCACAACCACCGGCCCCGACACATCCCGCCCCTTCGCCCATGTCGATGGCACCCCCGAAGGCGCCCGCTCGGCGGACGGGAAAATCATGGGCACCTATCTGCACGGCCTCTTTGCCGCCGACGCATTCCGCCGCCAATTTCTTGCAGACCTTGGCGTTTCCACCGACCCGCTGCTCGAATTCGATGCCATGATCGATCAGACCCTGGACGACCTCGCCACCCACCTCGAAACCCATCTCGATCTGAACGCCATCCTCGCCCTCGCCCGGGAGCCGCAATCGTGATCGCCTTTCTCGCCGCCCTTCTCGAGCGCTTCGTCGGCTACCCCGCCTGGCTCACAGATCGCATTGGCCACCCGGTCATCTGGATCGGCAAACTGATCGACGCTCTGGACCAGCGCCAGAACCACCCCGAAAAATCCTTTGGTTCCCGCAAGATAGCGGGCGCCATCGCCATCGCCATCGTGGTTCTCGCCGTCCTCATCGTCACCCTCGGCCTCCAGCAGATCCTGCGTTTCCTGCCCTTCGGCTGGCTCATAGAAATCCTCCTCGCCTCGACACTGATCGCCCAGAAAGGCCTACGCGACGCCGTCCTCGCCGTCGCCCGCGCCCTGCGCGAACAGGGCATCGAGGGCGCCCGCCGCGAAGTCGCCCACATCGTGGGCCGCGACACCGCCGAACTCGACGAGGCGGGGGTCTCCCGCGCCGCCATCGAGACCCTGGCCGAAAACACCTCCGACGGTGTCATCGCCCCCCTGGTCTATCTCGCCCTGTTCGGCCTGCCCGGCGCCGCGATCTACAAGGCCATCAACACCGCCGATTCCATGATCGGCCACCGCTCCGAGCGCCACGCCGCCTTCGGCTGGGCGTCGGCCAAGCTCGACGATCTGGTCAATTTCATCCCCGCGCGTTTGACAGCCGCCCTGTTCGCCCTGGCAGCCCGTGCCATGCCACGAGCCGACCCCACAGCCGCCTGGGAAACTGCCCGCCGCGACGCACCCGGTCACGCCTCGCCCAACGCCGGCTGGCCCGAAGCCGCCATCGCCGGAGCGCTGGGTTTCGGCCTCGGCGGCCCGCGCGCTTACAAGGGCGAACTGCTCGATCTGCCGAAAATGGGTAAGGGCAAGCGCAACCTCACCGCCGAGGATATTGCAACCGCCATAAGCCTTTACGACAAGGCCATGCTCATAGCCCTCGGCATCCTTGCCGTATGGGCGCTATTTTCGATCGTCTTCTAAAGCTTGGGCGTCTTGCCCTTGACCACCATGGGCAGCCCCGCAACCACGAAATAGACGTGCTCGCAAATCCCCGCCAATTCCTGATGCGCCGCCCCGGTCAAATCCCGGAACGTGCGGGCCAGCGCGTTGTCGGGCACGATCCCCAGCCCCACCTCATTGGAAACCAGGATCACCTGGGTGTCGGTGATATTTTCGAGCACTTCGACCAGCAGATCGACCTCCTCGGCCACGTCGCGCTCCATGCTCAAAAGGTTGGTGATCCACAAGGTCAGGCAATCCACCAGAATCACATCATGGGCCTGCGCCGCCGCAAACAGTGCCTGCGGCAGCTCCAGCGGCTCCTCGATGGTGGCAAATCGCCCCTCGCGGGCCCGTTGGTGGGCCGAAACACGCTCGATCATTTCATCGTCCAGCGCCTC
The DNA here is from genome assembly GCA_002375765.1 of Rhizobiales bacterium UBA3584. Taxonomy (GTDB): domain Bacteria; phylum Pseudomonadota; class Alphaproteobacteria; order Rhizobiales; family Devosiaceae; genus Pelagibacterium; species Pelagibacterium flavum. Next base: position 7,329 of record DFMV01000031.1, on the reverse strand, counting down.
GGCAGTGGCCAGATAGGCGGGAGACGCGCTGTCCCGCAGGGCAAGGCGCTCGGCCAGCGCCGTCTTTCCCGAACGCGTCCCGCCCAGAACCAGAATGTGATTTGCCAAACCTATGCCCTCCGCTGTCAGTATCGGGGCCAAAATGGCTGCGCCCGTTCAGCTCTTCAACCAGCCTGATCGCTCCATCGGGCCGATTTACGATTTGACCTCATAATACTTTCGTCCTATGCGCAAGCGCAGTATGGTCCGCCGCGAAAACGGGGAGCTGATCCGATCGTGCCAAAATACTTCCTCGGCGTTGATGGCGGCGGCACCAATTGCCGCATCCGCCTCGCCGATGCCAACCTTGAAACCCTCGCCGAAGCGCGTGGCGGGCGGTCCAATCTCCAGCTCGAAGGCGGCGATCCGGCCTATGCCTCCATTCAGGAAGGCACAAGGCAGGTGTTTGCCCTGGCCGGGCTCGATTATGGGGAAACCGCAAACACCGAGGCGTGCTTTGGCATGGCCGGCGCACGGCTGCCCTCGGCGCGCGAGGCTTTCGCGCTGCGCCCGTGGCCCTTCGCCCATGTCACCGTCTATGACGATATCGACATCGCCCGCGCCGGCGCCCATGAGGGCGAGGATGGCGCGGTCATTATTGTCGGAACCGGCTCGGCGGGCATGGCGCTGGTCGAAGGCCAGCGTTTTCAGGTCGGCGGCTGGGGTTTTCACATCGGCGATCAGATGTCGGGTGCCATTTTGGGGCGCGAACTTGTGCGCTACACGGTCGAGGCCCATGACGGTTTGGTCGCAACCTCGCCGCTCACCGAGGCTGTCCTCGCCGAACTGGGCGGCGATCTCAATGCGGTGATGGCCTGGAGTTTCGACAGGCGCCAGCCCGCCGATTATGGCGCGCTGATGCCGCTTTTCATCGAATATTTCGAAAAAGGCGATCCGGTCGCCGCCGAGCTGATGGAAATCGAGCTTGGCTATATCGATCGCTATGTGTCTTACTTCAAATCCTGTGGTGCAGACAGACTGGCCATTGTCGGCGGCTTTGGCCAGAGGCTTATGCCTTTGCTCGAAATCCGCTATGGCGATTACGTCTCTCTGCCCCGCGCCGAACCTTTGCATGGCGCTGTGATCCTGGCCCGCCAGAACGCCGCCCGCTAATTTGTTAATGACGGAGGCCCGTCCTTGTCCGCACGCATTATTCCGGTCCAGCCATTCGATTATGTGGTGTTCGGTGCCACTGGTGATCTGACCCGGCGCAAGCTGATCCCCGCGCTCTATCATCGCTTTGCCGATGGCCAGTTCGATGAGCGCTCGCGCATCATCGGCGTGTCGCGTTCGGAACTCTCCGATGCCGATTTCCAGAAATTCGCCCGCGAGGCGGTCACTGAATTTGTTGAAAAGGTCGATCAGCACAAGGATGTGATCGCCCGATTCATCTCGTGCTTTTCCTATATCGCCAACGATGTGACCGACAAGGACGGCTGGGCCGATCTCGAAAAGGCCCTGCGCACAGAACCCGAGATCGAGCGCGCCTTCTATCTCGCGGTGGCTCCCTCCCTGTTCGGACCCATCTGCGATTATCTCGACAACAAGGGCTATTGGCGCCGCGATGCCCGCGTCGTGGTCGAAAAGCCCCTGGGGCACGACCTCGAATCCTCGATGGAAATCAACGATGCGATATCCGAGGTCTTCGCCGAAGATCAGGTTTACCGCATCGATCACTATCTCGGTAAGGAAACCGTCCAGAACCTTCTGGCCCTGCGCTTCGGCAATATCCTGTTCGAGCCCATCTGGGACGCCGCCCATATCGACCACGTCCAGATCACGGTAGCCGAGGATGTCGGCGCGGGCACGCGCGGCTATTACGACGATTCCGGCGCCCTGCGCGATATGGTGCAAAACCATATGATGCAGCTTTTGTGCCTCGTCGCCATGGAGCCTCCGGCGTCTGACGATGCCAATGCCCTGCGCGACGAAAAGCTTAAGGTCCTGCGCTCGCTAAAGCCCATCACCGGCGACAATGTCTCCAAGTTTACCGTGCGCGGTCAATACAAGGGCGGCGCGGTCAATGGCGGTTCGGTCACCTCCTATCAGGACGAATTGCCCGAGGACAAGAAGGGCTCGAAAACCGAAACCTTTGTTGCGATCAAGGCCGAGGTGGAGAACTGGCGCTGGTCCGGCGTGCCCTTTTATCTGCGCACCGGCAAGCGTCTGCCCTCGCGTGTTTCGGAAATCGTCATTCAGTTCCGCGCCATCCCCCATTCCATATTCGATCATGCCGAAGGCGCGCCAAGGCCCAACAAGCTTGTCCTGCGCCTGCAGCCCGACGAGGGCGTGAAGCTGTTTTTGATGATCAAGGATCCCGGTCCCGGCGGTATGCGCCTGCGCGAGGTGCCGCTCAATCTGTCCTTTGCCGAAACCTTTTCCGAACGCACCCCCGAAGCCTATGAGCGGCTTTTGATGGATGTTATTCGCGGCAATCAGACCCTGTTCATGCGCCGCGACGAGCTTGAGGCCGCATGGCGCTGGATCGACCCGATCCGTCAGGCCTGGGACAATGCGTCAGATGCCCCCCAGACCTACACTGCGGGAACATGGGGGCCGACTGCCTCGGTCGCGCTGATCGAGCGCGACGGCCGCACCTGGCACGAAGGCGATGCCTGAAACATCTGGGAGACCGCGATGACCATTGAGCGCAACGTCTTTTCGACAAAGGACCGGCTGGCCGAAACCCTTGCCGATGCAATTGCCGAAAACCTCAATGCCGGGCTCGATGAACGCGGCACGGCTTCGCTTGCCGTTTCCGGCGGCTCGACCCCCAAACGCTTCTTCGAAGTGCTCGGAGCGCGCCAGGACGTCGATTGGGAAAATGTGGCGATCACCCTTGTCGACGAGCGCTGGGTGGACGAAAATTCCGAACGCTCGAACGCGCGGCTGGTAAAGGAACATCTTCTGGCCGGTCCCGCCGCCGTCGCTGCCTTTGTCCCGCTTTACGCCGGGACGCCCGAGCCCGACGCGGCGGGGATCGCAAAGGCCAACGCCGCTCTCGATTGCCTGCCCATGCCCTTCGATGCCGTGGTCCTCGGCATGGGCAATGACGGCCACACCGCCTCGTTCTTTCCCGGCGGCGACACGCTTCAGGACGCGCTCAATGCCGATGGCCCGCTCATCGCCATCAATGCCCCCGGCGCGGGCGAACCGCGCGTCACCTTCACACTGCCCCGTCTGCTGGCCACGCGCGCCCTCTATCTCCACATCGAAGGCGATGAAAAAGCCCAGGTGCTCGACAAGGCGCTTCAGACCGGCCCGGTCGAATCCATGCCGGTGCGCGCCGTCCTTTCACAAAACCATATTCCCGTTTCCCTCTTCTGGTGTCCCTGAGGCCCAACCAGACCCAGGGTCACCTCCTTCATCCTCGCTAAGGAGGCGACCATGACCGTAAAAACCACAATCAAGGACGTGACCGACGCCATCGCGCGGCGCTCGGAAGCCTCGCGCCGCACCTATCTCGACCGGCTCGACAAGGCGCGCGCCCAGGGCGTTTACCGCTCGGCGCTTTCGTGCGGCAATCTCGCCCACGGCTTTGCAGCATGCGGTCCCTCCGACAAGGCTCAGCTGGCTGGCGACCAGGCGCTCAATCTGGGCATCATCACCTCCTACAATGACATGCTATCGGCCCATCAGCCCTATGAGACCTACCCTGCCATCATCCGCGAGGCAGCGCGCGAGGCCGGTGGTGTTGCCCAGGTCGCGGGTGGCGTGCCCGCCATGTGCGATGGCGTGACCCAGGGCCAGCTCGGCATGGATCTTTCGCTGTTTTCCCGCGATGTGATTGCCATGGCCGCTGCCGTCGGCCTGTCCCACAACATGTTCGATGCCGCGGTTTTCCTTGGCATTTGTGACAAGATCGTCCCCGGCCTCGTCATCTCGGCTCTGACCTTCGGGCATCTGCCCGCGGTGTTCATCCCCGCCGGTCCGATGACCACCGGCCTGCCCAACGATGAAAAGGCGCGCGTTCGTCAGCTCTATATGGAAGGCAAGGTCGGGCGCGACGAGCTGCTCGAAGCCGAATCCAAATCCTATCACGGTCCCGGCACCTGCACCTTTTACGGCACCGCCAATTCCAATCAGATGCTCATGGAAATCATGGGCCTGCACCTGCCCGGCGCCAGCTTCGTCAATCCGGGCACCCCGCTGCGCGATGCGCTGACCAAAGCCGCCACCAAACGGGCGCTGGCCATTACCGCGCAGGGCAATGAATATACTCCCGCCGGTCACGTCATTGACGAAAAATCCATAGTCAACGGCCTGGTCGGCCTGCTCGCCACGGGCGGCTCGACCAATCACACAATGCACCTTGTTGCCATGGCCAACGCGGCGGGTTTGAAGATCACTTGGGAAGACATGTCTGTCCTCTCCGACGTCGTTCCGCTTCTGGCGCGCGTCTATCCCAACGGTCTGGCCGACGTGAACCATTTCCATGCGGCCGGCGGCATGGGGTTCCTCATCCGCGAACTGCGCGACGCGGGCTATCTCCATGACGATGTGACCACCGTCTGGGGCAAGGGGCTCGACGCCTACACCAAAGAGCCGCGCTATATCGAAGAAGAGCTGACTTTTGAGCCGGCACCTGCCCAGAGCGGCAACCCCAAGGTGCTGACCGTGGCCAGCGAGCCCTTCGCCAAGTCCGGCGGGTTGAAACTGCTCTCGGGCAATCTGGGCAAATCGGTCATCAAGATCTCCGCCGTCAAGGCCGAAAACCGACTCGTCCAGGCGCCAGCGCGGGTCTTTCACTCCCAGCAGGGCCTGCAGGACGCCTTCAAGGCCGGCGAATTGACCTCCGATTTTATCGCCGTCATCCGCTTTCAGGGCCCCAAGGCCATCGGCATGCCCGAATTGCACAAGCTCACGCCAGTGCTCGGCATTCTGCAGGATCGGGGCATCAAGGTGGCGCTGGTCACCGACGGGCGCATGTCGGGCGCTTCGGGCAAGGTGCCCGCCGCCATCCACATGACCCCCGAGGCCGCCGATGGCGGACCCATCTCCAGGGTGAGGGATGGCGATCTGCTGCGCCTCGATGCCGAAACCGGAACGCTTGACTACCTGGGCGATGCCGAGGAGTTTGCGGCCCGCCCGGCGGCCACCGAGGATTTGACGGACCAGCATTACGGCATGGGCCGCGAATTGTTCGCCGGGTTCCGGCAACTCGTGGGCACAGCCGATCGCGGCGCGAGCGTTTTCGCCTGATGGCGCAACACGACTTCACGCTGCTCGCCGTCCCGGTCTTCTCGCCGCTGTGCAATCTCGGCTTTGCCCTGCGGCGGGAGGTGTTCGTGATCGAGCAAAACGTGCCGCAAGAGCTCGAGCACGATGCCGACGACATGACGGCCGCCCACATCGTGGGCATCTTCGATGGCGCGGTCGTTGCGGCCGCCCGCATCCTGTTCAAGCCCGAGCATGCCAAGATCGGCCGTGTGGCGATCGCGGCGTCCCATCGCGGAAAAGGGCTCGGCGCCCGGCTCATCGAGTTTGCGGTGCAGGTGGCGGGCGAAAACGGTCAGCCGCGCTGCTATCTTGAAAGCCAGTCCGACAAGACGGGCTTTTACGCCCGTCTCGGGTTCGTCGCCTTTGGCGACCAGTTCATGGACGCCGGCATTCCTCATCTGAAAATGAAGAACTACTGAACGGTCGGGGAGGGCTTGCCCTCCCCGAACTGCCTTAGCTTGTCTCGACGCTGTGCTCGGGGGCTGCGCTCACGAGCTGGGACGCCGGCATCTGGACCAGCGCCAGGTAGCGCTCGAACTGGACCAGCACGTCCGCTATGAGCTGCTCGCGCGTCATCCCCATCACATCATAGCCTTTCGAACCATCCGAGAAATAGGTCCGCGCCTCGTGGCGCACTTCGGGCCGGCTGGCCTCAAAGGCCGTGAACGCCGCCAGAGGCTGTTCGGCGCTCTGCAGGCCGTAAACGAAGTTGCGCATCGCCTCGGACGGTGCCACCAGCGCGATGGTCCCGGCCGCCTCGTCCTCTTCCAGATGCGCCTCCCAACCGCGCTTGGCCAATTCGTCCCGCACCTGTTCGAGCGCCGCCTTGGCGTCGCCGCCGATGAAGGCCTTGACCTCCCTGAGCGTTGGCGCCTTGAGCATCAGGGCCAGCCGCCTTTGCCAGGTCAGCCCCGAGGCAGGATGGGCCGGTCCGGAATGGGGTGAGGCCGCTTGCGCGTCCTGCTGGGCAAGGTCGGCCCGCATGCCGACATAAAGGGACCACACCAGCGCAAGCATCACGAATGTGAAGGGCAGGGCGCTTGCGATGGTCGCCGATTGCAGCGCACCGAGCCCGCCTGCCAGCAATAGCCCGGCCGCCACAACGCCCTCCATGACGCACCAGAAGATGCGCTGCGCGGTTGAGGTTTCCGTCTCCCCGCCGGCCGCGATGGTGTCCACGACCAGCGAACCCGAATCCGAGGAGGTGATGAAAAACACCGCAACGAGAATGACTGCCAGCGTCGAGGTGACCGCCGGGAGCGGCAGGTAGGTAAAGAACTGGAACAGCCCCACCGCCACGTCGTTGGCCACCGCCGCGCCCAGTTCTCCGGCCGCCACCCCGGTGTCGATAAACATCGCCGTATTGCCGAACACCGTCATCCAGAAAAAGGTGAAGCCGGCCGGGATGAACAGCACCGCGACGATGAATTCGCGCACCGTGCGCCCGCGCGAAATGCGCGCGATGAACATGCCAACGAACGGCGACCACGAAATCCACCAGGCCCAGTAGAACAGCGTCCAGCCATCGACCCAGGGCGTGGGCTCATAGGCATAGATGTTGAAGGTCCGCAACAGCAGCGTATCGAGATAGAGCCCGATATTCTGAACGAAATCGCGGAAAAGATCCGCCGTCGGCCCCACGATCAGCACGAACACCATGAGCAGAACGGCCACGACCAGATTGGTTTCCGAAAGGATGCGCACGCCTTTGTCGAGCCCCGTGACCACCGAGACGGTTGCCAGCGTCGTGATGATCGCGATCAGCGGCACCTGCACCTGCGGTCCGATCGGCAGGCCGACCAGATAGTTGAGCCCGGCATTGATCTGGTTGACCCCGAGCCCCAGCGAGGTGGCGATTCCAAACATCGTGCCCACAATGGCGAAGATGTCGACAGCGTGCCCGATCGGTCCGTTGATCCGGCTCCTGAGCAGTGGGTAAAGCCCGGACCGTATGGTCAGGGGCAGGTTGTAGCGATAGCCGAAATAGGCCAGCGACAGCCCCACCACGGCATAGATCGCCCAGGCATGGATGCCCCAGTGAAAAAACGTCACCGCCATCGATTCGCGCAT
>DFMV01000005.1 GCA_002375765.1 Rhizobiales bacterium UBA3584 | reverse complement strand
AGACTTTGTCAACAGGACCTAGTATCGTCTTGGAGGGCGATTTTCATAGCAAGGTGGAACTGGTTGATGAGGAATCGGAATTCAATCCCGACGACAATTACTGACGGAAGTGCGGCTGGCCCCACAAGGCCGTTGTCTCGCCGAATCAGATTAGGAGGAACAGAGATGAACGACGTGGCGGACCCAAGAAGCAACTTGAGGAGGTCGGACAAAAGGGAAACCGCACCAGTCCTCTCCAGAGTGAAGTTGTCGGTAGCGGCCGCAGCAGGCGCCCTGATGCTGTCCGTGTCGCCCCTGTCTGCTGATCAGCATGACAGTGCCGCGTGGTTCACCGAGGAACAGGCTTCCCGTGGCAACTCCGTATTCGTCACCGAATGCGGCGGCTGCCATGGCTACTCGATGACGCAGGTGCTCGAGGAATCCGACACCGCCGAAGACTTCTACACCTACATCTCAAACAATATGCCGTGGGAGAATCCGGGCTCCCTGGCGTCGCAGCAATACGCCGACATCGTTGCGTTTTTTCTCGGCGAGCTGGGATTTCCAGCTGGCGATACCGAATTGCCGCCAGACCGCCAGATCATGGCTCAGATCGTGCCGTCAAATGCTGGCGCGGTGCAAGACGACCCTGCAGACGTAGAGCAATCATCTGAAGGCGTTGGCCCTGAGTCCGATACCACAGAAGAGACCCAAACCCCTATCTCGGACAACGCCGCGCAAGACGAGACGACTGAGACTGAGGCGGCAACCGAGGAAGAGGCTGCTGAAGGGGGGGCAGCCCCTGTGCCCAGCGAAGCGGACGGCGCTTTCTACACGGCAGAACAAGCAGAGCAGGGTCGGCGGGACTTCGCAATTTCATGCGGTGGCTGCCATGGTGGAGAGATGGTCGGCGACTTTCAAACCTATGCGACCGCCGCAGATTTTTACAGCTTCATATCCAGCGCCATGCCAGCGGACGCTCCGGGCAGCCTGGCTCCGGCTCAATATACGGCCATCATCGCATATCTGCTCGGGGAGAGTGGCTTCCCAGCCGGTGAAACGGAACTGACCAATGATATGGAAGTGCTCGGACAGATACTGCCAAGTGAGGCACCTACGAACTGACTCGATCTGGTTGGAGTCCCGCCCACCTTCAGCTAGGGCTGCGCCTGACAATAAATTGTCCAAGTTCTGGAAGCCGTGACCTGTCCTCAATCGGCCGAAACTCTTATATGGGGATCGTCAACTATAATCGGCATTAAGTCGTCATGGCGGCATCCTGCAGGGTAACACAACAGATCCATTCGATGAGTCCGTTTGCATGACGCGGTTCGTAAACGAACCCAGTCCACCTTATATTCGGTCAGGGCGCTTGCACCTGTTCCATGATCCCGCTTGCGGCGGATTCGGACCCAAGAGACGAAACCATTCTACAACGGCGGCGGTTTAGGCCATGAGTTTCGTCGGTTCGTCTACCGAGGATCTGCCAGGCCTGATTGGTCCTGGAGATTGAGAAAATCGATTGGCGTTTATGCCGAGGGTCTCGTCAGGCGAGCTCCTTCTATGACAACACCAGCATTCACGTATTTCCACAACGCGACAAGAAGCTTGCGAGCGAGGGCGATGATCGCCGTCTTCTTATACCGGCCACCATTTTGCGTGACCCGCGCCTTGAACCACTGACTGAGCGCTGAATTGGGTTGGTGGCGCACCCAAAGCCAAGCCACCTGGACAAGTGTCGATCGGAGCCTGGGGTTGCCGGACTTCGAGACCCCCTGTTCGCAATTTATCTGCCCGCTTTGCCAAGGCGTCGGCACCAAACCAGCGTAGGCGGCAACCTGTCGTCGATTGTCAAACTTGCGCGACAACCCCTCGGACCAAAGGACAGCCGCAAACTCGGGACCAATTCCCTTGAGGTTAAGCAGCATCGCCGGTGTTGGCACATCTGCCGAGGCAAGCATGGCATCGCGTGCCTCTTCGACATTCTTGATTTGCTCGAGCAGCAACTCGATGCGATCAAGCTCGCGGCTGATCTGCGCCTTGAGCGCTGGCGGCAGGGGATGTCCGTCTCCCGTGACAAGCCGATCCAGGCATTTGCGTCGATCCGCCCTCAAGGGTTCGTATCCGGATGCGCCTTGGCTGAACAAGAGGCCTTTTATCCTGTTGACGTGTCTGATCCGCTCGTTCGTCAGCGCCTTCCGCTCCCGCACCAGACGGCGACGGTCCTCCTCCTCCGGAGTTGGCACACGCAACATAGCGCAAACGCGTGGTTCGCCGCGGCTATAGGCCAACAAAGCGCGTACCAGTGCTTCTCCGTCAATCCTGTCGGTCTTTGCCTGACGGCGACGGCGCGATGTGGCAATGGACGCCGGATCAACGACGTAGCTTTCGATGCTTTCGCGTTCGAGAATTCGATGAATCCAGAACCCATCCAAACCAGCCTCCTGGATGGATACGATCCGAAAACACTGTCCTGTCCGCACCTCGGCCCTTCGTTGCAGCTCCACAAAGTGATCGAGTAATCCGGGAATGTCGCCCGCAGAGACGATGTGCCTCGACATTCTCTCGCCTCCACCCGGCGAAAGCGAGGTCACGAGCCATTTGGAACGCGATAGTTCCAACGAGACAAATATTGCGGCAAGATCGACGCGGATAGCGGCCGGGGCTTTGATGGTGTGGGCTTGCATGCTTACCTCCAGGTGATGTTTGGCGACTTCACTCTGGCAGAGCGCTGGTCGCTTTCCATCCCCATAGGATCTACACGGATGCCGAATGTCGGCATTCTCCAATTCCTCGCCGAAACCGGACAGACCGCAAATGTTGCGGTGGACGGCTTTCCTTCCTCTTGCGGTATGATCGCAGGGCTAGGCAGGGCCAATCGATAATACTTCCCTGCGATTCCCGTGGCAAAAAACCAACAGACCTTGCCCACAGCCTTCGGTGCCGAAATCAAGTCCCGGGACCAAACATCTAGGGAATGGTTTCTCGCATCTTGTGTATGCGAGCCAATGACGGGAAACGATGCACCATCAACCTGTGATGACCTGGTCCCGTCCAATAAAACGAGCGGCTTAGATTTTGAGGTCGGGTGGGCTCCTGCCGATGTGGTGGACGCAGGCTCGAAAACAGAAGCCAGTCCCATAGGTGAACGCATAGTCCCAAAGCTGGGACAGTCGGCAGGAAAGGATCAGGCGGTAGGCTCATTCATGAGACTGTAGCGGCTTTTCAAAGCACGGTCATAGTCCCAACCGTGGGACACATATACATCTAAGCCATAGGGCCGGAGTGTAAGGACCGATGGCTGTTCGACCGATCCGCAGTTCATTCGACGTGGTGCGGCCGAGCGATTCGATTCATCCGGTTGACTCGTTCGCGAATCGGTCGGACAATTTTTCGACCGTCGATGAAAAAGATTCGTAGTATCATGAGTAGCGCAAAGCGGTGGAAAAACACCAATCCATTCGTCAAGATTGAGCTGGGACTCAAGAGAACTGCAGCGTGGAGGGATCTTTCGTCTAACGCTCGTTCTCTATACGTCGAGCTTAAGTCATTCTACAATGGCAGGAACAATGGTTTGATTGCACTCGGCGCCAGGGGAGCGGCGGAGCTGATGGGTATGAGCAGAAGCACGGCTTCTCGCTCGTTCGTCGAGTTGCAGGAGCACGGCTTCATTGCCGTGGCAGAAGGATACAGCTTTCATCAAAAGCGGCGGGTGAACGAATGGCGGCTGACCGAACTCAAGTGCGACCGGACCGGCGCAATCCCAAGCCACGATTATCGCAACTGGCAACCTGCGCCGGTTGATGAAACCGTCAGCGTGCCGGTTGCGGCGGTTCCCGATGAGCCGACAACGCAGCCGTCCCACATCCCGGCATTTGAAGGGGCAGCAGAACGTCAGGGTGTCGAGGAGGGTCAACAGGAGGTGGAACAGCACAAGCAATTCCAGGCGCTTGAGGCTGGCAAAGATGAAGCTGATCCAGCAAATGTAGCTTCCCACGATGCAAGTGACACCGGCGACGTTGCCGATCGTGAGGTTTTGGCTGCCATTTCATCGTCAGAAGCTGTGCCGACTGCGTCTGTGGATGCGACTGATTGGGACGATGGGCCGCACAGGTCGCTGGACGATCCTTGGTGGGAGGACATTCCTTCGGCATTCGAACTTCGGCCTACGGAGTTTCTCGAAGATTGGGATGTTCTCTTGGAACGAGAGTATGCTGCCCTCCCTGGCTAGCAGCTTTTGGCACCGTATCCTGGCCATATTCTCGAGCCGCTTGGAATAGACCCGGTCGTACGCGACCGCGGCTTACGCTGGAAGTGATGAATGCCCGGCGCGGAAGCGACCCTCATTGGACATCGCCGTTGTTTCCCTTTGGTTTGGATTCACCTCGGCAGGTGTTGCGCCTGAATTCACCTTGCATGGCTGAGGCCATTGGCCAGATTTCATTCAAGCAATTCGGATGATCGTCACGGAAGGGTTGTTGACCGCTTCGAGGAAGAATTCATAGCCGGGAGGGGGCAGTTCGCCTAATCGGTTCTGGCGTTGTTCGCACGGTAGATGCCGCCATCGTAGACGCGGTTGGGCCGCACTGGCGTGTGCGGCCCAAATCGGGTTTCAAAGCAGGGGCTGTAGCGCCTCGTCGATACGCTTCATCTGCTCGGCGGAGACTTTTTCCATCGGTGGCTTGGGATGGAACAAAGAAATCCCTTGCCGGCTTTGAACATACTTGGTGCACGCGGGAAGATTGTCGTGGCAGAAGGAATTGTAGAGCGTTCCCAGCTTGAAATGCAGATCTTTTGCGGTTGAGTGGTCACCGCTTTGGACCGCCTTCCAGAGCTCTACAGCCCTGGAAGGAACGGCTGCGGTTAAAGCGGTGATTGCACCGTGCGCGCCCAGGGAAAAAGCCGGATAGAGCAGGGCGTCGATGCCAGTAACGACCAGATTTTCAGGTTTCAGCCGGGTGAGAAGGTCCGAGACCGACTTGAGGTCCCCATTGCTTTGCTTCATGCCCACAACGCCTGGAACCTCATCCATGATGCGCAGCATCAGATCGACGCTGAGGTAGTTCCACTGGATGACGTTGTAGATGAGAATAGGAATATCGGTCGAATCCGCTATGGCTTTAAAATGATCGATCGTTGCTTGAGCGCCGGGTTTGAACAGATAGTGGACCGGCGTGACCTGGAGAGCAGCTACGTCGAGGCCCTCCATCATTTTGATGCGGTCAATTGCCTCTTGTGTGCTGTTGACGATCAATCCGGCTATCAGGCTTCCCCGCCCCTTCAGTGCTTCGGACGTGGCCTGCATTGAGGTGCTGAATTCATCTCGATTCAGCGTGTGCCCTTCTCCTGTGCTGCCGCCGACGACGACGCCTGTCGCTCCGGCGTTCACGACCCAGTCCACCTGCTCTGCAAAACCTGAAGTCTGCAGACGGCCACCCTCGTCGAATGGGCTGGTTATTGGGGGAAGGATACCCGTGAGAGCCTGGCGCTCAGTTTGGGTCAGCGGCATTTCGCAAATCTCCTCGTATAGTGTAGGACGGACATGCTGTCCCGGATAGTGGAACTCTGATCCGTTATAAGGGAGATATCACCGCCTGTGGTCGACGTCAAACGTTTGCGTTGCACAAGCCAGTTGCACCGGATCCAGACAAAAGGGTATTCCGCATTGCGGGAACCTACAGGAGCTATGATGACCACAAGAGCGCGCCAATCCGAAGACAGCCTGAAATCGTTGGGAAAGATCGGCCGGATTCTCGATTGCTTCTCACACTCGGATCGAGCTCTTTCGCTCGTGGAGATTTGCAAGAGAACGGGATTCCCGCGCAGCACGGCACATCGCCTTTTGGCGTCAATGCGAGAGGTGGGGTTTCTGGATCAGGACAGAGAGCGAGACCGGTATCGCTTGGGCCTCAAGCTCTTCGAATACGGCAACAAGGTTCTGTCAAACCTCGACCTCCACCGGGAGGCGCGTCCTTATATCGATTCGCTACGGCGCATGACGGAACAATCGGTTCATCTCGCTGTATTCGACGGCGTGCAGGCGGTTGTGATTCATCGGGCCGAGCCTGCGCCTGGAGGCGTGACCCCACTGAGCCTGCTCGAGAACGCCCCGGTACATTGCACGAGCATCGGCAAGGCAATTCTTGCATTCCAGGCTGACGAGGTTGTCCGCAAAGTGGTGTCGGCGGGCCTGCGTCGCTTCACCGAAAGCACAATCGTTGAGGAGAATGAACTCGTTAAAGAACTGTCGGGTGTCCGCGAGAGAGGATATGCCGTGGACAATGGGGAGCATCAGCCCGGACTGCGCTGCGTTGGGGCGCCGATCCGCGATCAAATGGGCCGTGTGTTTGCCAGTATCAGCGTGAGTGCCTCATCTTGGCAGGTGCCAGCGGAAAAGGAGGCGGAACTCTCAAAGATTGTGATTTATCACGCCGATCAGATTTCCCAACACTTGGGCTACCCCTCGACCAGCACTTGACTTGTCCTGTATACCGGTTAATGGTTCCGGAATGCGGGATTAATTCCTGCATTGACGAACCGAACTGAAAACGTCTGTGCCTGGTGGAGGAAAACTAATGAATGTAATGAAATCGGCGCTACTGGCTGCCAGCTTGGTCGCGTTGGCGCCATTGGCGCACGCCCAGGAGTACACGGTGAGACTACCCAACGTTGATCCTCCGTTTTCGACCGTTGGTGATCTGACCTATCCCAACCACGCCTACGCAATGATGCGCACGTTCAAAGACGTCCTTGAGGCGCAGTCAGGGGGGCGGATCGCGGTCGAGCTGTATCCCAATGGTGCCCTGGGAGATTTGCGCGAGAATCTTGAAGCCGTTCAGGCCGGGATTCTGGAAGCCGCCACGCCCAACGAAGCAACCGTCTCCGGCTTTTTTCCGCAGATTCAGGTCACAACCATTCCCTACGCTTTCCCCAACGCGGCAGTGGCTTGGGGGGTGCTAGACGGCCCATGGGGGCAGGCGCATTTCGATGAGATGGCGGAGACAACGGGAATCCGCGCAGTTGCAGTTGGCGAGAACGCAGGTTTCCGGATTTGGGCGAACAACACCCGCCCGGTAGAGAACCCTGATGACATGGCCGATCTGCGTATCCGGACCATGGAGATCGCCGCGCACCAGGAGATGGTCAACAGCCTGGGGGCTCTCCCCACAGCAATCCCGTGGCTCGAGGTCTACGGTGCCCTTCAGACTGGCGTCGTCGATGGTGCCGAGTTGCCAATCATCGGTGCCCTGCAGCAGAACCTGCAGGAAGTGCTCGAATATGTGACAATCGACCAGCACGTGTACAGCCTGGTGTTCATTGTGGTGAACGAAGACTGGTACCAGACGCTCCCTGACGACCTCAAGGAAGCTGTCAATATCGCTGGCAGGCAAGCCGAAGTCGCTGGCAGAGGCATTTCGCAGTCGCTCGTCAACGACGTCATAGCGGAATTCCGCGAGCGCGGGGTGGAAGTTACCGTCGTGTCGCCCGAACAGCAGGCGGCATTCAGAGAAACCGCACAGCCCGGTGTCATCGACTGGATGGTCGACCAGTTCGGCCAGGAATACGTAGACGATTTCCTTGCTGCAGTTGAAGAGGCCGAAGCTAACTTCCAGGGCTCCTGAACTCCACCCTCTACAACTGACCGGTGGCGCACAGCGCCACCGGCTTGGGATGCCTGACTATGACACTGTTTCTAAAATTCGCCGATCTCCTCCTGTGGCTCGCCAAATTGCTGACGATCGTGATCATGGCGGGCATGACCGCGTCGGTACTGGTTGGCGTCTTTTTCCGCTATGTGATTCCCATACCCATGGCCTGGCCCCCGGAAGCGGCGCGGTTCATGATGGTGGCGGTGACCATGTTCGGCAGCAGTATTGCCATTCGCCAACTCGAGCACGCTGGCATCACGTTCCTTGTGGATGTGCTACCGCCACGATTGCGTTTGACCCTCTATCTCCTCGGGAACCTCTCCATCGCCATATTCCTCGCCATCTTCGCCTACTTCAGCTGGCGCATGACCGCTGAAATGGGGGTCCGGCAGGTCTCCTCTTCACTCGGAATGCCGATGACCGTGGCATACATCAGCATGCCCGTCGGCGGGGTTATGATGCTCGTTCAACTTCTGGCAGCTTCAATAGAAGGTCTTGCTCGCTTCAAATCCGGTGGAACACCGTTCGCCAGCGAGTTGCAGGAGGCGGCCCCACTGTCGCAAGGGAAGTCGAGCGTATGATCATCGCCGCTATTGCTTTTGCCATACTTCTGCTGATCGGTTTGCCAATCGCCTTCGGCGTAGGCATCATTTCCATGGGTCTGATGTTTGAAGCCGGTGGCTCGGACTTTCTGATGCTTGTTCCACAGCGGATGTTTGCCGGGCTGAACGTCTTCACAATCATGGCCATACCCTTTTTCTTTCTGGCTGCTGAGCTAATGACGGCTTCGAAGGTGATCGAAGACATCATGGAATTCGCCGATGCGGCCGTAGGGCGTCTCAGAGGAGGATTGGCTCAAGTCAACGTTCTTGCCAGCGCCTTCTTCGCCGGCATATCTGGATCCGCGATTGCTGATGTGGCCAGCCTCGGTGCTCTTGAGATTCGAGCGATGGAAACACAGGGCTACGACAAGAAATTCGCCGCTGCACTTACAGTCGCTTCCTCGCTCGTCGGGCCGATCATTCCACCCAGCATCATCATCATGCTTTATGCTTCGATCGCCCAGGTCTCGGTCGCGGGAATGTTCCTGGCGGCCATAATACCCGGTGCGACGCTGACGATCATGCTTATGGGGATGGTCGCCTACTTTGCGCGTCGTCATAGTTTCCCGCGTCGAGAGGTTCAGGTAACGCCGAGGGAGTTCTTTGGTATCGGAATCCGGGCTTCAGCTGCACTGGCCATGCCAGCAATCATTTTGGGCGGTATCCTGTCGGGGGTTTTCACCGCCACTGAAGCTGCTGCCGTCGCTGTAGCCTACGTCCTAGTGCTCGGGATCGTTTTCAAGCGCACTCTCAAACTCTCTATGCTTCCGGGCTGTCTCCTGAGAGCCGGCGTCATGACGTCGGTGGTGTTCATGGTGCTGGCGACGGCGAGCATATTCAGCTGGTTCATTGGGCTTGAGCGAGTGCCTGAACAGATCGCCAGTTTCCTGACGACGCTAACAGAAGACCCGACCGTTTTGCTATTGATCATTGCCGGTGCACTCATCGCCGTGGGAATGTTCATGGATGTCGGAGCAGCCATCATCATCATGGCACCTATTCTGGCCCCGGCGGCTGTGGGAGCAGGCATCCACCCGATCCATTTCGGCATTGTCATGTCCCTCACTCTTGTCACCGGACTTTCTACGCCGCCAGTAGGTCCATGTTTATTTGCAGCGGCGAGTGTCAGCAGGTTGAAGATCGAACAGATCAGCATCGCGATGCTGCCGTTCTACGCGTTGCTGCTGGTGTTTCTTGCCGTAGTGATCCTGTTCCCCGAACTCTCTCTGAGTCTGCCGCGCCTCTTCGGATATATTTCCTGACGGGCCAGCGTTCGTTAAGCAGCCAACTAGGTCCAATGATGAAAAAGCTAATCAATGATCCTCGCCACCTTGTCCGCGAATGCCTGGAAGGAATTGCAGATTTAAACGCCGACGTTGCACTGCTCGACAACGAGAACATTCTTGTTGCCAGAGTTGCAGAGGACGTCAGCGAAAGGCCGGTTTCGGTAATTTCGGGTGGAGGAAGCGGACATGAGCCAGCGCACGCTGGCTATGTCGGTCATGGAATGCTGTCTGCCGCAGTTGCTGGCGATGTGTTCACCTCACCGAGCGTCGACGCTGTGTTGGCAGCAATCCGTTCTGTGTCAGGACCCGCTGGCTGCGTGCTGATCGTGAAGAACTACACGGGTGACCGCCTTAACTTCGGATTGGCGGCGGAGATTGCATCTGGCGAAGGGATACCAACCCAGGTAGTCGTCGTAGCCGACGATGTTGCGCTCAGTCAGACGGTGCCGAAGGAACGTCGGCGAGGTCTTGCTGGAACGGTGCTGATCCACAAGCTGGCCGGTGCGTTTGCGAGCCAGGGCGCAAGCGTTGACGAGGTGGCCGAGTTCGCGGGAAGCGCGGCAGCCGAACTGGGAACGATGGGCGTTGCTTTGGGCGCCTGTGTTGTCCCTGCCGCCGGAAAGCCGGGATTTGAGTTGGCCGAACAGGAGATCGAACTGGGTCTGGGCATTCATGGCGAGAAAGGGGTGCGAAGGGTGAACATCCAGCCAGCTGACGCCATCGTCGGTATTCTCGTTTCAACCATTGTCGCCGACCTGCAGCTGACTGAAGGTGATGTCGTCGGAGTTCTTGTCAATGGGCTGGGGGCGACGCCCCCGATTGAACTGGCCGTAGTTGCGCGTGCCGCACTGGCGAACCTGCGACAGCGGGGCATCGAAGTCGATCGGGCATGGTGCGGAACGCTTTTGTCGGCGTTGGAAATGCCTGGCGTGTCGATATCGCTGCTCAAGCTTGATGATCGTCGAATCGAGGCGCTGGATCAAGTCACTGACGCATCGGCGTGGCCCGGCAGAGGGCAGGTGCCCCGGGAACGGGCTGTTGTTGCGGTCCCGGCGGTCGAACGTGAGTCCCGCGCCGTGCTGCCTGAAGGACCTTTGACGCCGGTTCTTGTTGCGGCACGCGATGCAGTCGCGCAGGCGCTGCTCGACAATGAAGAAATCTTTGCCGAATTGGACCGCCAGGCCGGCGATGGCGACCTTGGAGACAGCATGGTGCGTGGCGCGCATGCCATGCGCGAGCTTGAACAGGCTGCCTTTGCCACACCCTCGACGTTTCTGATGGAGCTCGCGCAAACACTTCGCCGTGCCATAGCCGGGAGTTCCGGGCCGTTTTACGCGATTGGGCTCGCACGGGCCTCCCGCCTGCTTGAAGGTGTGGAGGAGCCCGGCCTTGAGCATTGGGTGAAAGCGTTTGAACAAGCGGTCATTGCGATCGAGGAACTCGGTGGTGCCAAACGTGGCGATCGGACAATGATCGACGCGCTCCGGCCGGCACTTGATGCGCTGAATTCGGCCGGACATGCCGATGGCTCTCAGGCCCTTGAGGCTGCCGCCGCTGCTGCACGTGCGGGTGCAGACGCAACGGCTGGTTTGCGGCCATCATTGGGCCGCGCAAGCTATCTTGGTGATCGGGCCTTGGGCGTAAAGGACGGTGGCGCGGAAGTGGTGGCAGTGTGGCTAGAGGCGTTGTCGAGGCTATGAAGTTTGGCCCCTTCTGATGCTCGCCGCAAGCGGTCGACCTGAGCGGGAGTGCAGTTCCCACCTGTCGGAAGCCAAAAGTAGGATCCGGCTCCATACCTGCAATGAATGGGCCGCCTACTTGCGATTCGTGACAACCTCCGCCGCCCGATTAGCCAATTAACTATCTGGGGACGTTTAAAATTCGAGGTAAATGCGTCCTCAGGTGTACGGCAAAAATCGGCACTGCATTGTTATATTAACAGGAACTGTGGGTTCAGCAGATGGAGGGCATCATGGCGATTGGTATTACGGAAGTCGAGTTCGGTCTCGCTCGCGCCTATAACAGAAATCTCGAAACCCTCCAGACGACGGCACAAGGCATCATTGACCGCCACGACGCGACCATCGGCGCCTTGCGTGCGCGGGTTCGAGAACTCGAGGCCGAAGTCGAGCAGGAGCGGAAAGCACGCCGCATGGCGGAATTCCGTGCGAATCGTGCGCGCTTCGGAAACTAATTGAAGGGCAAGAACGGTCTCGAAGACCCCTGTCTCGTTCCTCGCGCGCGCATTTTCCATCGGCACCGTTCGCGTCACGGCGTATGAAGAAGTAACGCGGGTGCTCAAGGGTTCATGTCGTCACGCCGTATGCCTGCGAGTTCATGTAAATAAGCGACATCGGCTGGATGAAATGCGTCATCGCGCTTGGGCTTCATCAGCACGCCTGTGCGCGTTGGCGTAATGCTCGGCGCATACCCAGGGTGCTTGTGTTCCGGCCTTGGCTCAAACCTGCTTCGGACAGCTTTTTTGGCTTCTTCGCGATTGGCACCATCTCGGACCAACGCGATCACTGCGATCCGGAAGATGTCGGCCACGGCCAGCGTTGGCCCATCGGCGTTCAATGTTGACAATACGACTCGCTGCAACTGGAACGAGACGGCTTCGCTGATGGCGCGGTCAACATCCCGAGCCTCAGGCACACCTGCGGCGGCACGGCTTCGACGCCACTTGCGAGTCCGGGCGGCCGTAGCCCGTCGCTGCGCTGCACGCTGCGACACGACTGCATCAGGGACGGAGGTATTCGTTGCCGTGCTCATAACCTCATAGTCCCTTGCAACTGTGCAAGAAACAAGCGTCACGGAGTGACGGTATTCCTGCCGGCGATCACAACTCTTCACCTGCCGCGTTATGATTGGGCAACCTTGTGACCTTCGGTGCGGGAACCAGTGCTTTGAGATGCCATCACCAGATCATCTGATCATTGTTGGCGCTGTCTACCAACCGGAACTCGAACGCGACATTTATCCTTCAATCCTAGTAGTTTAACCCGTCATGCGGACATGGCTACCGGACAACGCCGAGATCTAGGAAATTTGTCAAAGACAATGCGCACGATGTTATGCAGCCCGAAAGCTATGGCACCCATAGGAAGCGTCACGGCCGCCTACGCGGTCCGAAGCTTAAAGAGTTGGTAATCAGCCTTCTTCATGACGAGATGGTCAAGTTCACGTCGGGCCTCGCCCCTGTCCTATCTCAAGCCGCCCCGAACCAGTGACGGCTTTCAAAGTTCCAAGGAGCTCACATGATCATGCCCACGTTTCAAGATTTCCGTTCCGGCCCGGGCGCCGATATCGCTCGTCGTATTTTCGCCTTCGACATTTCCAACCTCGAATCTTGGGCCGACTTCCGTGCTGCCGTTGCTGGTGCATCGAACAAGCCAGGCTTCCTTGAGCGCATCCAGGACGAAATCCCCAGGATGTCCTCGAGCGAGGAAGCGATCGCGCTGGCGATCTTGCATGCTGCTGACTATGGCGACCAGGCTGACCAGTTGGATGGCCATTTCCTGCGGCTTTTCCGCCAGTGCTCTGGCTCACACCGCGATGCCGCCTTGGCCGTCCTCGCTCAGGAGGACTAAAAAACATGCGTCAATTTCAGCAAGATGCCAGCCGGCCGTGCGCTCGCAAGACACACCTATCTCCGATAGAAGTGGTCGATATCGACAAAGAAGTTGATCTTGAATCTGGCACCGGCTGGATAGGCACCGAAATCGGGGTAATTGGAAATACCCGCCTCCAAAAAATAGGCGCCATCGCGGCGCCCTTTCTGTTTTCTACGCTGCCGATGCCGGCTGAAAATCTTCGTCGAGCATGGATTCCAGAGATTCGTCATCTTGACGAAGTTTTCGCTGCCGCGCCTCGACATACATCTCGATCGCTTTTCTATCGCAAGCGATGACGCGCTGCAGGCCGCGGCCTTTGCCATCCAGATGCTCGCGCACCGACTTAGGGCTGGCGCATACGATCTGGCAGAGCATTTGCCGATCCATCACCGAGAGCCAAGACAGCAGCTTGTCAGGCAGCCCCGACAACGTCGCAGCATTCTCGACGCCGGCAGCAAATTCCTTCGCCGCCTTCTGAACTAATTCGACGGTCTCATCGGCCTGGACGGCATCAGCTTCAGGCGCGGCGCGCTTCAGTTCCGGCAGCGCGTATGGTGTCTTCGACATATCAGGGCCTACGGGCGCTGGCATGAAAAGCCCGTCGATAGTCCCAGCAACTTGGCGCCAAACCCATACGCCGCTGTCCGCGCACCGTTCAAGGATCCACCGCGGCGCGGCAAATAGCGCGGCCAGCGCGGCACGAATGTGAGCAAGTAGATTCATTTTCTCGATCTCCTTAACGATTGATAAGAAATCCTTGATCGAAGGCGTGAAAGTCACAAGAGAAATCAGCTATCCAAAAAAATGTGAAATATTTTTCTTTAAGGGGGTCGGCACTCCGTTTGCGCATGCCCGAATTTGGCGCTGCGGCCATGTTTTCTGCATCGAAAAGTATTTAAGAGCGGTTCGAACTCACAAATTCGAATTACGTGCGCTTAAACGCGCTTAATTCGCGTCCTAGAATCCGGAAAAATCAGGTTTCAGAAATATGTAAAAAAACAAGCACTTGCGTCAATAAAGTCGGGTCGGCATCATTGAAGTCAATCATGAGTTTTGGAGAGACTTCATGCCACGCAAATCGACTACTTTCACTCCGCAGCAGGATAGCGAAATCATTCGCCTGCGCCGCGGCGGCGCAACTTTCACTGAGATCGGCAAGGCTGTCGGCATCAGTTGTCCCCGTGCACGCTATCGTTTCCGTCAGTTGCAGAAGGCTATCGCGCAGGCGAAAGCGGAGCACGGCAGCGGCAACCCTGTCGTCGATGAAATCAATTGCATCGAACAGAGTCACGACGGCTCATGGAATGCTCCGATGGCCCGCGGCAATGTCGCGCGTGAGATTTGCGTTGAGCACAATAAAGCTCTGCGCGGCGTCCGCGCTACGCTTGAAGCTAAGCTTCGTCTGCAGTTGATCTCCGTCGAGAAGCAGTCTGCAGAGATCCGCGATCTCAGACAGAGAGTGGCTGATCAGGGCGATTATATCGGCCGGCTTATCGAGTCGAACGATATCCTCAAGGCCCAAGTCGAGAAGCTCGAGGTTCAAAAAGCTGATCTCGAATTTCAAGTGCAGTCGCTGCAGCACGAGAATGATAAGCTGAGTGGGAATATCAACTATATTCCTCACAAGATCCACCACCACCTGCGGGTAGACATCGGCGCATATAACGCCATCGCTAGGGCGCTGATCGACATCGGTTGGCACACCGCTTTCACGCGCGATCGCGGCGTCCTCGTCCTCGACATGAATGGCCTCGGGATCGCTGTCGATGGCGGTGAAGACGAAGGGGAGGCTGCGTAATGTTGATCCGTCCCGACGAAAATACCGCCCGTACATGTAGCGCGGATATGCTGCAGTGGATGCAGCAAGACATTCGCGCTGAGGTCCACGAGTTTGGCCCTCTCGTGCCGCGCTGTCTCGTCGATATTTTAGCGCTGACTGCGGACAATTCGAGCGACGAAGAAGTCGAGCAAGCACGCAAGGACTGCTCTCGCCTGCTCGGCTACGCAAAGGCTCGCGCTGCGAAAATCGAAGCCGATGCTAAGGATGGTGTTTTTCAGCCCACGCCCGAAACCGCCACGCTTTCCGACGACTTTATCATCGCTGCTGTCAAATACATGTGCAGCCGCGATGATGATCTTGCTGCGCAGAAAAACCGCGTCGGCTGGAACCAGGCAGACAGCGGGAAGGGCCACGTTGCGAACGCGCTCATCAAGTCTGGCAAGATTGGTCTCGGCGTCGCCATCGGTCGCTCAATTGTCGGCAGATATCTGAAAACACAGCTCTCGCACATGCTGCCGAAAAGCGAAGAGGAGGCAGCATAATGCGCGGCGCCGAGATCATCGACCAGATCAAATGGTCATATGACATCCATCCTGAATCGCGCCGCGAGATTGAAGACGCGATCCTGCGCCTTGATGCGAAAGCTCATGGTGGCAACCGGCGTCCCAGGCTGAACAGCGTCAGCGCGTTCGCCCGCCTGGAAGCCTACATCAAGCGCAAAGGCAGCGCACGGAAAGCGGCGATGGCTCTCGGGATTTCAGAGAGTTTCTTGAGCGATATCCGCAATGCTCGTCGGCCGATTCCGCCGGGGTTTGCCGTGCAATCGGGATTGAGCGCGTGAAAGTGCGTGAGAGTTATCTGCAGGTTTGAGATTTCCATTTGTTCCTTTCATCCCTCGAGCCAACAATAGTTCAATCAGCCCATGCTCATGGGCACCACATGAGACAAAAAGTACCCAACTTCCGATTTTTGGGTACATTTTGTTACGGAGAGCGAAAATGCTGACTGATAAAGACATCAAATACATCGACGAATGTGCCGAGCGCTGCCGATATAAGTCGCCGCCTGCCGAACTCGAGCCGACTGGCGTCATGTTCGAGGATCCGAAGTGGGAGGAGTTGAGCGATTGGTTCGAAATCCACACACACAGCTGGCCTACGGCGATGCAGGTTTACATTGCGCGGCGCTGGGGACAGTCGATCGGCGAAGTCTACGCTAATACCGACAACTGGATGAAAGGCGAGCTGCGCCGCAAAGATATCCGCGACGACCCCGAGGCTGCCGACAGTTACGGGAATTGACCTTCATTTAGGACAATTTGCGCGTATGCATCGGTTTTGTCCTGAAGGAAGGACATCACCCGCGGCGATCGATCAGCTCTTCTCAAGCGACAGCTTTTTCCGCTTCTTGACGCCTTTGGAATAGTCCTGGGCCTCTTTCATCTGCGCACGGATCCATGCGACATCCGTCAGCCTAGGGTCGGCCTCAATCGCCAGTTTTGTCTGCTCTTCAAGCCAAGTCGCCCATTTCCTCATAATCGGCCATTTGAGATGTGCGTCGTCGTGAAGGCTGTAAGAATTCTTTGTGACGTTGTTCGACGACAAGCCCTCGTTATGGTCCAAAATCAGGGCTGTCTCGGCTTTCGTGAAGCCAAGCACTTGTTCGCCTAGAGTGCCGAGGGCACGGCGCACGTCATGGGGTCGTGCCTTCACGCCAGGCATATATGAGATGTTGTGTGTGATGGCTGATACAGACAGATGTGCAAGCGGTCCAACTTCATCGCCGCGGCGTCTGGGGCGAACCTGCGGGAACACTCGCTGCGATCGGTAAATGTGGTAGGCTTTGTGCTCTTCACACCACGTCAGCGCCCGCTGAACTGCTGTCATCGCCGGATGGGGCAGCGGCACGACATGGTCCGATTCATCGCCACGATTTTCAGCCGTTTTTCGTTGTGGCGCGGTGATCGCCCAAAGGCCTTCGCCGTCGTCGAGTTTGGTAATCTTGCGCTTGAGCGCAAGCACGACTTGCATGCGTCGTTGTTGGGAAAAGACCACGAGTTCGATCGCAGATGAAATGAGGGGGTCCATAGCGCCAGAACGGCAGATCGCGATAATCCTGCCCAACTCTTCGCCGGTGGGCTTGTGTTTAATCTTGCGTTGCGTGCCGTGAACGCTTTCCGCAATACGCCGGCGCTCTGGTGCTTCCAGCTCGACCATTGCGCCTTTCCTGACGCCCGTCTGTTCGCGGACGGCGGGGCGACCGAGCCATTTGAAGAAAGGACGCACTGTCGCTGCGACTTTTTCTGCCTGTCGCTCGACGCCTCTGTTGTAGACGTCCTCAACCGCCGCCGCCATTTCCTCGAGCGTTATTGACCCGACCGCCCTGTCGGCGAACCGGTCGAGTTCTTTCGTGCCCAAGACCTGCTTGTAATCTCGGTGTGTATCTGGCTTCCGGTGCTCTGCGACCCACTCCAGATAACGGGACTTCGCCGTTTCCCATGTCCATTTGAAATCCAATCGCCGGTCGTCCTGGGGCTTTTCGGGCGCCTCAAGTTTCCCGAGCCTTATCCTTTGCTCATCGACCCATGCTTCATTGGGCTTCCGAATCCCTGAGCGGATATCAGCCTGCGCCTGACGGGCGATATCTCTGGCTTCGGCGACGGACCATTCATCGACGTCGCCGATATCGAGTCGGATGTTGTCGCCCTTGATCTTGAAACGAAGCTGCCAGCGCACACCCCTGGCGCCAACGCGCAGGCGTAGTCCTTGGCTCTTCGTATCGGTGATTTCGTATTGCTTGCAGCCCGGCTTAGCGGCAGCCTTTGCGGCATTGATCGACTGCTGGGTGAGATTAACGGAAGGCATGTAAAAATATGCTTCAATAATTAGGACGCGATTAGGACGCCGCTATGAAAATCAACCCCGCAAAGGCTTGGCAACGAGAACTTTCCGAGAACCCTTTCAAACTCCAGCAATTCTGCGCGAAAATTGATGATCTTGCCACTGAACGGTGACACGCTCAGAGTTAGACAACCGGATTGAAAATCCGCGTGTCGGCGGTTCAATTCCGTCCCTGGGCACCACTTTCCAAACGTACAAGGACCAGTCAGTTGCGCGGCTCTCTTGCAGAGGCCGGCTCACGCCAGATCGTAAACCGCCAGCAAGTTTGGCAACACGGCCAGATGCCAGTTGATGGACTCTCCGGCTGCGAGTGCCTGACAGGCTGAATTGGCTGCATAGATCGCGGCGAACGCGAGGATGCGCTTGCGCTTGTGGCCGAGTTTGGCCGCAAAGGCATCGGCCATTGCATTGATCCGTATCGTGTCGGCCGCAAGCTCTACCTTCCCCCATGGGTGCAGGAAGCTGGCTGCAAGATCATAAGCCGGATCGCCCCAAAGGCCTACGGGCGCCCGCGCGATCCAACCTCGCTCCGCCAGTACGATTCGGTCGTGATGAACGGCGCCATGCAGCGGAATTTCGGCTGCGGGTTTATCGAGCGTCGCATAGGCTATGCCCACCGAGCGCGCATATAGGTCGCGCGCCGTATCGGGCCATATCCGGACATCAGCGGCAAAAAAATCGCTCAGATACTCACGCAACGGCACCAGGTTCTCTGGTTCGTTGGGGCGGCTGACATGCAGCATGCCCACCAGATTGGCGATTGCATTTGTTGCCTGCGCATCCTTTCCGTCCAGCGCGGGTTCGGACAGCATCCTGCCTTCTGCCCACTCGGTCAGAACTGCATTCTCGGCGGTGCCGAAATGGCGTATGGCTCCATCCCCGCGATACCATTCGAGCAGGCTGCCGGACCTCTCAGGGCTTCCAACGCCTGGCCTGTAGATACGCAATGCCGCGGGGCTGTTGTCGTCGCGCTGCACCTTATAGGTCCAGGCTTCGGAGGTCTCAGCCACTTGGGTAAGCTTGGAAAGGCTCCAGCGGATGGCAGCCTTGTTGAGGACTGTGTCGTGCGGTGCGGTGCCGATCGGAACCCCCTGTGGAAAGCGTTTGGGCGCGCGCCGGGAAAAGAATCACTGTCGGTTCGATACACACACTTTCTAGCAAATTTCGGGCGCGCCGTCTGGTTCCGCCAAAATGATGCACCGTTACGGTTTGTCGAGCCAGGGCATCAGCCTGATACGGGGAGAGGCTTGGGAGGGATTCGGCACTACCTTCGGCGCATCGTCAGAAAGGCCAGCGTCCAGTTCGTCGAGCCTAGCCAGTGCGACGCTGAGAAGATGATCCATCCCTGCATCGAACCAGACCTCGTTGGCCAGCATGGCCCTTGCTTGCTCAATGCGGTCCTTGGCCAGTAAGTATGCTGTCGGCATTGGGCGTCTCCGGTGCTGTCTGCGCGCACTTACGGGTAGAAAGTGCGGATGAGTCGGACCAGCGCATCCCCCCAATTGCGCACAAGACTAGCCTCCCATGGTAAAGTCCGCTTGAAGCAAGTTGTCCGGATTTTAAACGCTTTTTAGCGGCGCGGGTGCCAGTAACACCGGCCTCTGGCCAATATCGGGCACAGGACAAGGGCCGCACATGGCGGCAACTAGGCCTTCTTTTTGGGAAGGTCTTCGCGTTTTGTCGAAGCGAACTCTTCCAGCTCTTTTTCAGTCATCGAGTCGACCATGTCGCGTGAAGCGCCCTTGAGATCCTTCTTCGGCATCTCACCGCGTTTTGCAGATAGGGCAGCACCTGCTGCTTTTTGCTGTGCTTTGGATTTGGCTGGCATCTTAATTCTCCTTGCTGAACAGGAGAAATGGCTCTGTTGAAACCCGGTTCCCAAGGAATCGGCGACCTAGCGCTTATCCTTGTGTTTGTTCTCAAGGAAGCGCTTCTCGAACTGGCCAAGCACCATCGTGATAACAAGCGCCAGCACCGTCGCCAGAACAGCGACCGAAAAGAACCCCGAGCCAGCCGCAACACCGATTGCACCGGCCATCCAGAGCCCGGCTCCCGTGGTCAAACCCTTGATATCGGTCCCAGAGCGGATGATGGCACCTGCCGCAAGAAAAGCAACGCCCGCCGTTACGGCCTCAATGACACGGATGGGGTCGAGCCGAGCGATGGTGTCGGCGTCCAAATCGACCATCTCGTGATAAATTTCGAAGGTCATGATCGTGAAAGAGGCGGCTGCCGTGGAAACGAGCATGTGCGTGCGCAAACCGGCGGGATGTTTCTTGATCTCGCGTTCGAGCCCGATCAGCGCGCCCAGCACCGCTGCAACGAGCAACCGAACGGCAATCAAGGCAAACGGCTCGTGAGTTGGATTGCCCCCCAGCGCCAGTAAATCTTCCATTGATCGAACCCCCGAAATATCCGGTAGAAACGCGCTTGGCGTCCGGAAGTTCCAGAAGTCAGAAGGGCCAGACGATAGGAATCATAATCATGGCGATAGCGAAGACCACTACGTTCATCACCGCTCCGATGCGCACGAAGTCGAAGAACTTGTATCCGCCCGCGCTATAGACAAGCGTATTGGTCTGATATCCGATCGGGGTGAGAAAGCTGGCGCTTGCAGCAAACATGACAGCCACCACAAAGGGCCGTGGATCGAGGCCGAGACTGCTGGCGAGCCCTATCGCCACAGGGGTGACGATCACCGCCACGGCATTGTTGGTCACGATTTCTGTGATTATGGAGGAAAGAATATAGACCACGCCCAGTGCGAACAGGGGTGAGAGGGCCACCAGATAGGGCGCGATGACCTGAACGATATTCTCGATCAGTCCAACATTTTCCATGCCCACGCCAACACCGAGCATGGCAATGATGAGGCCAAGGATTCTCCAATCGACGGCCTGCACGGCCTCGTCGGGTTCCACACAGCGGGTGGCCAGCACCGTGGCTGCCCCGATCACCGCCAGCCCGGCAATCGGCATCAACCCCAGTGCCGCCCCGACAACGACGGCAATCAGCACGCCGATTGCAATGGGAGCGCGAGCCCTGCGGAAACCGCGCTCGGCGGGCTCGGAAACATTGACAAGATCATAGTCTTCTACCATGCGCCGCAAATCTTCGGGTGCCCCCTCGATCAACAGGGTATCGCCAACCTCAATGGGAGCGGTTTCGAACCGCTCGGCGAGATTGGCACCGCGGCGATGCAGAGCCAGGGGATAAACGCCGTAGCGCCGGCGCAAGCGCAAGTGTTTCAGGGTCTTGCCCAAAATTCCCGAGCTTGGCCCCATCAGCACCTCAACGATCGAGGAGGTTCGGCTGCCGAGGGACTGCATGTGTTCGGATTCAGGCACATTGAGATCGCCTTCTTCCTTCATCGACAGCAGTTCGGCCACCGATGTGCGCAGCACCACGACATCGCCGGGCTGCAGGACCACATCCTGAATGTGCCTGCGCAAGGAAAAGCTGGCCCGCAGGACGTCGATAAGCTGCCGGTCGGACCGGTTGAACGCCGCAACCTCGCGGGCCTTTTTGCCCACATGGGGGGAATTGTCTTCGATCACGGCCTCGAGCACGAATTTCTTGCTCGCCTCCGAAAGCGAAATCGACGAGACAGTCGTTCGATCGGGTAGCAGACCGCGGGCCAACAACATCGTCACGATACCGGCCACGGCGACGGTGATGCCCACCGGGGCCATCTCGAAGATGTGGAACGGTTCCATGCCGTTCCTTTGCGCCACGCTATCGACGAGGATGTTGGTCGAGGTCCCGATCAGCGTACATGTGCCCCCCAGTATGGCCGAAAACGAAACCGGGATAAGTAATTTCGAGGCCGGCGTATCCATTTCCCGCGCCATCGCCACGGCAACTGGAATCATCATCATCACCAGTGGCGTGTTGTTCATGAATGCCGACATCACCGCTATGGCCAGCAAGAAGGAAAGCAGGCTGCGATAGGGGTGCTTTTTTGCACCGGCCGTGGCCCACGTCGCGAAACTCTCAAGCGCTCCCGTGCGCACCAGCGCCGCCGAGATCACGAACATGCCGGCGATCGTGGCGGGGGCGCTGTTGGAAAGCACCCCCAGTAGATCGTCGACCGAAACAATGTTGAGAAGAATGAGGACGGAAACCGCGATGGCTGCACTTACCTCTGGCGAGCGCCATTCTCGGGCAAACGCAATAAAGAGACCGACAACGACCACTCCCACGATCAGCGCGCCGTAGGGCTCAATCAGGCTAGCGAACAAATGCACCCTCCGCTCAGTCCACGGCGCACTCTATTCGATGCCAGCCTGTATTGGAAAGCAGTGAGAAACAATTCGGTTTTCTTTTTTAGGCGGAATGGCAGAACATTATCATCCGGACAGTGTGCGTCTGACCGCATCGCGCCAACCGGCCAGCTTTTTCTCGCGCAACGCGCTGTCGATTTCAGGCACGAACTGACGCTCAAGCGCCCAGCTTCTGGAAAACGCCTCCTGATCCGGCCATAGTCCGATGGCCTGTCCGGCCAGCCATGCTGCACCCAGAACCGTGGTTTCGAGCATGTGCGGGCGATCGACCGGTGCATCGAGGATGTCAGCGAGAAACTGCATGGTATAGTCCGACGCGACCATACCGCCGTCGACTCGGAGTACTGTTGCCGCTGCATGGCCATTCCAGTCCTTGTGCATTGCGTCGAGCAGGTCGGCGGTCTGATAACAGACGGCTTCCAGTGCTGCCTTGGCGAATTCCTCCGGTCCGGTATTGCGTGTCAGTCCAAACATGGCGCCCCGCGCCTCAGCATCCCAGTAGGGCGCTCCCAACCCGACAAAGGCCGGTACCAGATAGACGTCCTGATTGGCATCCGCGCCGATCGCGAGCCTCCCCGAGTCAGACGCCTTGCCGATGATCTTGAGCCCGTCGCGCAGCCATTGCACCGCCGCTCCGGCCACAAAGATCGAGCCCTCCAGCGCGTATGTCGTTTTGCCGCCCAGCCGGTACGCAATGGTCGTCAGCAGCCGGTTCTGCGACCGCACGAGCGTGTCGCCGGTATTGAGCACGGCAAAACAACCGGTGCCGTAGGTCGCTTTGATCATGCCCGGCGCAAAGCAGGCCTGTCCGATCACCGCCGCATGCTGATCGCCGGCAACGCCACGAATGGGAATGGGCTTGCCAAAGATCTCCGGCTCGGTATGTCCGAAATCGTCGTCGCAATCGAGGACGTCCGGCAGCATGGCGGCTGGCACTTCCAACAGCGCAAGCAACTCGTCGTCCCACGCGCCCTTTTCGATGTTGAAAAGCAGCGTACGGCTGGCATTGGTGGCGTCTGTCGCGTGCACGGCGCCACCAGTCAGTCGCCAGATTAGGTAGGTGTCGACGGTCCCGAACGCCAATTCCCCCGCCTCGGCCTTCCCTCGCGCGTCTTCGACCGTATCAAGCAGCCATTTGATCTTCGTGCCGGAAAAATAGGGATCGAGCAGCAGGCCGGTCTTTTGGGTGACAAGGGTTTCTTTGCCGGCTGATTTGAGTTGATTGCAGATATCGGACGTCCTGCGGTCCTGCCAGACGATGGCCCTGTGAATGGGTCTGCCGGTCTTCCGGTCCCACACCAGTGTTGTTTCACGCTGGTTGGTGATCCCGATGGCCGCAATATCTTCGCCTTTCAGCCGGGCCTGCTTCAGCGCTGCGCGCGTGGAAAAAATAACCGATTCCCATATGTCTTCGGGATCGTGTTCGACCCAGCCGCTTTGGGGAAAGTGCTGTCGGAACTCCTTCTGACCCTGACCGACAACTTTCATGGCCTCGTCAAAAATCAGTGCCCGGCTTGACGTCGTGCCCTGGTCGATGGCCAGAATATGGCTCCCCATCGCGTCTCCTCCATTATCGATTGCAATGGACCGTGCCTCAAACAGCCCGAGGCGTAAAGATTGACGCGCTCGGTCTTTCCATGTCTTTTAGTTTTGTCCCGCCTTGCCAAAGCCTTGCGCATGCTTTCCGTTCTGAACGTCATCGCCCCTGTCTTTATTCTGATCGGGCTCGGATACCTCGCCGTCAGAGTCAAGTTCTATCCGCGCGCCGGCGTTGGCGGGTTGATTGCCTACGTTAACAATTTCGCCACGCCCTGCCTTCTGTTCAGAGCGATGATCGATGTGGATTTTTCCGCAGCATTCAATCCTTCGATTATCGGCCCCTTCTACTTGGGCGCGTTGTCGGTTCTTGCATTGGGCGCTGTCGGCGCAGCCAGAGTGTTCAAGCGCAGACCGGGCGAAGCGGTTGCCGTGGGCTTTTCGGCGATGTTTACCAACACCGTTCTGGTGGGCATCCCGATCATGCAGCGTGCCTACGGCGACGAGGCGATGCCGATCGTCTATTCCATAATCGGGCTTCATGCGCCGGTGTTGATGACAGTTGGTATGTTCGTCATGGAACTGGCGCGTCGCGATGGCGGCAAGGTTTCCGTCGCGCTGTTTCAGGGGCTCAAGAAGTCACTGGCCAATCCCATTCTTATCGGTATCGCGCTCGGGCTCTTGGCCAATCTTTTCGGGCTCCAACTGTCCGGGGTCGCGGACGAAGTCACGCTCTTGTTGGCCGGAACGGTTATGCCCGTCGCCCTGTTCGGCCTCGGTGGCGCTCTCAATGAATACAGGCTTGGCGAGACCTGGGCACAGGCGTTGATGACCACCTCCATGCAACTGGTGGTTCATCCGGCCATCGCATGGATCGTCATGGTGCCAATTCTCGGTGTAGACCCGCACCTCGCCCGTTATGGTGTCCTCCTGGCCGCAATGCCTGCAGGGATCAACGTCTACATTTTTGCAACCTACTACAACCGGGCCATGGACGTCGCCGCCAACACCATCCTGCTCTCGACGGTGCTTTCGGTCTTCACGATAACCGGCTGGCTACTGCTCCTGGGCGCCTGACTGCTGCTGTTGCTGCTGGTTCACCATGACCTGGGCAATCCGGATCGTGTCTTCGGTCCTGCGGGCAAGTTCTGGCGCCAGCCGGACCGGCGCCGTCGTTTCCGCGTCCAGTCCGCAGGCAATTCTCACATAGGCCGGCGTCGGGCACAGATTGGCTGACGGGTCGAACCCGATCCAGCCCAGCCCGTCATCCCAGGCTTCCGCCCATGCGTGCAGCCGCGCCGGCGCGCCATCCTCGGCCAGCACATAGCCGGTGACGAACCGCGCCGGAATGTCCACGCCGCGTGCAGCGGCCACGAACACATGAGCATGGTCGTCCGCCACAATCTCGGGTGTATCGTCGTCCTCTTCGGGTGCCGTCTCGCGCGCTTCGTGCAGTCGGTTCATCAGCCAGTGTAGGAGTTCGACCCCGCTCATTCCCGCCTTGGCGTGCGCCTTCAACCGGTTGACCAGATTGCCGTTCGGCCTGGTCTGGGGCGTCAAGCGTTTGAAGAGCGATACATTCGGCTCGCCTGCCACCCGGCCGAGCACGCCGTTGGTATCGGTAGTCTCCACGACACCCGAAACCGAAATGAACAAATCGTTTTCAGGGCGATGTTGGCTGACAAGGTGGGCTTTGTTCCCGAAAGCATCGGTAAAGCTTGCAGCAGCTTCGATCCCATCCATTTTGATGGACCACTCGACAACCGATTGCGATGCCGTTTCGACAGGGCTTAAAAGCAGGTGCTGGACAGCATGTGCCAGCCCCTCGCTTAGTGCAAAGCGGAACTCGTGGCGTATCGATATGCGCATGGGTCCGCCCCCTCAGTAGAAATTGTAACTTTCCGAAATCGCATTCGTAAGCTGGTTGTTGGCCGCCATAAAGCCGGTGAGATATTCGTGCAGTCCCTGGTCGAAAACCTTGCTCATGTCGCCTGCGGTAAGGAACTGCGCCATCTTGATCGCCTCGTCGTGACAACCCGACGGCTCGCCGTAAATCTGCTCCAGCATCCCCAGCATGGCCACCACAGAAGTGCTGCAAAAGGCGAGGGACCGAGGCATCTCCTTTCTAAAGATAAGAAAATCGGAGATATTCCAGGCCTTGTAGCGGTCGTGATAAATATGGCGATAAGCGCGGTGCGCCGATGCCGCGCGCAGGATCATCGTCCATTGCTGGATATCGACATCGCCGCCCACCATGGAGGAGCGCGGCAAGAGGACGTAATATTTGACGTCTAGAATTCGCGCCGTGTTATCCGCCCGCTCGATAAACCCGCCTGTCTGCGCAAATGCAAAACCATCGGTGCGCATCAACGTGCCGAGCAGCGCGCCGCGAAACTGGTTCGAGCTCTGTTTCACCGATTGCAGAAAACTGGGGAGCTTGTTGCCCAACACATAGCGCGGCTGAACCTGCGAAAACTCCAACCATGTGCCGTTGAGGCTTTCCCACATATCGGTGGTGATTTCGGTGCGGACCGACTTGGCGTTAGTCCGCGCGTTGAAGAGGCAGGATTTGACCGACGAGGGGTTGTCGGTATCGAACAGCATGAAATGGGCGACGCTGGCGACGTCGACTGTATCGTGCTTTTTCTTGAACGCCTCTTCGGCCTCGGCTGCTTGCAGCATGGAGAGCAAATATTCGCTCGAGCCATCCTCGCTGCGCTCGGTCAGACTCATGCGATAGCCCACTTCGAGCAGCCGGGCCATGTTTTCGGCCCGCTCGACATAGCGCGACATCCAGAACAGATTGGCAGCAGAGCGTCCCAGCATCATTCTTCGAGCACCCAGGTGTCCTTGGTGCCACCCCCTTGCGAGGAATTGACCACCAATGATCCTTGCTTGAGCGCGACCCGCGTCAGCCCGCCAGGTGTAATTCTGATCTTGTCGCCGACCAGAACGAAGGGCCGCAGATCGACATGGCGCGGCGCGATTCCCTTGCTCACAAAAGTCGGGCAGGTCGAAAGCGCCAACGTCGGCTGGACGATGTAATTGTCGGGCCGCGCCTTGATCTTTTCGGAAAATTCGGTCCTCTGCTTTTTGGTCGAGGCCGGGCCGACCAGCATGCCGTATCCGCCCGAGCCGTGAACTTCCTTGACCACCAGATGCTCGAGATTTTCCAGCACGTAAGCGCGTTCGCTGTCGCTGGTGCAATTATAGGTGGGCACGTTTTTCAGGATCGGCTTTTCGCCCAGATAGAATTCTATGATCTGGGGCAGGTAGGTATAGACCGCCTTGTCGTCGGCAATCCCCGTACCCGGCGCGTTGATCAGTGTCACGTTGCCGGCCCGATAGGCATCGAACAGCCCGGCCACGCCGAGCATGGAATCGGCCTTGAACGTCAGAGGATCGATGTAATCATCATCGATCCTGCGATAGATCACGTCGACGCGCTGCGGCCCCAACGTGGTTCGCATATAGACCTTGCCTCCATCAACAAACAGATCCTGCCCTTCGCAAAGGGTGGCGCCCATCTGGTCGGCAAGAAACGAATGCTCGAAATAGGCTGAATTGTAGATGCCCGGTGTCAGCACGACGAGATTGGGATTGCCCGTGCAATTGTCCGGCGCAACGCTTTCCATCGTGCGGCGCAGGTTTTCCGGATAGGTTTCGACCGGTGCGACCTTGAGCTTGTGAAACAGATCTGGGACCAGATGCATCATCGCTTCACGGTCTTCCAGCATGTAGGAGACGCCCGAAGGCGTGCGCAGATTGTCCTCGAGCACATAAAAGTCGTCAGGTCCGGTGCGCACGATATCGACACCGATGATGTGGGAATAAATCCCCTTGGGCGGGTTTAGCCCCATCATCTGCGGGCAAAAAGCTTCGTTCTGGATGATCAGCTTTTCCGGAACACGCCCTGCGCGGATGATGTCCTGGCCGTGATAGAGATCCCACAGGAACATGTTGAGCGCCTTGACGCGCTGCTCGATTCCCTTTTCCAAGCGGCGCCATTCCTGCGCGGCGATCACCCGGGGGATCACATCGAACGGGATCAGTCGCTCGGTCGACTCGTTTGAGCCATAGACTGCAAAAGTAATGCCTAAACGACGGAAGATCGTTTCTGCATCTTGCGACAATTGCTTGAGGGCTTGCTTGGGCTGTCCGTCCAGCCACTCACCCAATATGCGGTAAGGTTCGCGGACTGATCCGTCCGCATTGAGCATCTCGTCGAAATACTTTGCTTCGCTCATACGCCTTCTTTGTGCGATGACAGTGTGCGACCTTCCCGACGCATATCTCATTGGTGCATATTTATTTTGCGTCGTCCAGCGCTCCCGTGAGCAACGGCAATAATAGTGCCTAACGGTCGGATATTCCCCGGCTTGCCTGCACAATTGTTTTGGGCAATTGTAGGCTGGTAGATGAAAAAGCGGCGACGTCTTCGAGCGCTCGCCGTCGGGCATCGAGGGAGCACAAAGATGTACAAGTTCGAGGTTTACAAG
The DNA here is from genome assembly GCA_002375765.1 of Rhizobiales bacterium UBA3584. Taxonomy (GTDB): domain Bacteria; phylum Pseudomonadota; class Alphaproteobacteria; order Rhizobiales; family Devosiaceae; genus Pelagibacterium; species Pelagibacterium flavum. Next base: position 92,272 of record DFMV01000005.1, on the reverse strand, counting down.
GACAAGGCCGGAGAGTTCCGGTTCCGCTTTCGGGCGTCCAACGGGGAAGTGATGTTCTCCTCAGAGGGCTATAAGGCCAAGGCCTCTGCCCAGAGCGCAATCGAGTCCATTCGCAAGAATGCTCCCGACGCAGGGCTCGACGACCAGACCTGACGCGGCCTAGTCGTCGGCAGGATCGAGAAAGGTCTGGATGATATGCGGCCCGTCATGGATGCACATCATCCTGAGCAGGCCGTCCCCGATATTTTCGAACCCGTGCGGCGTCTCGGGTTCGACAACCATGATGTCACCGGACCCGGCCTCGACGGTCTGGCTTCCGGCTACAAAGCGCACGGTGCCTTCCTGCACCATCCAGGTCTCGGAATAGGGGTGAATATGCAGTCCCACCCGCTTCCCCGGTTCTGCGACCACCGCAAAAAACGAAACGTCGGCACCATATTCGCCGCCCTCGAACTTGATCGTTCTGGACGCCCCTTCGGGACGGTCCGTCGCTCTGAGAATATGAGGCATGTTTAAACTCTCCTTGTTTATGCGCCGCCGCGCGGTGCAACTCTTCTAGGACGTGGCCCGTTGCCTGAAACCGACAGCCTTATTGAACGATCTGGAGAATATCATATGAGCGAGTGGTGGCGCGGCGGGGTGATCTATCAGATTTACCCGCGCTCCTTTCAGGACAGCAACGGCGATGGGATCGGCGATCTGCGGGGCATCCTCGACAGGCTCGAGCATGTCGCCTCGCTGGGCGTGGATGCGATCTGGCTTTCGCCGATCTTCACCTCGCCGATGGCCGACATGGGGTATGACGTTTCCAACTATACCGACATTGATCCGCTGTTTGGCACACTTGACGATTTCGATGCGCTGATCGAAAAAGCTCACGAACTCGGCCTCAAGGTGGTAATCGACCAGGTGGTCAGCCACACATCCGACAAGCATCCCTGGTTCATCGAATCCAAATCCTCGCGCACCAATCCACGTTCGGACTGGTATGTCTGGGTCGATCCCCAGGACGACGGCTCCCCGCCCAACAATTGGCCGTCGGTGTTCGGCGGCCCAGCCTGGGAATGGAACGGCACGCGCCGGCAGTACTACCTGCACAATTTCCTGATTTCCCAACCAGACCTCAATTTCCACAATCCGCATGTGCAGGACGCAGTGCTGGCAGCTATGCGCTTCTGGCTCGAGCGCGGTGTCGATGGCTTCCGATTCGACACCGTAAATTACTATTTCCACGACAAGAAACTGCGCTCCAACCCGCCGGCGCCGAGGGAAAAGGAAACCCCGCTCGAAGCCGACCCCTACGGTATGCAGTTCCATAAGTTCTCCAAGAACCGCCCGGAAAACATCGATTTTCTCAAGCGCGTGCGGGCCCTGCTTGATGAGTTCCCCGGTACGACCACGGTTGGCGAGGTGGGCGAGGCCCATCGGGCCATCGAAATCATGGCGGCCTATACCGCCGGTGACGATCTTTTGCACATGTGCTATTCGTTCGACATGCTCGGCCCCACATTCACGCCGCGCCATTTTCGTTCGCGGGTTGAAAAATTCTTTGCGGGCGCTCCTGATGGCTGGCCGTGCTGGAGTTTCTCCAACCACGACGTGAATCGGCACATTTCCCGCTGGGAGGCCCACGCAGTCACCCCGGATTCTCTTGGGCGGCAATCGGCAGCCCTGCTGCTCTCGCTCAAGGGCTCCGCTTGCATCTATCAGGGCGAAGAGCTTGGATTGCCCGAAGCCGAACTGGAATATTCCGAACTGACCGATCCGCCGGGGCTGCGCTTCTGGCCAGACAACAAGGGCCGTGATGGCTGCCGTACGCCCATGCCATGGACCGACGAGATCCATGCAGGGTTCTCCGAGGTCAAACCCTGGCTACCGGTCAAGGGGGCGCATTTGAAGCGTAACGTTGCGGCGCTTGAAGCCGATCCGGATTCGCTCCTCCACTATTATCGAGCCGTCCTGAAATACCGTAAGGACAACCCTGCGCTGATCGATGGCGAGATCGCTTTCCACAACGTCAAGGAACCGATCCTCGGTTTTTCACGCCATAGCGGTCAGGACGCGCTCGTCTGCGTCTTCAACCTGTCCGCCAAGCCCCGCGCCCTCTCAATCAGGGGACTGCCCGACTTGGCGACACTGGCTCACGTTTCAAACGGTGTTGCACTGCAGGGAAATGCGCTCCAGCTCGAAGGCAACGGCTTTGCCATTATCGAATGTGGGACCGGTTTCGATCCAGCCGCCATATCGCTCACCCTGTCCAAGGGGTGAGCTTGCGCCACGTCCGCAGACTTACGACCGAAGGGCCGGTTGAGCCTGGCGTCCCTTAACCAGCATGACCACCAGCGGAATGGCGATGGTCAGCATCAGCAATCGCGACACGTGATGTGCAGCGATGAACGCTGTGTCATACCCAAGCGCGATACCCAACGCCCCCATCGATTCCAGCCCGCCCGGCGAGAGCCCGAGCCAGATCTGGCCAATTGGCATGGAAACGAAAAAACTGATGCCAACCGCAAAGGCGGTGGTTATCGCCACGGTGATCGCCGTGGCGACAGTGCCGCCCAAAGCAGCCTGCATGAATTCGGCGCGTGTCATGCCGGCAAAGCGCGATCCGATCAATGCGCCCATACCCAAGAAGGTCAGATCGACAAGGATCGGTGGCAACGAGCCGTCGAAATGGCCGGTCAGTTTCATCACCGTCGCAAATGCCATCGACCCCAGCACATAGCCCGCCGGCATCTTGAGCCGCGTGAACACCCAGCCCACAAAGGCGCAACCCGCCGCCACCATGGCGAGCGTCGTGAGGTCCATCAAATCGGTGCCCGCCCCAGCGTAATGACCCACGGGCAGGAACAGAGCGCCGATCGGTGCAAACAGAGTAAGAAACATCACTCTTTGAACCTGAATGATGACGATCTGCCTTGGATTGCCGACACCCGTCGAAGCCAGCGCCATGACGAAAGACAAATGGCCAGGAAACGACGAAAGATAAGCGGTTCCTGTGTCGAACTTGAATAATCTGCGCAGGACAATGCCGCAGACCAGAACGATGGCCACGAGTTCCAGTGCCAGAGCGCCGAGCGTTATCGGCCATTGACCGATCAGCTGCAGGGTGTCGGGTGCCACATTGGCCCCCATCGAGAGCCCGACGCATACGAAAAACACATTGCGCAGCCCGTTGGGCATTGTCGCCGGAAAACCCGATAGCGCGGCAATTGAAACCGCGAGCGCCCCGCCCATCAGCATCCCGCCTGGAACTCCCAGCATGCTGATCGCCAGCGAGCCGATAGCAGCAATGATAAGTGTGAGACCGGTTCGGAGCGCCCAAGGCATCGACTTTGTTCCTACTGCGCCGCGAGTGCTCTTTCCGCCAGCCGCACCCAGTAGCTCACGCCTAAAGGAATCGCATCATCGTTGAAATCATAGGTGTCTGTATGCAGATCCGAGCTGTCGCCGTTGCCGAGGAAAATATAAGATCCCGGCCGCGCGCTGAGCATATAGGCGAAATCTTCGCCCCCCATTGTGGGATCGACAGTGTCATTCACCCGATCCTCCCCCACAATTTCACGGGCGACCTCTGCAGCGAAAGCCGTCTGTTCGGGAGCGTTGACCGTAACCGGATACCCACGCATCCACGTTACCGTCGCGTCGGCCCCAAACGCCTGCGCGAGTCGGGGCGCCAGCCGCTTGATACCCGTTTCCATCTGGGCGCGCACTTCATCGTCCAGCGTGCGAACGGTCCCCGTCAGCCGCGCAGTGCGCGGAATGACATTGTATGCTGTACCCGCGTTGACGGTCGTAACCGAAAGAACTGCCGAGCGGATCGGATCTACCGAGCGTGATACCAGCGTCTGCAGACCCGAAATGATATGGGCGGAAACGATAACCGGATCGACAGCAAGATGAGGCATCGCCGCGTGCCCGCCATGCCCTTCAACATCGATCGCGAATTGGTCGGTTCCCGCCATGATCCCGCCGGTCCGTATGGCGAATTCTCCCAGCGGAATGCCGGGCATGTTGTGCATGCCGAATACCTGGGAAATGTTGAAACGTTCCATCAGTCCGTCTTCCACCATCAGGCGTCCGCCGCCGCCACCCTCTTCGGCCGGCTGGAAGATAACGATGACCGTGCCATCGAAATTGCGCGTTTCGGCCAGATATCGTGCCGCGCCCAGGAGCATGGCCGTGTGCCCGTCATGACCGCAGGCATGCATCTTGCCGCTGTTGCCAGAGGCATAGGGTTTCCCGGTCCGTTCGGTAATTGGCAGGGCGTCCATATCAGCGCGCAGCCCAACGACGCGATCCGAACCACCCTTGCCGCGAATGACTCCCACGACCCCTGTCCGACCGATCCCTGTCACCACCTCGTCCACACCAAACGATTTGAGCTGCTCGACCACGAACGCCGCCGTGTCATGGACGTCATAGAGAAGCTCGGGATTGGCATGCAGGTGCTGGCGCCACGCGGTAATATCGGCGTGGAATTCGGCAACACGGTTGATGATGGGCATAGGGAAACCTGAAGGCGGTATGAGAAACGTCTAGTGTCTGCGCCGCGGCACGCGTCGTCAACGTCTCTTGTCTCTGGCGGGCCGGGGAGCTATCCCCCTTTACAGAATTGGATCCAGAGATGCCAGACGCAGATTCGTCTTCGATCGTCATCGATTTTGTCGGCGGTGCCGTCGGCTTCCGCCTGCGCAGAGGTGAGGGCAGGGGGCAGCCCCTGCCGCGCGCCTGCGGTATGGCTAAAGGCGCAACGCCGACCATCGTAGACGCGACCGCCGGCATGGGACGCGACGCCTTCTTTCTCGCCTCTCTGGGGGCACACGTCACCCTTATTGAGCGCAACCCACAGGTCCATGCCGCCCTGGAGTGCGCCATGGCCGCCGCACGGGAGCACGACGACGAGCTTGCCGCCATCATTGCGCGCATGACGCTGCTCCACGGCGATTCCCGCGCGCTTCTTCAAACGCTCGGGCCTGAAGTTGTCCTGGTCGACCCCATGCACCCCGAGCGCACAAAATCGGCGCTGGTCAAAAAGCAGATGCGCGACCTGCGCGATGTGGTGGGGGCTGACCTGGACGCGCGTGAACTCATGGAGGCGGCGCTCGCTGCTGCCCAGAACCGTGTCGTTCTCAAATGGCCGCAACGCGCTGCGCCGATAGAGGGGCTGCGCAAGCCCAGCCATCAGATATCGGGCAAGACCACGCGCTATGACGTGTTTGTGACCAATGGCTAGCCAGGCTATTGCATTTATTGCGCAAATTTAACTTGTACGATCGCTGTTCCTGCGAATGGTGAGCCCTGGGAGGACTATTTCACTCAAGGAACTCTTGCATGACCCAATCTACTCCGAGCGCCGAACCGCGCCTCATTGTTCCCACCCTCAATGGCATCTATGCCATGGGCCGCCCCCTCGCCGAAACCGCAATGCGTGTCTTCGCCGGCATTGCCCTGATCGTCCATGGTTGGCCGAAAATCCAGAATCCCATGGGCATGGCCGGAATGGTCGAGGGCTTGGGCTTTGCTCCCGGCTTCTTTTGGGCCCCCCTCTTGGCGGTAACCGAGTTCTTCGGTGGCATCCTTCTGGCGCTGGGCCTTCTCACGCGCCCGGCCGCCTTCGCCACGATGATTGTGCTGCTCACCACCGTCTATGCCCATTGGGTTGCCATGGGGCAGGGCTGGTCGGGCGCAGAGTTGTCCATCCTTTGGTCGACGATCCTGCTCTATTTCGTCATGGCCGGCGGCAACCGCTTTTCGGTCGATGCCATCATTGGACGCCAGTTCTAAGGCGCGCCATATTTCGCAAAACCATTCCCCCACTTGGGCGCCCCCGGCCATTGCATTAGCGCCGGGGGATTCTATAAAGGCCGCGCGCCTTTTCCCTATCCAAGCTCGAGAGCGAGAATGTTCGAGACCCTATCCAAGGCACCCCAGGACAAGATTTTTGCGCTGATGGCCGAAATTGCTGCCGACGACCGCCCCGGCAAGATCGATCTCGGCATTGGCGTCTATAAGGATGACGAGGGCAATACGCCCATCATGACAGCCGTCAGGAAAGCCGAGGAGCGCATCGTTTCCTCTTCGAAAACCAAGTCCTATATCGGGGTGGCCGGCAACAAGGGGTTTGCCAAAGCCATGGTCGATCTCGCGCTCGATGGTGCGGTGCCCGACGATCGTGTCCGCGCTGCGCAGGCTCCGGGTGGCACCGGTGCCCTGTGGGTGTTGCTGACGCTCTTGAAACGAGCCAATCCCGACGCGACGGTTTGGATTTCCGATCCCTCCTGGCCCAACCACAAGCCCATGGCCGAACAGGCCGGCTTCAAGGTCGAGGCTTACCCCTATTTCGACCCGGACACCCGCAAGGTCCGGTTCGACCAAATGCTCGCTAAGCTCGATAGCCTGGGCAGGAACGATATCGTCCTGCTCCATGGCTGCTGTCACAACCCGACCGGCGCCAACCTCAACCACGACCAGTGGCATAAGGTCATCGCCTCTCTCAAGCGCACGGGCGCGTTCCCGTTGGTCGATATGGCCTATCAGGGCTTTGGTGACGGGCTGGACGAAGACGCCTACGGCCTGCGTGCGCTCGCCGCGGAGATAGATGAATTCGTCTGCGCGACGAGCTGCTCGAAGAATTTCGGCATCTATCGGGAGCGGGTCGGTTGCGCCATCGTCGTGGGCGAGGATGCGGCCCAGGCCGACATCGCCAATTCTCAGATGCTCAACCTCATTCGTGGCGCCTATTCCCAACCACCCGATCACGGCGCGGAAATCGTTCGTGTCATTCTCGAGGACGCAGAACTGCGCGCAGAATGGAAAGCCGAGCTCGAAGCCATGCGCAACCGTATGATCTCCAATCGCCAGGCGCTGGCCGACGCGATCCGCTCACGTTCGAACAGTACCGATTTTGATTTCGTTGCCGAACATCGCGGCATGTTCTCGCTTTTGGGACTTAAAGTTGAAACCGTCGACCATTTAAAAGCCGAAAATGCTGTCTATATGTTGGATGATAGCCGCATAAACGTCGCCGGCCTGGCTGACGAACGTATTCAGCGCCTGGCCGATGCCATCGTCGGTGCCACACGATAAAACACACGACACCATTGTTGCGGCACAACCATTCCATGCTACACCTTGGTCATTAGACCAAAGTATTATCCCAAGGGGGAGAAAATGAAGTTTTTTGTCGACACCGCCGACATCAGCGAAATTCGTGAACTGCACGATGCAGGTTTGCTCGACGGCGTCACCACCAATCCGTCGCTGGTGGCTAAGTCGGGCCGCGATTTCAAGGAAGTGGTCAAGGAAATCTGCGACCTTCTGCCGGGCTTGCCCGTTTCTGCGGAAGTCGCTGCCACGGATTATGATGGCATGATGGCCGAGGCCGATGTCCTCAGCAAGATCGCCGACAACGTCGTGGTCAAGGTTCCGCTCACCCTGGCCGGACTGAAAGCCTGCAAGACTCTATCCGACCGTGGCATAAAGACCAACGTCACTCTGTGCTTCTCGGCTAATCAAGCCCTGCTGGCCGCCAAGGTCGGCGCGACTTACATCTCGCCGTTCCTGGGCCGTCTCGATGATATCAACCTCGATGGCATGCAGCTCATTTCCGACATCCGGGTGATTTACGACAACTACGATTTCAACACCCAGATTCTGGCCGCCTCGATCCGCTCGCCCAATCACGTCTCCGACGCTGCCCTGGCCGGGGCCGATGTGGCGACAATTCCGCCGGGTGTGCTCAAGAAGCTGGCCGACCATCCCCTGACCGACAAGGGCCTTGATGCCTTCGTCAAGGATTGGAAGTCCACGGGCCAGTCGATCATCTGAGCCCGATTTGACCGAGGATGATGTCCGCAAGAAAATCCAGGACGCGCTGGGCACCATAGAAGTGCCCGGCGGGTCTTCGCTTGCCGAATTTCCCGGCCTGTCCGACATCATCGTCACCAAGGGCGCCGTGGCCTTTGCCATCTCGGTTTCGCCGGGCATGGAAAAGGCGTTCGCCCCGGCCCGCACGGCGGCTGAACAGGCGGCCCAACAGGCCGCCGAGGGCCGAAAGGTCATGGTGTCGCTCACCGGCGACAAGGCGCCCGCTCAGGCCGCGCCCAAGGGCGCTTCGCCGCGCCCCGGCCCTCCACCCAAGTCTCCGGTCCCCGGCATCAAGCACATAATTGCTGTCGGCTCGGGCAAGGGCGGTGTGGGCAAATCCACATGTGCAGTCAATATCGCTTTGGGCCTGGTCAGACAGGGCCTCAAGGTGGGCATTCTCGACGCCGATCTTTATGGCCCTTCCTTGCCCAAGCTGCTCGGCATCGAGGGCAAGCCCGCTGTCCGTGACGATGGAATTTTCAAGCCCTTCGAGGTCCATGGCCTAAAAGCCATGTCGATCGGCCCGATGCTTACCGGAACTCAGGCCGTGGTCTGGCGCGGGCCTATGGCGACGTCAGCCCTGCGCCAGTTGTTGCGTGAAACCGATTGGGGCCAGCTCGATGTCCTCGTCGTCGATCTGCCACCGGGCACCGGCGATATCCAGATTTCACTGGTGCAGCAGGTCGAACTGGCCGGCGCAGTGATCATCTCCACACCACAGGATTTGGCACTTATCGACGCGCGAAAAGCCATCGATATGCTTACCCGCACCAATGTGCCTGTTCTCGGTATTGTAGAGAACATGAGCTATTTCATAGCGCCGGATACCGGGTCGCGCTACGACATCTTCGGCCATGGCGGCGCAAAAGCTGCCGCCGCGGAAATGGACATTCCGTTCCTCGGCGAAATCCCGCTGGTCATGGCGATCCGCGAGGGCGCCGACGCCGGCAAGCCTGCAGTCTCGTCTGGCGACAGCCCAGATGCTGAGGCATTCGTGGCCATCGCCGAGCGTCTGGCAGCGACTCTATCTAGGGCAAAAATTTTCTGACTTCAGACAACACGCTTCTCGATGATGACAAATCGGAAAAACGCTGATAGTCATAATGTAACCGATTACAAAAATTCGCACTCTGGGCGGAGAGTCGACAATGTTCAGCCACAAGCGCGCCGATTTCGGTGAGGATTTCCTGTTTGGGGCGGCCACCGCCGCCTACCAGATCGAGGGCGGCCAGACAGATGGCCGCGGGTCATCAATCTGGGATACGTTTTCGACGACTCCCGGCAACGTCCACAATAGCGAAACGGGCAAATTCGCGTGCGATCATTACAATCGCTGGCCCGAAGATCTCGATCTGCTGGCTGACGGGGGGTTCGACGCCTACCGCTTTTCCTTTGCCTGGCCACGCCTGATCCCCGAAGGGGTAGGGCAAGTCAATCAGAAAGGCGTCGATTTCTACGACCGTCTGATCGACGGCATGCTCGAGCGGGGCCTCAAACCCTTCGCGACGCTGTACCACTGGGATCTGCCCAGTGCCCTTCAGGACAAGGGCGGCTGGCTCAACCGCGATATTGCCGACTGGTTCGCCGACTATGCCGTGATGGTGCATAAAAACTTCGGCGACCGGCTCGAAACAACGGCCACCATAAATGAGCCATGGTGCGTCGCATTCCTTTCCCACATGCTCGGCGTTCACGCACCCGGCTATCGTGACATTCGCGCTGCTGCCCGTGCCTCTCACCATGTGCTTTTGGCCCATGGCACGGCCATCAACGCCTTGCGCGCCGAAGGCGGAAAGAACCTCGGTATCGTATGCAATTTCGAAGTCGCCCAGGGCGCCACCGGCAAGCCCGAGGATATGGGCGCCGCCCGGCTCTGGGATGGTATCTTCAACCGCTGGTACCTCGACGGGCTTTTCAAGGGCAAATACCCCTCCGACGTCCTCGCCCATTTCGCCCCCCACATGCCCGACGACTTTGCCGACGATATGGCGGTGGTCTCGACGCCAATCGATTGGTTCGGGGTTAATTATTATACCCGCGGCCTTTACGAGCACGCTCCCGAGCGTGGTGCCTTCCCGCTGCGCAAGGTCGATGGTCCGCTCGAAAAGACGGCCATCGGCTGGGAAATTTTCCCCGAGGGCCTTGAGGAAATCCTCACCCGCATCTCGGCCGATTATACCGACATCCCGCTTTATGTGACTGAAAACGGCATGGCCGAGATCGAAGGCACCGACGATCCGCGCCGCATCGCCTATTACAATGGCCATCTGGGCGCTGTCCTCGCCGCGCAAAAGCGCGGCGCCGATGTGCGCGGCTATTTCGGCTGGTCTCTGCTCGACAATTATGAATGGGCCGAAGGCTACGACAAGCGTTTCGGGCTGGTTCATGTTGACTACAAGACCCAGAAACGCACGCCCAAATCGTCCTACCGTGCCTTCCAGTCTCTTCTCACGGGAGCCAATCGCTCCCGCGTCGCCTGACCCTCATGAGGCGGCGCGAATGCTCTCCTGGGGTTCAATTGCAAAGTTCAAATTGAACACATTGTCGGGGTCGTAGCGCCGTTTCAGCGCCCGCAATCGTGACAATGTGGGCTCGGGAAACGCCTCGACCAGCCTGCCTGGATGTGTGTCGGTCTCGAAATTGAGATACATGCCCTTGAGCAGTGGCCGAAGGTCGCCCCATTGCCCATCGAGCAGTTCCGCCCGCCCGCGACTGCCGGCGGCAGTCAGCGAAAAATTCTGCGTCCGGTGCGGATAGGCCATGGCGTCAGCCGCAACATCGTTGACGGCTCCGCCCACCGATCTGATCTGCAACAGATTGGCCGCCCCCGAGGCCAGCAGCCCGTTCGCCCGCGCCGCGACTTCGGGCGTGATGTGGTCAACCAGCCCCGACCGGATCACAGCGCTCCCCCCGCGATGCTCACCGCTCGGATGGGCCACAACGCCGGCATAAGGTGTCAGATAAGCGCGCTGATCGACAATCGGCCCGGCTTCGCCCAAAGCATTGATCGCCTCGGCCGCCGCATCGGCATCCTCGCCTGCATAAACGCTGATCGCCTGGGCCAACGGCCCCTGGTCGGCCCGTCCGGGCACCGCCATGAGAAAGCTCGTCAACTCGCGCGGCGATGCCTCGACCAGCGCGCCCCAACGCTCGAGAACGCCCGCCATGTCGCTGCCATCGAACACCTGAACGGCCTGGATCACATTGCCCAGGGGATAGGCTTCAAGCTCGAATGACGTAACGATGCCGAAATTACCTCCAGCGCCGCGAATGGCCCAGAGTAAATCCGGCTCGTTGTCCTTGTTCGCCTGCACGATGCGCCCATCGGCTAACACGATCTTTGCGGCCACCACATGATCGATGGTGAGCCCAAACTTGCGCGCCAGATAGCCCAACCCGCCCGCCGTCGCGAGCCCGCCCACGCCCACGCCGCCATAATCGCCCGAACTCATCGCCAGCCCATGCTCGCCAAGCTTTGCCGCAACCTCACTCCAGCGCGCACCCGCACCCAGCCGCACCAGCCCGCTCTGCGCATCGAGCACCTCAATGGCGTTGATTGACCCAAGATCGATGATGATCCCGCCTCTGTTAGTCGAACGCCCGCTGATCCCATGTCCGCCGCTGCGCACCGAAAGCGGCACGTCTTGCTTGCGCGCATACAGCACCGCCGCCGAAACCTCTTCGGCCGTTTCCGGCTTGATCACCAGCCCCGGCCGCCCCGACCAGATGTAGGAATGCCGCACGCCCTCATAGCGAAAATCGCCCGGCTCGATGGCGCGGTCCGCAAGGGCAGGGGGCAAGCCGTCATAATCGATCCCATCCATCCGTTTGGACAGCACCGCACTCGGACGCGGCGCCACAACACCTGAACCGGCCCGCGCCTTGCTCACAACACTTCGAACCTCGGGGGCGATCTCTTCGCCAATCACCCGCAGCAGGTCCGGATCGTGGCCGCCGAAAAAGAATCCGCTGAACCCGTGTTCGAGGATCAGTTCGGACAATTGCTCGACCCACTGGCTCGCCGGTCCCTGCAAGAAGCCGCCATCGTTCGCCTGGATGGCCGAACTGCCGATGTTGAGCAACCGTTTGATATCGGAAGGCTGCCGACCGGCAGCTATCGCAGCCTCGTCGATGATCGCGTTCGATTCCGCCATCGTTGGCGTCTTGAGATACTCCCAGCTCGGTAGCCACCCATCGGCCTCTGCGCCGGTGATCCTGAGCATGCGCGGCTTGTAGGCGCCCAGCCAGATCCCGATCTCGTGCGCCGGGCGAGGGCCGCGCCGCAGACCTGCGACCCGATAGTGCTCCCCTTCATGCTTTAGCCCCGCTCGGCTGGTGTCCCAGATCGACCGCATGATCCCGATTGCTTCTTGGAGTGCATCGACACGCTGGCCGGCGGTCAGGTCCGGCCCACCGGCCGCCTTGATCGCGTCGCCAAATCCCCCAGCGCCCAGGCCCATTTCGAACCGGCCGCCCGAAAGCAGATCGATACTCGCCGCCGCCTTGGCCAGAATTACCGGCGGACGCAGCGGAAGGTTAGTCACATTGGCAGCTACCTTGATACGGCTCGTCTTCGCCGCGATCCACGTCAGCAGCGTATAGGTATCCAGAAAATCGGAATTGTAAGGATGGTCCTGGATCGTCACGGCATCCAGCCCCGCCGCTTCGGCCGTCAGGGCGGTCGCTACGGCGCGCTGGGGATCCTTGGCGGACGGGATCGTAAATGTCCCGAACATCAGCTTGTGGCCATAGTCAGGCATTGCCGGTTCCCTTTGTTACTCCTGGATCCCATCGTATATGATAGTGAGCTGAACGCGGGGCAAGACGGCACTTTTCTGTAAGGTAAGGCACATGAGAGTAACGGACCGGCAAGAGTCACACTCGACCCAAAAGCGTCTCAAGGTCAGTAAGGTTCTGGCCGCATTGACCACAAATGGAGCCTGCTCATCGTAACGCGTCTTGGCGAGGGGCCATTGCGGTTCGGGCAATTGCTGCGCTCAATCGACGATATTTCACAAACTATGCTGACCTGCACTCTGCGTGGTCTCGAACGTGATGGACTTGTGCAACGCACGGTCATTCCCACACTCCCGCCACGCGCCGAATACGAACTCACCGATCTGGGACGCTTGCTGCAGGCGCCAGGCACCGTCCTGAGCAATTGGGCAGTGGAAAACGTTGCTGCCATCGATGCGGCAAGGGCCAACTACGATGCCGACCCTGGCGCCTCCAGGAACTGATTTTGCCCTTGCGCCGGAGGTGGTGAAGCGCCCAGCAACACCACGTTACTGGCTTGGCAAACCAGCAGCTTTGTGCAACGCTCAAATAGCCGCACGACAAAGCCCATAATGCTAAAAGGGGCGGCGAAAACGTTTTGGTTGCCAAAACGTTTTGGAATGTCGTATTCGGCAAACAGACGCCTTAATTTGCGTCTCCATGTGCCATGGGAGGACTACATGCACAAAAAACTTCTGGCTGGAGCTTCAGCTCTGGCGCTTTCCCTTGCCCTTGCGGCTCCTGCCTTTGCGCAGGCCGTTGAGCTGCCCGATCTGAACGGTGAAGAGTTTACCATTTTCGGCCCCTGGGTCGGTGGTGTTGAAATCGAGTCTTTCACTGCAGTCGTCGATGCCTTTAACGAGCGCACCGGTGCGAACGCTGAATATGTCGGTTCCGACAGCCTCGAACAGCAGATCGTGATCGACGCTCAGGCCGGCTCCGCACCCGAAGTCACCTTCTTTCCGCAACCCGGCCTTGCCGCCACCATGGCGTCCCAGGGTTTCCTGACACCGCTTCCCGAAGGCTCTGGCGACTGGATTCGCAACAATTATGCGGCCGGCGAATCGTGGGTCGATCTGGGCACCTACGCCAACGAGAACGGCGAGGAAGAGCTTTACGGCTTCTTCTATAACGTGAACCTCAAATCGCTCGTCTGGTACGTCCCCGACAACTTCGCAGATGCCGGCTATGAAGTGCCCGAGACCATGGAAGATTTGCTTGCACTTTCCGAGCAGATTGTGGCCGACGGCGGTACGCCCTGGTGCATTGGCATCGGCTCGGACGCTGCCACTGGCTGGCCAGCCACCGACTGGGTGGAAGACCTGATGCTCCGCACCCACGAACCCAGCGTCTATGATCAGTGGGTCGCCCACGAAATCCCGTTCGATGATCCGCGCGTGGTCGAGGCAATCGATACTTTCGGCACCTTCGTCAAGACCGAAGGTTGGGCCGCTGGTGGCGCCCAGGCGGTTGGCACGACTGACTTCCGCGATAGCCCGGCAGGTCTGTTCCAGGTGCCGCCGCAGTGCTACATGCACCGTCAGGCATCATTCATCTCGGCCTTCTTCCCCGAAGGAACGGAACTTGGCGTGGACGCCGACTTCTTCTACTTCCCGAGCTATGCCGAAAAAGACCTTGGCAATCCGGTTCTTGGTGCGGGCACTCTCGCTGCCATTACCAACGATACCCCGGGCGCACGTGCCTTCATGGACTTCCTCAAGGATCCTGAAGCCCATGAAATCTGGATGGCGACCGCAGGCTTCCTCACACCGCATACTGGCGTTGACCTGGCGGCCTATGCGGACGACACCCTGCGTGCACAAGGAGAAATCCTCCTCGCTGCCGATACCTTCCGGTTTGACGGTTCGGATCTGATGCCGGGTGCCATTGGCGCCGGTGCTTTCTGGACGGGCATGGTCGATTTCGTCGGCAGCGCGTCCGCCGAGGATGTGGCGTCCAATATCGAATCTGCTTGGAACAACCTCTGATCTGACAAACTGACGCCGGAGCGTTTTTCGCTCCGGCGTTATCCAACGAGACACTCTCAAAGAGTGTGGGGGAGCATGATGGTCAATCAGATTCTCTATGCGGCCTTAACCATCGTTATCGGCGTTGGTTTTGCCTTCATCTATTTCTGGGGAAGCAACTGGCTTCTCGACAGGCTACTGTCGACGGAAGATGTGGACGGTCCCACTTCCATTCGCCGGGACACCTTGCGCACGCGTATCCGTCCGTGGATCTTCCTGTTCCCAGCGCTGTTCTTCCTGACGGTCTATCTCGTTTATCCGGTGTTCGAGACCATCAGGCTCACCTTCTACGATGGAGGCGGGCGAAACTTCGTCGGCTCTTCCAACTGGATATGGGCGCTCAATAGTCCTGCTTTCGTTCAGTCGCTTATCAATAACGCGCTCTGGCTCATCGTGGTGCCCTCGGCGGCCACGGCTTTTGGTCTGCTCGTGGCCGTTCTCGCTGACCGGCTTTGGTGGGGCAACATCGCCAAGTCACTGGTCTTCATGCCGATGGCCATATCCTTTGTCGGCGCGTCGGTGATCTGGAAGTTCATCTATGATTATCGCGGCACCGGAGAGCAGATCGGCTTGCTCAACGCTATGGTCATGGCGTTCGGCGGTGAACCGCAGGCCTGGATCACGCTGCCCTTCTGGAACAATTTCTTCTTGATGGTCATTCTTGTCTGGATTCAGACCGGCTTTGCCATGGTCATTCTCTCGGCGGCACTGAGGGGCATCCCTGAAGAAACCATCGAGGCCGCCCGCATCGATGGTGCCAGCGACATCAGGATATTTTTCGATATCATGATCCCGCAGATCCTGCCCACGATCCTCGTGGTCTGGACGACCATAACCATCGTCGTGCTCAAGATTTTCGACATCGTGCTCGCCATGACCGGCGGGCAGTGGGATACGCAGGTTCTGGCAAACCTCATGTACGACCAGATGTTCCGGGCCAATCACTTCGGCCACGGCTCGGTCGTTGCACTGGTCATCATGATTGCGGTTCTGCCGGTGATGATCTGGAACATTCGCCAGGCAAGTTCTGAACAGGGGACGCACTGATGGCTACGATCGCAGACGTGCAAACGACAGGGGCCGAGGCCAGAACCAGTTGGCTCAGCAAAGTCCGTGTCACACCGGGGCGTGCAATGGCCCATCTGGCCCTGTTGCTCCTTGTGGTGATATGGACGGTTCCCACGTTCGGGCTGCTGATTTCCTCGGTTCGGGACAAGGATCAACTTGCGGTTTCCGGTTGGTGGACCTCGCTCACCACAGTTGAACGGAGCAGTGCTGGCGTTCTTGGCACCGCTGCCGATCAGATCGAGGAGGGTGGACAATTTGTCATCCGCGGCAATCTCTTGGCGGAAGGCTCAAACGAGACCATCGTCAGCTTCGGCACCTCGATCAACAATCCAACCGAGTTTGCCGTTGGATCTCCGGCGCAAATGCGTGTTGGCGGCGAGATCATCGTCTCCGAGGACGGCTCCTACGTATGGACATCGCCAACTGCCTTCGAGCATGATCGGGTAAGGCTGTTCTACACCTCGGCGGTTCCGCCCCGATTTACGCTCGAAAATTACACCGAGGTGCTGACCTCGGCGGGTATCGGGCGGGCTTTCGTCAATTCGTTCACGGTGACAGTGCCGGCCACGATCATCCCGATTCTCATCGCCGCCTTTGCCGCCTATGCACTGGCCTGGATGCGGTTTCCGGGCCGAACGCTGCTGGTTGCGCTGATGGTAGGCCTGCTCGTCGTGCCGTTGCAGATGTCGCTCATTCCGCTGTTGCGTATGTATAATGGAATCGCGACGACGTTCGGTGGCAACTCGAAGACCTATCTTGGGATATGGCTTGCTCACACCGCTTTCGGTCTGCCGCTCGCCATTTACCTGCTGCGCAACTACATGGCCGGTCTGCCGCGGGAGATTATGGAAAGCGCGCGTATGGACGGTGCCTCGCACTTCCAGATTTTCGCGACCATGGTGCTGCCGCTCTCGTTCCCGGCTCTGGCGTCTTTTGCCATCTTCCAGTTCCTTTGGGTCTGGAACGATCTTCTCGTCGCCATCGTATTTCTTGGGCAAAGTTCTGACGAACTGGTGCTCACGGGGCAGTTGCGCGCTCTGCTAGGATCGCGCGGCGACAATTGGGAAATCCTGACCGCGGGGGCGTTCATCTCGATCATCGTTCCGTTGATCGTGTTCTTCTCGCTCCAGCGCTACTTCGTGCGCGGACTCCTGGCCGGTTCGGTCAAGGGCGGCTGAGGCGCATTCCATCCTTACAGAAGGGCCGCTCAAAGGGAGCGGCCCTTTTTTATGCGAAATGGACGCTACCGGCGATGGCGTCGCCTGACACTCCGGCACCCAGATCGAACAGGGATGGGATAAGCGTGCCGCTTTTCTTCTTGCGCTCGCATTGCCGGATCACCTCGGCCACCAGCGCCCGGCCCGCAGCCCGCAACGAGGATCGCACATAGGTGATCTGCCCTTCGACAGGCGCTAGGTTGAGATATTGCAGTTCGTCATTCATTGAGGCGATCATCACGTCCTTTCCAGGCACGCGGCCAGCACGCGATACAGCTGCCAAGCCCTCGGTCGCCAGGAGGATCGACGAGTAAAGAAATGCTGTGATCGACGGGTCGGTCAGCGCCAGTTCGGTGAGCTGAAATCCGGCCTCCACCATCGGGTGCGTGCCTTCGAGATACATCACGGTATCGGGCGAACGCCCAAGATCGCGCAGCGCATCGTAAACCGCCTGCCGCCGCGTTGTGGCATAGAGAAACCGCTCATCGCCGTTGATAAAGGCAATCCGCCCGTGCCCATTGGCCAAAATCAGCTTGGTCAAATTGTAGAAATTGCCGTAATTATCGACGTCCACCCAGCCATATTGGCCCTGTCGCTCCTCGCGGCCATGCACGACAAAGGGAACGTTGGCGTCGAGCAGAAAATCGATGCGCGGGTCGTTGGGGCGGGGCAAATCGACAATAAAGCCATCCACGCTCCCATCGCGCACATAGCGCTCATAGGCCGCCAGTTGTCGCTCGAGCGTTTCACTGGTCATCACGATATCGTAGTGATCGATCCGCGCCTCGCGCAGAACCCCAGCCATTACCTCGACGAAATGGGGATCTACGAATTTGTTGTCGTCGTCAGCCTGTACCCACGCGATCGAATGGCTCCGCCGCGTCACCAGCCGCTGCGCGTTGCGGTTCGGTGTGTAACCAAGCCGCCGCGCCGCATCTATCACTTTCCTGCGTGTCTTTTCGCCAACATCGGAATAGCCATTGAGCGCCCGTGATATGGTGGTGATCGACACGTCGAGTTCAGCCGCCAGATCCTTGATCGTGACGTTCCGATTCTGCGCCCCGGTATGCTTTCGCGACCGGTTCGAGCCTGTGATCATCGCATAATCAGGGCTCCTCCACCCAAATGCCTTACCCTTTGCTGATCCATTGGCTTGTCGCGCAGAGGGCTGTTACCACTCCTTGCACAATATTGCGCGAGACAATGCAAGACCCGGTTGACGCCAGGCGGGCCACCAGCGTAAGGATTCTAAGCCAAAACGTTTTGGATACAAGCAATAAAGGCGTTTGGCGGGTGCTTGAGGGCGCCGCGAAGTTAGGGCTTTATATCTGCGGGCAGGGCACCAACCTTGCCGCATCCACGCTTAGGGGGAAATCGCTCGGCGATGAGTTATTTTGCGACCGAGTCACGCCAGTTCGTGCATCCCGAAGATACGTCATCCGCCGCAAGGGATTGGTGGCGTGGCGCTGTGAT
Organism: Rhizobiales bacterium UBA3584; assembly: GCA_002375765.1. GTDB lineage: Bacteria > Pseudomonadota > Alphaproteobacteria > Rhizobiales > Devosiaceae > Pelagibacterium > Pelagibacterium flavum. The sequence goes on along the minus strand of DFMV01000005.1, from coordinate 73,839 downwards.
CTATCAGATTTACCCGCGCTCGTTTCAAGACAACAACACCGACGGCGTGGGCGATCTGGTGGGCATAACATCACGGCTCGAATACGTCGCCGATCTGGGAGTCGATGCAATCTGGCTCTCGCCGGTGTTCACCTCGCCCATGAAGGATTTCGGCTACGACGTCTCGAACTATCGCGACATCGACCCGACCTTCGGTTCGCTCGAAGATTTTGACCGGCTGCTTGAAAAGGCCCATTCCCTCGGCCTGAAAGTCATCATTGATCAGGTAATCTCGCATTCCTCGGACCGCCATCCCTGGTTTGCCGAAAGCCGCCTGTCGCGCACCAATGAAAAGGCCGATTGGTATGTCTGGGCAGATCCCAAACCCGATGGCAGCCCACCTAACAACTGGCTCTCGATATTTGGCGGCTCAGGCTGGCATTGGGACGGCCGGCGCATGCAGTATTACCTGCACAATTTCCTGGTTTCCCAGCCCGATCTCAACTTTCACAACCCTGCGGTTCAGGATGCGTTGCTGGGCGAAATGCGCTTCTGGCTCGAACGCGGCGTCGATGGGTTCCGGCTCGATACCGTCAATTTCTATTTTCATTCTCAGGGGCTCGAAAACAATCCGCCCGTCCGGCCCGAAGACTACAACGCGTCAACCGCGCCGGCAGTCAATCCCTACAACCTTCAGGAACACCTCTACGACAAGAGCCAGCCGGAAAACATTGCCTTCCTCCAGCGTGTGCGTGGGCTGCTCGATGAATATCCCGGCACCACGGCAGTTGGCGAAATCGGTGACGCCCAGCACCAGCTCGAAATCATGGCCCAATACACCTCGGGCACCGATAAGCTGCATATGTGCTATACTTTTGACTATCTTGGTGGCGAATATACTGCCGCCCATTTCCGTGACGCACTTCGCCTGACGCAGGAGAAGGCTCCCGATGGCTGGATTTGCCTGGCATTTTCAAACCACGACGTCGTCCGCCATGTCAGTCGCTGGGCACCGCACGGTTTCGAGGATCGCTTGACGCGACAGGCTGCGCTGCTGCTTCTGACCATGCGTGGTTCGGTCTGTCTCTATCAGGGCGAGGAACTCGGTCTCACCGAGGCCGAGATCGCCTATGACGATCTTGTTGATCCTTACGGCATTGAGTTCTGGCCCGAGTTCAAGGGCCGCGACGGCTGCCGCACGCCGATGGTCTGGCAGTCCCACGTCCGCAATGGTGGGTTTTCCACGGCCAACCGCACATGGCTGCCCGTGCCGGCCCAGCATCTGCCCTATGCAGTTGACCAGCAGGACAATGTCGCCAATTCAATTCTGTCTCTCTATCGCGCCATCTTGCGTTTCCGACGCGAGCATCCGGTCCTGATCAAGGGCAATCTCGAACTGGTCGAGGGAATGCCCGATACCGTTCTGGCCTTCACGCGCGCGGTGGGCGAAGACAAACTGTTCTGCGCCTTTAACATGGGCGTCGAGCCAACAATTGTCGATCTGCCGGAGGGTTTGCTTCTCGAAGATGCCGGCGCACCGGGCGCCGATGCGCAGTTGGAGGGCAATCGGTTGAGTTTCGGCCCGTTCGGAGCCTATATTGGACGCATAAATTAAGGGCAAAGTGCCCAGGGGAGGGATGATGTCTGACCTGCAGATTAGTAATCTTTACAAGCGCTACGGCAATGTCGAAGTGCTCAAGGATATAAATCTCGACATCAAGTCGGGTGAGTTCATCGTCTTCGTCGGCCCCTCGGGTTGTGGCAAGTCGACCCTTTTGCGTACCATCTCGGGGCTCGAGACGATTTCCTCCGGCACGCTGGAAATCGGCGGTCGCGTCGTCAATGACGTTGCCCCCTCCAAGCGCGGCATCTCGATGGTGTTCCAGTCCTATGCGCTTTATCCGCATATGACCGTGTTCGACAACATGGCTTATTCGCTCAAACTCACCCGCACCCCCAAGGACGAGATCAAAAAGAAGGTCGAAGCCGCAGCAGAAATGCTCCAGCTGGGCCCTTATCTCGAACGGCTCCCCAAGGCGCTTTCGGGCGGTCAGCGCCAGCGTGTCGCCATCGGTCGCGCCATTGTACGCAATCCGCAGGTCTTCCTGTTCGACGAACCGCTCTCCAATCTTGACGCTGCCCTTCGTGTCGCGACCCGCATGGAGATAGCCAAGCTAAAGGAATCACTGCCCGGCACCACAATGATCTACGTCACCCACGATCAGGTCGAGGCCATGACGCTCGCCGACCGCATCGTGGTGCTCAAGGATGGCGTCGTGATGCAGGTGGGCACGCCTATGGAGCTTTACGATCAGCCCCAATCGCTCTTTGTTGCGGGCTTCATCGGCTCGCCGAAGATGAACTTTCTCACCGGCAAGAACGCCACCTCCTACAAGGCCGCGACGGTCGGTGTGCGTCCAGAGCACATGGAGATCGTGCCCAACGGCAACGGCGCCTGGTCGGGCAAGGTCATCTATGCCGAAGACCTTGGTTCCGACAGCTTCATCTATGTCGATATCGGCGAGGAAGATGCGGTCATTATTCGTCAGGAAGGCAAGACGCCGTATAAGGCCGGAGCCCAGATCAGCTTCAAGCCCAAAGGCGACCTCTTCCATCTTTTCGATGAAGTCGGTCAGCCCATCACTGGCGGCGTTGCCGCGCGGGCTAATCCTGGTAGCGCAGAGTCGGCGACGCCTGCTAACCCGACCGAAGAAGGTAAGCCCGACGAGGGCGTGGTGGGTTCGGCGGGCGCTGTCGCAATGCCAGCCAAACCGGCGCGGAACGCTACGGCCAAATCGAAGACCGCAACTCCCAAGGCCGGCACCGTCAAATCCACCACTGCCAGAAAAGCGCCGGTTCGCAAGGCTCCGGCCAAGCCCAAGGCATAGCCCGGCAGAAGACAGGGATCTGGATCAAATTCGCGACTACTTGGAAAAGCGAATTTGATCCGTGAGCGACCGGCTTATCTGGCGTTCGGACGTCCGGTCCTTGCCAAAAGCACCACCGGCAAAATGCCGATAGCGACGATGATGAGCGCGGCCAGCGCCGCGTCTTCGTACGTTCCGCGCGCTGCTTCGCCATAGAGCAGCGTTGCTAGGCTCTCGAAATTGAGCGGCCGCAATAGTAGGGTTGCCGGCAATTCTTTCATGCAGTCAACGAAGACCAGGAGCCCTGCCGCGGTCAGCGCTGTGCGCGATAGGGGCAGATGCACGCGAAATAGGGTACCCGTAGCGCTCTGCCCCAGCGTACGCGCCGCGTGATCATAGGATGTCGGGATCCGGCTTAGCCCCGCTTCGATACCACCCGCCGAAATCGCCAGAAACCGCGCCGTATAGGCATAGATCAGCGCTGCGCCCGATCCGAGAAGCAATAGTCCGGTTGAAATCCCGATCCAATCGCGCATCAGTCCGTCCAGTGTGCGATCGAAAGCGGCCACCGGGATCAGAATACCAATGGCCAAAACCGTACCGGGGACCGCGTAGCCCAGCGTCGCAATCCGCGCGGCAATTGCGGTCTTGCGTCCCGGCTGCAGCCGTGCGGCGTACGCAATGGCAAATCCCAGCACCAGAACCACCGCAGTGGCCATTGCCGAGATCGAGATTGTATTGATTGCCGCCCTCACAAGCGCTGGAGAAAAGCCCGCAAATTCGATCCGTCTGACCGCAGCGATGGCCAGATAGATGGCCGGTCCTACAAACCCGATCAGGATTGGCAGAAAACCCAGCGCAAAGGCTCCCAGCCCCTTCAGACCAGCCAACTTCCGGGGTGGCATGGGCCTTGCTCGTTGGGCGCTGGCCGCAAAGCGCTGGTTGCGGCGTGCCCAGCGCTCGAAAACGATCAGCGCGACGACGACCGTGAGCATGGCGATGGCGATCTGTGCCGCCCCGGCCAGATCAGTTCGCACGATCCATGTGGTATAGACCGAGGCCGTCAGCGTACGGATACCCAGAAACTGCGCAGCGCCCACATCGTTTAGTGCTTCCATCAGCGCCAGCGATACGCCAATGGCAATTGCCGGGCGGGCCAGGGGCAGCGCCACGCGCCAGAATACGCCGTTTCGCCCCACCCCCAGTGTCCGGGAAACCTCCACGAGATTGGCAGCCTGGGTCAGAAACATCGCGCGCGTCGTCAGATAGACGTACGGGTAGAGAACGAAACCGAACACACCGATGGCCCCCCACATGGCACGGATATCGGGAAGCCTGAAATCGCGCGGGCTCGAATAGCCCAGCACCCAGCGGATAGCGCCTTGAATGGGTCCCAGTGGGCTCAAAACGTCGAGATAGGCATAGGCCATGATGTAGGTAGGTACGGCCAGAGGCAGCAACAGAGCCCATTCGAGCACCGCCCGCCCGCGAAAATCATAGGCCGAAACCAGCCATGCTGCTCCCGTACCTACACAGGTCGCGATGATACCGGTACCGAGCAACAAAACGCCTGTATTCCAGGCCGCCTGCGGCAGGATATTGGTCAGAACATGTGACCACAGCGTGCCCGTATCGGCCATCGCGGTAACCGCGATTGTTGCCACTGGCAACAGCGCAAGAGCCGCGGCGGAAAATGCCAGCGCGGCCCAAAGGGAAAGTCTGATCCGTTGCCGCCCTGCGGGACGGCTTGCAGCCATGGCCATCATCAAGGAAGACGCGGCGGGTTGACCCCGCCGCGCTTGTCCTAGTTTTCGAAAGTGTCGAAGTTGACTTCATCGACCAACTCGCTGGCCCGTGTGCGGAACGGCAGCACTTCGGTCAGAGAGAGATCATCAGCTTCAAGTTCGCCGAAGGCGGCAATAATCGGGTGCACCTCGGCCGATGCGGAGACCGGGTACTCGAAATTGGCTTCTGCATAGAGCTTCTGGGCATCATCGGACACAAGATATTCGAGGAGCTGGATGGCTTCCTCACGATTTGGCGCATGGGCCGCCAACCCGGCACCCGAGATATTGACCAGAGTACCGCCGTTCTCGAAAGTCGGCAGAATAACCTTCATTTCTTCGGCCCAGGCCTGCTGCTCTTCGCCGCCGGCGCCCGATGTCATCAGGCCCACATAGTAGGAATTGCCGATGGCGATGTCGCAAATACCGGCGGCAATATCACGTGCCCCGTCGCGATCGCCACCGGCGGCAACGCGAGCCTGATTGGCCTTGATGCCTTCAAGCCAGCTGCGGGTTTCCTCTTCGCCGTATTTTGCCATATAGGCGGCAAACATCGCCGTGTTGTATGGATGCTGGCCCGAGCGAATGCACAGCCGACCGCGCCATTCCTCATCGTCCAGCTGTTCATAGGTAAAGCTGTCGAGATCGAGATCCTTGGCGGCATAGAGCACGCGCGCCCGACCGGACAGTGCAAACCAATTACCATCGGGATCGCGCAACGCTTCAGGAACGGCGCCTTCGAGCACTTCAGAATCGATCGGTTGGGTAAGCCCGGCATCGACCAGATCGATCAGAGCGCCAAAATCGACAGTCATCAGGATATCGGCGGGGGAGCTTTCGCCTTCGGCTGAAACACGTTCGATCAATCCATCCTGCAAAAAGACGGTATTGACGGCAACACCGGTTTCAGCGGTAAACGCGTCGAGGATCGGTTGAATCAGACCCGGTTCGCGAGTGGTGTAGATATTGACCTCTTGGGTCAGCGCAGGAACCGCGGCACCCAGCGCCAGAAGGCCGGCTGTCGAAAAAATCTTTAGAAATCGTGTCATTTGGGTGTTTCCCTTGGTGTGTGTCATCAAGGGCGCCAAAGGCCAAAACGCGCCCATGAGGCGCAATACTCATAGCTGATCGCGTGTGTCAAGAAATTTCAAATGTAGTTTAGAGTGGTTCTAACCTGCTGATCTTTCAATAAATTATTCTGCCGCCAGCGAGCCGCGCGGCAGGGCAGAACGCGCCGTTTCATCGGCGGCGAACACCAGCACGTCTTTTGCGTCCACCCCTATCGTGACGCTTTGGCCCACTTGGAGGCCGCGTTGGGCGCTGGTGCGCATGATCAGCGGATCGTCAAGGCCGGCAACTTCGAGAGTGACCTCTTCAATCTCGCCAAGCAAAACCCGCGCGCTTACTGTTGCTACAGTTCCATTCACGGTCAGGGTTAGGGCCTGGGGGCGGATGAAGAGCTGTACCGGGCCCGAGCTGCCGCACGGTGCCGGAAACCGGCCCAGCGCACTGTCGAGCCAATCGCCCGAACGCCGCGCCGGAATGCGGTTGACCTGCGAGAAGAATGCTGCGGCGTAAGCGGTCTGGGGGAAGCTGTAGATGGCGTCTCCAGTCCCGCTTTCGATAACCTTGCCCTTGTGCATCAGAACCACCTTGTCGCCGATGGCCAGCGCTTCTTCGGGGTCGTGTGTCACTATGATCGCCGTCGTTCCCAATCCTCGCAACAGCGTCAGGGTCTCGTGCCGTATCGTGTCGCGCAATCCACGGTCGAGGTTGGAAAATGGCTCGTCCATCAGCAGTATTCGTGGTTGGGGAGCCAGAGCGCGAGCCAGCGCTATGCGCTGCTGTTCGCCTCCCGAAAGCATATGCGGATAACGTTCGGCAAGCGCTCCGATCCCCAGCCGTGAAATGATGTCATCGACGCGCGCCATGGCGTCCTTTCGGCTCATTCCCCTGAGCCCGAAGCCGATATTCTGCCGCGCCGTCAGGTGCGGAAAAAGCGCGTAATCCTGAAACATGAAACCGATATTACGGTTCTCTGGCTCGACGAATACATGTCCCCCGCTCACTGTCTTGCCGGCCAGAACAACGGTGCCTCCGTCGATCTTCTCGACGCCTGAAATCACGCGCAAAAGGGTCGACTTCCCACAACCCGAATGCCCGACCAGACAAACAATCTCCCCCGGCGCAATCTCGAAGGAAACGCCATCGAGGGCTGCGATGATGCCGAAATGGCGCGAAACGTTGTCAATCTTCAGGATCGGCTCGGGCTTGCTCATAAGGCGAGTTAAGGCCGAGTAAGCCGGTGCTTGTCAAGCAGTGTGTCTCAGCCCTTGACCACAAGGCTGGCCGGAATGGTCAGCGTCATTAATGTGCCGCTCTCGCTTGCTGGAGCAAGACTCAGCGAGCAGGCATTCACAGCCACGAGGGATCGGGTCAGCGTCAGCCCGATGCTCGATTGGGTCGGCTTGCGTTCGCTGCCGTCCGCTGCCACCCCGTCACGAAAAACCATGAAGCGCTCAGCTAGTGCGTTGGGTGCCTTGGCGGTGTCACGCACATGGATCGAGACCGAGCCATCGTCCTCGACCTGTCCCGACAGCACCACCTTGGAGCCTTCGCTGCCCTCGCTTATGGCACTGGCGAGCATGTTGAGCACCGCCTGTTTGAGCGTTGCCGCATCGACCCGCACATGGGGCAGCCGCTCGCTTATCGCGCTGCGCAGCAACACCCGGGCTTTTCCCGCAGCGCCCCGCACCCGCACAAGGGACTCTGCCAGGAGGGTTCCAATATCGACGTCGGTGGGGGAGAGTGCCAACTCGCCCTCGGCAAGTCTGACATAATCGTCGAGTTCATCGGCCAGATCGCCGATCTCCCCGCTCGCCGCACGGATGTCGCGCGCATATTCGAGATAGCGCGCATTGGCCAGCGGACCAAAGGATTCTGACGCGATCAATTCGGAAAAGCCCGAAATGGTATTGAGCGGGCGGCGCAGCCCGCGCGTGATCCGGCTCAGCGTCGCGGCCGGTAGCCCGCTACGCGACCGCCCTGTGCCGGCAGCCTTGGCTTCGAGGGGGCCGAGCAGGCCGAAATAACCCGATATGATGCCTGCCCGTCCTTCGGCAAAAAGCGTCAGCGTGTGCCCGGCACGTTTTCCCTTGAGCGAGATCGCGGGCCGCACGCCACCGGCATAGCGCGCCGGCAGGCTGAGAAACTGGTGCAACGCCGAGTATTCACTTTGCGCAATCAGATTGGTTATCGGCGTTCCGATTTCGACATCGGATTCGTCATCCCCGCTGCCTTCAAAGCTGGCAATCAGTCCCGCCCGGTCTGCTGTGACGAAATCAAAATTTGCGACCTTTGCCCAGAGCGCGGCGAACTGGCCCACTTCCGCCTCGCGCAGCGGTTCGATATCGTTGGCCCTGGCCGAGAGCATGAACCCGGGACGGCCCTGCCAGGTGATGGCGTTGAGCCGGGCGTTGACCGCGACCTTTTCGCCGTCCCGGCGCAACAGATGGCTGACCGGTCCTGCCGGCTCGCCGCCATCCACCGTGGGAAAGATCGCCGACAAACCAAGGCTGCGCAGCGTGGTGGCGTTTTCGTAACCGGTCAGATCGACCAGCGCGCGGTTGGCAAACAAAATGTCTTGATCGCGGAAGATCAGAATGCCGATCGGCAACCGATTAAGCACCAGCGCTTCTTCGCTCAACGCCACCAACTCTCCGCCGGACCGCTGCGGCCTTAGGGACAGGGGGGGCAGTGGGGTTGGATCGTCGCGGTTAACCCGCTCGTTGAGGATACGCGAAAGTTCGTCGAAATTGTATCGCGTGCTCTGCTCGCTGACATCGGACGCCGCCGCCTCGTCCGCCTGTTCGGCCTGCGATTCGGATTCTTCCTCTTCATAGACGATGGGCGAGATAGTCAGCCCGCGCCCCGTAATCTGCCACAACCCTGCACGTGCCGAACCCTCCTCATTGCTGCCATCGGCGGCAAATGCGGCCTCTTCGAGCGCGGCAGGGTCTTCCTCGTCCCAATCGGACCGATCCTCGCCCTCCGCCGCCTCGACCACTTCGTCAAAGGCGATCTCTGCGTAGTCGCGGCCGGGCACCTGTCCTGAAAACGGGGCGTCATCGTCCGCATCGAGAGGATCGAAAAGATGCTCGTGCCCGGCCAGCTTGTCGACAAGTGCCGCAAGCCCTTCCTGTTCGATATCTTCCTCCTCAAGGGCATCTGGTACCGTCGTCGCGTCCTGCGCATCGGCATCATCGTCAGGCACTTGAGGCGCCGCGAGTTCGACCATCGGTTCTGCGGGCGCAATTTCCTCATGGCGTTCGGCGCGCGGTTCCGCCGCGGCCAGAAGCTCTTCCCCGATCGGATCCACTCCCACAACCAGCAGATAGAGCTTGTCGTCGCCCAGCCGCAGCGGTGTGCAGTGACAGGTTGCCGAGAGCGGCTTGCGCCCGGCCAGAAACTGCATGCGCGACAGCGTTGGCCGCCCCATAAGGCCCAGCCGCACGATACGGGCGATCTGGCCCTTGATCGGCACAGCGGGCTCCGCCGCCTTGACTCCGTCGCCCTTGATCTTCGCACCAAACAGCCCCGCGGCCCGATTGGTCCAGACCGGCTGTGAGCTGTCGACCGGCCATAGCCAGGCCGGACGCGGGTCGTCCTCGTACCGCGTTACGCTTTGAGCCTGTTCTGCGCTTGTCCAGTCGAGCGTCATGGTCATGTCCGTATGCCCCGCCTCGTCCCGGTCCGGGTCGATGGTTGACGAAACCTTAAATATAGGGACTTGGCGAGCCGGTCCATGTCTTGCACCATTCTTGCCCGCTCAAAGGTTGGAAATGGTTAAGGTCAGCTCGCATCCCGCCATCAAAAAACCTGCCGATCTTGGCACAACCGCACTTGTCATTGCCGTCATCTCGACCTATGTTCCGCCGCGTTTCGGGACGACGCTGCCATAAGCGTCATAACGTCCGCGTCACCGTGCCGTCGTAGCTCAGTTGGTTAGAGCGCTAGATTGTGGATCTAGAGGTCCCCCGTTCGATCCGGGGCGACGGTACCATTTCTCTTTTTCCAGCAAGATGACACGGTAGGCACGTGCGCGGTCGTCTGGCTGTCATAGGTTAATCAAAACCGTCCGTGATCGCTCTGCTGTTAGGGCTTTGCTAACCATAAGGGATGACCCTTAAGCGGTAAGCCAAGCGTATGGGGGCTCAGAAAGGACGTGCAGTGTACGACTTTGCTCCAAACGCCGACCTGGCGGAGGCCATGGTTGGGTTGCCGATTGCCGAAGTGGAAAGAACGCTGATTCTCGCCACCCTCCGGCAGACCAATGGCAATCGCACCCGTGCCGCTCAAATCCTCGGGCTTTCGATCCGCACGGTTCGGAACAAACTCAAGGACTATGCCGACAAGGGGTTCAACATTCCCCACGCGGCCTGAACCGAAAGCGTGACAACCGCTTCGGAATCATAATGACAAGCTCTTGGCCCGGCGACCAGGTTGCCGGTGCCTAGACCACGATGACCTTGGCCCCGACGGGGACGCGACCATAGAGATCGATTATATCCTCATTGGTCATGCGGATACACCCCGATGAGACCGACCGCCCGATGCTCCACGGCTCGTTTGTTCCGTGGATGCGATAGAGGGTCGAACCCAGATAGAGCGCCCGGGCGCCCATCGGATTGTTCGGGCCTCCCGGCATGAACCTAGGCAGCCCCGGCTGGCGAGCATGCATTTCGGCCGGCGGTGTCCAACTCGGCCATTCGCGCTTGGCACTCACCCGATGCGTTCCGCTCCATTCGAACCCGGTCCGCGCCACTCCGATTCCATACCGCATGGCCCGCCCGTTCGGCATGACCAGAAACAAAAAATGCCGGCGCGTATCGACAATCAGCGTGCCCGGCGCTTCGCTGGTCCGGTAATTGACAACTTGCCGCAGCCACATCGGATGGCTGACATAGTCCGTCTGATATTCGAGCAGGGTCTGGGGCTCATCTGGCGTCAAAACCATCCCCGGCGGTGGCCCGAACATGGCGTTGAGATACCCACGATAGCCCGGGCCGGCCTGCGCGGTCGCGGCCAGCATGAAGACGGCAATTAGGGCAACGGTCATACGGATCATCGGCGCCTCGTGTCGAGCTTGAAAACAAGAGCGATCCTGTCCTTAATCGGCAAAGATTGAGTCAAATGGGATGGTTAAATCTTGCTCTAGGGCTATGGTTATCCAAATGCTTCAGCGAGACGATTCCATGACAGATGCCGCTCCCGTGCGCTGCCCCTGGGCTGGCAGCGATCCGCTTTACCAATCCTATCACGATACCGAATGGGGCTATCCGGTCACCAACGACACGCGCCTTTTTGAAAAGCTTTGCCTTGAAGGCTTTCAGTCGGGCCTCTCCTGGCTCACCATCCTGAAAAAACGCGAAAATTTCCGCGCTGCCTTCGCTGGCTTCGATATCGAGAGGGTCGCCGCTTTCGACGAGCCCGATATCGACCGCCTCCTGGCTGATGCGGGCATCGTGCGCCACCGGGGCAAAATCGTTTCGACCATCAACAATGCCCGCCGCGCCCAGGAACTGCGCAGTGAGTTCGGTTCGCTTGCGGCCTATTTCTGGCGTTTCGAGCCGTCCGCTGCCGATCGTCCAGCTGATTATTCCTGGGATACCTTGCGCACCATCGGTACGGCCCCGGCCTCGATCGCACTCTCGAAAGACCTTAAAAAGCGCGGCTTTTCCTTCGTCGGCCCGACCACCTGTTATGCCTTCATGCAGGCCATGGGCATGGTCAATGACCATATGGAGGAATGCCACTGCCGCGGCCCTATCGAGGCGCAGCGTGCCCAATTTGTGCGCCCCTGAAGATATTTAGGCCTTCCCGCTGTCAATGCGGAAAGGCCCAAAGCTTGCGTCCCGTTAATTCGCCGACGGTTATGGCCGTGCAAAGACCATCATCACCGTCGGCATTCTAGGCGGGTCCACGACAGTTGGCAGCCCTATGTCGGCGCGGACCGAATTGGGCAAGTCTTGCGGGCGGACCGTTTGTACCCGGCGCCTGCCGCGAACCATTGCCTTGATGGCGGCCATTACCACGCGCCATTTGCCGTGTTCTGCCACCAGTGTATCGACGGAAATGCGCAGGATAGCGCCTTCCACTTGCATATTTACGTGCGACATCGTCGTCACCCAGGCGCGCAAAGGCGCACTGGCTCCATGTTGCTGGAGACATTTTCGGAGTCGGTTCATCCGGCCCGGAAACGCGTCCAAAGGTTAAGTCTGGTTGGAATCCGGGCGGCAGGACGCAGATGTGCTGTCGTCAGGATTGGTTGGCTTTGGGGGTGTTTTTGAAGATCAGGCCGAGTAGGACGACCCGATTACCGCAAAGTTCGGTGTCAGGCTTTGACGCCGGTGCGATTGAGACGGCGGCCCAGGGACCGACCGTAGGCTTCAACACCACGGGTGAGGACGTTTGCGAATGCTGTCATAGGAACGCCTCCCTTAAGAGGTTCGTGTTGAAGACGCCGAACTTCTAGCTAACGAATCCGTGATCGCCAACCCCTGATGTGACGGGATGTCGCACTTGCCGTTTGCCTGTGGCTTAATGGCAACAGTGCTCCCTTGCCTTGTCTCCAAACGGCATATCGTTTAGGAACGGCGCGTATTGCAAAAGCCCCGTATTCTAGGGACTTCAGGGACCAAACTCATGGCCAAGAATTCAGCGCTCATCGAGCCGCGCCTGCCGCGCGGTTTTGTCGACTCCGAACCCGCAGACCTCGCCGCCATCGAACAGATGGTCGCCAAAATCCGCCATGTGTACGAGCGCTACGGCTTCGATCCCATCCAGACCCCGTTTTTCGAATACACCGAAACCCTGGGCAAGTTTCTCCCCGACACGGACCGCCCCAATGCCGGGGTGTTTTCCGTGCAGGACGATGACGATCAGTGGATGAGCCTGCGCTACGATTTGACGGCGCCGCTCGCCCGCTACTTCGCCCAGAACTATCAGGACCTGCCCAAGCCCTTCCGCTCCTACCGGCAGGGCTGGGTGTTCCGCAACGAAAAGCCCGGCCCCGGCCGCTTCCGCCAGTTCATGCAGTTCGACGCTGATACCGTGGGCGCCGGCGGCCCGGAATCGGATGCGGAAATGTGCATGATGATGGCCGACACCATGGATGCCCTAGGTCTTGCCGGCAAGTACGTCGTCCGCGTCAGCAACCGCAAGGTGCTCGACGGCGTGATGCAGGCCATCGGCGTTGTTGATGAGGCTCAGAAGCTGACAGTGTTGCGGGCCATCGACAAGTTGGACAAGTTCGGCCCTGAAGGCGTTCGGCTTCTATTGGGCGAGGGTCGTAAGGATGAGAGTGGGGATTTTACCGAGGGTGCAAGGCTCTACCCGGATCAGGCCCAAGCCGTTATCGAAATGATGAGCTCCGAGCGGCTCGATGATTTGGTCGACCTTGAGGCAGACGCTGGGCCCGACGGGTTCTTGGACGCCGAGTTTAAGACACCTGCGCTGGCCAAATTCAAGATCACACAAGCCTTCGCCGAAGGCTTTTCTGAACTGCAATCGATGGCCGCGCTTTTCGCCTCCGCTGGCTATCGTGCCGACCGCATCAAGATCGACCCATCCGTGGTCCGCGGCCTCGAATATTATACCGGCCCGGTCTTCGAAATCGAATTGACCTTCACCGTTCAGAACGAAAAGGGCCAGGACGTCGTGTTCGGCTCGGTCGGCGGCGGCGGCCGCTATGACGGCCTCGTCTCGCGCTTTCGCAACGAGCACACGCCCGCCACCGGCTTTTCAATCGGCGTCTCGCGCCTCGCTTCGGCGCTCAAACTCACCGGCAATCTCGATGCCGCCCCGGTCACCGGCCCCGTCGTCGTCACCGTCATGGAAAAGGACCGCATCGCCGACTACCAGAAAATGGTCGCCGAACTGCGCGCTGCGGGCATCCGTGCCGAGTTGTTCCTTGGCAGCTCCAAGAACATGGGCAAGCAGATGAAATACGCCGATAAGCGCCACGCCCCTGCCGTCATCATCCAGGGTTCCGACGAACGCGAGCAGGGTGTTGTGCAGATCAAGGATTTGGCTGTTGGCGCCGAAGCCGCCGCCTCGATCACCGACAACACCGCCTGGAAAACCGAACGCCCCGGCCAATATTCTGTCCCGCGCGATCAAATGGTCGATTTCGTCAAACAGATCCCGGCCGTTGCCGCATGGATGAAGGCGAACGGATAATGACTGCAGCAGCCCGCCGCGCCGCTCTTGAAGCTCTGGTTTCGGCCCCCGGCGTCACTCTTGTCGCGCCACCGATCCTCGTCTCCCCAGCCGCCTACTTCGATCTGGCGGGCGAGGAACTGGGTGCACGCATGATCCTCACGCAAGGCATGGATGGCTCGGAATTCTGTCTGCGCCCCGATTTCACCCTGCCCATCGCAATCGACCACATCGCCAATGGCGCTGCCACTCCAGCCGCCTATGGTTATCTTGGTCCGGTCTTCCGCCAGCGCACCGACGGCCCCGCCCAGTTCGATCAGGGTGGCATGGAGCTTTTGGCGCTCCCCGATGCCGATGCAGCGCTTGATCAGGTGATCGGTTTTGCCCGCGCCGTCACCGACATTTATGGCGTGACCGCCTCCCATGTCCGCGTCGGTGATATCGACCTGTTTGAAACAGTGCTGGCCGCCTGCGACATGCCCGATGTCTGGCGCCCGCGCGTTCGTGCCCGCTTCGGCCATCCCGAAGCCATGTCCGCGCTGCTCGACCGGCTGGCCGATCCAAGGCCACCAATGGCTGGACCGGCCGGGCTTCCGGCCAATGATATTGCCGATTGGGTGGGCGAACTCATGCTCACCAACGGGCTGAGCCTCACCGAAAGCCGGACACCCGAGGAAATCGCCGCCCGCTATCTCGAAAAGCAGGCGCTCGAAGCCCAGCACGTTCCCGGCCCGACCATCGATCTGCTGCGCAATTATCTCGCGATCTCCGGCCCCGCCGATAAATCGCTCGCGGCAATCGATGCTCTCGGTCGATCCACCGGCACTGATCTGACGACCGCGCTGCAGGGTGCAAGCCGCCGGGTAGCCCAATTGCGCGATGGCCTCAAGGCGAAATCGGTCCTGTTCGACGCCGGCTTTTCTCCACGCCTCGATTATTACACCGGCATCACCTTCGAGGTCACTGGGGCAGGGGGGCTGGTGCTCGTCTCCGGCGGACAATATGACCGTCTGCTCAGGCGCCTCGGCGCGTCCCAAGACATCCCCGCCGTTGGTTGTGCGGTCTGGGTGGATAGACTGGAAGCGGAGGTTCGCCCATGAGTTCGATCATGCTCGCGCTCCCCTCCAAGGGCCGTATTCAGGAAGAAGCGATAGCCATTTTTGAGAAGGCCGGTCTGACCATCGAGCGTCCCGGCGGCGCGCGCTCCTATCTGGGCGAAATGGCGGCCATGCCCGACGTGATTGTCCGCTTCCTCTCAGCCTCCGAGATCGCTCGTGAACTGATCCGCGGCACTATCGATATCGGCATCACCGGCGAGGACTTGATCCACGAAACCGCCGAAACCGGCCCCCAGCAGGTCGAAATCGTCAAGCGCCTCGGCTTTGGCCGCGCCGATGCAGTGGTTGCGGTGCCCGATTCCTGGATCGACGTCACCACGATGGACGACCTTTCCGACGTTGCTGCCGATTTCCGCGCCCGCCATGGCCGCTGGCTTAGGATCGCCACCAAATTCGTCAATCTCACCCGCCGCCATTTCGCCGCCCACGGTATTGCCGAATACCGGATCGTCGAAAGCCTGGGCGCCACCGAGGCAGCGCCGGCATCGGGCGCCGCCGATCTCATCGTCGACATCACCTCGACCGGTTCGACGCTGAAGGCCAACGGCCTGCGCATCCTCGAGGACGGCGTAATGCTCAAAAGCGAGTCCTTGCTGCTCGTCGCCCGCAATGCGAATTGGCACGACGGAAAACGCGCGATCCTTGATCGCCTCGCCGGTGCGATCGGCGCCACGCGCTTCCAGCCATGAAAAAAGGGCCGCTTTCGCGGCCCCTTTTCGTCTCCGGCGTCTTGCCTCTATTTGCGCATGTCGACGGCCAGCGCCCCTGGCCCGAAGGCGATGACGTAGAGCATGCCGCCCGTGATGGCGAGATTCTTGAGAAAGTTGGTCATTTCCATCTGGTTGGAAAAATCGGTGTGGAAGATCAGGGCAGAGGCGAGAGAGAAGCCGCCCAGAGCTGCAGCGGCCCACCGGGTCTTGTAGCCCGCCGCCAGCATGACACCGCCAACCACTTCGACGATGATCACCAGCCAGATCAGAAAGCCCGGAACTCCGAAAGCTTCCATATAGCCCACATTGCCCTCGATCGCGGTGATTTTGCTCAGGCCGGCGAGGATGAAGATGATAGCCAAAAAGATGCGACCCACGGTCGGAAGATAGGTTTGAAGCGCGTTCATGGTCTTTGCGTCCAGTGCGTGATTTGCGATGACCGGACTCTGCCGCATTCCGCTGTTTCGAGAAACCCAGCCGTCACCGACAGATTGTTCGTCAATTCAGATGTAATGCATCGCTGGTCCATCGCCGATCCAGTTGCAAATCCCTCCGCTTCATGCCAGCAAGCGCGCTTTCGACGCGCTGCATTTGGCTGGAGTTTTCCGTGTACGATATCTGGGTACTTGTGGCGCTGGGCGGCGTCGGCGTCGTCGCTGGCTTTGTGGATGCCGTCGCCGGCGGCGGGGGCCTGATTACCATTCCCGCTCTGCTTTGGGCCGGTCTACCGCCGCTGGGTGCCATCGCCACCAACAAGGCCCAGTCCATCGTCGGCACCACGATGGCCGCCTGGACCTATTGGCGCAAGGGCTACGTGTCGATCCTCTCGCTGGTCCCCTCCATTGGCGCGGCCTTCGCGGGCTCTCTGCTCGGCGCCGTCATCGTCAAGCAGGTCGACACCTCGGCCCTTGAAGTCCTCATCCCCGTCGCTGTGATCGCCGTCGCGCTCTATTTCACCTTCTCGCCATCGATAAAGGATATCGACGGCGTAGCCCGTCTCAAGTTTCCAACCTTCGTTCCCGTCTTCGCCCTGGTGATCGGCTTTTACGATGGCGTTTTCGGCCCGGGCACAGGGTCGTTCCTCATGCTGGCTTTCGTGGCGCTGTTCGGCCTCTCTGCAGCCCGTGCTTCGGCCCACACCAAAATCCTCAACGTCACCTCCAACCTTGCCGCGCTGCTATTTTTTATCATCGCCGGAGACGTTGTCTGGCCCGTTGCCATCGTCATGGCCGGCGGTCAGGTCATAGGTGGCTATCTCGGCGCCGTCACCGGCATCCGCTATGGCGCCAGGATCATCCGCCCTCTGGTCATCGTGGTCTCAATCATCCTCGCGGTTAAGCTGCTGTTCTTCCCCTAACGAACAAGGCCAGGCCTAAGAAACGAACGGGAAGATTCAAACGAAAAGGGCAGCGCCGAAGCACTGCCCTTCCCGTTCGAGACCCTGGAGAGGTCTCAATTCCTGATGCGTCGAGCGCTGGATTAGAAATCCATGCCGCCCATGCCGCCCATACCGCCACCGCCGGGCATTGCCGGGGCAGCTTCCTTGGGGATCTCGGCGACCATGGCTTCGGTGGTAACCAGGAGGCCAGCGACCGATGCAGCGTCTTCGAGAGCGGTACGCACGACCTTGACGGGATCGATGATGCCCATCTGGATCATGTCGCCATATTCGCCCGTCTGCGCGTCATAGCCGAACGTGTCCGAACCATTGTCGAGGATCTTGCCCACGACAACCGAACCTTCGTCGCCAGCATTGTTGGCGATCTGACGGATCGGCTCCTGCAGAGCGCGCTTGACGATGGCGATGCCGGCCTGCTGGTCGGCGTTGACACCCTTGACGGTCAGAGCGTTCGAGGCCCGCAGCAGCGCAACGCCACCACCGGCAACGATGCCTTCTTCAACCGCCGCGCGGGTCGCATTGAGCGCGTCATCGACGCGGTCCTTGCGTTCTTTCACTTCCACTTCGGTCGAACCGCCGACCTTGATCACGGCAACGCCACCGGCCAGTTTGGCCAGGCGTTCCTGAAGCTTTTCCTTGTCGTAGTCCGACGAGGTTTCTTCGATCTGAGCCTTGATCTGGTTGACGCGGCCTTCGATGTCGTCCTTGGAGCCCGAACCATCGACGATGGTGGTGTTTTCCTTGGTGATCTCGACGCGTTTGGCAGTGCCCAGCATGTCGGTGGTCACGTTCTCGAGCTTGATGCCGAGGTCTTCGGAAATCACCTGGCCACCGGTCAGGATGGCGATGTCTTCGAGCATGGCCTTGCGGCGATCGCCGAAGCCCGGAGCCTTGACGGCAGCGACCTTCAAACCGCCACGCAGACGGTTGACGACGAGGGTGGCAAGCGCTTCGCCTTCAACGTCTTCTGCAATGATCAGCAGCGGACGGTTGGACTGAACGACGCTTTCGAGCACGGGTAGGAGAGCCTGCAGGTTCGAGAGCTTCTTTTCGTGCAACAGGATGAGCGGATCATCGAGCTGGGCGACCATCTTTTCAGTATTGGTCACGAAATACGGCGACAGGTAACCGCGGTCGAACTGCATGCCTTCAACGACATCGAGTTCGGTTTCTGCGGTCTTGGCTTCCTCGACGGTGATGACACCCTCGTTGCCGACCTTCTGCATCGCGTTGGCGATCATGTCGCCGATGGCCTTTTCGCCATTGGCAGAGATCGTGCCGACCTGAGCGACTTCCGAAGAGTTCGAAATCTTGACCGCCTTGCTGGCCAGGTTCGAGATCACTTCGGTCACAGCCAGATCGATGCCGCGCTTGAGATCCATAGGGTTCATGCCGGCAGCGACGGCCTTGACGCCTTCGTTGACGATCGACTGAGCCAGAACGGTCGAAGTCGTGGTGCCGTCACCGGCGATGTCGTTGGTCTTGGAGGCCACGGTGCGCAGCATCTGCGCGCCCATGTTCTCGAACTTGTCTTCGAGTTCGATTTCTTTGGCAACGGTCACGCCGTCCTTGGTGATGCGCGGTGCGCCGAACGACTTTTCGATGACCACGTTGCGGCCCTTGGGACCGAGCGTCACCTTGACCGCATTGGCCAGGATGTTGACGCCGCGGACCATCTTGTCGCGGGCTTCGGTCGAGAATTTGACTTCTTTGGCAGCCATTTAATTCTGCTCCTTGAAAAAAATGAAAAAGGGCATCCGAAGGTTTTTGGGGGCGCTTCCGGTAGGAAGCACGACCGGATTAGCCTTCGATCACGCCCATGATGTCGGACTCTTTCATGATCAGCAGGTCTTCGCCGCCAACCTTGACTTCGGTGCCGCTCCACTTGCCAAACAAGACACGGTCGCCTTCCTTGACGTCGAGCGGAACGATCTTGCCGCTGTCGTCGCGGGCTCCGGCGCCGACGGAAACGACAACGCCCTCAGAGGGCTTTTCCTTGGCAGTGTCGGGGATGATGATACCGCCGGCGGTTTTGGATTCGCTATCGACGCGACGGACCACAACGCGGTCATGCAGGGGACGGAAGCTCATAGTCGCTCCTTTGGAACGTGAAGTTGAGATGCAATTTCCTCCGCTATTAGCACTCTAGCGTTAAGAGTGCTAGCAGCATTCGGTGCAGATAGGAGAGGGGTGGGCGGGAGTCAAGAATGCTGCACACAAAAAATTTTGCATCGCGGACAGGGGCTTGTTATGCCGTTGCGCGATTTGCATGCGCCACGTTCATGCGGACATAAAAAGACGAGACGATGACAGAATTGGAAAAGATGTCCGCACAAAATTGGAACCCGCCGACCCTGTCGGTCATCGTCCCCACCTTCAATGAACGCGAAAACATCGCCCCGCTCATCGAAAAGCTCGAGGCAGCGCTGGCTGGAACGACGTTCGAGGTCATCGTCGTTGACGATAACAGCCCGGATGGAACGGCCGATCTGGCCAAACAGATAGCAACGCAAAAACCTCACGTCAGATGCATCCATCGCATAGGGCGGCGCGGCCTGTCATCGGCCTGCATCGAAGGGATGGCGTCCTCCGCGGCAGAATTTGTTGCGGTGATCGATGCCGACCATCAGCACGACGAAACGATCTTACCCAAGATGCTCGAACAGGCCCGCGCTGGAGCCGATATCGTCGTGGGTTCACGCTATACCGGGGCAGGAAGTTCGCAAGAAGGCTTTTCCGCCAGCCGCCAGAAGGGGTCCGAGCTGGCAACCCGGCTTTCGGGGCTTCTCACCGGCAAAGCTCTATCTGATCCCATGAGCGGCTTTTTTCTGCTCCGCCGGTCGCTGTTCAACCAGATCGTGCCGCGCCTGTCGCGCGAGGGCTTCAAGATACTGCTCGACATCATTGCCACCGGCAACCGTCAGCTCGGTCGAAAACTGGTTATCACCGAAGTGCCCTACACCTTCCGCCCCCGCTTTGCCGGCGAAAGCAAGATGAGCGCTCTGGTCGTCGCTCAGTTCCTCGGGCTCATCGTGTCGCAGATTTCCCGTGGTATCCTGCCCACCAGCTTTCTCTTGTTTTCCCTCGTCGGGGCGTCGGGCGTCGTCGTCCACCTTTCAGTGCTGACCTTTGCCTTTGAAGTCCTCGATTTCAATTTCGCCAACAGCCAGTTGGTCGCAACTCTTGTGGCCATGACGACCAATTATCTGCTCAACAACGAGTTGACGTATGCTGACAAGAAACTGACTGGTCGTCGGTTCTGGGTCGGGCTTCTCAGCTTTTACCTGGTCTGTAGTTTCGGCACACTGGCCAACGTCTCGGTCGCCAGCGTGCTGTTTGAAACCCATATGGCCAACTTCATCGTTGCCGGCATAGCCGGCGCCGTTATGAGCGTGGTTTTCAACTACGCGGTTACCCGCATTTTTACGTGGCGCTAGACCATGAACCCGCGTGATCGCATCGGCCCCTTCACCTCCGGTCAAGCCACCCTCGCCCTGATCGCCGTCACCCTGATCCTGCGCATGATCGGTGGCGCTGTAGTCGGGTGGGGCACTGGAGAAGCCTATTACCTGGCATCCGCCCGCCAATTCCATCTGAGCTATTTCGACCAGCCGCCCGTCTCGCTCTGGACCATCTGGGCCACCCTGCAACTGACTGGGTCCGATAACCTGCTCGTCATCCGCCTGCCTTTCATCTTGATGTTCGCGGTCTCGACCTGGCTGGTCTTCGATATTGTCCGCCGCATCCATTCCCCGCTTGGCGGCTTTTACGCAGCGCTCATCGTCAACGCTTGCGTGCTGTTTTCGCTATCCATCGGGTCTTGGACCCAGCCCGACGCCCCTATGGTGCTGTTCTGGCTCGCAACGATCCGCGTGCTGATCGAAATCTTCTTCGGCAAGGGCGCTCAGCGACCCTTCCTTTACTGGGGCGTTGCCGGAGTATTTCTCGGCCTGACATTTCTCTCGAAGTATCATGCCGTCTTTCTTGTGGCGGGCACCGGCCTGTTCATTCTTGCCAACTCCACCCAGCGCCGCTGGCTGGCTCATCGTGCGCCGTGGCTGGCACTTATGATAGCGCCTGCCATCTTCTCTCCGGTTCTGATTTGGAACGCGCAGAATGATTGGGTGTCCTTCGGCTTTCAGGGCGGCAGGGCGCTGGCCGAATCCGGTCTGCGCTGGGACGGATTGATCCGCATGATCTGGGGACAACTGCTCTATATGGTCCCTTGGCTGGCGCTTCCCGCGCTCTATGTTGGCGTCAAGGCACTCGCCGCAGGCCCACGGGGTCAGTTCCCCTCGGGTGCTGAACCGGGTGTGGCGGCGCTGTTTTGCTATATCGGCTGGCCGATCGTCATCTTTTTCACCGTCGTCGCCCTCTGGTCGGACACCCAGTTCCACTTCCATTGGCAGGCACCGGGCTATCTCATGCTGTTTATGCTCATGGGTGCATGGGCCGCCAATCGGGACGGCTGGGCCATTCGGGCGTGGCTCTTCGGCTCGGCCATTGCGACCTTCGTCATTCTCTCCCTGCTGATTTCCCATGCCGCAACCGGATGGGCGCGGGCCGTGTTCCCAGGCGATTGGGAAGACCCGACGGCACTGCAGCTGCCCTGGACCGAACTGGGCGAAGCGCTCGACGAGCGTGGCGCCTTCGGTCAGGGCGAATTGTTCATCGCCGGCACCAACTGGATCGATTGCGGCTATATCGACACCCAGATCTCCGGACGTCTCCCGCTGGCCTGTTTCGGCAGCGACCCCCGCAATCTCGAATTTAATTTCGACAAGAGCGCTCATCTCGGCTGGAACGCCTATATCGTCGCCCAGACCCCCAATGCCGATCGTGTGCCCAACGCATACTCAGAGAATTTTGACAGTATCGAACACCTTGGCGGCATATCCATCGCCCGCAATGGCGTTATCGAACTGGGCAATATCCAAGTCTATTATGCCCAAGGGTATAGGGGCGAGTAGGCGGTAGTGAAGGCTACTGCGCTCGAAATGCCCATAGAACCTGGGCATGGCTAGGCAGCGCCGGCCCGCTCCCACCCCAGTCGCTTGCGGTAGATCGTCGAAGGGCTGATTTCCAGCGCCGCGGCGGCGCGGGCGATGTTGCCGCCGAAAGCCCCTAGCGCGTCCTCGATGATCTTTTGCTCCTGCTGCCACATGGGCAGAATGTCGGGTAGGGGCCCGGTCGAGATGACTGAGACGTCATAGGCATCCAGTGACTCGATGTCGGCAGCCATCGCCATCTGCGAGGTCACCATTCCCCCATCGAACATTACGACGATGCGGCGCACCAGATTTTGCAGCTGGCGAACATTGCCCGGCCATTCGCGGGCGACGAACAGGTCCGCGACATCGGGCGCAAATCCCACGAACCCCTTGCCCTCTTCCTTGGCAAACGAGGCCAGAAAGCTTTGCGCCAGTGGCATGATGTCGCCCGGTCTCTGCCGCAGGGGCGGCAAATGAATGGGCAGCACATGCAGGCGATAGAACAGGTCCTCGCGGAACTTCTTTTCGCTTACCAATTGCATCGGATTGCGATTGGTCGCGCATATTACCCGCACATCGACCGGTCGCGCCACCGACTCCCCAACCCGGGTGATCGTCCCCGTCTGCAAAAAACGCAGCAGTTTCGACTGCAGGGCAAGGTCCATTTCCCCCACTTCATCGAGAAACAGCGTGCCGCCATCAGCCATTTCGATGGCGCCCTTGCGGTCTTCGTGGGCACCCGTATAGGAGCCTTTGACCGCCCCGAACACTTCGGATTCCATAAGTTCGCGCGGGATGGCGCCGGCATTGATCGCAATGAAGCGCTTCTTGGCGCGCGGGCTGCGCTTGTGCAGGGCTTCGGCCGTCACTTCCTTGCCCGTCCCGCTCTCCCCGGTGATGAACACCGGTGCCGCCGACGGCGCGATCCGCAAAATCTGGTCGTAGATCGCCTGCATTTGTGGCGTCGTTCCCACGAACCCTTCAAAATCAGGATGTTTTTCGACCAGCGTGTCGCACACCATGGCGCGCGCCTTGCCGTGGCGCTGGCCGAGCTCGCCCAGCCTTGCCGCCAGAACAGGTCCTGAGACCGGTAAGGGAAGATAATCGTGCGCACCGGCCCGCATTGCGGCAACCGCCAGCGACACCGATCCGCCATCGGAAAGTGCAATGATCAGCGCATCATCGGACGCCGCCGCCAGAGCACCGAACGCAGCTTCCTGGCCGCCCCCTAGCCCCTCCAGGCTCCCGGTTTCCGCCAGAAGCACGTCGAAGCGTTGTGCCTTGAGATTGCGCATGGCCTGCTGCCCACTTGTGCAGTGCACGAGCGTGATTCCTTGCCCCCATTGGGCATAAATGGCCGACATGGTGGCGCGCGCCCGCTCGGGCGAACACTCGATCAGCAACAGATTCACATCTGCGTCCGACGGGGTTCCATCACGCATCAGGCGGCTTCTCCTTGCCAGATGAAGGCTCTACTCTTGCTGGCACTATCAATCCATTAGGGTAAACAAAGGGTTGGCGCGCCCGCTTTTTAGTCGGACGCGGGAGTGGTAAACCTTTAAATGAAAGCCGAATTTGATTCCCGCGGGGGGCTTTGAGCCGGGTGCAAAATCTGGTGTTGATTTTTGTTGGAGTCTGCGGCGCCGCCATTGGCGCAGCGGCCTATTTCGCCCTCGGCTTCACCCCTATTGAAGCGGGGCTTCTGGCGCTTGCCATAGCGCTGGGAGGCGTGATGGTCGAGGAGCGCAAAGCCCGCCGCCGCGCCTTCCGGCGACTCGAACAGGGCGTCGAGGAAATGGGGCGCCTTCTGGCCACCGATGCCAAGGCGGGCCAGGTCCTCAGTCAGCGTGTAAATGCCCTCGTCGATCTCGAACTCGGCTCACGCCTAGATGTCATCGAGGCCGATATGAGCGTTCTGGGCACCGTCGTCCGCCAGGTCGCCGAGGCGGTGTCTGATCTCGAAACCGCCCAGGCAGCCTCCGCTCCGGCCGCCAAAGACGACCGCAGACCAACCGGTCACTCCGAAGCCCGCCGCGTCCCAACCATTGCACTCGACGAAGTCAAACGCGCCCTCGATGAAGGACGGCTAATTCACCACGTCCGCCCCATCCTAACGCTCCCCCAGCGCAAGACCCACGCCTTCGATATGGTGCCGCGCCTGCAAATCGAGGGGCGCCAGTTGGTCGATCCACCACAATATATGCCCATCCCCACCGGCGAGGGCACGGTTGTCCTCCGCCGCATCGATCGCATCTGCGCCGAAGAGGGTATCCGCATCGTCCGGCGCGCCCGTCTAAACGGCGATCCGGTCCGCCTCCTGATCGATATTTCCCCCGCCAGCCTCGGCGACAAGCCGGCGCTCGATCAGACCTTGAGCCTTCTTGCCGCCAATCGCGCCATCAATTCCGATATCGTCTTTGCGCTCGATTATGAGGATTGGACCCACCTGTCGCGCCCTGAATCCGATGGGCTGGCCAGCCTTGTGCAACAGGGCGTGTCCGTCGCCTTGCGCAATGCGACGACGCTCCGTCTGGATTTTGGCGGCCTTGCCGAAAAGGGCGTGCGCTATATAGAAGCCAGCGCCCACGCTTTCCTCAAATCGCCCGCCACGCTGACCGATTTCCACTCATCCGACATCAACGACTATATCAAGCGCTTCGGCATCAATCTCGTTATTACCGACCTTGAAAGTGAGAGCGAAATCCTTGCGCTGCTTGATGATGGCATAAAGCTTGCGCAAGGCCCGGTTATGGGTGAAGCCGGACCCTTGCGGCCCGATCTGCGCGACGAGGGCGATGACGATCTGCGCCGGGCCGTCGCGCGATAACCACAAATCAAGGAACGCCCATGCCCGCCCTTGCCGGCCCCACTCCCGGTCTTTCCAATCTCGCCACACGCTATAAGGCTGTGCTCTCCGACGTCTGGGGCGTGCTCCATAACGGCGTGACCCCGCACTGGGGTGCCGTCGAAGCGCTGAGCCAATTCCGCGCGAGCGGCGGTCGGGTTGTGCTCATAACCAATGCCCCGCGCCCCGGAAACTCAATCATCGCCCAGCTCGATGCTATGGGCATCCCGCGTGACGCTTATGATGCTCTGGTGTCTTCTGGCGATGCCACCCGCACCTTGCTGGAAAACTGGCGGGGTAGGACTGTGGCCCGCGTCGGCCCCTCCGTCGATGACGTGCTGTTTGAGGGGCTCGATCTCACCTTCGGCTCGGACGAAGAGGCAACCGCCGTGGTCGTCACAGATCTCGATACCGATGACGACACCCCCGACGATTACCTGGACCGCATGGCCATCTGGAAATCGCGCAATCTGCCGCTGATATGCGCCAATCCCGACAAGGTCGTCGAAGAAGGAGACCGGATCGTCTATTGTGGAGGTGCGCTGGCCGATGCCTATGAAGACATCGGCGGCAGGGTGATGATGGCGGGTAAGCCTTACAATCCCATCTACGAGCAGACCAAGGCGCTGGCCGACGAGGCGGCCGGGCAGCGATTCGCAAAAAGCCAGATCCTTGCCATCGGAGATTCCGTACGCACCGATGCCATGGGCGCCGCCCAATTCGGCATCGACCTCCTGTTCATAACCGGCTCGATTCACGCCGCCGAACTCGATGCCTTCAACGATCCACCGGCCC
Source organism: Rhizobiales bacterium UBA3584 (assembly GCA_002375765.1). Classification (GTDB taxonomy): domain Bacteria; phylum Pseudomonadota; class Alphaproteobacteria; order Rhizobiales; family Devosiaceae; genus Pelagibacterium; species Pelagibacterium flavum. Next base: position 48,132 of record DFMV01000005.1, on the reverse strand, counting down.
GCCGGGTCTCCGATTTCGTCTCCGTCTCGCGCGCCAATATGATCGGGTTCATGCCGCGTCTGGTCTGGTGAGAGGCGCAAGATAGACACGACGCACTTCATTGCGAAAAATCTTCCCGTCGCTCCCGTGCCGGGGCTGCCTGACATCCGGTTGCACCTCGCCGTCCCGCAAAGCGGGGTTTGGAAACTGGCGCGCGACGGTGTGCCGCCCTATTGGGCCTGGTGCTGGCCAGGCGGGCTTGTGCTGGCCATGCACATCATGACCAATCCCCAAATCGTCTCGGGGCGCACCGTCCTCGATTTGGGAACGGGCTCTGGCCTGGTGGCCATCGCGGCGGCCATGAGAGGGGCCAATCGTGTTCTTGCCTGCGATACCGACCCCAACGCCATCGTTGCGGCAAGACTTAGTGCCGCGCTCAATTCCGTCTCCATCCAGACCTCGCTTGCCGACCTTCTCGACGGCCCGGTGCCTGCACAGGAAGTCATTCTCGTGGGCGACCTTTTTTATAAAGCCGCATTCGCCAGACGCGTCGTGGCGTTCCTTGATCGCTGCCTGAGCGAAAAGCGCCAAATCTATGTCGGAGACATCGGACGCGAGCACTTGCCGCGCGACCGTATGCTGTCCATAGGCACCTATCCGCTCATCGATTTCGGCGAACCCGCTACAGCCGAGCCGCGTCCCGCGCACGCTTGGCGCTATATTGGCCGAATGGCCTGATCCTCGGCCCTTGCAATCGGGATCACAAAAAGGCAATTTCCGCGCGACTTCAATTGGCCTCACCCAATCCTTCCGTTTCGGAAGCGCGACGAACGATCCAGACGATATGACCGCAGGCAAGACCTTCGCCCGACTCGACGGCCTTTCGGCCGTTCCGACAGCTCTCAAGGGCGGTGTCGTGGCCATCGGCAATTTCGATGGGTGCCACCGCGGCCATCAGCAGGTTTTTGCCACCGCCCGCGCCATGGCGGAAAAAAAGGGTCTGCCGGCACTGGTCCTGACCTTCGAGCCCCATCCGCGCGATGTCTTTGCGCCAAACCCCTTTCTGTATCGTCTGACCTATGCCGATCAAAAGGCGAGCCTCGTCGCGGCGCTGGGCTTTGATGCTGTGGCCTTCATGGAATTCTCCCGCGATCTGGCTTCCGTGGAAGCAAGCGAATTTGTTGCGCGCTACCTGCTCGAAGCGCTCGAGGTTTCCGGCGTGGTGGTCGGTGCCGATTTTCATTTCGGCAAGGGCAGGGCGGGTACGCCCGATTTTCTTCTGGCCCAAGGCGAGCAGCACGGCTTTTCGGTCGAGATCTGCGACATGCTCGATGACGGCATTGAGCCTGTATCATCATCTCGCGTCCGCGATGCGCTTGCTGGCGGCAATATCGTGACTGCCAACTCCCTTCTGGGCTACCACCACTTCTTTTCCGGCACGGTGATCGAAGGCGACAAACGCGGCCGCGACCTGGGCTATCCCACCGCCAATATGGTCGTTCCCCAGACCTTCGGGCTCGCGCAAGGGGTTTATGCCGTCAGGGTCCGGCTCGATGGCGAGCTATTCGATGGTATTGCCGCCTATGGCAAGCCAATGTTCGACAATACGCGTCCGCCCTTCGAGACCTTCATTTTCGATTTCGACCGCACCATCTATGGCAAGGCTCTCGACATCGCCCTGCTCGGCTTTATCCGGGGGCAGATGACATTCGATGGTCTCACACCGCTCATAGCGCAGATGGACAAGGATACGGCGGCAGCGCGAATTATCACCGCCCAGGCCCGCCCGCTCTCCGAGCTGGACGCCGCCCTGGGCTTTGTCGATGGGTCCGTCGGCTAAATCGCGTTCGGTGCAGCACGCCGCAGCCGGCATCCCGGCCTTGAGCCGGGATCTAGTCCGCTCAGACGCCGTGATCACTTCGTGCTATGCCGCAAACCCATCGACTTTTCCGCCGGTCCGCTGTTAAAAGCGGTCCCGATCTCATGACTGAAGATTTCCGCGAGTTCTTATGACCGACACGCAAACAGGCGCGACAACCGAACGCGACTATTCAAACACTCTGTTCCTGCCCCAGACCGATTTCCCCATGCGGGCCGGTCTGCCCCAGCGCGAGCCCGAATGGCTCAAGCGCTGGGAAGATATGGACCTCTACAAAATGCTGCGCGAGCAGAGCCGCGAACGTGAAAAATTCACGCTCCACGATGGCCCTCCATACGCCAATGGCAACATCCATATCGGCCACGCGCTCAACAAGACATTGAAGGATCTTGTGTCGCGTTCCATGCAGATGCTGGGCTACAATTCTGCCTATGTGCCCGGCTGGGACTGCCACGGCCTGCCCATCGAATGGAAGATCGAGGAGCAGTACCGGGCCAAGGGCCTCAGCAAAGATGAAGTCCCGGTCAACGAATTCCGCGCCGAATGCCGTACCTTTGCCGAGCAATGGGTGGATACTCAGCGCGAGGAATTCAAGCGCCTGGGCGTGAATGGCGATTGGGCCAATCCCTATCTCACCATGAGCTTCGATGCCGAAGCCACCATTGCGTCCGAATTGATGAAAGTTGCCGCCTCCGGCCAGCTCTATCGCGGCAGTAAGCCCGTCATGTGGTCGGTCGTCGAGCGGACAGCGCTCGCCGAAGCCGAGATCGAATATCAGGATTATGAAAGCGACGCGATCTGGGTGAAGTTTCCCGTGGCTACCCAGCATTGGGCCGACAAGGCGCCGGTGGAAAAGCTATTGGACGCGTCTGTTGTCATCTGGACCACCACCCCATGGACTATCCCCGGCAACCGCGCGGTGTCCTATTCCTCGCGCATCGCCTATGGCCTCTACGAAGTGGAGTCTGCCGAGAACGATTTCGGCCCCCAGCCCGGTGAAAAGCTGATCTTTGCCGACAACCTCGCCGCCGAAAGCGCGACAAAGGCAAAACTCGCCTTCAGGCGCCTTGCCGACGTCACCGCCGATGAACTCGGCGCCATGACCCTCCATCACCCCCTCCGCGGCTTCGGCGGCGGTTACGATTTCCTCGTGCCCCTGCTCGATGGCGATCATGTCACCGACGATGCCGGCACTGGCTTTGTCCATACCGCGCCCGGCCATGGCGCAGACGACTTTGAAATCTGGATGGCTGAGGGTCGCGCTATCGCGGCAAAGGGCATCGACACGTCAATCCCCTTCACCGTCGACGACGCCGGTTTCTATACCAAGGACGCTCCCGGCTTTGGCCCCGACGCCGAGGGTGGACCCGCGCGCATCATCGACGACAAGGGCAAGAAGGGCGACGCCAACCAGCGCGTCATCACCGCGCTCATCGCCGCCAACAATCTCTTCGCCCGTGGCCGCCTCAAGCACCAGTACCCCCACTCCTGGCGCTCGAAAAAACCCATTATCTTCCGCAACACCCCCCAATGGTTCGTCTATATGGACAAGGACCTTGGAAAGGGAGCGGACGACACCCTGCGCACCCGCGCCCTGACCGCCATCGACGCCACCAAATTCGTGCCCCCCGCCGGGCAGAACCGCCTGCGCTCGATGATCGCCGATCGCCCCGATTGGGTGCTCTCGCGCCAGCGCGCCTGGGGCGTGCCGATCACCGTGTTCGTCAATGCTGAAACTGGCGAAATCCTTAAAAACGATGCCGTCAACGCCCGCATCGTTGCCGCCTTCGAAACCGAGGGTGCCGACGCATGGTTCGCCGAAGACGCCAAACAGCGCTTCCTCGGCAATGATGTCGCAGACCCAGAAAACTGGACCAAGGTCACCGATATTCTCGATGTCTGGTTCGACTCTGGTTCGACCCATTCCTTCGTTTTGCGCAACAAGGAAAAATGGCCGGACCTGAAATTCCCGGCTTCGATGTATCTCGAGGGTTCCGACCAGCATCGCGGCTGGTTCCACTCCTCGCTGCTCGAAAGCTGCGCCACCAACGGCTTTGCCCCTTACGAATCCGTCCTTACTCATGGCTTCACCATGGACAAGAACGGCTTCAAGATGTCCAAATCACTGGGCAACACCATTGCGCCCCAGGACATCATCAAGAAGTTCGGCGCCGACATCCTGCGCCTCTGGGCGGCGACCATCGACTATGCCGAAGATCACCGCATCGGCGATGAAATCCTGGCCAACACCGTCGAGATGTACCGCAAGATGCGCAATTCCTTCCGCTGGCTGTTGGGAAATCTCGCCCATTACAAGCCCGAGGAAGCGGTGGCCCACGCCGACATGCCCGAGCTAGAAAAGCTCATCCTGCACCGTCTCGCCGTCCTCGATGGCGAGGTCCGCGCCGGCTACAAGGCGTACGACTACAAGCGTGTGGTCAACACCATCGCAAACTTCATGAATCTCGAACTCTCGGCGTTCTATTTCGACATCCGCAAGGACGCGCTCTATTGCGATCCGATCTCATCAACAAAGCGCAAGGCGGCCCTGACGGTCCTTGACCAGCTCTATTCATGCCTCACCGCATGGCTGGCTCCGGTGCTGGTCTTCACGATGGAAGAAGTCTGGCTTGAGCGAAACCCGGGCGACACGTCTTCCGTCCACACTCGCACCTTCCCGGAGGTCCCCTCAGAGTGGCGCGACGATGGCTTGGCGGCAAAATGGGCAAAGATCCGTGCGGTACGCCGCGTGGTCACCGGCGCGCTCGAAATCGAGCGCAAGAACAAGGTCATCGGCTCATCGCTTGAGGCCGCTCCCATAGTCGCTATCACCGATCCTGAGCTTGCCAAGGCGGTCGAGTCTCATGATCTCGCCGAATTGTGCATTGTCTCGGCTATTTCTACTCAATCCCATGCCTTTTCGAACGAGCAATTTTTCAAGTTGGACGAGGTTCCGGGGGTCCAGGTGGCCTTTGCCAGAGCCGCGGGAACCCGTTGCGCTCGCTCATGGAAAGTCTCGCCCGAGGTCGGTTCTGACCCCGAATATCCCGATCTGACTCCCCGTGACGCTCAGGCTATGCGCGAGCGGGTGGCTGCAGGGCTTAGCGTATGAATTTCCTGATGAAGCCATCGGTGCTGTGGAGTTTTTTCCTCGGGGTGGACGTCCTGATTTTCGACCGCCTGCACAAATATCTGCAGATCGATATGGCCGGCTGGACAGGGGGTGAAGTCATCGACGTTGCTCCGTTTTTCGACTACACTCTCGTCTGGAACACCGGCATCTCCTATGGCCTTATGGGCGGCATGGCGCCGGAAATGCTGTTGGTTGTCATGGGCTTGGCTATGGTCGCGCTGGGCTGGTGGTGGGTCAAGGAAGACTCCCTTCTCACCCGCATCGGCATCGCTCTCGCCATTGGCGGCGCCCTCTCCAACGCCATCGATCGCGTGGTTTATGGTGCCGTCGCCGACTTTTTCTCGCTGAGCTTTTTCCCGTATGTATTCAACATCGCCGACATGGCCATCAGCATAGGCGTCATTGCACTGATAATCGACGTGCTGCGCCCGCGACCGGAGTCGGAAGCGAAATCGTAAATCGGCCAAATTCTGGCCTTACGCCCACCAATGGGCTATAACCCCACGAAAATCGTGGGATCATCAGGGTGGTCGAGACCTCAATGGGTATCGTTGTAACGAGTAATAACAGGATTAAGCGCCTGTTGAGTATGACATTTCTCGCTGCGGCCGCGGCTTCGGCACTTGCGGCCTGCACCACCGTGGAGGGCACCAATGCGCTCACCGACCCGCTGACTTTCGAGCGCGAAGTGATGCGCTCGACCCTGCAGGGCGTGGGCATCGTGCCGCGCGAGGAAAAGGCGATGGTCTCGGGAGAGCGCAGCCCGCTCGTGCTCCCGGCATCAGGAGCAACCCCTCCGCCCCCCAGCCAGTCGACAGCAGTCATTCCCGAGGATTCGGGCGCCGTGACCATCGACACCACCGGCCTGACCACCGCCGATCTTGAAGCGCTGCGGACCGGGCGCGTGCTGTCGTCGGGCGCAACTTCGGGTCGTCCCCTGACCGAAGCCGAGGCCCGTCAGCTTGCAGCGCGTATGGCCGCCTACCGCAATGCGCAGGGCTTGACCGAGCGCAACATCTACCTTCCGCCCGAGCAATATTTCCAGACGGTGGCAGGCCAGCAAACCATATGCGAAGCGGCCAATGGTGACCTTGTCACCCTGTCCGATCCTCGCTGTCCACCTGATGTTCGCGCCGCAGCCTCTCGCTGATTTCGCGCGCAGCACCGAAGAATGTTCAGGGCGGGGCCGTTGGCCTCGCTTTGTTTTGATAGCTCCAGATCGAAAGAAGACGCTCCAATGAGCGATAAAGCCCCACCCCCATCCGGCGAGCGCCTCGCCAAGGTCATCGCCCGCGCAGGAGTCTGTTCGCGCCGCGATGCCGAAGCCTGGATCACCGCCGGCCGCATCGCGGTCAACGGCAGCCCGGTCAAGACCCCCGCATTCAATGTCGTTGAAAGCGATACTATCGCCGTCGATGGCAAGCCCCTGGCCCGCAAGCAGGCCACCCAGCTTTGGCTGTATCACAAGCCCGCGGGCCTCATGGTCACCGAAAAGGACCCCGAGGGGCGCGCAACCGTCTTTTCGGAATTTGAAAAGCTCGGTTTGCCGCGCGTGCTGACTGTGGGACGGCTCGACTACAATACCGAGGGCCTTTTGCTGCTCACCAATGATGGTGGCCTCAAGCGCACCCTCGAGCTGCCTGCAACCGGCTGGGTGCGGCGTTACCGTGTCCGTGCCTTCGGCTCGGTGACCCAGGAACAGCTCGATACGCTTGCCAACGGCACGACCGTTGAAGGGGTTGATTACGGTCCCATCGAAGCGACGCTCGACAGCACCAGTGGTTCCAATGTTTGGATCAGCATGAGCTTGCGCGAGGGCAAGAACCGCGAGGTTCGCAACGTCCTTGGCGCGCTCGGCCTCGAAGTCAACCGGCTGATCCGTCTCTCCTATGGCCCGTTCCAGCTTGGTGATCTGCCGACGGGGTCGGTCGAAAAGGTGAAGACGCGCATTCTCCAGGACCAACTGGGCAAGCGCCTGGCCGAAAGTGCAGGGGCAGATTTCGATTCTCCCATCGCTGAGGAACCTAATCAGCCGCGCCGCCGCTCCCCTCAGCGCGAAAGCCAACCTACTGAGCGCGATCGTTTTGGTGGTCTGCGCAAACGGCCCGATTTCAAGCGTCCCGAGCGGCGCGAAGAAGCCCCTCGCACGGTTCACTTCGACGATGGCCGCCCCTCCCAGAGCTTTGTGCCGTCTGGTGGTGACCGGAAGGGTAAGCGCGATGAAGGTGGCTTCGGTGACCGGCCGCGCCGCGACGCCGCAGGCGGAAAAAGCTTTGACCGGGGAGGTAAGTCGTTCGGCGATCGTCCCCAAAAGCCCGGCGGCAAGCCGTTTGGCAAGGGGCCGCGCGATGCCGGCGGTGGTGATCGCTCGTTTCGCAAGGATGCGGATCGCCCTCCGCGCCGGGAATCTGCCGGAGGAGACCGCCCCTTTAACAAAGGCCCCCGCAGGGACGGTGGAGGAGACCGACCCTTCTCAAGTGGTCCGCGCCGCGAAGGCGCTGGTGCCGATCGTCCATTCTCCAAAGGGCCTCGTAGAGATGGTGCCGGCGGCGATCGTCCCTTCGCAAAAGGGCCGCGTCGGGAGGGCACCGGCGCAGACCGGCCCTATTCCAAAGGACCACGGCGCGAGGGCGCAGGTTCTGATCGCCCGTTCTCGAAAGGCCCTGGCGGCCAGACCCGCCCCGGTGGCAAGCCCTTTGGCAAGGGGCCACGCCGGGAAACCGGGGCTGACAGGCCGACCGGCCAGCGCCCGCCGCGTAGGGATGGAAAGCCATCGACCGGCACTCGGCCCGATCGCCCCCGCCGCCCGCGTCCGGACGAGGATAAATAGCTAGATGCGCATCGTCGCCGGAAAATTCCGCGGCAAACAGCTCGAAGCGCCGAAGTCGGACGATATTCGTCCCACTTCGGACCGGGTGCGCGAGGCCGTGTTCTCGATAATCGGAAGCCGCATCGGTCCCCATCTGGAGGGATTGCATGTACTCGATCTGTTTGCCGGCACGGGCGCGCTGGGTTTTGAAGCGTTATCGCGGGGCGCTGATCACTGTGTCTTCATCGACACCGGCATTGAGGCGCGCGGCCTCATTCGCGGACACATCGAGCATTTCGGCGTCGGCGGCCAGACCAAGCTTCTTAAGCGTGATGCCACAGATCTTGGGCCGGCCGAACGGATCAAGCCTTGTGGGCTTGTCTTTGCCGACCCGCCATACGGCAAAGGTCTGGGTGAAAAGGCCATCGCCAGCGCGCTGTCTGGCGGATGGATTGCACCAGACGCTCTTATCGTCCTTGAAGAACGAAAAGATGTTGCCATCGAGGGTCCAACCGGCACTCAGATTGTCGATCGCCGCGAATATGCTGAGACAGCCATCACCTTCCTCGAGGTCGCGTGACACCAGCAGATGTGGGGAAGTGTGGGGAAAGTAACCTTTGCCACACAGCAGCCACAAATTTGCCGCTCCCAGCCATTTTTTGAGGAACCACTCGTTCGCGACGCGGGTTGGTCCTGCATCGTGCAAGCTGGAGGCAACGCAATGGCACTCGTTATCCTGAGCATCATCGCCGCTTTGGTCACGCTGGCCGCGGCCACAGCCGGGCTGCTCATTTCCGCTCAGGCCGAGGTTGACAGTGCGCCTTCCAACAACGCCGACACTCGCTCGGTCTGAAAGGCGTTAGAATCGGCAACGATTATCGGCGCCCGAACAAGCGCTCCAGATCGCCCTTCTTGAGTTCGATATAGGTCGGGCGTCCATGAATGCATTGACCCGAATGGGGCGTAGCCTCCATTTCGCGCAACAGCGCGTTCATCTCGTCAGCGCGCAAACGTCGCCCTGATCGCACCGATCCATGACACGCCATGCGGGCAATGATAGCATCCATGCGTTCCTCAAGCACCGCCACATTGTCCCATTCCGCCAGCCCGTCCGCGAGATCGCGGATTAAACCTTCAATGTCGGTTTGGCCCAGAAGGGCAGGGGTTTCGTTGACCGCCACTGCCCCAGGGCCAAATCGTTCGAGATAAAGCCCGAGCCTTTCCAGCACCGGAGTGGCCTCCTCGAGCCGTCCGCAGTCTTCTTCTGGAAGATCGATAACCACCGGGATCAATTGTCGCTGACTGGCAACCGGCCCGCTGCGCAACTGCGCGCGAAATCGCTCATAGACTAGCCGTTCATGCGCGGCGTGCTGGTCGATCAGAACCAGCGCGTCGCCATTCTGGGCAACGATGTAATTCTCAAAGACCTGGGCCCGCGCCACACCAAGTGGAAAGTCCTGCTGCTCCGCCGACGGCATTTCCGTCGGCTCGTGCCGGGCGCTGGGCGCATCGAATTTACGGATCTCGGCGGCCAGACCAGGCGAGAAAGTGCTCTGCTGCCCGAGCAAAGGCGATGGCGCTCTATACCCGGTCGACACGCCCCCCGGTTCGGCAAAGCTGCTCGTCGGTTCGCCCGGGACCGGAGATACGGGGGCCCGAAAACTGGCCAGCGCGGATTCCGCCACGCTCGATGATGCCCGAAAACCGGCCGCTGCCAGCGCTTCACCGATGGCCCGGATAACAGCGCCACGCACGGCGCCCTGATCGCGAAATCGCAATTCGGCTTTGGTCGGGTGCACGTTGACATCGACTTCACCCGGGTCGATGGCAACGAATAGTGCGATGACCGGAAACCGGTCGCGGTGCAGAAAATCGGCATAGGCAGCCCGCACCGCCCCGAGCAGTACCTTGTCGCGCACCGAGCGGCCGTTGACGAAGTAGAACTGGTTGAGCGTATTGGCGCGTGAATAGGTCGGCAGTCCTGCCAGCCCGCCAACCACGATCCCGCTCCGCGAAAACCCGATCTGCTGCGCGTTCTCGGGAAAATCCGCTCCGATAATCTGCGCCAGTCTGGCATGGACAGCATTTTCCCCGGTCTGTGCCGGCCAGTTGATCGGCTGCCTGTCAGTGCCCGACAAAACGAAGTGCACACCGCGATGCGCCATCGCGAGCCGCTTGATGACATCGGTTATAGCCCCGGTCTCGGCTCTGTCGGTCTTTAGGAATTTCAGCCGTGCCGGGATGTCGGCAAAGAGGTTCTTGACCTCGACAATCGTACCGCGATTAACCGGATGCGGCACCGGACCGGATTTGACACCGCGCTTGAGCGAGATCTTGAGCCCCGTTTCGGCGTCCTGCGTCCGTGAAGCAATCGAGAGGTCGGACACCGAACCGATCGATGCCAGAGCCTCGCCACGGAACCCCAGGGTCCGAATGTCGTCCAGCCCATCATCCTTGAGCTTTGAAGTCGCGTGCCGTTCGACGGAAAGCACCAGATCGGCCTCGTCCATGCCATGGCCGTCATCCTCGATGCGGATCAGGCTCTTCCCCCCAGCCGCTGTGGTAACTGCTATGCGTTTCGCTCCAGCATCGAGCGCATTTTCGACCAGCTCCTTTACGACGCTGGCCGGACGCTCGACGACTTCGCCGGCGGCAATCTTGTTGACCAGATCGTCTGGAAGCTGGCGAATGGCCATAGATGCTGATTCTCCTTTGTGACCACTCTAGCGGGGCGGACACATCTCGCCAAAGCTGATATGAGCGCCAGACCATGACCACGTCCGACAATCCCATGGAAATTGCGTTTACCCTCGCCGCGGAGGCTGCTGCGGCCGGTGAAGTGCCGGTTGGCGCCGTCATCATGCGCGATGGCGCGGTGCTGGCCACCGGACGCAACACAATGCGCGAGACCGCCGATCCCACGGCCCATGCCGAATTCAACGCCATCCGTGCGGCACTTGCCGCAGATGGCACCGGACGTTTGGCCGATTGCGATCTCTATGTGACGCTCGAACCCTGCACCATGTGCGCCGGTGCCATTGCTCACGTCAAATTGCGGCGGCTTTATTACGCTGCGGAGGATCCCAAGGGCGGGGCGGTCGATAACGGCGTCCGGTTTTTCGACCAGCCCACCTGCCATCATGCGCCCGAAGTGATCGGAGGTGTCTCGGCGAGCAGGGCCGCAGAAATGCTCAGGAAATTTTTCGCTGAGCGGAGATGAATCCTTCGACCTTGGCCGATATTTCCCGCTTGAAGCGATCCTTCTCGGCCTCGCCGGCCTTTATGATTTCCCGTACCCGCCAATATTCATGCGCGCCAATATTGACATGGTGGGGGCGGAAATAGAGGTCGGGCGGATAGGCCGCGATCATATGGGCGATCAACTGGTGCATCATGATCTGGGCGGAGCCAAATCCGATATCGATCATCGTCGGAATATAGCCGTCCGGCCAAGCATGGGGATCGCCATTGACGTCGATACCAACCAGAATGTCGGTGCCTGCCGCCGCGTGGTCAAGCGGCAGGGGATTGACTACGCCGCCATCGACCAGAACCGTCTTGTGGAAATGGACGGGCCTGTAAAGGCTCGGGACGGCTAGCGAGGCGGCCAGCGCCGGCTTGAGCGCGCCTTCATGAAACGCGACCTGATGCCAGGATCTGAAGTCGGTCGCAACGCAGGTGAACGGAATCTTGAGCCCCTGAAATGTCTCGGGCATATCGTCGGGCGTAAATGTGTCGACCACCTGAACAGGATCGAGCTGGATCGAAATGCCCTCGCGGAAGATTTTTGCCATCGACCGGACCTGGGTGGACAGCAGGCGTCCGAACAGCCCGTTCATTGTCCCCAGCATTTCGTAAGATAGCCCGCGGATTTCCCGGCCTGTCAGCCCGGCTGCCCAGCCCGATCCGATCAGCGCGCCGATCGACGTGCCTGCGATCCGGTGCGGGACGAGCCCCAGCTCATCCATCGCTTCGATGAAAGGAATATGCGCCAGTCCGCGGGCGGCTCCGCCCCCTAGCGCGATCCCTATTCTGGGATCACTGATCGTCCCCATGGCCACAAGCCCTCCGGTTCCTCCGTCAGCCTAGTCTAGCCATATACGGTTGAGAAGAGTTTGCTGCTACAGAGCCCGCCAGCCGATGTCGCGCCGACAAAATCCGTCCGGCCAGTTAATGGCGTCGACTGCGGCATAGGCGCGTTCCCGCGCTTCGCTCACATTCTCGCCAATCGCCGTGACGTTTAGCACTCGCCCACCATTGGCAAGCAGGGTGCCGCCGTTCCGCACCGTGCCGGCGTGAAAGACCCGAACGGTATCACTGTCCAGCCCTTCGACGTTCGCTATGACGGTATTTTTCTCGTAAGCGCCCGGATAACCGCTAGCGGCGAGAACCACCGTCAGTGCGACCCCGCGCTTCCAGCGCGGGGAAACATTGGCGAGGGTGCCATGCGCGGTGCCTTCGAGGATATCGAGCAGATCGCTCTCGAGCAGCATCATCAGAACCTGAGTTTCGGGATCCCCGAAACGGGTGTTGAATTCGATGAGCTTGGGGCCGTCCTTGGTCATCATCAGGCCAGTGAACAACACGCCGGAAAAAGGCGTTCCACGCGCCGCCATGCCCTTGATGGCCGGAGCGACAATTTCGCGGTAGGCGCGCTCTATCATTGCATCGGTCATCACAGGAGCGGGGGCATAGGCGCCCATGCCGCCTGTATTGGGTCCCTTATCCTCATCGAAGGCGCGCTTGTGATCCTGCGCGGCGGGCAAAAGGATGGTATATTCGCCATCGCAGATGGCAAAGAGGCTCGCTTCTTCGCCGACCAGACATTCTTCGATCACCACTTCCGCGCCCGCAGCACCAAATGCTCCCGAAAAACAATCGCGCACGGCCTCTCGCGCCTCTTCCAGCGTCTCAGCCACAGTAACACCCTTGCCGGCTGCCAGGCCGTCGGCCTTGATGACGATTGGAGCACCGTGCTGATCGAGATAGGCGAGCGCGGGTTCGAGCGCGTCGAATTTGCCATACGCGGCAGTAGGAATGCCCATCTCGTCGCACAACGCCTTTGTAAAGGCCTTGGACCCTTCGAGCTGCGCAGCGACCTTTGACGGGCCGAAAACGGCAACTCCGGCTGCGCGCAAATCGTCCGAAATGCCCGCCACCAGCGGCACTTCGGGTCCTACCACCACGAGGTCGATCCTCTCGCGTAACGAAAAGTCGACAACAGCCGCGTGATCGGTCACGTCGAGAGCGATATTTTCGGCAATGGTCTGGGTGCCGCCATTGCCGGGCGCGACAAACAGCTTCTCGAGCCGCTCCGATTGCGTCATCTTCCAGGCCAGCGCATGTTCGCGTCCACCCGATCCGATCAGCAACACCCGCATGCCTCACCCTCTTTGCCTTGAGTTTGGCGCCCCTCTATCATGTGCGATGACAACCCGCCACCCTTGACGGCGCCGCAAGGCTCGGTCACCAACGACACCTATGAGCGATAATCAGTCCAACGCCTTCGAATTCACGGTTTCCGAAATCTCCCAAGCGGTCAAACGCACCGTCGAGGACCAGTTCGGGTACGTGCGGGTGCGCGGCGAGATCTCCGGGTTTCGTGGCCAGCACAGTTCGGGCCACTGCTATTTCACACTGAAGGATGACGCCGCCGCCATGGATGCGGTGGTCTGGAAGGGCAACTATTCGCGCCTTGCCTTCAAGCCTCAGGAAGGGCTGGAGATTATCGCCACCGGGCGGCTGACCACCTATCCGCGCTCATCGAAATATCAGATTGTTATTGAAAACATCGAACCCGCTGGTGCCGGCGCCCTTATGGCACTTCTCGAGGAGCGGCGGAAAAAATTCATCGCCGAGGGCCTGTTCGCGCCAGAACGCAAGAAGGAGCTCCCTTACCTGCCGCGGGTGATCGGGGTCGTGACCTCTCCGACCGGCGCGGTGATCCGCGATATTCTCCATCGTCTCGATGATCGGTTTCCCTCTCATGTGATTGTTTGGCCGGTTCGGGTGCAGGGCGATACCTGCGCACCTGAGGTGACCGCCGCCATCGATGGCTTCAACGCCTTTCCGCCCGAGGGCCCCATCCCGCGCCCCGACCTGCTCATCGTCGCACGCGGTGGCGGCTCTATCGAGGATCTGTGGGGCTTTAACGAGGAAAGCGTGGTCCGAGCCGTCGCACGTTCGGCAATACCGGTCATCTCCGCCGTTGGGCACGAAACCGACATCACGCTGGTGGACTACGTTGCTGACAGGCGCGCTCCGACCCCCACGGGCGCCGCCGAAATGGCCGTTCCGGTGCGTGGCGAACTGATCGCCTATGTCGATGATCTCGGTTCACGTCAGCGCATGGCGGCGCGCCGTATCTCCGGCAATCTCAAGGATCGTCTCCGTGCTGCAGCGGCAGGTTTGCCTCGACCCGGTGATCTCGTTTCCACCCAGCGCCAGCGCCTCGATATGGCGACGGCGCGGCTCGGGTCGGGCTTGCGCGCAGCCCAGCACACCAAAGCCATGGATCATCAGCGGATCGCTGGCCGTCTGGCGGTCGGTCTGTTGCGCCAAAGGCTCGATGCCGCCGCCAACAGGCTGCAAACCGCGAGCACAAGAGGTCGCCATGGGTTGCAGACAAGGGCCGGGCGAGCGCGGGTTGCGTTTTCACCGATCGCCAGCCGATTGCGCCCCGGCCTACTCACAACACCAATCGCTCAGGGACACCGCCATCTCGATGCGATTTCCAATCGTATGGACCCCGCGTTCATCCGCATCGTCGAAACCCGTCGGGCGCGGCTCGATGGGCTGTCGAAATTGCTGACATCGGTCAGCTATCATCAGGTTCTGGCCAGAGGATTCGCGTTGGTCACCGATGCCAGCGGCAATCTCGTGCGCGCATCCGATGACGTCAAACCCGGCGACGCGCTGACCATCGACGTGGCTCAGGGCTCGATTGCTGCAACGGTTTCCGGTGCACCTCCGATTCCGCGGAAGAAAACGCGCTCTGAAAGTGGCGGCGGCGAACAGGAAAGTCTATTTTGACCGCCATCCCAAAGCCCGCTAAACAGAGGGTAGAGGAAGGTCGCACATGAACATTCTCGATTCCGGCTTTGCGCCGTCCGAAGCCAAAATTCGTTATCTTGATGCCGACTACGTTGTCGTCAAGCCGGGCACCTTTGTGCGCTGCGCAATCACCAATGCGCCCATCCCTATTGAGGATCTGACCTATTGGAGCGTGGACAAGCAGGAGGCATACGCCGATGCCAAAGCCGCATTCACGGCCTATCAGCGATCCATCGGCGAAAAATAACCCCGTAGGAACTAGTGCGCTTCGGCGGGGTCCAGCAGCTTGTGCATATGCACGATGAAGTACCGCATCTCCGCATTGTCCACGGTCATCTGCGCCTTCTGCTTCCAGACCGCATAGGCTGAGGCATAGTTGGGGTAGACGCCAACGATATCGACCTCATCGAGATTTTTGAACTCGACGCCTTCGAGATCGGACATCTCCCCGCCGATGACGAGGTGGAGCAATTGTTTGGCCGGTGCTTCGCTCATGCCTTAAGCCTGTGGTTCTGGATTGTCGGAATCGGGTTGCGGGCAGCCATAGACGACGCGCAAGGCATCGCACAAGGGCGTTAATAGTGAAATGTCGGCGGTGGCGGCAAGCGCCGCGTGGCGCGTATCGGTGCCGTTGTAGCGCGGCGCCCCCAGACAGACATCCTCAAAGCGAGCGCCCGCTTCCGAAAGGATGATATCAGCGCCCGCAATGTCCCAATCCTGCGCGCCGCGCCGTGCAACCGCCGCATCGAGCTTGCCGGATGCCACCTGCACCAGCCGATAGGCGAGCGAGGGATAGGCAGGTCCCTTGCTATAGCTCAGCCCGCTTGCGGCAAGCTCGTTATGAACAGCGGCGGGAGCGGGTATCAGTGGTGCTTCCGAGCCAGTCCGGTGGGCACGCAGGGTTACGCCGTTGCAAGTGGCCCCAAGCCCAAGTCCACCCACATACATCTCGTCGCGCGCCGGAGCATACACAACGCCTGCAATAGCAACTCCGTTCTCGACCACCGCAAGCGAAATCGTCCAACTGTCCTCACCACGTATATATCCACGCGTCCCATCGATGGGGTCGACGATGAAAATACGCTGGTGGTCCAGCCGGGCTGGGGAGTCTGCAGTTTCCTCGCTAAGCCAACCATAATCGGGCCGCGCCGCCCGTAATGCGCCGGACAGGAAATTGTCGACCGCAATATCGGCTTCGGAGACCGGAGACGTTATGTTTTTGGTCCAGGTCCGCATATCGGTTCTGAAAAAACCGAGCGCGATGATCCCCGCATGAACTGCCGCCGATTTGAGCAGCTTGATGTCGTCTTCAATGCCCTTGGGCACAGTGGTGGGCATGCCCACTCCCAAACCGATCGGTGTCACGCGCGCCTTCCGCTGGAGCGGGCGGCACTTCGGGCCCTTGTTAGGCTGATAATCGGGCGTGCGCAAGCGGTGCGGTTAATCGCTTCTTACACAGGGTGAGATTCCGCTAACCCATTTTGACACAAGAGAAACTTAACCCCGTTTTTTAAGCCGATGATGAGAGCGCCGCGCTAGATTGGCCCCAACGAAAAGAGAGCACCAAAACAAAAAGCTCTCGGAAGTTGACAGGAAGGCTAACAATGGTTTTCGGCATGATCGTCGATGGGTTTCCATCGACTCTTTTGCAAGGCGCGGTCTATCCGCGGCACCGGGTTCATAACGCAGCCAATGATAACGGTCGGCGTGATGACTTGATGACCGTAACCGTGCGGCGCAAACTCGACAAGAGCGGTGTCACGGTCAAGATCAAGGTGCCGGTCGCCGAATATGTCGGCGTTGCCGTTTCAACCCGCATTACCGACGAAGGCAATCTCTCCAGCGCCATCGAACTCATCCATTCCAACGAAGATCTCCACTACCGGGTCTTTGAGGAGGAGGGTAATTCCAACGTCGTAGCCGAATGGCAGAACTGGGGTCGCAAGCTGCGCTTGCCGCTCTATATTCGCTCGGGGGACGGTGCGCTTGTCGCATATTCCCAGCAGATCGACGGCGTCATGGTCGGCAATTCGAACGGCCGCCGGATGCTCTCGGCCGAAGCCGAACGCCGCACCCGCTTTGCCCGCCGCCGCAAGCCGGGCGAAAAGCAGGCGTAATTCTAATCGAGTGACTTCCGAAAGCAGGCACGGCCCCGCCCCTGGCGGGGTCTTTGCATATCGGCCTAGAAAAACCCCTCGATGACAAACGCTGCGGTCAGCGCGACCCCCAGCCAATGGTTGGATTTGAACAGCATCAGGCTGCGCCCGCCATTGGTGCGCTCGATGGTCAGAACCTGCCAGGACAGCATCGCCACCGTTGCGAGGAAAAGAGCAAAAAATACAAGACTCGCTCCCGCCATGAGGGCTGCGATGCCCCACAGGATCGCGGCCAGGCCGTAAAATATTGCGACGAAGGGGACAACGTTTTCCCCCGCCAGCCGGGCGGTGGATTTAACGCCGATCAACGCATCGTCCTCGACATCCTGCAGGGCATAGATCGTGTCGTACCCGATGGTCCACGCGATACATCCCAGATAGAGAACCAACGCGGGCCACGCCAGGACGCCGGTTTCCGTAGCCCAGCTCAGCAGGGCACCCCAGGAAAAGGCCAGGCCCAGGAAAAGCTGTGGCCAATAAGTGACCCGCTTCATGAATGGGTATATCGCCACCAGAGCCAGCGAGGCGATGCCGAGAATAATCGCAAACCCGTTGAACTGGACCAGCACCGCAAGCCCGACCAGCGATTGCGCGACGAGCCAGACGGCGGCTTGCCTGACGCTGACCTGCCCGGACGGAATGGGCCGCGACCGCGTACGGGCCACCTTGTCGTCGATGTCGCGGTCGACAATATCGTTGAACGTGCAACCAGCGCCGCGCATCGCGATGGCGCCGACGAAAAACAGGATGAAGTGCCACCAGTTGAATGCACCGCCTGTGGCGACGCTGACCAGTCCCAGCCCATAGGCACAGGGCCAGAACAGGAGTTGGTAGCCTATGGGGCGGTCGAGCCGCGACATACGAAGGTAGGGCTTTGCATAGGCTGGCGCATAGCGATCGACCCAATTGCCTTTCGGGGCATCGGCGACCGAACCGGGAATATTGTCCTGCATGGATTGCCTTTTGTGCCGGAACATTGTCTGGCAAAAAGGCTCTAACCACTCACAAGCCCAAGTCAACCGCCCATGCCGCGTACCCATAAGACCCTGCCGCGCCTTTTTGTCGAAACATCGCTTTCGGACGGGGTCGAGATTGCTTTGGACAAGGATCAGACGAACCATCTGGTCAACGTGCTGCGTCGAGCCCCGGGTGACAATTGCGTTGTCTTCAATGGCAGCGATGGCGCGTTTCTCGCTGAAATCGTGCAAGTTGCCAAAAAACGGGTTTCGCTGCGCCTGATCGAGCGGACTGCCGAGCAGACCCAGGCCAACGACCTTTGGTTTGGGTTCGCGCCGATCAAGCGGCTCGATTACGAGATCCAGAAGGCGACCGAAATGGGTGCTGGCCTCATCCAGCCTGTGATTACCCGCCATGTCCAGAATGCCCGCCTTAATCCCGACAAGCTCAAAGCCCACGCCATCGAGGCCGCACAGCAATGCGAAGTGCTGAGCGTGCCAGATGTTTTGCCCGAGATCGGCTTCGACAAACTTGTGACCGGTTGGCGCGATAATCATGGAGACCGTATTCTGGTCTTTTGCGATGAAGCCGCCGCATCGGCCTCGCCGGTGGAAACGCTGACCCGACTCAAAGGCAGGCGACTGGGCCTGTTGATCGGTCCCGAGGGCGGATTTTCTGAGGAGGAGCGCGAAAGATTGTTGGGGCTCGATTTCGTCTTCCCGATCAGTCTGGGGCCGCGAATATTGCGCGCTGACACCGCTGCGGTGGCCGCGCTGGCCCTTATTCAGGCAGTCGCTGGCGATTGGTAGATTTATCGTAAGATGACGATAAAGGGTATTGATCTGAAATCAACGCCCGCTATTGTCGCCGCTCTGGCATGGAACCATGCCCCTGTTCTTCGAGGTACCCTATGGCCGATAAGCCGTCGCCCACGATCGAATCCAAAAGCCAGTTGATCGAGGCGATCGCGCGCGGCTGCAAGCCAAAATCGGATTGGCGGATAGGGACGGAGCACGAAAAGTTCACCTTCTATCGCGACGACCATCGGCCCGTGCCTTACGAGGGCGAAAATGGAATCGGCGCGCTGCTCGACAAGGTGCAGGCCGAAACCGCCTGGCTTCCCTACTATGATCGCGACAAGGTGATCGGGCTCAACAACCCCTTGGGCGGCGGCGCGATTTCGCTCGAACCTGGCGGGCAATTCGAGCTTTCAGGCGCGCCTTTGGAGACCATTCACCAGACCTGTACCGAGGCCAACGAGCATCTAAAGCTGTTGCGCAAATTCACCGATCCGATGGGCATCGACTTCCTGGGCCTTGGTGTGACGCCCACGTGGACACTCGGTGACATACCCCTCATGCCCAAAAGTCGTTACGGCATCATGAAGCCATATATGGAGAAGGTCGGCACGCTCGGAACCTCCATGATGTTCCGTTCGGCCACCGTGCAGGTCAACCTCGATTTCGCGTCCGAAGCCGACATGGTCAAGAAGATGCGGGTCAGTCTTGCGCTGCAGCCGGTGGCGACGGCGTTGTTTGCCAATTCGCCCTTCCTCGACGGCAAACCCAACGGCCTGCTCTCATTCCGCTCTCACATCTGGCTCAACACCGACAAGGACCGCACCGGCATGCTGCCCTTTGTGTTCGAGGATGGGATGAGCTTTGAGCGCTATGTCGATTATGCGCTCGATGTGCCGATGTATTTCGTCATCCGCAACGACGAATATATCAACTGTGCAGGCGAAAGTTTTCGCGACTTTCTCGATGGCAAGCTGCCGCAACTGCCGGGTGAACTGCCGACGGTCAAGGATTGGGAAGATCATCTGTCCACGCTTTTCCCCGAAGTGCGCATGAAGCAGTTTCTCGAGATGCGTGGCGCCGATGGGGCGCCATGGCAGGGTATCTGCGCACTGCCCGCCTTCTGGGTCGGGTTGCTCTACGATCAGAGCGCGCTCGACGCGGCCTGGGATCTGGTCAAGGACTGGACGCAGGAGGAGCGCCAATCGCTCCGCAACGAGGTTCCGCGTCTGGCACTCAAGACCCCGTTCCGCAACGGTACCCTGTTCGACGTCGCCAAACAGGCGCTGGCTATTGCGCGGTCCGGGCTCGAGGCCCGGAACAGGCTCAACTGGGAAGGGGCCGACGAAACGGTGTTCCTCAAGCCCCTCGATTACACGATCGAGACCGGCAAGACACCCGCCGAGCGCCTGCTGGACCTCTATCACGGCGAGTGGAACGGCGATATCAGCCGGGTATTTTCCGACTACGGCATGGCGCGCCACGCAGCCTGAACTATTTCGTCTGCGCCTTGAACACCCGAGCCCCGAACCACGCGCCGACCAGGACGAAAATCAGCGCAATCACAAAGCCGATCAGAGATTCCGTAGCGAGGATTTCGCCGCGATAGACAGCGCGCAGTCCTTCAACGACGTGCTTGATCGGATTGAAATCGGACGCGACCTGCAGCCAGCCCGGCGCGAGTGTCATGGGCAGGAGAATGCCCGAAAGCAGCAGGATGGGCAGCGCGAACATGTTGACGAGGGGCGCAAAGGCGTTTTCGCTTTTGAGCGACAGCGCCGTTCCATAGGAAATGGCCGAAAACGCCGCGCCCAGAAGGCCCACCAGAACCAGCCCGAGGATAATGACGTCGAGAGGTGCGCGCAGACCCATCAGCGTTGCCGCAGCCACCAGGATGGCGCCTTGCACCATGACCATGAGCGTATCATGCAGGACGCGCCCGCCGATCAGCGACCATCGGCTGGCCGGAGTGACGAGCATGCGATCGATGACCCCCGAGCGCCACTCGGCGATAATTCCGAAGCCCACGAACGAGGCCCCGAAAATGCCGAGTTGAACCAGCAGTCCCGGCACGAAAACCGTCCAGGCGTCGCCCGCCGGAAATCCGGGTGTCTGGGCAACTTGCTGGAGCAGAGGCCCGAACAGCGTGAGATAAAGTATGGGCTGGAGGATCGAAATGGCCATCCAGGTGGGGTTGGCGAGCGACAGGCGAAGCTGGCGCTGGAAAACGACAAAGGTTTCGTTGAAAAAGCGCATGGGTTTGTTCTCCGTTACGCCGCTTCGCGCAGAGAGCGCCCGGTCAGGGTCAGAAAGACGTCGTCGAGTGTGGGGCGTTTGAGCTCCACGCCGATGATTTCAACGCCCTTGCGGTCGAGATCACGCAAGAGGCGCGGCAGCACCGAGCCTCCCTCTGGCACGTGCAGGCTTATGGTGCATCCATCGACAAGGGGAGTATCGGCCCCTTCAAGTTGGGTGGCCAATTCGAGTGCAACCGATACGCTTGCCTCTTCAGCCACGGTGATGCTTACCATGTCGCCGGAAATCTTCTTCTTGAGCTCGGCCTGCGTGCCCTCGGCGACGATCTCGCCATGGTCCATCACCAGAATGCGGTCACAAAGCTGGTCGGCCTCGTCCATGTAGTGCGTGGTTATGAATACGGTGGTGCCCATCTCATCGCGCAATTTGCTGATATGCCCCCACAGGTTCGCCCGGCTCTGCGGGTCCAGCCCGGTCGAGGGTTCATCGAGAAACACCAGCATCGGCTCGTTGATCAGGCCCATGACGATATCGAGTCGGCGCCGCTGCCCGCCCGAAAGCGCGTTACACTTGCGGTCCCATATGCCTTCGAGATCAAGGGCCTTGAGCAGCGCCTTGCCGCGTTCGACCGCCGTTTTCTTGTCGATGCCGTAAAGCCGGGCATGGTCGACGATCTCGTTGCCGGCCAAGGCATCGCCCAACGTGCTGCCTGACTGAGAAACATAACCGATGCGCCGCCGAACGCCCTCAGGGTCGGCGCGCAAATCGCAGCCAGCCACGGTGCCTGTGCCGTCTGTGGGTTCGAGCAGCGTGCACAGCATTTTAAGCGTCGTGGTTTTTCCCGCCCCGTTCGGGCCCAGGAAACCGACGATTTCACTACGCTTGACCGTCAAGTCGACGCCACGGACCGCGTTGATTTCCGATTTCCCTGTCTTGTAAACCCGCTTCAGCCCGTACGCTGAAATCATGGTCTCCGGAAACTCTGTCGTCATTTTAAGCTGGTCCGTCCCGATAACTTGATATATAATTATCTTAATTTCCAAGATAATGGAGTGTCAAGTTAGATGTCGATTGGCGGGCGTCTCTCTCAGGCCGTGCGATTGGACCAGGTAGCCAATGCGCGGTTCGACGAAGTCATGAACCGGTTTCTCGGTATCAACCGAACTGACGGACGGTGTCTGGATCTGATCGATCAGAACCAGCGCATGACGGCGGGCCAGTTGGCCGAGCAGGCGGGGCTGACGACCGGCGCGGTGACGGCGCTGATCGACCGCCTGGAGGCTGCCGGTTATATCGAACGCAAACGCGACGAAACTGACCGGCGCAAAATCTGGGTCGAGCTGACTCCACTTATGAGGACGATCGGCGCGAGAATTTTTGGACAGTTCGAGGAGATCGGCGCCTTGATCACTTCGGGCTTTTCCGAAGCCGAGCTGGAGGCGGTTCATCGCTATCTGACCATCAGCGCTGCTCTGAACAATGAGCGCGCGCGCCTGCTCGAGCAACACCTCCCCGATGCCGGCGCCGGCCCTGAGGATCGGCTTGTGGAGGCCCGCGCGTTCGAGCGCGAGTCCCGGGCAATGACGGCCACCATTCGCGCGGCGGGCCGCAAGGGGCTCGATGTGACCACGGACCTGTTCGAGGATTGACCGCTATTCGGCCGCCGAGGGGTTGGCGGCTGCTTCGTCCCGCGCGTAATATAAACCCGGCAGATTGCCCATACTTTCCACGATATGGGTGGCCAGCGCATCGTAAATCCCGCCATAGGCGTGTGATGCCCGCAGCAGCGCGATCTGCGCATCGTTGAGGCGGGGCAGCCCCTGGTCCTGCGAAATGACCCGCATTCCCGGCTGCAGGGCACTTTCGGGCAGAAAGCCGACGGCAAGATCCGAGAGCACCGCCGACGAAATCGCCGTGGCGTTCGACGAGGTATAGGCCACCCGGAAATCGCGGTTGATCCGGTTGAGCGCTTCGACCGCGTCAGCCCGCCACGTGCAATAGGACGGCCCGCACGCCATCGGCAGGGGGTCGGATGCCAGCGCGCGACCGCCATGGCTCGCCACCCAATACATCTTTTCGGTCCGGAACAGCTCGCCGAATTCGTGCATGGTGCCTTGCGTGAAGACAATGATGTCGTAGCGCCCCGAGCGCATGCCGGCCAGAAGTTCCTCGGATGGCTGGCAGCGCACGTCGACAGTAATGCGCGGATGGGTGCGCTGAAAACTCGACAGGATTACGGGCAGGAGCTTGACCGCATAATCATCGGGCACGCCAAATCGGATGTTTCCCACCAGATCGTCCTTGGAAAACATGTCGACGATCTCTGCATTGATTTTCAGCATGCGCCGGGCGCGGGTGTAAAGCGCCTCGCCCTCGGTGGTCAGCGAAACCTTGCGCCCATCGCGCAGAAACAACGCCTGTCCCAGTCGCTCCTCAAGCCGCTTGATCTGCATGGAGACCGCCGATTGGGTCTTGTAAACCCGTCGCGCAGCCTCGGTGAAGCTGCCGCAATCGGCAATGGCGCAAAAGGTTTGCAATTGGTCCAGGTCGAGGGGGTTGGCCATCGCCAAATCCATCACAAAAATTGATCGTGAGAATGAAATCTATTTGTTTGAATAATGGAGAGCAAGCCCCTATCTACCGGGTGCAGACACAAGCCGCCCATTAAACTCTATCAAAACGATAGGGAATGGGGTGATGGAGTAAAGATCATGGCCCTGTTCAATTTCAAATCCCGTTTCGGTGCCGGTATGCGCCGCTCGACCCTGCGCTCGATGATGCAGATGGATGCATCGCTGCTGAGCGACATGGGTCTGACCCGTTACGATATCGCAGAAGCGATGCGCCAGGGCGGTGCCGCCGCCGGCCAGCTTCTCGACGCGCGCCGCAATGCGCGTGCAGCAGAATGGCTTCGGTGACCCCTTGCTGAAGCCCTGATCGGGTTCCTGGTCCTTGCGCATTTTGCCGGTGCGACTGACCGTCAAGGGAGCCTGACCGAAACAAGGTCGATTTTGCCTTTGGCCTTGTTTCCTAGCCCCAGCCGGACCGCTTGCGGTCCGGCTTTTTTGCATCTGGGGTCAGGGCAGGGCGGCAAAGCCCTCGTCGAACCCGTTGAGGGAAACGGGGATGCCGATGCCTTCCTCGGGGGTGCGGAACACGATGAAGATCGCGTTCTCGCCTTCAGAGAGCTGCGCCATCAACTCGTCGTCCATGACCACTTCGGCAACGCAGCCATTGGGCAGGCAGCGGACGAACGCCACGCGGCCAAGATCCTCGCCGTCGATGTTAAGGCCGAGCCCGTTGGGCAAGAGCACCCCGAGCGGGGCAAGGACGCGCAGCAGCCGCGCCTCCTGGTCGGCTGTCTTGAGCACGATCACCGAAAGCGCGACATTGGGCTGATCCTCGGCGGTGACATTCTGAATCAGCGCACATTGTTCGTCGGTCGCCCCGGGCACCAGATCGCAGGTCATCTGCCAGTCCCCGTGCTGGGAACGGACAGCGCCCTGTGCGAATGCCGGGCCGGCGAGGCAAAGAGAGGCCACAAGGGCGGCAAGGGGTGCAAGATGGCGCATGAAAGCTATTGTCTCCTGGCAGTTCCCGGCAAGCGGGTGGTTAGCGATGTGTCGGGCAGGGGGGCGGTCCTTGTCAACATGACCGGGCTAAACCGGGCACAAATCCCACAACTGGGGCGCCCATAAGGCGCGATTGGCGCAATTTGACGCACGAAATGTGACCTCCAGTCCAATTGCCTTGGTCAAAAACATGTGGTTTAGCTGCACCGAGAAAAATCGGGCACCCAGCATGAGTCGGGAGCGTGCGGCATTTGCCGCGCGGAGCGGACGTGCTAGGGAGCGCAATAACAAATTATGTTCAGGAGAAGTCCAGGTGACAGGATTTTCTTTCCGTCTGGTCAGAGCCTCACTCGCCGCGCTGTTTTTTGCGCTGATCCCGGCAATTGCCTCGGCTCAGGAAGCTGGCCACGCCGCTCCCGGTCAGATCGGTTTCCAACCCTCGGTTACCCCCATCATGGACTCGATAGTCGCGTTCCATGACAACCTCTTGATGTGGATCATCACGGCGATCGTCCTTCTGGTTCTGGTGCTGCTGATCGTGGTGATCGTGCGCTTCAACCAGCGCACCAACCCCACGCCATCGAAGGTGACGCACAACACGCTCATCGAGATCGTCTGGACCGTGGTTCCGGTGTTGGTCCTCTTTGTGATCGCCATTCCCTCCTTTGGCGTTCTGGCCGATCAGCAGACCATTCCCGATGGCGAGCGCACCTATCTCGGATCTCAGATCTTTGGTGGCGACGTCGAAGTCCCCGAGCCGTCCCTGACCATCAAGGCGACCGGCTACCAGTGGTACTGGGGCTATGAGTATATGGACGAGGGCGTCGACTTCGTCTCGATCATGCTCAATGAAGAGCAGCGTGAAGCCAACAAGCCCGACCAGCCGCGCCTTCTGGCCGTCGACAATGAACTCGTGGTTCCGGTCAACACGACCGTCCGTGTTCTGGTCACCGCCGCCGACGTTCTGCACGCCTTTGCCGTGCCCTCGTTCGGCATCAAGGTCGATGCGGTCACCAGCCGCAATAATGAAACCTGGTTCTATGCGCGCGAAACCGGCATATACTATGGTCAGTGCTCCGAACTCTGCGGCAAGGACCATGCGTTCATGCCCATCGCCGTGCGCGTCGTCGAGCAGGACCAGTTCGATGCATGGCTGGCAGCAGCCGAAGAAGGCAGCCTGGCAGATGCCAACACTGCGCTGATGGCGTCGATCCAGTAAGCGGCAAGAGAATTAGAAGGTAAGAACATGGCACACGCTGAAGCAGCTCATTCCGATGCCGCACACGGAGCTCCCGCCGGTTGGAAGCGGTGGGTCTATTCCACCAACCATAAAGATATCGGCATCCTGTACCTGATCTTCGCGATCGTTGCAGGGATCGTCGGCGGCGCGCTTTCGGGCTTCATGCGCTGGGAGCTGGCCGAGCCGGGTATCCAGATTTTCCCCGGCCTTGCCCAGATGGTTTATGGCGTCGGTGGCGATGCCTCGATCGATGCCGGCAAGCATATGTTCAACGTGTTCACGACCGCGCACGGTCTGATCATGGTGTTCTTCATGGTCATGCCGGCGGTTATCGGCGGCTTTGCGAACTATTTCGTGCCGCTCATGATCGGTGCGCCTGACATGGCGTTCCCGCGCATGAACAACATCTCGTTCTGGCTCCTGCCGCCCGCCTTCCTGCTGCTTTTGATGAGCCTGTTCATGGAAGGCCCTCCGGGCGCCATGGGTGTCGGCGGCGGCTGGACGATCTATCCGCCTTTCTCGACCTCGGGTCAGCCGGGCCCGGCCATGGATTACGCGATCCTCTCGCTCCACCTGGCCGGTGCCTCCTCGATCCTTGGTGCCATCAACTTCATCACCACGATCCTGAACATGCGTGCCCCCGGCATGACCATGTTCAAGATGCCGCTCTTTGCCTGGTCGGTGCTGGTCACCGCGTTCCTGCTGCTGCTGGCTCTGCCGGTCCTCGCCGGTGCCATCACCATGCTGTTGACCGACCGCAATTTCGGCACGGCGTTCTTCGATCCGGCCGGCGGTGGTGATCCGATCCTTTTCCAGCACCTTTTCTGGTTCTTCGGTCATCCTGAAGTCTACATCATGATCCTGCCGGGCTTCGGCATTATCAGCCACATCATCTCGACCTTCTCGCGCAAGCCCATCTTCGGATATCTGGGGATGGTAATGGCCATGGTCGCGATCGGTGCGGTCGGCTTCATCGTGTGGGCGCACCACATGTACACGACCGGCATATCGCTCAACACGCAGCGCTATTTCGTTGCCGCGACGATGATCATCGCGGTTCCGACCGGCGTTAAGATCTTCTCGTGGATTGCCACGATGTGGGGCGGCTCGATGCGGTTCACCACGCCCATGCTCTGGGCCGTGGGCTTCATCTTCCTGTTCACCGTAGGTGGTGTAACCGGCGTCGTGCTGGCCAACGCCGGTGCCGACCGCGCCCTGCACGACACCTATTACGTGGTTGCCCACTTCCACTACGTGCTCTCGCTGGGCGCCGTCTTCACCATCTTTGCGGGCTGGTACTATTGGTTCCCCAAGATGTTCGGCGTGATGTACAGCGAGTTCCTGGGCAAACTGCACTTCTGGATCATGTTCGTCGGTGTGAACCTGATCTTCTTCCCGCAGCACTTCCTGGGTCTGGCGGGCATGCCCCGCCGCTATATCGATTATCCCGACAGCTATGCGCTGTGGAACAGCGTGTCGTCCTGGGGGTACCTTGTGACCCTGGTTGCCATGGGCGTGTTCTTTTTCTCGGTGTTCGAAGCCTTCGCCAAAAAGCGCAAGGCAGCGGACAATCCCTGGGGAGAGGGTGCGACCACGCTGGAATGGACATTGAGCTCGCCTCCGCCATTCCACCAGTTCGAGACCCTGCCGCGCTTCAAGTAAGCACGACGGTCAGTCTGAACCGCAACTTCTTTGCAACCCGGGCGACCGGGTTGCGCTTTGATGTAGAACCCGAGCCGGAACCTCACATTGGCTTACGCAGACGACAGCGACTCGACCACATCCGTCCATCTGGGCGGGCAGGTGGAAGACTATCTGGAGCTTTTAAAGCCCCGGGTGATGCAGCTTGTCGTCTTTACGGGCGTTGTTGGCATGCTGGTGGCGCCCGGTGGCATCAATCCGGTCATCGGCTTTATCGCTATACTGTGCATTGCCGTGGGAGCAGGGGCCTCGGGCGCGCTTAACATGTGGTACGATGCCGACATCGACGCCATCATGAGCCGCACGCTGAACCGCCCCATTCCCTCGGGGCGTGTGACGCGCGAGAACGCGCTGGTCTTCGGCATCACCCTTTCCGGATTTTCCGTCGCGACGCTGGGCCTCGCCACCAATTGGCTGGCCGCCGGACTTCTGGCCTTCACGATCTTTTTCTATGCCGTCATTTATACGATGTGGCTCAAGCGCTCGACGCCGCAGAATATCGTGATCGGCGGCGCGGCGGGTGCGTTCCCGCCGATGATCGGCTGGGCGGCCGTGACCGGGACGGTCTCCTGGGACGCGCTGATCCTGTTTATGATCATCTTTTTGTGGACGCCGCCCCATTTCTGGGCGCTGGCGCTCTACAAGAAGGGCGACTACGAGGCCGCGGGCATCCCCATGCTGCCCAATGTTGCCGGCGAGCGAGCCACCCAGAACCAGATTGTCGTCTATACGGTCCTGCTGACCGCCATCGGGTTCGGCCCGGTGCTGACCGGTCTGGTGGGCTGGTTCTATGCCGTCCCGGCAACCATTCTCGGTGTCGTGTTCTCGGTCCTCGCCGTTCGTCTTCGCTTCTCGGAAGGCGTTGAAATGAAACGGCGGGCCCGCGTCCTTTTCACCTATTCCCTGCTGTACCTGTTTGTGTTGTTCGTAGCGCTCCTGGCCGATGTGGGCCTGATCAGATGGTTCGGAGTACTTTAATGACCGTCGAGCAGAACCTTACCGAACAGCAGAGGGAAGCCTTCCTCAAGCGCCGCCGCAAGCGTTCGATCGCCATCGGTGTCGCGCTGGTTATCCTTGTTGCTATCTTCTACGCGATTACAATCATCAATCTCGGCCCCGAAGTCATGGTGCGGGAGCTCTAGGCGATGGCGGCGATCGATCACACTCCGGCCCCCGGCGGCAACAAAAAGACGCTCCTCTGGCTGGTCGGCATTCCGACCGTAATGCTGGGACTGTCGTTCGCCTCCGTGCCGCTTTACGACATTTTCTGCCGGGTCACAGGCTATGGCGGAACAACCCAGGTGGCCGAACAGAATGCCAAGGGCGTTATCGCCCGCGAAATGGCCGTCCGGTTTGACGCGACCGTCGATGGCGGCATGCCGCTGCGTGTAGAGCCGGCCAGCGTCGAGACCAATGCTATCGGCACCATATCGACAATTACCTATCGCGCCACCAACCTGTCCGACGAACCGCTGCGCACTACGGCGAGCTTCAACGTGACGCCGGAAAGCACCGGCATCTATTTCAACAAGATCGAGTGTTTCTGCTTTACAGAACAGGTGCTCGCGCCCAATGAAACCGTCGAAATGCCGGTGACCTATTTTGTCGACCCGGACCTCGACGAAAATTCCGAATTGCGTACAATCCGCCAGATTACGCTGTCTTACACATTTCACGATTCCTAACGGGGGATAGACCCAACATGGCAGCCCATGCAAAGAACCATGACTACCACCTGGTAGATTTGAGCCCGTGGCCCTTCGTGGGCTCGGTCTCGGCCTTCATTATGGCCGTCGGCGGCATCATGTGGATGCACGGTGGCGTGCCCTGGCTGTTCGCTGCCGGCCTGGTCGGCGTGCTCTACACCATGTTCGCCTGGTGGGCTGATGTGATCAAGGAAGCCAATTCCGGCTATCATACCCCGGTTGTCCAGCTTCACCACCGCTATGGGATGATCCTGTTCATCGCTTCGGAAATTATGTTTTTTGTGGCCTGGTTCTGGGCCTATTTTGAAGCGGCATTCTACCCTGATGAAATCGCCCAGGTCGGTCGCGTTGCCTTCACCGGCGGCGTCTGGCCGCCGCAGGGCGTCGAAGTGTTCGACCCCTGGCATCTGCCGCTGTTCAACACGCTGGTTCTCCTGCTTTCCGGTACCACCGTCACCTGGGCGCACCACGCGCTTTTGGAAGACGACCGCGAGGGCCTGAAATGGGGGTTGATCCTCACCGTGCTGCTCGGTGCATTGTTCTCCACCGTCCAGGTGCTTGAATATACGCAGGCCCATTTCTCGTTCTCGGGAAATATTTATGGCGCCACGTTCTTTATGGCCACCGGGTTCCACGGCTTCCATGTGTTCATCGGCACCATTTTCCTTCTGGTCTGCCTGATCCGCGCCTATGCCGGCCAGTTTACGCCCAAGCAGCATCTGGGCTTCGAGTTTGCTGCCTGGTACTGGCATTTCGTTGACGTGGTCTGGTTGTTTCTTTTTGCCTCGATCTATGTCTGGGGCTCCTGGGGCGCAACGATCGGCGGCCACTAATAATCGAGGAAGGGCCGGGGCGGCTTTAAGCGGTCCCGGCACATGACATGGCTGAACATTCTGAGGGGCTTTCCCCACTCGCGACCGGACTCAAGGGCCGCTGTCCGCGCTGTGGCGAAGGCCATCTTTTTACCGGCTTCCTCACGGTCGCCGAAAGCTGCGATGCCTGCGGGCTCGATTTTTCCTTCGCCGATAGCGGCGATGGTCCCGCGGTGCTGATCATGTTTCCGGTCGGAACGATAGTGGTGGCCGGCTGGCTCATTACCGACGCGCTGTTCGGTTGGCCCGCTGTCGCGCAACTGGCCATCTGGCTGCCCATGACCTTGATCCTGTCGCTGCTGATGCTGCGACCCTTCAAGGGCGCTATGATAAACCTGCAGTACAAGACCGGCGCGCGGCCCGGCGGCGAATTGGGCGAACGGGACGACACCTAGAGTGCGGTCAGAAAAAGTTGAAGACTTTTTCGGTTCGACCACACGACCCGGCGGGAACGTCGAGTGCGGTCAGAAAAGGTTGCAGACTTTTTCGATGCGCCCGCACGACCAGTAAGGACAAAGAGCAGTTTGAGCGATTCACGGAGAAGCGAAAATGCTCTGACGGCGGATGCCCGTCAGCCCCGAAGCTATTGGGGCTTCAGGCAGATCAGCTTCGTGGTGCTCATGGCAGGGCTGACCGCTCTGTTCATCGCGCTGGGCACCTGGCAGGTCGAACGCCTCGCCGAAAAGGAGGCGTTGATCGCGGCGGTCGAAGCTCGCTTCGACCTTGAGCCCCAGCCATTTCCCGCCCCTGGAGACTGGGACGCGCTCGATCCGGAAGCATTGGATTATGCGCGGTTTGAACTGACCGGCACGTTCGACAACACTGAAACAGTTCTGGTTTTCACCAACCTGCCCGATCCGGCCGGCCCCTATGGCGGGGTCGGATATTGGGTCATGGCCCCATTCTCGCTCGAGCAGGGCGGCATCGTCTGGGTCAATCGTGGCTTCATCCCCGATGCCGCTGCCGCCGATTTTGCCGATGGCGGCGATGCGCCAGAGGGCCAGGTGACCCTCGAGGCGATCGCGCGCCGCCCTGAACAGGCCAACAGTTTTACCCCTGACCCCGATTTCGGGGAGCGGCGTGAGTGGGTCCGTAACCCTGAGCGGCTCTCTGCCTTTCTCGACGATGCGGCCGGGCCGATAGCACCGGTAACACTCGACAGGATCGCGCGAGAGCCCGGTGAACTGCCGCAGGGGGGCGAAACCCAGATTACCTTTCCAAACCGGCACCTCGAATATGCCGGCACCTGGTATCTGTTTGCGGCCATCACGCCGATAATGCTCGGCTTCTGGCTCTGGCGTCAGCGGCGGCCCAGAAATCTTGCTCATGAGGAAAAGGACAATTAGGGTGCATCCCGATGTCCAGGAGGGTGCTTCTTTAATGCAGTATGTCAGCACGCGCGGTCAGGCGCCCGCGCTCGGATTTTGTGACGTTGTGCTGGCCGGACTGGCACGGGATGGCGGGCTCTATGTTCCTGCCGAATGGCCCGAGTTCACCGCCGAGGAAATCCATAATTTCGGCAACCGCCCCTATCAGGATGTCGCGCTCGCCGTGATCTCGAAATTTGTGGGCGACGAGATCGATCAGGACGACCTCAAGGCCATGATCAAATCGGCCTATTCCGGGTTCAATCACCCCTCGGTTACTCCGCTGACCGAACTCGAGCCGGGCCATTTCGTGCTTGAGCTCTGGCACGGCCCGACCTTGGCCTTCAAGGACGTCGCCATGCAGTTTCTGGCGCGGGTTATCGATCATATCCTCGGCCAGCGCGGTGAGCGGGCGACGATTGTCGGCGCCACCTCTGGCGATACCGGCTCGGCTGCCATCGAAGCTTTCCGCGGGCGCCAGAACACTGACATCTTCATTCTCCACCCCAAGGGCCGCACCTCGGAAATCCAACGCCGTCAGATGACGACGGTGCTTGATGACAATGTTTTCAACATCGCGCTCGAAGGCACGTTTGACGATTGCCAGGCGGTCGTCAAAGCCATGTTCAATGATTTCGCGTTCCGTGACGGTGCCAAACTGAGCGGCGTCAATTCGATCAACTGGGGCCGTATCGCCGCGCAGGTGGTCTATTACTTCACCTCCGCGGTTGCGCTGGGGGCAC
This sequence comes from Rhizobiales bacterium UBA3584, assembly GCA_002375765.1. Lineage (GTDB taxonomy): Bacteria > Pseudomonadota > Alphaproteobacteria > Rhizobiales > Devosiaceae > Pelagibacterium > Pelagibacterium flavum. Next base: position 15,912 of record DFMV01000005.1, on the reverse strand, counting down.
CGCACCGCAAGATCACCTTTGTGGTTCCGACAGGCAATTTCGGCGACATCTTTGCCGGCTACGTCGCAAAGCGCATGGGCTTGCCGGTGGAAAAGCTGGTGGTCGCCACCAACTCCAACGACATTCTGCGTCGGGCCATCAAATTCGGCCGTTATGACAAGCGCGGTGTGGCGCAAACCGTCAGCCCTTCGATGGATATCGAGGTATCGTCGAATTTCGAACGCTTGCTGTTCGAAGCGCTCGACCGCGATGGCGACAAGACGGCAGCCTTGTTTGCCTCGTTGGCTCAATCGGGGGGCTTTACCATCCCCGAACCGGCGCTCGACAAGATCCGCGAGGAATTCGGAACCGGTATGGCCGACGAAACGGCCACCAAAACGATCATTGCCGACGTTCTGGACAATTCCAACTACCTCATCGATCCGCACACTGCAGTTGGTGTCGCGGTCGCGAGGGGCTTTAACTTCGGGCACACCCCGCTCATCACGCTTTCGACCGCCCACCCGGCCAAGTTCCCTGAAACGGTCGAAGCCGCGACTGGCCGCCACCCCGAACTGCCCGCGCATATGGCCGATCTGGGAACCCGCGAGGAGCGCTTCACGGTGCTGGCCAATGACGAGACCGTCGTGAAAGACTATATCCGCGCCAAGACACGCGCCTGGGAGGACTGATTTTGACCGTACGCACAACGACCCTCGATAATGGGATGACCGTTATCACCGACGCCATGCCGCATCTGGAAAGTGCGGCGCTGGGTGTCTGGGTCAAGTCCGGTTCGCGCAGCGAAACCGAGCAGCAGCACGGTGTCTCGCACCTTCTCGAACACATGGCCTTCAAGGGAACGACCCGGCGGTCGGCCCGCGAGATTGCCGAGACAATCGAATCGGTGGGTGGCGACATCAACGCTGCGACGTCGATCGAACATACTGGCTACTTCGCCCGCGTCCTCAAGGACGACGTGGCTCTTGCCGCCGATATTCTCTCCGACATTCTGCAGAACTCGGTCTTCGATGAGAACGAGTTGGCACGTGAACAGCGGGTCATCTGTCAGGAGATCGGGGCGACCCATGACAATCCCGACGACCACGTCTTCGATCTGTTTCAGGAAGCGGCCTTTCCCGACCAGCCTATCGGGCGGACGATTCTGGGCACCGAGGGATCGGTGCGTGGCTTCAGCGCCGACACCATCCGCGCCTATATGGATCAGCACTATGTGGGTGATCAGATGGTGATTTCGGCGGCCGGTAACGTCAATCACGACGAACTGGTCGATCTTGCCCATGACCGGTTCCACCAGCTCAAGCGCTCCGGAGCGCCGGTGCCGGAAAAAGCCAATTATGTCGGGGGCGAGTTCAGGGAAGTCTCCGACCACGAGCAGGCCCATATCGTGCTTGGACTCGAAGGCCGGCCATATAATTCCGATGGCTTTTATGCCGCCCAGATCCTGTCTTCGATCCTGGGCGGGGGCATGAGCTCGCGCCTTTTCCAGGAAGTTCGCGAGCGGCGGGGCCTGTGCTATTCCGTCTATGCTTTCCACTGGGCCTTTGCCGACAGCGGTGTGTTTGGCGTGGCAGCGGCAACCGGCGCCGAGGACGTGGAAGAACTTTTGCCCGTCATGCTCGAGGAACTGCAGAAATCGACCCGCGACATCACCGATGCCGAGGTCAGCCGCGTCCGTGCACAGATCAGGGCGGGGCTCCTGATGTCACTCGAAAGCCCGTCCTCACGGGCCGGTCAGTTGGCGCGGCAACAGATCCTGTGGGGCCGGCCCATTCCCCTTCAGGAAACGGTCGATCGCATCAACCGCATCGATGCAGAACGTGTGCGCCACGTCGCCGGCCAGATGTTTTCCGGAGCCAAGCCGGCAATCGCAGGCATCGGTCCGGTAAAGGGCATCCCTGATTATTCGCGCGTGGCGGACAGTTTCAAATAGGGGCCATCGCTCCATGTTCACCTTCGCGGCCATCCGCCAGACCACTCCGGAAATTCGTGGCGATGGTCTTATGCTGCGCTCGCCGCGCCAGAACGACTATGCGGCCTGGCGCAAGCTGCGGCTGGACAGCCGGACCTTCCTTACGCCGTTCGAACCGCGTTGGTCCGAGGCCGAACTTTCAGCCCGCAGTTTTGCCGCGCGCGTGCGTCGTAACCGGCGTGACGCACTCTATGGTGCCGAGTTTTCGCTGTTCATCTTTACCCAGAGCGGGCGGCTCTCGACGCTGGTCGGCGGCATGACGCTGTCCAATGTCCGGCGCCGCGCCTTCCAGAACGTCACGCTGGGCTACTGGATGGGTGAACAATTTGCGGGAAAGGGCATTATGACGCGCTCGGTTGCCCTGATCTTGCCGTTTGTCTTCGACACGCTAAACCTTCACCGCATCGAGGCGGCGTGTCTGCCCGACAACACGGCATCACGGCGCGTTCTCACGGCCAACGGCTTCCGCGAAATCGGAATCGCCGAAAATTATCTCCAGATCAACGGCGAGTGGAGAGATCACATGCTGTTTGCGCTCACGCGCGAGCACTACGACGATCTCGCCGGTTGAAACCGGCATTCGCTTGATTGCCAAACAGCGCGAAATCCCGCTACCACTGAATGTTGAATTAGGATCGTTGATTAATGACGTTTAAGTCCGCCCGTTTTCTCGTCTTCCTGGCCGTGCTGTTTGTGGCAATGGCCGGGCTTGCTGGACGGGCGGCGGCTTTTGAGGTCGTCACGATCCCCGAAGGGATCAACGCGGTCAATCTCGGTGCGGCAATTGATGTGCTGCCCGGAGAGGACGGGCGCGTTCAGATCAGCACCGCTCCGGGTGAAGACGGAATTATCCGCCGCATCGAAATCGTCTCGATCACAGAAGGGGCCAATCCCAATTGGGCGGTGTTCGCGCTGCGCAATGAGAGCGACGTGCAGATCGAGCGCCTGCTGGTTGCGCCCTATTTCAGACTGCCCGGTTCGGGGGTTTTCCATCCCGATCTCGGATCGGCCCGCATCACGGCCCTGACGCCGAGCCATGGACTGCGCCCCGAACGGGTGCCTGATTCGGAAGCCGACGTCTTCGACGTGGTGATCGATCCGGGCGCTACCGTAACGCTGGTTGCCGAATTGCAGTCCGCCACGCTTCCCGAGCTCTATCTCTGGGAGCCCGATGCGTATCGCGACTACAAGAACTCCTTCACGCTGTTCCGGGGAACCGTGCTGGGCATTTCGAGCCTTGCAGCCGTTTTTTTGACCATCATGTTCGTGGTCAAGGGCAGGGGGGTCTTTCCGGCCACCGCGCTGCTGGCCTGGGCGGTGCTCGCTTATCTGCTGATCGATTTCGGAATATTTGGACCGCTGATCGGCGTTTCCAACGCGCTTATCCAGCCCTTCCGGGCGGCGGCGGAGGCCGCCCTTGCCACGACTCTGTTTGCCTTCCTGTTCATCTATCTCAATCTGCACCGATGGCATTTCAGGTTCACCCATGTTGCGCTGGGCCTGTCGGCGGTCTTTCTTGCGCTTTTCATCTACGCCTTTTTCAACCCGGCTCTTGCCGCAGGCATCGCGCGAACGTCTCTGGCCCTGATCGGGCTTGTGGGTCTGTTTCTGGTTCTGCTGCTATCGATCCGTGGCTACGACCGCGCCGTACTGCTGGTCCCAACCTGGGTGATCTATCTCGCCTGGCTGACCTATGCCTGGATGGTCGTTTCGGGGCAGGTCTCCAACGACATTGCTCAATCTGCCGTCGCCGGCGGCCTTGTGCTGATCGTGATGCTGCTCGGCTTTACCGCGGTCCAGCACGCGTTTTCCGATGGGCAGGTCTCGATCGGCGCGCTATCAGAAGTCGAGCGCCGGGCGCTCGCCATGACGGGTTCGGGCGATTTCGTCTTCGACTGGAACATCGATCGTGATCGGGTGAACGTCTCCGACGAGCTGGCCATCAGGCTCGGCGAGCGCAAGGGGGCCTTGCGCGGCGCCATCAAGCGCTGGCTCGACCGCGTTCATCCCGAAGACCGTGACCGTTTTCGCACGGCGCTCGATACGCTGATCGAGTTGAAACGCGGCAAGGTCAATTCCGATATCCGTATCGCTGGCTTTGACGGCAGCTTTCGCGCTTTTCGCATGCGGGTCAAACCCGTGCTGGGTGGCGATGGGCAGGTCAATCGCATCGTGGGAACGCTTCAGGACGTAACCGACGAGCGCGCCGGGCGCGATCGACTGCTGCACGATGCGGTTCACGACAGCCTCACGGGCCTTCCAAACCGGCAGCTTTTTCTCGACCGGCTCGAGCGGGCGCTGCTGCGCTCACGCGAATTCAGCGAGGTCAAGCCCGCTGTCTTCCTCGTCGATCTCGACAAATTCACCGACATTGACGAACGCATCGGGCACATGGCTGCCGACTCGCTGCTTCTGGCCGTCTCGCGCCGCCTGTCGCGCCTGTTGCGGCCGCTGGACACCCTGGCACGCGTCTCTGGTGACCAGTTCGCCGTCGTGCTGCTTTCCGAGCAATCGGCATCCAAGATCGCCGATATTGCCGAACAGATGCGCAAGGCCCTGCGCAACCCGTTCAATTTCGGCGATCGGGACATGACGCTTACCGCTTCGATCGGCATCACGATTTACGACAACAAGCCCGTCAAGGCAGAAGACGTGCTGCGCGACGCCGAACTCGCCATGCACTACGCCAAGCGCCACGGCGGCGACCGTATCGAAGCCTTCCGCGCCGCAACGCGCTCGATCGCCGTGTATGCCCAGGCTCTGGAAGACGATCTCAAGGAAGCACTCGATCGGCGCGACCTCCAGCTCCTCTACCAACCCATCGTCGACATTCAGAACGGAAATCGCATCGTAGGCGCCGAAGCGCTCATGCGCTGGAATCACCCTGAGCGCGGTCAGGTCAGCCCGTCGGCCTTTATCCCGCTGGCCGAACGGACCGGCCAGATCGAAAAACTGGGTCGGCTGGCTTTTGAGGAGGCGGCTGAACAAGCCCGGCAATGGGTGTCGGCCATCAAGCTGCCTGAGAATTTCTTCGTCTCGGTCAATCTGTCGGCAGCGCAACTGACCAGCGAAACCCTGCTCAACGACATGAAGACGCTCGTGGCGCAGCACAAGTCAGTGGCCGGCCATATGAAGCTCGAAATCACCGAAAGCCAAGTGATGGGCAACCCCGAGCACGCTGTCTATATGCTTGAAGCATTCAAGGAGCTTGGCCTGGGGTTGGCGCTCGATGATTTCGGGACTGGCTATTCGTCGCTGTCTTATCTTCACCGCTTCCCATTCGACACGATCAAGCTACCGGCGCCCTTCGTGCAGATCCGAGACGACAGCGGCATTTCCCATACCCAGATACCGATCATCAATTCGGTAGTCAGCCTGGCGCGTGAGCTCGATCTGGCATTGATCGCCGAAGGCGTGGAAACCGAAGATGAGATTGCCCGGCTCAAGAGCCTCAACTGCCGCTACGCGCAAGGTTTCGCGTTCGGCGCGGCCATGCCCGGCGCCGAACTCCAGCGTCGGCTGCAGGCTCAGCTCACCGGTAAACAGCCTTAAGCGTTGCCGGCGACGGGGCTCAGCGTGGCCCGCGTGACGCCAAGTGCCGCCAGCGCCGCTTCGTACTTCTTGTTCGCAGGCAGCGAGAACAGCAATTCCTTGGACGGCGCCGCTGTCAGCCAGCCATTGGTCCGCAATTCGTTCTCGAGCTGGCCGGCGCTCCATTCGCAATACCCCAGGGCCAAAAGGCTCGCATTTGGCCCTTTGCCCGACATTATGGCGCGCAGCACATCCAGCGTTGCCGTCAGGCACACGTCGCCGTCCACGGCAAAGGAGTTGCCGTCGCGGAAATAGTCGGAGGTGTGAAGAACAAAGCCACGGCTTGAATCGACGGGGCCGCCCTTGAAGACGTTTTGGTGCAAAAGCCGTTCAGGTATGCGGATGGCGTTATCGTCTCCTTCGAGATCGATCTCGGCGAGAACGTCGGACAGATGCATGTCATCCATAGGCTTGTTGACGACCAGCCCCATGGCGCCATCCTCGCCATGCGCTACGAGATAAATCACCGCCTCGGCAAACCGCTCGTCGCCAATATCGGGCGTTGCGACGAGGAACTGTCCTTTGAGCGTGTCCATGCCAACTCACTTTCTGTCCGCCGCCCAGTCATAAACGTAAAGACTTCCGGCCAAGTTTCAAATGCCCAGCGATCACGAAGCGATGATCAAGCTTCCCTTTCCCATGCCCCATTGCTGCACTAATGAGTCTATCCATGAAAATTGTGATCGCCATCTTCACGACGCTCGCTCTATCAGCGGTAGGCGTCGCCGCGGAAACCGATTGGGTTGAAGTTGCTCCGGACGTTTCGGTGCGGCTTATCTCCTCCGACACCCTCACCGATGAGGGGCTTGTGTGGATGGGGCTCGAAATAGACATGCCCGCTGACACCAAAACCTATTGGCGTGTGCCCGGTGAAACCGGACTGCCCCTGATTATCGACACCGAAGGTTCGCGTGACATCGGTGGCGTCGAAATCGCGTGGCCCTATCCAAAGCGGGAGGTTGCAGGAGGCTATCTCGATCACGCGTTTTATGGCCATGTAGTTTTTCCGCTCGCCGTCGCGATTGAGGGCGATTCGCCTCTTTTGGTTGCCGACATTACCCTGGGCGTTTGCTCCGACGTCTGCGTGCCGGCTAATGCCAGCATCGAGATAGCACCAGCGCTCGAGGCGCCTGACGGCCCCAACGATTTCCGCATTCGGCAAGCGCTGGCGACAGTCCCCTTGCCACACGACGGTGATGGTATTCTGGGCGCCGCGCGGTTCGACGTGAACACCGAGGCCATAATTGTCGATCTGCTTGAGCCGGGCTTTGACCACACCTCGATGATCGCCGATATTGCCGGTTCGAGCCTCGTTTTCGGCGAACCCGAGATCGTGGAGCCGAGCCGGTTATCCTTTCCGCTGCTTGGGCGGGTGGGGCCCGAAGCGTTGCGTGACGCAAAGGCCCGCTTCACGTTCAACGGCGATGATGGGCCATTCGAGATCATCCGGCCTCTCGCCGGGACCGAGAGCGCATCTCGATAGACGGCAAAGGCCTCCGTCAATCTCGACGCGGCCCGAGAATTCTCCTATGAGAAATCCGACTCAAATTTGCATGGACGGGAGCGGCCAACCTTTGTCATGCCGCATTCATCCAGTGTCTGCCGTTTCATAGTATGAGGATCTCCATGACCATTCAGCCCGGCCAGTCCATCGCTTCGGTGCCCGTAAAATACGTGACCGAACGCGGCATCGAGGACGCGACCAGCGCCGATATCCTGGGCAGGGGCACTGTGGTTTTCTTTACGGTTCCGGGGGCCTTCACGCCCACCTGCCATCTCAACCACCTCCCTGGCTATCTGGCCGCCGCCGATCAGCTCAAAGCCGCTGGCGTCGACACGATCATCTGCGGTACGGTCAACGATCATCATGTGGTCAAAGCATGGGCCGAGGCGACCGGGGCCCTTGGCAAGATCGAATTTATCGCCGATGGTCTGGGGAAGTTGGCAAATGCACTGGGGCTGGAGCGCGACATGACGGGAGGCGGGCTCGGCATCCGATTCATCCGCTCCTCGATGCTGGTTCGCAACGGGGTGGCCGAGATCGTCAATATCGAGGGAGCGCCGGGCGTGGTCACCAACTCAGGTGCGCCTGCGATGCTCGAAGCACTCAGGGCTTAATGGAAGGATAGGAACCATGTTGGGTTCGGTGTTGCGTATTACGGCGGTTGCGGCACTTGCCGGGCTTCTGGCGGGATGTTCGATGGGCTCTATGTTCGGCGGCAGCGACGACGCGAGTTATGCCAATCTCAACGCGAGCCAGACCCAGGTTGCCCAGGCGGCCAGCGGAGCCATGCCGGCCATTGCCACCGAATGCCCGCCGATCCGTATTCGCGAAGGCGCGGAATTTTATCGCTCTTATGCTGGCAATCGCACCTCTGACCCCAGCGCCCTGCGCTATCAGGGCGTGCTTGATCGCGTTTCGCGCAATTGCGTGGTCTCAAACGGCGTCATAACAGTACAGATGGGCGCTGTTGGACGGGTCATCATCGGCCCGTCGGGCGGCGAGGGCAATATCACCATGCCGCTGCGCTTTGCAGTGCAGCGTGACGGGCTTGCAGTCTTCTCCCAGCGCTATGACGTTCCCGTCGCGGCCAGCCCTTCAAGCGCCAATGAATTCAGCCAGACGGTGGAAAACGTTGCGATCCCCTATGTGGGCGGCGAGCAGATCACCATTTTCGTGGGCTTTGACAACTAGAGCGATGCCAGCAAATTGGATGCCACTTTTTCTGGTTCGGGCCCGCGGGGCCGTGCAAACGAAACGCGATAAACAAGAACAAGCAGATTGACGGGACCGGCACTTTCTTCCATGGTCCGGCCATCAGCGGGAGAGATCCTGGCCATTGCGCCGGGACGCCGAAGGAGCAACCGCCCCGGAAACTCTCAGGCACAAGGGACCGCTGAGCCTGGAAACCTGCAATGAGGCAATACCGCCTCGGCGCAAGGCGACCAGGCGAAAGAGGTAGGACACAAACTGCGTCATGCAGACTGGGTTCGGACCAAAACTCTGGAAAGCGGAAGCACAAGCTTCCCACCGACGGGTGTAGCCGGGTCTTGTGGCAAGCAAGCCGCCCGGGAAATCTCTCAGGTTGACCGACAGAGGGGGCACTACGTTACGATGCATTTCCCAATGCGTCGTTGTGTGGTGCCGTCCATCGCGTAACCGGAGAGACCGATATGGCCGCAGGGGCCCAGACCGACCTACTCAAAACGGCGCTTTACGACCGGCACATTGCCGCCGGCGGCAGGATGGTCGAATTTGGCGGCTATGCGCTGCCCGTCCAGTATGCCGGCATCGTGGCCGAGCACAATCATACACGGGAAGCGGCGAGCCTTTTCGATGTCTCGCATATGGGGCAAGTGGTCATAACCGGGCCCGATCACGACACGACAATCGCGGCCCTTGAGGCTCTGACGCCCGCCGATCTGAGATCCCTGGCGCCCGGCCAGATGCGCTATACAGTGCTGCTCAACGAAGAGGGTGGCATCGAGGACGACCTTATCATCACCCGGCCCGCTGAAGGCCAGGAGCCCGGCGGGGTGATGTACATGGTGGTCAACGCTGCCCGCAAGCATCACGATCTCGATTTTATCCGCGCCAAGGCGCCTGCGGACGTGGCATTTGACTTGCGTGACGATGTTTCGCTCATCGCGCTGCAAGGACCGCGCGCAGCAGAAGTGCTCGCCATACACTCCGGAATCACCGAAACGCTGGGGTTCATGCAGGCCGGTCCCACACTCATTGGCGACATCGCGGTCAACGTCTCGCGTTCGGGCTACACCGGCGAAGACGGATTTGAGCTTTCAGTTGCCAATGAGGACGCGCCCGCGTTGTTCGATCTTCTGATGGCCGACCCGCTGGTTGAGCCGGCCGGACTTGGCGCGCGCGACAGCCTGCGGCTTGAAGCCGGGCTCTGTCTCTACGGCCACGACATGACCGACACGGTCGATCCGGTTTCCGCCAGCCTGCTGTTTGCCATCGGAAAACGCCGCCGCACCGAGGGCGGCTTTACCGGCTCCGATGCCGTCCTTGCGCGTTTGGCCAACGGCGCTCGAGAGAAGCGCGTGGGGATCCGCTTTGAGGGCCGCCAGCCCGTTCGCGAGGGCGCTGAACTGGTCGACGCCGGCGGCACGGTCATCGGTCGGATCACCTCGGGCACTTTTGCCCCAACGGCGCAGGCGTCCATCGCCATGGGGTATGTGCCAGCCGACATCGCCAAAGAAGGTGCGCCCGTAACCGCCATGGTGCGCGGCAAGCCAATTTCCGGCACCATTGCAAAGATGCCTTTCGTTCCACAGCGCTATTACCGCAAACCGGCCTGATCCAGAGGGGACCTCACCATGACCACCCGTTACACCACCGACCACGAATATGTCCGCACCGAAGGCAAGATCGGCACGGTCGGTATTTCCAGCTTCGCCCAGGAACAGCTCGGCGACATCGTGTTCGTCGAATTGCCCGCAGTCGGCGCCAGTTTCAAGAAGGGCGAGGAAGTCGCCGTCGTTGAATCGGTAAAGGCCGCTTCGGAAATCTACGCCCCAGTTTCCGGAACCGTGACGGAAATCAACGACGCACTGTCCGACGAACCCGGTCTCATCAATTCCGACCCGGCCGCCGGCGGCTGGATCTTCAAGCTCGAATTGTCCGATGAGGCCGAACTCGAGGGCCTCATGGACGAAGCCGCCTACGCCGATCATACGGCCTGACCCTTATCGATCTGAACCGGAGCCGCGATGCGCTATCTCCCCCATTCTGCCGCCGACCGTCAGCACATGCTGGCCACGATCGGCGCGTCTTCCATCGATGATCTGTTTGCCGCGGTACCCAAATCGGTTCTGGGCACGTTCAGTCCGGACCTGCCCGACCATCAGCCCGAGTTTGCGGTTGAGGCCCATATGCGGGGGCTGGCAAGGGCCAACCACGCTGCAGGAGACGGCCCGTTCTTTGTGGGCGCGGGCGCCTATCGCCACCACGTTCCTGCCACCGTCGATCATCTGATTCAGCGCTCGGAATGGCTCACCGCTTACACGCCATACCAGCCGGAAATCTCGCAGGGCACGCTCCAGATGCTCTTTGAGTTCCAGACCCAGGTCGCAAACCTGACCGGCATGGATGTGGCCAACGCTTCGATGTATGACGGATCGACGGCGACGGCCGAGGCCGTTCTGATGGCGCGGCGCATCACGAAAAAGAACAAGGTCTTCCTCTCGGGCGGCCTGCACCCGCAATACCGCGACACGGTTGTAACCTACCTCTCGGGGGAAGAAGGGCTCGAATGCCTTGCGCCCTCGCCGGAAGGGCAGGGCGATATCGTCGATCACATTGATGACGATACCGCCGCCATCGTCATCCAGACCCCCGATTTTTACGGCCACCTTCGCAATGTCTCGGCGCTGGCTGAAGCAGCCCATGAAAAGGGCGCATTGCTGATCGTTGTTGTCACCGAAATCATCTCCCTGGGCCTGCTTGAGGCGCCGGGCGCGCTCGGCGCCGATATCGTGGTGGCAGAGGGGCAGTCGCTGGGCAATCCATTGACCTTTGGTGGCCCCTATGTCGGACTTCTGGCCTGCCGCGAAAAATTCGTGCGCCAGATGCCGGGTCGGTTGTGCGGGGAGACCGTAGATGCCAACGGCGAGCGCGGGTTCGTCCTGACGCTCTCGACGCGCGAACAGCATATTCGCCGTGAAAAGGCGACTTCCAACATTTGTACCAACTCTGGCCTGTGCGCTCTGGCGTTCACCATCCATCTCTCGCTGTTGGGCGAGCGAGGGCTGACGCGGCTCGCAAAGCTCAATCACTCGCGCGCCATTGCGCTGGCCGATGCTTTGCAGGGCGCGGGGATCGCTGTGCTCAACAAGACCTTCTTCAACGAAATGACCGTCCGTCTCCCATCACCCGCCGCACCCGTGGTCGAAGCGCTGGCCGCCAAAGGCATTCTCGCCGGCCTGCCGGTTTCGCGCCTCGAACCGGGCAAGCCCGATGTCGAAAATCTTCTGATCCTGGCCGCAACCGAATTGACGACCGACGCCGATATCACAGCGCTTGTCGGTGCGCTCAAGGGAGAAATCGCATGAGCATGAACACACAGGGTCGCCCCACCACTCCAGGCGCCGCAACCGGCTCTCTCGGTTCAGGGCCTGCCGCTCTGCTCCCGGCCGAACCGCTTCTGTTCGAGATCGGCGACCGCGACCACTCAGGTGTGGACTTGCCCGATATCGAGGTGCCCGAAGACCGTCTCGGTGGTCTGCGCCGTAAAAGCGAGCTGGATCTTCCCGGCCTTACCGAACCCGAAGCCATGCGCCATTATGTGCGTCTGTCGCGCCGCAATTATTCCATCGATTCGGGGATGTATCCGCTCGGCTCGTGCACCATGAAGCACAATCCCCGGCTGAACGAGAAGATGGCCCGGTTGCCCGGATTTGCCGACATCCACCCTCTGCAACCGGTCTCCACGGTATCGGGCGCGCTCGGTGTTATGGCAGAGCTTAGCCATTGGCTGATGGAACTGACCAACACCGCTGCCGTTGCGCTTTCCCCCAAGGCCGGCGCGCATGGTGAGTTGTGCGGCATGATGGCCATCAAGGCGGCCCATGCGGCAAAAGGGCAGGGGCACCGCAAGATCGTGCTCGTCCCCGAAAGCGCCCATGGCACCAATCCGGCGACAGCGGCATTCCTTGGCTATTCGGTCAAATCCATTGATGCCAATGACAACGGCACGGTCGATGTCGAGGCGGTCAAGGCGGCGCTGTCGGGCGATGTCGCGGCTATCATGCTCACCAATCCCAACACGTGCGGCCTGTTCGAATCCCAGATCATCGAGATTGCGGCGGCCGTTCATGAGGCCGGAGCCTATTTCTACTGCGACGGCGCCAATTTCAACGCCATCATGGGCGTGGTGCGTCCGGGCGATCTGGGCATCGACGCCATGCATATCAACCTGCATAAGACATTTTCGACGCCCCACGGCGGCGGTGGACCGGGCGCCGGGCCGGTTGTCCTGTCCGAAGCGCTCGCGCCCTTTGCGCCGGTTCCCTTCCTGCGCAAGGATGGGGAAGGGATCGATCTTGTCGAGCACGTCGAGGGCAGCGCCTTCGGACGCCTGACGGCCTTCCATGGCCAGATGGGCATGTATGTGCGCGCCCTGACCTATATGCTCAGCCACGGCGCCGACGGGCTGGCGCAGGCGGCGCGTGATGCTGTGCTCAATGCCAACTATCTCAAGGCACGGCTCGAAGATCTGTTCTCTGCGCCCTTCAATGGGCAGCCGGTCATGCACGAGGCACTGTTTGATGATGAGTTTCTAAAGGGCACCGGCGTTTCCACTCTCGATTTTGCCAAGGCGATGATCGATGAGGGGTTTCACCCCATGACGATGTATTTCCCGCTGGTCGTGCATGGCGCCATGCTTATTGAGCCCACCGAAAGCGAGTCGCTCCAGACCCTCGATGCGTTCGTTATGACAATGCGCGAACTGGCCGAGGACGCGCGCTCGGGGAATGCGGAACGCTTCACATCCGCCCCGACACGCGCTCCCCTGCGCCGGCTCGATGAGACCCGTGCGGCCCGCCAGCCACGCCTGAAATGGATCGCGCCAGACGACGCACTTGAAGCCGCGCAATAACTATCCCGCCTCCCCGTCATGCGCGGGGAGGCAAAAACACCTTTGATCGGCACGCCAAACCCCTTAAACTTCGACGGTACTAGTCGGAGGGCGTCAATGTCGAATATGAACCCCCACGTGCTTGAGACCTTCCGGTTTCAAGCCGAGGCCTGCCGAAGTCTGGGCTCCCCATTCACCGCCATTGTGTGCGACCTGTTGGCCGAACGGCTGACTGATTCGTCGCGCTTCGGCGCGCGGATACTGAATTGGCCCGATTCGGCCCGGGCCGATGCCATCGCCCTGCGGGCCGCAGGAGCGCTTCATGCGTTGGTCCGCTCAGGCAATGCTCGTGAGCTTGCTTCGCTCTATCCGCCGCTGGAGGCCAAGCCCGACCAACTGTGGGAGGCCATCGAGGCGGCAATCGAAAAGCACGACGATTTCCTGCATGATTTTCTCGACAGCCCGCCCCAGACCAATGAGGTCATGCGCTCATCGGCCCTGCTTGGCATGGCCCTGCGGCTTGCCGAAAGGCTGAAAATGCCGTTGGCACTCTATGAGATCGGGGCCAGCGCAGGGCTGAACCTGGCCTTTGACACCTACCACTATGCCCTTGGCGATGATCGTGAATGGGGCGACAGCAATGCGCTGGTCAATATCGAGAGCGAATGGCGCGGCCATGTTCCTTCGCTCGATGTCGAGCTGGAGATCGCAAGTCGGCAGGGTTGCGACCGCAATCCACTTGATCCGCATGCGCCCGAAAGCGTCGAGCGCCAGCTGGCCTACATCTGGGCCGATCAACATAATCGCATTGGCCGCGTTTCAGCCGCACTTTCAGCGGCCGCGTCCCGACCATACGAGGTCGAGCGGGCCGACGCCGCTGACTGGGTAGTCGCCAAGCTCGCCGAAGCACCGCAGCCGGGCGTGGCTCGGGTATTTTTCCACACCATCGTCTGGCAATATCTGTCCAAGGCTGCCAAGGATCGCATCAGCCAAGCCTTCGAGCAGGCAGGGGCAAACGCGACTGCAGAAACGCCCCTGGTCTGGATGTACATGGAGGCCGAGGGGCACGCCGCAGGTGCCGTGCTCAAGCAGACGGTCTGGCCGGGCGGGGAAAAGGAAACCGTCGGTCTGTCCGACTACCACGGGCGTTGGGTCGACTGGACATAAAAAATGGCCTCGGAAACGTTTCCGAGGCCATTTTGTTTTGGCGCTGGCCGCCTTAGTCGAGCGCGGCGACAGCGATGATTTCCACCCGGAGATTGGGCGAAGCCAGTCGGGCCTCCCAGCAGGCGCGGGCGGGCGGATTGGCTGGATCGATCCATTTGTCATAGACCGAATTCATGGCCGCAAAATCGGCGATGTTGGTCAGCAGAACCTGCACTGACAGCACCTTGGATTTGCTCGTTCCTGCCTCGGCCAGCAGGGCATCCATCTTCTCGAGCACCTGGGCGGTCTGCGTTTCGATGGTGGCAAATTCGTCCTTAGCCACCTGACCGGCCAGATAGAGCGTATTGCCGTGCTTGACGGCCTGGCTCATGCGAGAGCCGGGATGAAGGCGTTCGATAGTCATTTGGACACTCCTGGATCCTGATACAAAAACGGGCCCCGCAGGGCCCGCAATTCAATGCGTGAAGGCCGCTCAATTCAGTCGGCTGGCTACGTCCTTGATCGACTGATCGACAAGCGCACCACCACTATCTTTGACCTGATCGGCAAGGATGAGGCGAGCAGCCTCAATGGCGACATCGGCCGAACGGGCGCGGACATCTGCAAGAGCCTGGGCCTCTGCCTGGGCGATCTTGTCTTCCACGGCCTTGGTACGGCGTGCGACCATGTCCTCGAGCGCTGTTTCAGCTTCGGCAGTCATGCGTTCGGCTTCTTCCTGCGCGGCGGCCACGATCTCTTCAGCCTCGCTTTCGGCAGCCTTGCGCTTGCGCTCATATTCCGCGAGCAGCGCCTGGGCTTCCTCACGCAAACGCTTGGCTTCGTCGAGATCAGATTCGATCTTGGCGATGCGGCTGTCGAGTGCCTTGGTGACGAAGGCCGGTACCTTGAAATAGATCACGATCCCGAAAAAGATCAGCAGCGCTATAAAGGCCCAGAATGTGGCATCGAGTTCCATGTCGGACTACTCCTTGCTGGCCTTGGCAACGGCATCGCGCGCGGCCTTGACGGGCACCTTGCCGATAAGTTGGGCGACGACCGCCTGTGCAGTGTCCGCAGCGATTTCGTCGACATGCCCCATTGCCTCGGCCTTGGTGGCGGCGATGCGTTCTTCGGCAGAGGCAACCTTCTTGGCGAGGTTGGTTTCCACCTTGGTACGCGCAGCGTCGAGTTTGGTCTTGTTCTCGGCACGGGCCGCCTCGGCGATGCCGTGGGCGTTGGAGCGGGCTTCGGCCAGCGCTGCCTCATAAGAGGCAATTGCCTGGTCCGTCTTCTGGCGAAGCCGTTCGGCTTCGGCAAGATCGCCCTCGATACGGTCGCGGCGTTCCTCGAGGATTTCGCCGATCCGGGGCAGCGCGAGCTTTTTCATGACGAAATAGAGCGCGGCAAAAGTGATGGCCAGCCACAAGAGCTGTGAGGGAAATGTCGTCGCATCGAACGGAGGAAACACGCCCGTGACGTGTTCTTCGCCATGCGCTCCGACCACCTCATGGGTTTCGCCGTCCGGAGACTCTTCGAGCGAAATAATGTGGTCTTCAAGCGGCTCGACGGCCTCTTGAAGTGGTGTTTCCTGTGCCTGGACCTGGC